>JBNMKM010000004.1:0-139908 GCA_050874345.1 Roseburia sp. | reverse complement strand
CAATATTTTTTACGAACGAACTTCTTTATATGGCTTCCCCTTTGAGAAGAAACGATTAACCATATCTACAAAAGTCATAAAATTATTTCTCCTCCTTTACAAATTCCCATTGTTCTACATTTTTCCATGCTCATCTTCTTGCCCTTCGGACAAGAAGCATCCCTCGCTCTAAAGAGCTCGGTCAATTCCGATTTGTTAATTTGTTTTATTATAGCACATGTAAGCTCATTCACAATAAAAAAGAGCAACCGAATTTTCTCGATTACTCTCTGTTCATTACTTCCATGATAATAATATCATAACTTCCTTTTCAAAAAAAGTCTCAATACCGTAGCCAAACCGTAGTCATTCCGTATATATTTGTAACTTTTTGTAAGTCGTTTTTCTTTCCACAATAATATTATCATCTCTTATTTGAAAAAGAAAGATACGTGTGGTTAGTTCTTTGTTAGTCCATGGTTAGTCTTTTGTTAGTTTCCCGTTACCATTCAAATAGGACATACCGTTTTCCCCATAAGCTTACCACTCGTCACATTTCAGGTGCTTACCACTCAGACTTACCACTTTTCTTACCACTTTGAATCACGGTTTTGTGATATTTTGCGATACTTTACGAGGTTTTCTCTGTAAACGTCGAATGCCTTCAATCCCTTATAAATCAAGCATTCCCGCCACTTTTCTGTCCTTACTTTTCATCAACAACTTGGAAGATAAAAAACTTCAAATAATAACTCTCCGGCACATTTGCAGAATTTGCCCAGAGAATCGGATGATCCGGTGCCTGTGTCCGAAATTCCACCTGGCGGAGTCTCTTGTGTGTTGCCTTTGCAGCTTCCTTTACCGTCTTCTCCAAAAGTTCCTGTGTCATGAAATGAGAGCAGGAGCACGTTGCAAGATAACCGCCATCCTTGACGAGTTTTAAACCCTTCATGTTAATCTCCCGGTAACCTTTGATTGCATTTTTCGTTGCCTGGCGCGACTTGGTAAAAGCGGGCGGGTCTAAGATGACAACATCATACTGCTCCCCGCTTAAAGCCAGCTTCGGCAGTTCATCGAGCACATTTGCACAACGGAAATGAACCGTGTTTTCCAGCCCATTTCTGCGCGCATTTTCATTTGCCTGCTGCACGGCATACTCGGAAATATCAAGACCTGTGACATCTGCGGCTCCTGCAATTCCAGCATTTAACGCAAATGTTCCCATATGGGTAAAGCAGTCCAACACCTTTTTCCCTTTACAGATACGCTGCATCGCAAGACGGTTGTATTTCTGATCTAAGAAAAATCCGGTTTTCTGACCGTTTACGACATCAACAAGATAACGGACGCCGTTTTCCGTAATCTCAACATTGGTGTCAAATTCCTCTCCGATAAATCCTTTTACCTTCGGAAGTCCCTCCTTGGTGCGCTCATTGGCATCGCTTCGCTCGTAAACACCGCGCACCTTGATGCCGTCTTTTGCAAGTTCTTCCTTTAATAAAGAAACAATTGTCTCCTTAAACTGCTCCATGCCAAGTGCAAGACATTCCACGACAAGGACATCCTCATATTTGTCAATGACAAGTCCCGGCAGAAAGTCTGCCTCTCCGAAAATAACACGGCAGCTTGACGTATCAACCGTCACCTTCCGGTATTCCCACGCATTTTTTACCCGCATCCGCAAAAATTCTTCGTCGATCTCCTGGTCGGCTTTCCTTGTCATCATGCGCACCCGGATTTTGGAATTCTGGTTGATAAATCCTTTTCCCATCGGATAGCCGTCAAAATCGTGAACGCTTACGATATCCCCGTTCTTGAAGGTTCCGGTGATGGTTGCAATCTCATTGTCAAACACCCACACGCCGCCTGATTTTAAGGTACGTCCCTCTCCCTTTTTTAAGGTCACAATTGTACTCATATTTTTTTAATTCCTTCCGTTTTATGCTGTTTCTTCTCCGCGGTTTACGATGTAGATTCCGGAACAGACTAATGCCAGCGACACCAGACACATCACGCCGATGCTGTCCCCTTCGTGTAAAAGGATTGCTGATAAAATCACACCAAACACCGGATTCATAAAGCCAAATACCGCCACTTTTGACACTGGATTGTACTTAAGCAGGATTCCCCAAAGTGAATATGCCACCGCTGAAATCACTGCCATGTATAAAAGCATGAGAATTCCAGAAATGCTCCACTGGGAAAGTCTTCCGCCTGCAAGCAGTCCGCACGCAATCATCACAAGTCCGCCGAATACAAACTGCCAGCCGCTTAAAAGCACCGGATTGTCCTCTTTGGAATAGCGTTTCAGAAATACAGAGGAAAATGCGTAGGCAATCGTCGAGAGGAAAATAAATCCTTCTCCAGTGAAACGAAATCCCAAATCCAGTCCGCCGCCGGAAATATTCACTAAAACCACTCCTGCAAATCCAATGACGCAGCCAAGGATTTTGGCTGCGCTTAATTTTTCCTGATGAAATAAAAGGCTTGCCACCAAGATGGCAATGAAAACATTGACGCCCTCGATAATGGATGCCTTGACACCGGTAGTGTTCGCCAGTCCGATGTAGAAAAAGATGTATTGCGCTACCGTCTGTAACAGCGCAAGTTTTGCGATTCTGCCATAGGAGCGGCGCTTTGGCACCAGCCATTCCCGGTTTAATGCGCTTCCGATTGCAAGCGCTAACACACCGGCTAGTGTAAACCGGCATCCGGCAAACAGAATCTGTGCCGCCACATCCCCGGATGCGATATCAAACAGCCGGTAGCCAATCTTAATACAGGGAAATGCACTTCCCCACAGTGCGCAGCATAGCAGTGCGCCAAGCCACACAACAATCGTCTTTTGCATAAAATGTTCTTTGTCCTTCACAAGATGTCTCCTTTATAACATGGTCTCGTATTCCGTACCCGGCATCGGTTTTGCAAAGTAAAAGCCCTGAATATCATCACACTTCAATCCCTGCAAAAACTTTAACTGTCCCTGATTCTCCACACCTTCTGCGGTGATATGAAGTCCAAGCTGCTGTCCCATATGGATGACGTGATACAACAATGTTTCACCATCCTTATCCCCGATATGGTCAATTAATGTCTTGTCAAGCTTCAGCGTATCGAAGCAGTGCATACTCAGTGTCGCAAGTGAGGAATATCCGGTTCCAAAGTCATCCATCAGAATCTTAACACCCATCTCCCGGAATTTTTCAAGTAAATTACAAATGTCAGATTTTCCCTGCAATGCTGTCTCTGTCACCTCAAGCTGAATGTATTTCGGGTCGAGCTTATATTCTTTCATAATCTCGCTGTAGCGCTGCAGCACATCCGCATAATAGAGGGAAGCACGGCTGATATTGATGGAAACCGGGTACATTTTCCGTTTCTGCGCTAACCACTTTTCCTGCTGTCTGCATACGGCACGGAACATATACTCATCGAGTTTCATAATCATTCCGTTGTGTTCAAAAAGCGGAATAAATTTTCCTGGAGAAATCAGCTTGCCGTCTTTGTCTCTCCAGCGCACCAGTGCCTCGCTTCCAACCATTTCGCAATTCGATGCACTGTATTTCGGCTGATACCAGACCTCGAATTCTCCGTCTGCAAGAGCTTCCGGGAAGCGCTCCTCAAGCTGTTTTTCTTCCTGCTGCTTCTGGTGATTAATCTCATCATAAAAAGCATAATGAAGTTCCGGCTGCGTCAGCGCATGCTCACGCGCCACCTTTGCCTTGCTGTAGGCATCCTCGAAACTTTCCGAGCCATCCATCCGGTAAATTCCGTAACCGGCATGAATTCCGTATACATGAAGTTTTTTCGCCTTCTCACTGATATGACCGGAAATCACTTCCATCCGGTCTATGACCTCGCTGCCGTTTGGTGCAACCAGAAACAGAATAAACACATCGTCCCTGATATGCGCCGCAATCTCTTCTGTCCGCAGCTCCTTACTTATAATCTTCCAGGTATCCCGAATCATATTCTCACCCGCCGCTTTTCCCGCAGCAATCGTGATATTGTTAAAATTCGTGATATCCATCATGACGAGATATCCCTGCCTGTTATGCCGCTTCGCAATCTCAAGCATGAATTTTGCATAGCTTGCACCCTTGGTAATCGGGTCTTCATATACGAATCTCGTCATCTTCCGCTGTTGTTCCTTTGAAAACATCAAAAGCAGCGCCGCACCTATCACAATAAAAATTCCGACAAGAAAACTTGTCCGGTACTGATTTGCCTGAATGGGCATAACACGGCTTTCAAGCACTGCAGACGGAATAATCGTAAGAATATACCAGGTAACCTGCCCGTCCATCAGTTCAACAGGACTGCAGTAGTAGTAATTCTTCTCTGACAGATATAAAGTTCCCCCTTTTTCTGTCTTCTCTTCCATCTGTTCCTGCAGAGACTCGATTGCACCCTCGTTCTTGTCATCCGCCTTCTGCAGCTCCGAAAACAGGTTGTGCGACAATTCGAGCTTGTCGCTTCCCATCACCGCCATAATCTCCCCGTTTTCATTGACCGCACAGCTATAGCCCTGTCCCTCGAAACTGTCAACCTGCAGTGATTCATTAAACCGCTTGGATTCATACGTCAGACCGAACACACCCGTGACAGTTCCATCCTCATCAAAAATCGGAATCGTCATGACATTGACCGCAGCATGGTCTTCCTGGATTGCATCCCGCAGCGTTCCTGTAATTGTACACTTTCCTTCCATTCCCCTGGTAAAAAACTCCCGGTAGGAAAGATTGGTTACACTTCCATCCGTTGAATATGTCGTACCATCCGGAAAACAGTATGCAAAACGTTTGAGCTGATATTCCTCCAGAAAAATCTTAAAATGCCCCAGCTTCTTCTCTATCGTATCTGTCGTCACACCGACAAGTTCTTCCGAGAGCGACTGCAACAGCTCATAGTCTGCATACACCTTCATGTGAAGCACCACTGCATTCTGTCTTGCCACATCCTGAAGATTCTGCTGGAGCTGATTCTCCATCTCATTTACATTGACATAGGAACTGTGAAGCACAGTCACCGCAATTCCGACTAATGCCAGCATTACAATGACAAACCTTTTTATCCCCATGTTTGTGCCGTTCATTCTCATAAAGTCTTCTCCCGTATTCCAATTGGAATTTCTTCTACACCGATTATCTACCATCCCATAATAAAAAATTTTATCACTACACCTCTTCTGACGCAATGTCATTTTACTTTTTTTTGTGAATTTCTTCCTATTAAAATAGAAGCTGTCTTTTGGAATCGTCAAATCATGCCGATATGAATAAAAAGAGATTCTTAGGACAGGAGAATAACTATGGCAACTATCAGTTTATGTATGATTGTAAAAAATGAGGAATCCGTCCTCGCGCGCTGTCTTGACAGCATTGCTGACCTGATGGACGAGATTATTATTGTAGACACCGGCTCCACTGACCGCACGAAGGAAATTGCGGCAAATTATACCGATAAAATATTTGATTTTGACTGGAAAAGTGATTTTTCTGCCGCAAGAAATTTTTCCTTTTCCAAAGCAACGAAAGACTACATCTACACCGCAGACGCAGATGAGGTGTTAGATGAGACAAACCACGAACGCTTTGCCCGCTTAAAAGCCGTCATGCTGCCCGAAATCGAAATCGTGCAGATGAAATATATCACGGAAACCACCTTCGACACCGTGCAAAACTGCAACAAGGAATATCGTCCGAAACTGTTTAAGCGGCTGCGCACGTTTACCTGGGTGGACCCGATTCACGAGACCGTCCGCCTTGAACCGGTCATTTTTGACAGCGATGTGGAAATTCTGCACCGCCCGCAGTCCCTGCACAGCAAACGTGATTTTTCTATTTTTGTGAAATCCTACCGGAACGATGGCACGCTCTCCCCGAAAATCCGAAGCATGTATGCCCGGGAATTGTTAAAGACCGGAGATGCAAGAGATTTTGCAGATGCCACTCCTGTTTTTGCCGACATTCTTGAACACGATTATGATGAGTCTGCACAGAAGGAGGCTGCCTGCGTGTTAGCGCGCGCTTACCGCCTGTCTGACCAGAAAAATGAATTTTTCAAGCTGACCTTAAAAGATATGATTACGACTCCCTGCTCTGAAATCTGCTATGAACTTGGCACTTATTTTCAGGCATTGCGGGACTACAACGAAGCTGCGATGTGGTATTATAACGCGGCCTACGAAACCAAAAGTATCTTAGACATCCACACCAGCGGTGACCTGCCGCTCTATGGACTTGTAGAGTGTTATGAGGCACTGCTTGCGCAGGAGAAAGCTGCCGGCGGCGGCAATGTCCTGCTTCTCACCCAGTACGAGCAGAGCCTCGAGCAGTACCGGGAAGCTGCACGCAACTGGATGGTTCCGATGGAATTATAGGTGTTCCAGCACCTTTGTTTCCCGCTCCAGCCATGGAATTTCTTCAAATGTATACTGTTTTGCAAGAGCACGGTTTTTTGCAAGGGCTTCCTGGGCTGTCACAAAGACGCCATGGAAGCCTAATTTTTCTTCATAATCATCCTGAATTCCAGGCGCCCTTTTATGGCTATTGATACTACATTCATAGTATAGTGATTTCATCTGAAACCACGTTCCCGCTTCCTCCGTGTCCTCATTTTCCTCATAGGTTGTTGCGATACATGCTCCGGGCGTGATATCCACGTAGCCGGTCTCCTCACGGATTTCCCGAAGCAATGCTTCCTCTTTTGTCTCCCCGGCTTCCACGCCTCCGCCCGGAAATTTATAATCTCCGCGGTTCGTCTCCACCATCAGGAGTTTTCCATTTTCCCGGATGACCGCCCGCACCGCAAGGCGCTCGTGAATCACCGGATTGCCCGCGGGTTTTGCTCCTTTTATGATGTTTATTTCAAACACGTCCCAATACCATCCTTTCCATTGTCACAAGTTCTCCGGCAAGGGAACACGCCATCTTAAAGCCCAAAACACCTTTCTGGTATGAGCACAGTTCATCCGGCTGCACCTGTTTCATTTTCACAAGTGCACATTCCATTGCCTTTTGTGCAATTTCTCTGTTTTCTTTCCCATCATTGCATACTTTCTGACAATAAGCAAGATAATCCTCCGCTGGATTTGCTCCCTTCCAGATTCCCTCCTGCTTTAAAAGTTTCAGCCGTTCTGACAAAAGTTTTAATTCCGCGAATCTGCTATCCTGTTCCGTTCCAAAGCCACCGACTTTCAGCTCTGCCACCTTCCCGGAAAGAAACTCCAGACGTTCCTCCTGACCGGACAGTACGTCCATGCGCCGTTTTAATCCCATACCATCCTTTGTGTAAAAAATTGTTTTCTGCCCCTCAAAGACCACTTTCTCCGCATTTCCAAGACACATTGTCCCTGCCTCCTCAAAGCCGCCGTTTTCACGGCTGATTACAGTCGCACCACAAATTACCGCAAGGTCTGACAAAAATTCCTCTCTTGCTGTGCCATACTGATATGCCAGAAGAAAGTTTCCTTTCAATCCTCCGTGCAAAATATTATAGCGGAATGCCGAAAGCGCTTCCTCTTCCATATATTCTGCCACAATAATAAGTGGACGTTTCTCCTTTGCACAGATTGTCATAAATGGAAGAATTTCCTCCACACGCTGTACCGGAAGCATTGAAACCAGTACATACGGATTTTTGAAAGATGTCTCCTGCTGCTTTATCATCCCTGCCTCCGGATAGAAATGCCCATTTCTGCACACAAAAGAATCCTCTCCCGTTTCCGACTTTCCAACGCAGGAATAACCGGTGGCTCCGACGGCAGTTATTTTTTTCCATAAAAGCTGCCCAAGACCGGAATCATCGGTTATCTGCATACAATTTTCCTCTTTTTCCACAAAGATTTCTCTTTTTTCTTCCGCTATCCCCAAAAGCTGTCCACAAATTTTTTCCACACTGCGCCGTACCACCATGGGATTTTCATAAACGGTGAGCGGCAAAAGCTCCTCCGTCAGAACACATGCAAAATAAATCCATTCTTTTGCATTCTCAAAAAGACAATCCCGCGCTCTTTGGGATAGTTTTACAAAGCAGTCTAAGATTCCCTGCTCAGCCGGAGAAAGTACAGCCCTGCATCCGTTTAGCATCTCTTCCGTGAACCCCAAAAGCTGCACTCTGCCACCTTGTTCTGTTAAAATTCCTCCACCCCCGTCCGCTTCAATGAGTTTTTCTAACATTGCACAGACATTTTTCACCGCACCGTTTATTTCCCGTTTTTCAATGATTCTTGTTTTCATAGACTATTACTCATTCTTCTTAATGATTCGTTTTAAAAATTCTCTGGTTCTCTCTTCCTTCGGATGGTCAAAAATCTCCTCCGGTGTTCCCTGCTCTAGGATTTTGCCATTATCCATAAAGATCACTCTTGTTGCAACCTCTCTTGCAAATCCCATTTCATGCGTCACGCAGACCATTGTAGTTCCTTCTTCTGCCAGCCGTTTCATGACATTTAGCACCTCACCGACAAGCTCCGGGTCAAGTGCCGACGTTGGTTCATCAAACAGAATCACTTCCGGGTTTACTGCCATCGCCCTGGCAATTCCCACACGCTGCTGCTGTCCGCCTGAAAGCTGGCTTGGATAGTGGTTACACCTGTTTAAAAGCCCTACTTTGTCAAGGCACTGTTTTCCTATTTCCTCTGCCTCCACTTTCGGCATTTTTCTGCCGATTACAAGCCCCTCTGTCACATTCTCTAACGCTGTCTTATTCTTAAAAAGATTATAATTCTGAAAAACAAATGCCGTTTTCTTCCGAACTGCCATGATATCTTTTTTCCCTGCATGCTTGAAATCAAGTTTTAAATCATCAATTTCAAGTGTTCCGGAATCTGCCCGCTCCAGAAATTCAATACATCGTAACAGTGTTGTCTTTCCAGAACCGGAAGCGCCTAAAATTACAACCACATCCCCTTTATTCACCTCAAAATCCACACCGTTTAATACCACATTGTCCCCAAATGTCTTATGTACATCTGTTACCTTTAACATATTTTTTCCTCCTATGCCACCTTATATCTCGAGATACGTCTTTCCACCAGTTTAAAGATGTTTTCAATCACAATGACAAGAATGATATAGATAATGAAAATATCCAGATAAGCCTCTACGTATGCCATGCTCAGTCCTGCCAGAATTTTGGCTTCTCCGGTAATCTCCACTACCATCATGGAAAATGCTAACGATGTGGATTTTAATACATCAATCACAACGTTACACATAAGCGGCATTGCCGATACAACTGCCTGCGGTATCACGATTCGCAGATACCCCTGAAGTCTTGTCAGTCCCACTGTTTCCGCAGCTTCCATCTGTCCCTTATCCACCGTGGCAAGTGCCGATCTGAAGCATTCCGTAAGTGATGCCAGCGGGTAGAGTGACAATGCAATAAACGCATACCATTTCGGGTCCACATCCCAGATTTTAAAGTCACTGCCAATTGCCTTTAAATACCAATTCAAAAGTTCCGGCAAAAGGTTATACAGTACAAACATATGCAGGATAATCGGTGTGCCTCTCACAAACGAAATAAATACTTTGGAAATCTGATATAATACCGGCACTTTCCGATATGCAGCAAACGCAAACAGAATTGCAAACGGAAGCGCAATCAGCAGTCCTCCCAGTGTCAGTTCAAGCGTAACCGGAATATACGCCGCAATCTGCCTTAATGCATCCCACATGAAGGAAATATCAATGTTCATGCTGTTTTTCCCCCTTTCCGAATCTTATGTTCTATGGACATATTCCGCTCTGCAACGGTAAAAACTTTTTCAATCAGAATCGTCACCGCCCAATAGATAATCGCCAACCCTACATAAAGTTCAAGTGCATAGGAATGTCCACTTAAACCACTTAATGAGTAGCCCCATCCTAAAATATCGAGCAATCCAACTGTATATCCCAGTGCACCTTCTTTAAACAGAAAGATTACCACATTACACAGGTTTGGAAGTGCTGCATAAAATGCCTGAGGAAAAATAATTCTGTAAAATGTCTGGAATGGGGTAAGCCCACTGGTAACTCCCGCCTCAAACTGTCCCTTCTCCACGGACTGATATGCTGCACGCATCAGTTCTGCCGTCTGGCTTCCCAAAAACAGGGAAAAAGTAATGACAACCCAGACGATAACAGGAACCTTCTGCATAGACACATGAAAGATTTTTTCAAGCAGTCCCGGCAATCCAAAATAGACCAAAAATAACATGACAAGCGAGGGAACACAGCGCATTACCGTAATGTACAAATTGGCAAATGCCCTTCCTGCTCTGTTTTTTCCGAGTTTCAGTTTTAAAATCAGCACTCCGATGATAAGACCGAACAGAAGCGAGAAAATGACATATGTAAAAGTAACACTCAGTTTCGGCAGCACCTTTATCATAAATTCAAACATTTTATCTACATGAAACTGTCTCATAGCTTATCCCATTCCTTTACCGTGATTGGTTATTAGTTCTCCAGATACTCAAATGTATCGTAGCCATACCATTTGAGTGCATTTGCGGAAAGTGTTCCATCTTCTCTTAATTTTCCAAGGCATTCACTGATTGCATCCGCTAATTCTTTTTCTTCCGGATTTACGATACAGTAAGTCTTTGTCGCAAGACACTCTGAAAAATAAACGCTTGATGCATAGTCATGCATACCACCGTCTTCGGCTGCTACCATACCATCCCAGTAATACTTCGGCCAGATACCAAATCCGACACGTCCTTCCGATACCCATGAAATTGTGTCAGAGAATGCTGAAATACTGTCTGTTACGGTAATGTCCACCTGTTTTTCCGGATGTTCCTGGTTATAGCTGTAAAGGACATACCACAGTCCGTCGCCTGCGATTGTAGGTGCAACTTCAAGTCCCGCATCAATACAATCCTCAATGGTCTCGATTCCAGGATTGTCATTGTTCACAACTACACCTACCACAGCAGCTCCAAGCGGATTTTCCGGAAGAATGTACTTTTCCGCACGCTCATCGGTATAAAAAGCATTACACAGTACAATATCATAGGTTCCTGTCTGCAAGCCGGAAAGAATGACATTCTGGTCACCCTGCGCATAGGTAAAGGTATAATCATCAAGCATTTCATCTACCTTTTTCATGGTATCAATATCGCAACCGGACGGCTCGTTATTTTCATCCATGAACTCCACCGGATATCCATTTGTTGCAAACGCGATATTTACAACCTTTGCATCACTGGAAGCTGCTGCCTCGGATGTGCTGCTCTGTGTACTCGTATCTGCAACAGTACTTTCCGTTGCCTTATTATCCGCTGTAGGAGTACTGTCTGTTCCACACCCCGCCACGCTCATCAAGAGAGCTGCACTTAAAATAGCTGTCCATACTTTTTTTCCTGTGTTTGTTTTTTTCATATCGATGTCCTCCTCAAAAATTTTTTATAAAAACGAGAACGGTTCCGGCGTCATTGCCTTCCTCGTTCCCATTTTCTACTTTTTTATCTGCTTCCTTTTTTGGCGGCATAAACACCGCATAATAAAATGATTGTGCCTGCAATCAGATTCCATGTCACCGGCTCATGCAAAAGAATCGCAGATAACACAATGACGACTGCCGGTTTAAAGAAAAAGACCATTGATGCAAGACTCGCATTTTCCGTCTCCAGCACTTTAAAATAACAATAGAAGGAAAATGCTGTCACAAATAATGAAATATATAACAACTGAGGCCAGTAGCTGCGATAATCAAACGCAAACGGCCTGATTCCCTGTGCTGCCAGGATTCCCATAGAGGCAATGCTTCCAAACAGGTTGGTAAATGCCGTATAAATCAGGCTTCCTGTCTTTTGTGCCACACTCTTTCCAAGTACCGTATACAATGCATAAACGATTGCTCCTGCAATGGAACAGGTTGCTCCCATCACAAACAGACTGTCAATCGTTGCTTCAAAAAATGCCTGTGCAAAGATTACAAAAACACCTGCCATGCCAAGCAAAAGCCCGCAAAATTTTTTCCAGTTCATTTTTTCGTGCACGATAAGCCATGCAAAAATTCCTACATAGACTGGATTAGAGCCAAACAGCACCGCAGATATATTTGCACTTGTGTACTTTAGTCCAATGTTTCCAAGATTCATACTGACTGCAACATTTAAAATACCAAGCCCTGCCAGTTTCAGGTAATCCTTGGCACTAAGGCGGATTTTTCTTTTCTTCATATCCCATAGTGCAAGCGGTATCAGCGCCAAACCACCAATGAAAAACCGAAGAAATGTAATCTGTGTCGCCGGGACTCCGCCTATAATGGTTTTTGTGACAATTCCCATGGTGCTAAATCCCATCAATGCCACAAATAACAGCAAATAGTTGATTTTATTTTTCACCCGCACTCACCACCTTACACCAACAAGTCGTAAGCAAGCGGTTCCAGCGAATCAAAATAGCGAATACACTCTTCCACATCAGAAGCATCTGCGTATTTGTAAGAAGCATTAAACAAAAATGTATCATACACTTCCTTACATTTGTCTCCAACTGCATCCTTTGCAATGACTGTCCGAAAGCCATACGACATACTGTCGATAGCAGTGGCATATACACAGCCCGCCATCGTACATCCACATAAAATCACGGTATCAATATGCATCTTAACCAACATCTGTATCACATCTGTGCAGAAGAAGGCAGACGGACTGTGTTTGTTCACAATAATATCTTCTTTCTCAACCCCAAGATGTTCGTCAAGTTCAAAATCCCATTCTCCCTCATGCATCCGCATCAGGGAAGTACAACGATTGTTGAATGTTCCGTCATCCACCCCATCCGGCCGTACCGACTGTTTGGTATAGATGACCCTTATATTTTTCTTATGTGCTGCATCCGTCAGCAGTTTTGTTTTCTCACACTCAGCAAACATATTGTGTCCTTCATTTGCCAAATCCTGATGTGTGTATCCCTTCTGAAAATCCACCACAATAATAACCGGGCGCTTTCCAAATCCAACTTTATGTCCCATTGTAGAATTTGCATATACTTCTTCTTTGCTCGCCATCTTCTGCTCCTCCTTTACCGGTTACCTGTAATCCCTTGTCAGACGCCTTTTCTGATAAAATTTGATTTCCTCCCCGGTTCCTTCTTCAGCCACAATCTTATAATTTTCTGCTACCAGTTTTCCGCGAAGAAATGTTGCCACCGGACCTCCTGTGACCTCTCTGCCATCGTAGAGACTTCCACAGTGCGTCGATTCCATCTCATCTGCCTTCA
Source organism: Roseburia sp. (assembly GCA_050874345.1). Taxonomy (GTDB): domain Bacteria; phylum Bacillota; class Clostridia; order Lachnospirales; family Lachnospiraceae; genus Roseburia. Next base: position 126,706 of record JBNMKM010000004.1, on the reverse strand, counting down.
ATGTCCATTTTTTATGCAGATCAATAATCACCACATCTGCATCTGCACCTACTGCAAGATGGCCTTTTTTCGGATATAATCCCAGTGCCTTCGCATTGTTTTCACACATAATCTTACGCACCGTCTCCAATGAGCACCTATTTTTATTGACACCCTCGCTTAACATCATGGTAAGGGAAGAACTCATGCCGTCTCCTGTTCCTACTCTCGTCGACCAGAAATCACCACCGAATTTGGTTTGTTCATTGTAATTTACATGATCGGTGCCAAGCTGTGTGATAATGCCGTCATTTATTCCCCTCCAAAGTCTGTCCTGATCTGATTTCTCACGAATCGGTGGATTTACCTTTGCATTGCGCACCCATTTCCAATCCGTATATGCCCGTTTCTCATCACAATTAAAAATCAGATAGTGCAGACAGGTTTCCCCTGTAATATCAAATGCTTTCTGTTTCTTAAAGTATTCGAGATCATCCACCGTCTCTTCCGCACTGATATGTACTACATAGAGCGGACATCCTACCTCATTTGCCACATAAGCAGATTTTGCAAGGTCAATGGATTCACAGATAGATGGCTGGGAACGGTTAAATGCCTCCAGATAATTGTAATTTTCATCCGGCACCTCCTGTTTTACCTTTGCCGCCGTCACCTCCGAAACAGCCGGATCCTCGCAATGTACCATTGCAACACCGCCGACAGATGCCACCTTTGAAAATCCTTTGTACATCATACCGGTATCACAGCCACTCGCTGGCATTCCCATCCGCTCAGCTGCCTTCCCCCGGTAGCCAAGCAGGAATTTATAACATCCGGTTCCGTGCTTTTCCACGCAGGCATCAATTTCATTTAAATTCTGTTCAGAAAATGGCTGTACGTAAAATTTGAAATCAGCATATGCCCTGCCGTCTTCTAATGCCTCTGCCGCAATATCCATCCGTTCATCCATCGGGAGCGTATAATTTTTTACTGTCGAATGAATGGTTGTAATTCCTCCCTGCGCTGCAGTACGGCTCTCCGAATAGATATCCCTTGCCCATTTTCCATCCTCAAATTCCGGATTGTCAGAGCCAAGATGGCAATGTGGTTCGACAACTCCCGGGAAAATATAATTTTCTTTTGCATCGTATACTTCTTCTGCTTCCGGCAATATGGCATCCGGACCAATCATTACGATAATTCCATCTTTTATGGCAATTCCACCAAAAATCATTTCTGTCTCTGTACAGACATAACCGTTTTTAATCACCAAATCCGCTTTCATTTGTGCTCCTCCCTTTCCTACATAAATTCATCCACTTTGGGGTTATATGCCGGTGCGCCAAGCATTGCCCCCTGTGCTGTAAGCAACCCATAAAGTTCCGGTCTTCTGTCCCGCACCCGCATCGTACCGTGGGCTGTATATGTTCTTTCCGTGTCAATCTCTGCCGTCACATATGCCCATGGTTCTTCTCCAAGACTTGCAAGTATCTCGCCTTCGCAATCGAGAATACCGCTAGAGCCGAAATGATGCCGCACTCTTACTTCTCCCTCTACCTGTTCCTCTCCTGCACGGTTTGTTGCGATGACATATGCTCCCGTCTCCTGTGCCCGAATTGCCAATTCCGGTAAAAACAATTTTCCACGGTATCCCCATGTGCATGCCGCCATACACACCACCTCTACGCTTTGCAGTCCATACATTCTCCAGCTTTCCGGAAATGACCTGTCATAACAGAGCAGGCAGCCTACCGTAGAACCGTTATCGAGTTTATATACCGGAAATCCCTGTCCCGGTTTAAAATAAAATTTTTCGTAACAGCTGGTCTCTTCATTCACTGTCCAGGGAATGTGATTTTTACGGTATTTTCCAATAATGCCTCTGGTTGGTGAAACAAGTACCAGCGTGTTATAATAAACCGTCTGCCCATATTCACTTGCCCGTTCATACATGGAAAAGCAGATATGTACATTCAACTCCCTTGAAATTTCTACAAACATCGTTACTGTTTTTCCATCCATCGGCTCTGCCATGGCAAAATATTTTGCATCCCTGACTCCACAAAAGTAAGCTCCTGTCATTGTCTCAGAATATAACGCCAGATACGGATGCTCTTCCCGCACACATTGCTTTAACAGTTCCACCTGTTTTTCCATATAACTTTCATAAGTATCCTCCGGCAAAAATGTTCCAGACTGCAACGCAGCCACCTTATACCTCATGCTGTCACCTCTTTCTAAAACTAAAAAAACGGCATTGCATCTCTGCAACGCCGTCGTTGAATGAACTTACTGTTTTTTGTTAAAACAACTATAGCACCATCTGTTTTCATAATCAAATACTTATTTTTCTATTATAAATATAATGTTTTGATTATAGTTTTCGTTTTATGTATAATTTGTATACTTTAGCCCTTTACCTGTTATTCTTTTTCATCAAATCGATTAGATACCGCATTGGCTTTGTAATATACTTTCCTTTTGTGTATACAATTGCACGTTCAAATCCTAAATTATTGTTTAAAATCCTGTATACGCATACCTTATCTGCATTTTCTGTCCCTAACATATTCAAAATGGAGTCAATCGGCATGATTGCAGCACCAATCTGCGCACACGCAAGATAAAACATCGGAGCCGACGAGTAACATTTTACAATCTGACGGGGCGCAATTCCATTTGCCTCACAGATTGCATCAAACGCATCATTTGTTACTACCCCTTTCTGCCACGTAATAAACGGAATCTCTGCAAATTCCTTCAAATCAACAGTTGGATACTCTTCCCCGGTCTCTTGCACAGCGCTTCCATTCTCCCAGACAGTCCGGTTGACCGGAAAGCTTTTGGGCACAATCAGATAATATTCTTCTCTCGCAATCAATTCATAGTGAAACAAATTTTTATCACTTGGAATCGTTGTGAGCGCAATATCAAACTCTCTGCGAATGTCTCCCTCAATCTGACGCAGCGAAGCAAAATCAATGAGTTCGATATCAATATCCGGATATTCTTTGTAAAATTCAGAGAGAACGCCCGGCATCATAAAGGTTCCTGCATAAGAGCTGATTGCAACTTTTATTTTTCCCGTCTTGTATTTTCTTACATCATTGAAATAGGAAACCAGCCTGTCTTCTTCCTCTAAAATCCGTTCTGCCGTCTGATAATAATACTCTCCTTCCGGTGTCAGCCGAATCTCCGAAGATGACCTGTCGATCAGTTTCGTACCACACTCTTCTTCTATTCTCTGCACATACTGACTTAACGACGGCTGTGAAATCATCAGTGCCTTAGCTGCCGCAGAAAAGCTCTTTTTTTCCACCAGGGTCACAATATACCTGCACTGTTTCGTATTCATAGCTGTTTCCTCCATTTCCCCGATTTTCCTTCACATTAACACACATATAAAGATAACCTCTTACTACCGCAATAGCAAGAGGTTATCCTTCTTTTTCCATTATTCTGCAAATTTGCGTTTTACAAATTCTGCAAGATACTCTGCGGTTCCCCGCTCTCCAAGCACACTGCTGTCAATCATAATATCCATATGTCTAAAATCGCTTGGCAGATATTTGGCAAATTTCAGATGGTATGCATCTCTTGCCTTATCAACCCGTTCAATCGCCTTTTTTGCATCTTCCGGTTTCATGTTTAAGGAATTGATACAGTTTTCATACCTTGCCTCATAAGGCGCATAGATAAATACGCTCAAATGATTCGGCTGCTCTGCGAGAATAAAGTCCGAACATCTGCCGACCATAATACAGCTTTCCTTGTCCGCTTTCTCCAGGATAAACTGGCGCTGTGCAGCAAAAATTTTATCCTGAATCTCGGATGTGCTGGTGCCAAGCGGATAGCTCATGCGGAAAAAAGTACTTTTCGCCATCTCCTCCTGGTCACTGATTTCAGACACCGGCATTCCAAGTTTCCTGCCCGCCTCCTCTACAATATCCCTGTCATAAAATTCAATTCCAAGGAGTTCCGATAAGTGTCTTGCAATAGGACGCCCCAGACTGCCAAATTGTCTGGAAATGGTAATTACATATTTTTTCATAAAGAATCTCCTTTCCATTCCTAATTTTCTTCATCTTATCATAATGTATTGATTATGTCAAATTGATAATCTATAGTATTTTAATTATAACAAGTATCAGGAATTGGTTATACGTAAAATCTCTTGTAAAATCTGCCATAAAGTGATAGGATGAAAGTATGGTAAAAATTTAACAATCTTTCAAAATGTTACATTATGGGAGGGTACTGGAATGGATTTCACACAGGAATACAAACAGAAACTTACCACAGCCGATGAGGCAGTGAAGGTCATTAAATCAGGCGACTGGGTTGACTACGGCTGGTGTACCGGAACACCGGATGCGCTTGACGCTGCACTTGCAAAGCGCACCGATGAGTTAAAGAATGTCAATCTCCGCGGCGGTATCTTATTAAAACCGCTCGCTGTTTTTGCAAGAGAGGACGCAGGGGAACACTTCACCTGGAACTCCTGGCATATGTCTGGTATCGAGCGCAAGATGATTGCAAGAGGCTGCTCTTTCTACGCACCGATTCGTTATTCAGAGCTGCCACGCTATTACCGTGACCTTGATTTTACCGATGATGTTGCAATGTTCCAGGTTGCACCGATGGATTCACACGGCTACTTTAACTTTGGTCCGAATGCTTCCCACCTCGGCGCTGTCTGCGAAACCGCAAAGCATATCATCGTAGAAGTAAATGAAAATATGCCACGCTGTCTCGGCGGAACCGAATGTGGCGTACATATTTCAAAGGTTGCCGCTATCGTAGAAGGCAATAACCCGGCAATCGGAGAACTTGGTGCCGGCGGTCCTGCTACCGATGTGGACAAGGCAGTTGCAAAACTTATCGTTGACCAGATTCCTAACGGAGCCTGCTTACAGCTTGGAATCGGCGGCATGCCAAACGCTGTCGGCTCTCTGATTGCAGAATCCGACTTAAAGGACTTAGGTGTCCACACTGAAATGTACGTAGACGCATTCGTTGATATCGCAAGAGCCGGCAAGATTAACGGTTCCAAAAAGAATATCGACCGTTTCCGTCAGGCATACGCTTTCGGTGCCGGAACCAAGAAAATGTATGACTACATGGATGAAAATCCGGAGCTGATGAGCGCACCGGTTGATTACACCAATGACATCCGTTCCATCTCTGCCATTGATAATTTTATTTCCATTAACAATGCCGTTGACTTAGACTTATTCGGACAGGTCAATGCAGAATCCGCAGGCATCAAACACATCAGCGGTGCAGGCGGACAGTTAGACTTCGTGCTCGGCGCTTACCTCTCCAAGGGCGGAAAGAGCTTTATCTGCTGCTCTTCAACCTTCACCACCAAAGATGGTCAGGTAAAATCAAGAATCCTTCCGACCTTAAACCCGGGTTCTATTGTCACCGACACACGTGCAAACATCCATTACCTGGTAACAGAGTATGGTATGGTAAACTTAAAGGGTCTTTCCACCTGGCAGAAGACAGAAGCCATTATCTCTGTAGCGCATCCTGACTTCCGCGATGAACTGATTGCAGAAGCAGAAAAAATGCACATCTGGAGAAGAAGCAATAAATAAATTTCTAAAAAGCCCCCGGACGTCTGGTTTAAAACCATACATCCGGAGGCTTTTTTTTATTATTGTTTTCTCTTTTATTTCCCGAATAACTGTAATAACTTCTGCCAGAATCCGGTCGGCTGTGTTTCTGTTTCTTCTGCCTGTTCAACCTCTTCTTTTTCAACCGCTGCTGTCTTGATGACAAACTGCACAGAATTTACATTTGTATTTTTCTCAGATACGAAGGAAACGGTCTCTGTTTCATCGCCGGAAATAGATGCAATCATCTCATCAATCTGGTCCTGCACCTGTGTATCCATATCAGATGTCTTGTCATAAAATTCTGCTGTTCCGTCACTTAATTCATTCGTTCCATCTGCCAAGGTTACCGCACCGTCATGCAAATCGCTTGTTCCCTGCTTAAGGCTCTCTGCACCGCTTAACAAATCTTTGCTTCCAGAAGAAAGTGCAGACGCACCGTCCACAAGGTTCTGGTATCCTGCAACAATCGTTGCAACGCCTGCGGTGTACTCCTTGATTCCGGAATCAAGCGACTCATAATTTTTCACCAGCTCATCAATTCCGCTTTTTAGTGTATTCATATTTCCAGCCAAACCGGTAAGCGTACCGGAAAGGGTGTTAATCGCCCCGTCAAATGTCTCATACTGCGTCTTTAATTCAGAGGCTCCGCCTGCAAGACTTTCCATACCGGAGGATACTGTATTCAGATAGGTTTCCGTACCGCCGATTGCCGCACTGTTTCCGGTCAGAAGCGTGATAATGCTGTTGAAGCTGTCAATCTGTGCCTCGAGCTCCTTTGCTTTTTCGGCATACTCTGGAATGTCCTCATAGCCCGGAATGCTTTTAATCTGCTCTAACGCGTCCCCCATCGTCTTTACCTGTTCAGAAAGCGCTTTTATCGTCTGTGCATTTCCCGCAGAAACCTCATCAAGATCAAGTCCGTTCTCTTTCATGGCAGCCTTGTATGCCTCATAAGAAAGATTTTTCTGTAAATTGGCGCTTCCCTCTGCCAAATCTCCAATTGCTTTTTTGATCTGACCAGAGCTCTCCGTCAGCTTCTTAAGGTCATCGGTTGATACTGATACACCGGAAAGCCCGCTCTGAATCTTTTTTAATGCCTCGTATACCTGACCAGAACCGTCCGTCAGTGAAGAGGACTTGGAATTTAAGGTGTCAAGCCCCTGCTTTACTGTAGAAATTCCTTCACTTAAGGAAGAAATGCCCTCATCGAGTGAGCCAGCTCCATCATATAAGGTTTTTGCTCCGTCATTTAAGCTGCTGCTTCCACTTGTAAGGTCACCTGCGCCGTCCTGCAGCTTCTTTGCACCACTATTTAAATCAGCAGAGGCATCCATAATCTCTGTCACCTTATCCATCAGCTCTGCATCGTCAATCTCAACATTCAGGTTTAACTTGATACCATTGATGGTTACGGCATCCATTTCAAAATCTGTCACATCCGCTGTGATATCCGCCTCAAGTCCTTTTCCCGGAAGAATCGTGTAGCTGATCTGCTTATCTTCTCCTACATTTGCAAGTGTTGCATCCTCAGCCACAATGTTTTCACACTGCTTCGTGTTCAACGTGAACGCCGCCTGAAGTGCATAGTTGTCGTAGAAATCCGACTTGCATTTTTTATTCTGTGTAATTTCAGTATGAATTTTCAGCGCACCGGACTGCCCAGCCAAATCTTCCGGTGAAATTTCTTTTCCATCCAGGTAATACGTAATCTTAATGTTCCACGGAATCTGTGCATTGTCTAACGTTCCCTGATAATATACCTTCTCCTGGTCGGTTGTGAATGTAATCTTATCCCCGTCCTGTGAAATTGCATCGGTCGAAGTCAGCATTTTTACCGAACTGTAATCTCCGTAATCGGTCACGCTTCCTTTTCCGAAAATATTGACTACATTTACCGAATCAACATTTCCCTGTGCATCTGTCATCACATAAACAACCTCTTCTTTTCCACCGGAAGTCGTTGCTGCGGCTGCCGTCATGCCAACGTTTGCGGTTACAATTGAAACTGCCATTATTCCTGCTATCAGTTTTTTATTCTTATTCATGATCTGTTTCCTCCCTATTTTTTCTTTTTTACAAAAAATCTATCGAAGCTGTATAATAAGCCCGGCAATACAAACAATACGATGACAAGTGAGCAGAGCGTTCCTTTTCCGAGGAAATATCCAAGTTGGGACAAAAGTCCATGTGTGGAAATCGCACCGAGCAAAAATCCAACGACTGTCAGTACGCTGCCGGAGGTTAAAATCGACACGGTAACTGCCGAGATGGTCTGGATAATTGCATTTTTCTTATCAAGTGTTTCCCGGTACTCCTTGTAGCGGTCGGTAAATAATATCGCGTAATCCACAGTCGCGCCAAGCTGGATGGAACTGATAATCAGATACGCGATGTAAAAGATGGTCGCATTCGTAAAATACGGAATGGACAGGTTAATCCAGATTGCGGTCTCAATTCCAAGTACCAGAATCACCGGAAGCACCACAGAACGCATCGTAATCAGCAATACTACAAACACCGCACCGATTGCCACCAGATTAACTTTTACCATATCTGCCGTAATCGTGTCCATCAAATCATAGGTTGATACGCCTTCACCTGCCAGATACCACTCTCCCGGGTAATAATTTTCTGCTGTATTCCGGATAGTTTCCACAAGAGAGAAGGTCTCCTCTCCCTCGTATGCAGCATCCACAGAAATAACCATACGGGTGTAGCGGTCGGAGCAGAGCTTTGCATATGTCTCGGAATCCAGATAACTTTCCGGTATTTCCATCCCAACCGTATCCACATAAGAAATGATACCTGTCACTTCGGGTATCTCATGAAGTGCATCGGATAACTCTTTCTGTGTCGCCTTATCGTCCTTTGGCACAAGCAATACATAGGTATCGCTCTTTCCAAACACAGTCTCAATCTCTTCCGTATCAGCACCAAGCTGTGTCGCCGGACCGAATAACTTGGATGCACCATAATAGAAGCTGTTGGAGTTGGACGCAAGGTAAGACGGAACCAGTACGATAAAAAACAGTACCATCATTGGAATCATGACCCGGTAAACCACTTTTCCGAACCGTTCAAAGGATGGTAACAGCGGTTTGTGCTCTGTCTTATCTATCCACTTGTATGTTGCCAGAATTAATACCGGCATGAAAATAAATACGGTAACCAGACTGATGGCAATTCCTTTTGCAAGTGCTCTTCCCAAATCCGGTCCAATCTGAAACTGCATCAGACACAGTGCAAGAAATCCGATTACGGTCGTAAGTCCGCTTGATAAGATGGACGAGGTCGAAGCTGTCAGTGCTTCTACCATCGCTTCTCTGGCATTTGTGTTTCTCTCTCTACATTCCTGAAAGCGGTGCAGCAAAAATACCGAATAGTCCAACGAAACCGCAAGCTGTAAAATATTTCCTGCAGCATTTGTCACAAAGGAAATCTCTCCAAATATCAGATTTGACCCGGAATTGATGACAATTGCAACTCCAAGTCCTGCCATTACAATGAGTGGTTCTATCCACGACGTCGTGGTAATAACCAGAACAAATATTACAAACAAAACTGCAAATACTGCAATTTTGGAAATCTCGCTCACCGTGCTCTGTGTTGCAACCGCAGTCGAAACGGCGCTTCCGGTCATCGCATTGTCATCACCAATCAGAGCTCTGATATCATTTACCGCACTGGTACGCTTCTCCTCCGCAATTGTGACAGAAAATAACGCATTTCCATCCTTATAATAATTTTCCACAATCTCGGAATCTAATGTTTCAAGCGGTACCTCAACCGATGCCGCATCGTCAAGCCAGGTGACTTCCGTCACGCCGTCGACGTTCTCAATCTGCGCTTTATACGCGAGCGCCTCCGCAATCGTCACATTTTTTACCATCACCCTGGCATTGGGAATCCCACTTCCAAATTCTTCATCCATAAGGTCTAACGCCACGGTAGATGCACTTTCTTCCGGCAGATAATCATTCATATCATAATCAACGGAAATCAGCCTTCCACACAGCGCACAGATGATAACGGCAACTGCAAATATGAGAATGATTAACCGCGGATGATTCACAACTTTTTCATAAAATTTTCTCATGCAATCCTCTCCTTTTTCTCTTCCTGTGGTTGCATTATACGAAATCCATTTTTCCGATTCCACGGTCAAATTCACTGCATTTGTGCAAATACGGTCAAATCCACCTCATTTGATGGGGAAATTGCCCCACAACTCTTGCTATTTTGTTGGGCAAATGTATAATAATATAGGAAAGGAGCAAACACCCATGACACATGAAGAGACTTCTTTGCGCACAAAAAAAGCCCTGTGCGATTCACTAAAAAACTTAATGAAGCACAAGCCTTTTTCTAAGATTACGATCAGTGAGCTTATCCGGGACTGCAATATCAACCGGAAAACTTTTTATTATCACTTTGAAGATATTTACGCACTGTTACAGTGGATATTAGAACAGGAAGCTGTAGAAGTCGTAAAGCAGTTTGATTTGCTGACAGACTTTGAAGATGCATTTGCATTTATAATCGACTATGTAGAACAGAATTCCTTCTTCTTAAATTGTATTTACGATTCTGTCGGACGCGATGAAATGAAGCGTTTCCTTTATCGTGACTTCATCGGCATTATCGAAACCTTCATCCGGGATACGGAAAAATCTCTGAACGCTTACGTTTCTGATGAATTCCGTTTTTTCCTCTGCAACTTTTACACCGAAGGACTTGCCGGTATGTTAATTGCGCTGTTCCAAAACCCGGATTCTTTCAACCGTGAAAATCTTGCAGAATATTTTTCCACCGTCATCCATAGTTCTATTCCAGCCGCAATCCTGCAGGCTGCAAAGAAGGAGTAAAGGCACTAATCTACTTTCAGGATGCGTTTTACTTCTTCTACGGTTCTGCCGGTCATTTCAGCTATCTCTTCCAGCGAATAGCCGGATTTTTGGATACTTTGAAGAATTCTAAATTCACCGGTCTCCAGTCCGGCCTCATATTCTGCTTTCCTCAGCTTCTTTTCTTCCAATTCCTGGTCATACTCTAAAATACTCCACATCTTAACCTCCGAGCGATTTTTTCGAAGAAAGTCCTCTAAGACTCCCTCTTTGATACATTCTTCGATTGCTTTACTTACTGCATCATCTAATTTCATCTCTGCAACATATTTACGAACTCTTGCCACATAAATAGCATACTCTTTTAAAATCTGACAATGCTCCATCAGTTCCTTATTGTGCCCCTCATTAATATTTAACAGGATTACTTTCAGTTCCAAATCCGGTTCTCCATCCAGGTGTTCATAAGCTGAGGACAGTTTCAGTTCCACGGTATCCTCTAAAGTATCTGTTCCGTTATAAAACACCATAAACTTCGGAGCCGGAATCTTTAGAAGGCTTGACGAATACAGCGATTTGTCACTGACATACTTCTGATACTCCATTGCAATATAAAGCAAGTTCCGCAACGGCATATTGGGATTGACAGTCGACTGGTGTTCGTAGAGATAAATATTCGTCTCTAACAGAAATGCCAAATCGTTTTTCATTCCCATATAGATTGCATTTTTTAAAGTCACAATCTGTAATGCCTCTGCATCCTCATAGTGTTTCCCTGTCACTGCATTGTAAAGTGATAACAAATGCTCCTTCTCCGAAAACAACATCCTAAACACCGTATCCTTATACTTACGGTTCGCTATAGGCTGCTTTTCTGCCACTGGCTCTGCTTGCGTTACAGCCAATGTCTGTTCTTCCTGTTTTGTACCCATATTCAATTTCCCCCTCTTCCAGGAGGTACCATTCAGTCCTCCTGCTTTTGTAACGTGTGAATAAAAGCATAGATTTCTGAATCTCTGATTTGAATATAGACGGATAACACAGCTTTTGAGGTCTTATCCTGTTTGTCGGTGCATTTGTCTGAACGATGCACGTAAGAAATATGCTTTGTTATAGATTAGCACAGGCACTGCCGCTTACGCAACAGTGCCTGTAATTTTTTGTGCAATATTACCAATCTCAAACCTTCTCCGTATGACTATGTATTTTTAATACCTCTTCACGAAGCTCGCAAAACAGTTCTGCTAATAAGGGTTCAAACGACGTTCCTGCGCCATCACGGATAATGGCAAAGCTTTCCCCGATGCTCATTGCATCGCGATAACAACGTTTTTCAGAAACAGCATCAAATACATCAGCAACTGCCATAATCCTTGCTCCAAGCGGGATTTCTTCTCCCTTCAGCCCACAGGGATACCCTGTTCCATCCCATTTTTCATGATGACATTTGGCAATCATCGCCGCCATCTGTGATGCCTCACTGTTTCCAAGGTGGCTTAACGATGTCTGAATGATTTTCTCCCCCTGCACGGTGTGCGTTTTCATAACCTCAAACTCTTCTTTCGTTAAACGCCCCGGTTTCTGCAAAATGGCATCCGGAATCGCAATTTTTCCAATATCATGAAGCGGCGCAGCCTGTATCAAAGCCTCTTTGTAATCTGCCGTTAAAATATCCGCATAAAGATTGCGCTCCGTCAGCGCATTTACCATAAGCTCCACATAAGCAGTGGTTCTTTTTACGTGCTCCCCGGTACTGCCGTCCCGGCTCTCGATAATATCTGCAAAACTGTGAACTGCCCTGTCATACATTTTCTCAAGTTCCAGATATGCAGGATTTTTCGTTCCAAAATACATACACAGGATAGAAACCGTGACCGCCAGACTAGACACCAGTGCCTGCGGCACTATCATCTGATAAATACAGATACCGCCAGCTACAATCAGATACACCACCGCACTGATACGTTTTTGTGCTGCTATGTATTTCCAACTTCTTGCATACACTATAATTGTAGCAACAAAATAGACCATTACCATCACATAACAGGTATAAGCCGGTATCCCCATCGAATAATTTGTAGTTTCCCCATGCCTAAATTCCAGCTTCCCGATTGCCGCCGCAATCACAAATTCGTTCAACAGAAGCGGTGCAATCACAAACAGCTTGCATTTTCTTTTCCTCGGAAGGATTCCCGCTTCTTTTGCGATATAATAAAAGAGCAAAAAGATTTCCAAATCCAAAAGCATCAGAAAAATCGCATGACATACCCGGTTCAATGCATCCGGAACGGTATCAAGATGATTCACCGTATACACGGTAATCATATCAAAAATCAGATAACTGATGCCCCCCTGCAAGCACAATATCAAACATTGACGGTTTATATTCTTTACTCTTTATTGCGGCATAGTAATACATAATTACCATATATAATATGATAATCAGACAGCCAACCTGTAACTTATAATGTAACATTTTTCTCCCCCGTTTTTCTCCTAAAGTCCCTGCGACATCCGGTCTCTGATTTCAACTCCGGTCGGAGTTCCCGCAAGACCTCCTTTTCCGGTTTCACGGATGTCTTCATTCATGCTGCGTCCGATTGCGCGCATCGCATCAATGACTTCATCCGGCGGAATTTTGCTGAAAATTCCCGCCATTGTCATATCCGCAGAGGTCATCGCATTGACCGCCCCCATCACATTGCGTTTCACACAGGGCACTTCCACCAACCCCGCCACCGGGTCACAGGCAAGTCCCAGCAGATTTTTCAGCGCCAGTGCTGCCGCATTTGCAATTTCTCTGCCGCTTCCGCCTAAAAGATGCGCCACGCCTCCTGCTGCCATCGCCGATGCAGAGCCAATCTCTGCCTGACAGCCCCCGGCTGCGCCCGCCAAAAACGCACGGTTTGCAATTACCCCTCCGATTCCGGCTGCCACGTAAAGTGCCTCTACCATCTGCTCCTCCGAGTAGCCTTTTTCCTCCTGAAGGGTTAAAAAAACTGCCGGAACCACTCCGCAGGAACCTGCAGTTGGCGCTGCCACGATACGTTTCATGCAGGCGTTGGATTCACTGGTCTTTAATGCCTTCTCCATCACCTTGCCAATAAAGTCGCCGCAGAGCAGGGAGCCGGAAAGCCTTGCAGCCTTCATCTTGCCGCCCTCCGTTCCCACAAGTCCGCTCGCAGACAATAGTTTTTCATCGTATTCCTCATCCGCTTTTTTCATGGCAAGGTACATTCCGCGCATCCGCTCAAAATTTTCCTGCTCCGAGATTCCCTGCTCCCTGCAGTCATCTTCCTGCACAATTTTCCAGAACGGTTTGTTTTCCTGTTCTTCAAGTTGACATAATTCTTCCAGAGACTGATACATGCTTTTTCTCCATTCCCGTGCTTCTTTTTACCCGATTGGTTCCTAATCATCTGCCAGGCCTAAATACGTTACCTTTATAATGCCCTCTAAGTGCTCAAGCCATGCAATCGAATCCTCCGGTATTTCCTGATCACACTCGATTACCATAACTGCATTTCCGCCCCTTGCGGCACGATTTAGCTGCATTGTTGCAATGTTTACTGACTTATGCGCCAGCATTGAAGTCACTTCCGTGACGTGTCCCGGCTGGTCAAGGTTATGAACGATAAGTGTCGGATAATCGCCGCTGAAATTTACCGGAAGCCCGTCCATCTCGCAGATACGTATCTGTCCGCCGCCGACGGAAGCCGCCTGCACCTCAAGTGTTCTGCCGGATACCCCCGTCAGGTTCATCCGCACCGTATTCGGATGTGCATCCCCTAAATCAATTCCGTTTAAGGTATAGCGCATCCCTGCTTTCTTCGCAAGCACAAAGCTCTCCGGAATCGCCGGATCGTCCACCTCCATACCGAGAAGTCCGGCAATCACTGCTTTATCCGTTCCATGTCCCTTTCCGGTAGCAAGAAAGGAGCCATGAAAAAAGATGTCTGCCGACACCACCGGTTCTCCTAAAAGTTTTCTGCTGACGCGTCCGATTTTGACCGCCCCCGCCGTATGCGAACTGGATGGTCCTACCATCACTGGTCCGATAATATCCAATAAGTTCATATGACTCCTCTTTTCTCCTTCTTGGCTCCCCATATCTATCATCAAACGGATGATTCCGTATTGGTCATGTACGCATTATATACACTTTTTTGTCAAAAAGCAATTTGTTTGGACGGCAAGATTGTGTTAGAATAAGAATATTCCTATGAAAGAGAGGTACTGTTATGCCAGACGAAACACTCCATACCCATACGCTGCCGGACGGCTCAACTGTGACTCATTCCCATGGGGCACAGGAACATGATGAGCACGAACATTCTCATGGAGAACACGGACATCACCATACCAATACCAAGGCTGTCATTAACCGGATGAACCGTGCCATCGGTCACATGGAATCCATCAAACACATGGTCGAGGACGGACGGGATTGCAGTGAGGTTTTAATTCAGATTGCTGCTGTGCGCTCCGCCATCAACAACATTGGAAAAATCATTCTCGAAGACCACATCAACCACTGTCTGGTGGATGCCGTGGAAACCGGGGATAAGAAGGTGCTCGAAGACTTAAACGATGCCATTAACAAGTTTGTAAAATAGGACATTCTCTCTATTCACATCCAATATTTGGACATATTCTGTTCATTTTTTATTCATATTTTACAGAAAAACACACAATGTTCTTACTTTTTTATTTATCTTCCCGATTGATTTTAGCCGGAATTCGGGTTATAGTCTCATGGTGCAGGATTTTACAGTAATTTTACCCGCAGTTTACCAAGGACCCGGTATTTTCCAAAAATTTTCGGAAATTCCGGCGAATTCCACATATATATGAAATGGGAGGATTCTACATGAAAAAGACTTTTCAAACATTACTTTCAAAACTTCCAAAGAAAAAACCTCACAGCGAGAAGTATTACAAACGGATTGCTTTTTTAAATAAATATTCTCTGGTATTCCATTTTCTGCTCGCCTGTATATTAACCTTTGTTGTTGAATGGATTTCCAGGAGAGACCTTGGCTCTGCCCTCTCCTTTATCGGTGGACACACGTTAGCCTTCCTATATAATGCATTCATTATTTTTGCGTCCCTGTCTCTTGTCTATCTGTTCAAGTGCCGGGCACAGCTTCGTGTGTTAATCAGTGGTCTTTGGATTTTCCTTGGAACCGTAAACGGATTAATCCTTTCAAGCCGTGTGACACCGTTTAGCTACACGGACTTAAAGTGTATTTCCGATTTGCTGTCCATGCAGAATACCAACTACTTTACCGCAGAGGAAGCCACCATTGTGGTTACCTGTATTGTGACTTTTATTGTCCTGTTGATTCTTTTCTTTATTAAAGGACCTCGTTACCAGGGAAAACGCCGCGTTGTATTAGAGCCGCTTGCAATCTGCGCTCTGCTTCTTATCGGACTGCCGATTACCACCCATGCCGCACAGAATTCCAATATCCTTGCTTCTTATTTTTCCAATATTGCGCAGGGATATTCCGATTATGGTTTTGTTTATGGTTTTTCTACAAGTGTGGTTGGAAGAGGCATGAGCAAACCGGATGATTATTCCGAAGAAACCATCGAGGCAATCAATACACTGACGCAGGCCGAGACACCGCAAACAACCGTGACCGCAGAGAATGCGCCAAACATCGTCTGCGTCCTGTTGGAGTCCTTTGTTGACCCTTATGAGGTAAATTTCCTCACGATGTCAGAAGACCCGATTCCAAACTTCCACAACCTTGAGGCAAATTATTCTACCGGATATCTCACCGTCCCGGTCGTCGGTGCTGGAACCGCCAACACTGAGTTTGAAGTTTTAACCGGTATGAGCATGCAGTATTTTGGAACCGGCGAGTATCCATACAAAACTATTTTAAAACAGACCGACTGCGAGAGTATCGCATCCGACCTCTCTAAAATCGGATACGGAACACATGTCGTTCACAACAATACCGCTACCTTCTACAGCAGAAACAACGCTTTTTCCATGATGGGCTTTGATTCCTTTACCAGCAAAGAGCTGATGAATATCTCAAGCTACACGCCTAATGGCAACTGGCCAACCGATGATGTGCTGGTATCCGAAACCGTAAAGGCACTAAACTCTACGAAGGATCAGTCCGATTTTGTATACACGATTACCGTGGAAGGCCATGGCGATTATCCTTCCGAGAAGATTCTTGAGAATCCGGCAATTGCTGTCAGCGGAGCCGCTACCGAGGCTTCCAACAACCAGTGGGAATATTATGTAAATATGATTCACGAGGTAGATGATTTTATCGGCGATTTGATTTCTGCCCTTGATTCCCGCGGAGAAGATACAATCGTAGTTATGTTTGGAGACCATCTCCCAACGATGGGACTTTCCGATTCCGATATGAAATCCGGTGATATTTTCAAGACCAAATACATTACCTGGAACAATATGGGACTTTCCAAGGAAGATGCCGACCTGACCGCTTATCAGTTACTTGCAAACGTCACTGCACAGGCTGGTATTCACGAGGGAACGATGTTTACCTACCACCAGTCACAGTCCGGTTCTTCCACATACCTTTCCGGACTTGAAAATCTACAATATGACCTTCTTTACGGAAAACGTTATACCTACAACGGAGAAGACCTCTACCCTGCAACCGACCTTATGATGGATGTGGAAGATGTCAGCATCACAAGCGTAAAGAAAGACCGTTACAACAATGCCATCTCCGTTTACGGTGCAAACTTCACGAAGAATACCAAGATTTTCGTCAATGGAGAAAAGGTTGCCACCACTTTCGTGGGACCACGCTTAATCCGTACAAGCCTTACAAATGTTTCAGATGGCGATGCAATTACCGTAAATGTAATCGGTTCCAAGGGAATCATCTTACGTGCCGGCAAAAATGAGGTTGTCTACACAGACCCGGATATCGTACCGGAAACCGAAACCACGGAGCCGGAGGATACCAGCAATACCGAAAATACGGAGAACACAGAGAATACTGAGAATACTGAGAACACAGAAAGTACAGAAGATACGGAAAGCACGGAAGATATGGAGAGTACAAAAGACACTGAAAATACCGAAAACACAGAACACAGCGAAAGCAATACATCCGCCGCAGTTCATGTGCAGTAAGTTCAAAAAAACTACACTAACGTTTCAAAAGCTCAGGTCACTCGTGACCTGAGCTTTTTTGTATCTTACTCTATCTTACGCAGCCCTCACCGCTTTTATTTCATCTTAATCGCAGGCGTTTTTAAAGTTATTCCAGATTTCTGCGTGCAAGTCTTCTGCTTCCTGGGAAACATTCTGGATGATTTCTCCCTCTGTCACGCTGTCCGGAACGACGATATATTTCTTCATATCCTCAGAGATATACTCCTCAGCTGCCTTATTTGTGCAGTAATAACCGATTGCCTCAAAGCACTTTGCGGAAATTTCCGGTCTTAAGAGATAGTCGATAAACGCATACGCTGCATCCGGGTTCGGTGCCTTAGACGGGATAAATCCTGCCATAATGCCAAATCCAAGTCCTTCTTCCGGATATACCGCTACCAGATCATCCCTTGCATTTAACGCCTCATAAACCTGTGAGGAATAAAGGAATGCGGCTGCAACTTCCCCGCTCACCAGATAGTCCTGCGTGTTGCTGTCATTAATCACACGCACATTTGGTGCAAGCTCTAACAGCTTGTCTCCGGCGGCACGGATAACATCCAAATCCTCTGTGTTAAAAGATTCTCCCATTGTCTTTAACGTGATGCCATCAATAACACGGTAATTTCCAATCAGCGCCACATTATCTTTTAATGATTCATCCCACAAATCTGCGTAGCCTTTAATATCAATATCCACTAACGCCGGGTCGTAAACGATTAACGGAATTCCGGCTCCATACGGCACCGTAAACGTGTCATCCGGGTCATAAAACTGTCCCTGGTAAAGTGGATTGATATTGCCCCAGTTTTCCAGTTTTGAGGTGTCTAAATCCTGTTTTAAGCCTTCCTTCGCAATCAGCTCAAGAATATAGTCATCGGCAATGACAAAGTCGTAATCGCCGCCCTCTGTCTCCTCGAGTTTTGCTAACATATCCTCGTCATAGTCGAAGTTGGAATAATTGATTTTGATTCCGGTTTCCTTCTCGAATCCATCGAGTACTTCCTGTGGAAACATTCCGTCCCAGGTGTAAAGATTTAACGAAGTCCCTGCAAGGCTGCTTTCGGTTCCTCCGTTGTCGCCTGTGCTACTGTCTGAATTTCCACAGCCGGCAAACATTCCTGCGGTTAATGCAGTTACAAGTAATGTTGCAATCAGTCTTTTTTTCATAGTCTCCTCCATTTCAATTCTTAAGAATCAATTGCTTCTCTATCGCCTTTTCCCGTCCGCCCAATCCAGGCACCGAGAAATAATACGATCATGGTTACAATGAGCATGACAGTTGTCAGTGCATTGATTTCCGGTGTCACACCGGTCTTTAATTTGGTATAAATCTTAATCGGCAGCGTGTTTACCGTTGCCCCGGTCACAAAAATACTGATGACCACATCGTCAAACGACATGGCAAAGGATAACAGCACGCCGGATGCAATTGCGGGTAGAATCGCCGGCAGCGTAATATCCCAGAATACCCGGATTCCGGATGCCCCAAGGTCGCGTGCCGCCTCTTCAATAGAAGGGTCCATGCCGGAAAGTCTTGCGCGCACGGTCATAAAGACATACGGCACACAGAATGTCGTGTGCGCAATCACAAGTGTAAGCATGCCAAACGGCAGATTCATAAAAGAAAATGCCGCCATAAATACCATTCCAAGAATAATCTCAGGAATCATTAAAGGCATCAGCGAAACATACGCCACTGCCTCATTCGCACGGCTCTTTTTCCGGTGCATCCCGACCGCTCCCGTTGTTCCGATAACAACCGCTGCAAAACAGCTTAATCCGGCAAGCACCAGACTGTTTTTCAGCGCTTCCCCGATATCTCTGTCACGAAAAAGCTGCGCATACCATTTTAACGAAAATCCATCCCAGACAGATGTAATTTTGGATTCATTAAACGAGTACACGACGGTTAATATAATCGGAATATACGTAATCACAAGAATCAGTGCCATATAAATCCATGGAAGTTTCGTCTTTGTTTTCATCAGTACAATCCCTCCAGTTCTCCGGTGTGGGCAATTTTGCGGTACAGTCCGATAATCAGGGACGTTAAAACCAAAAGCACAACGGAAAGCGCCGCCGCAAACGGAAGATTTCTTCCTTTTGTAAGCTGTTCCTGAATCACGCTTCCCACAAGGACAATTTTATTTCCGCCCAGAATATCCGCCACAAAAAACAGTCCCATCGAAGGGATAAATGTAAGGATGATACCAGAAAGCAGTCCCGGCATCGTGTGCACTAACGTAATGGAAGTAAATGCCTTCCATCTGCTTGCACCGAGGTCTCTCGCTGCTTCCACAAGCCCCCAGTCCATTTTTTCCGCACTCGAATACACCGAAAGAATCATAAACGGCATCAAAAGATACACCATTCCTACCAGAACCGCCGGGTAGGAATACAACAGTTTTAACGGCTTTTGTGTAAGGTGAAGCCCCATCAGAATCTTATCTAACACACCGTTGCTGCGGAACATGATAATCCATCCATTTAAACGCATCAAAGAACTGGTCCAAAACGGAATCATCAAAAGTAACATCGTGCGCTTTTTCCATTTTGGGGACATTCTCGCCATAAAATAACCAAACGGATACCCGGTCAGCACGATAAATATCGTTGCCGTAACTGCCAGCTTTAAAGAATCCCCGAATGTGCGCAGATAAAGTGGTTCTAAAATCCGTTTGAAGTTATCAAGCGTAAATTCCGGCACAAAACCCCACACTTCTGCACGCGTTGTAAAACTTAAAAATACCATGTATACAAGCGGGGCAAACACGAAAATCAATGTAAACAGATAAATAGGAAGCAACAGTGCAAACGTTCCCGCCTGTTTTTTCCGCTTTCTGCCTGCGGAGTGATTAGCAGCCATTGTCAATCACCTCCACCATCGCGTCCTCTTTCCATCCGATTTTTCTTGTCTCTCCGGTGGCAATCTCATAATCAATTCCAAAACGGCTTGCCGTGATACGCTGTCCATCCGGCAGTAAAAAGCGAAGTTTTAACTGTCCTCCGGCAAAACTTTTTTCTTCCACTACCGCCTCATAACGGCAGGCATCCTCTCCATCTAATAAAACATTTTCACTGCGGATTGCATATGCCTTGCCATCCTTACGGAAAATATTGGCGTTTCCCACAAAATCCGCCACGTAGCTGGTACGTGGATGATAATAAATCTCATTTGGCGTTCCCACCTGTTCAAACACACCGCCGCGCATCACCGCAATGCGGTCGGACATATTGATTGCCTCTTCCTGGTCATGCGTGATATAAATAAACGTAATGCCCAGTTTTTTCTGAAGATTTTTTAATTCACTCTGCATCTGGCGCCGCAGCTTTAAATCCAGCGCTCCAAGCGGCTCATCGAGAAGCAGAACGCCGGGACGGTTGATGACGGCGCGGGCAATTGCCACACGCTGCTTCTGCCCGCCGGAAAGCTCTTCGGGCTTGCGTTTTCCATAGCCCTCAAGCTGTACCATGGAAAGCATTTCCTCAACACGCTTTTTTATTTCCTCTTTTGGAACCTTCTTAAGACGCAGACCGTAGCTGATATTTTTTTCCACATTCATATAAGGAAACAGGGCATAATTCTGGAAAACGGTGTTGATATCCCGGCGGTTCGGTTCCAATGCGGTAATATCTGTCCCGTTTAGCAAAACCTGTCCTTCGTCCGGCTCCTCCAATCCCGCGATAATCCGCAGGGTGGTTGTCTTTCCACAGCCGGAAGAGCCAAGCAGTGTGATAAACTCGCCCTCCTCAATGTCCATATTGATTCCTTTTAACACCTGATTTGTACCAAAACTTTTCGTAAGATTTCTTAATTCCAATAACATCTGTTTTTCTCCCTGTCAGATAATATATTCAATCTGATCCATGGTCTGTCTTGTCTTCGTGTTATATAACAGGACACATTCTCTCAAATCCATATTTCCAAGCGCATAATTTCCTTTTCCGGTATCGTTTAACACTGAAATATGCACCTTTCTGTTATAGCGCTTCGGCTCATCCCACACCATGACAACGCCCTTGGTCTCATAAGGCTTTTGTCTGTAGTACGGGTCAAATAACTCCACATACTCTCCGTCAAGCCCCGTAAACAGCACATAATGCCAGCAGCCTAACATCAGCTTTGCCACGACAACGCCTTTTTGCTGTAAGCACTCGGTCACCTTGGAAAACTTTCCAAGAAACACGTCCCTGCCGTTTAAGTTCTCGCAGTAAATCGGAAATTTGCACACCTTGCCATACTGGTTGAGCCAGTGTGCAAGAAAATTCATCGCCATATCGGTCGTTCCGCTCTTGTGCGCCTCTCCTTTTCTATTATAGCCATCCAGACAGTATTGCATGATACATTTCGCCACTTCCGGCGGAATTTCTTCCCTTTTAAACAGGAAGCTGATGGCATTCATCATGGTCGTCGGTCCGCAGTCGTATTCGGTTGTCTGATAATTCAATGGATTTTTCATCTGTCGATACCTCACATACTCTATCGGTTTACTGGGATATTATGTTAGATAATACACCATCACCTCCAAAATTGCAAGATAAAGTGTGCACATATGAATGAACAAAAGTGTGCTTCGCACACTCCCGCGTGCAACTTCTATCAATAGCACAGCTTTTGTTCCGCGCCCGAGCGGTATGCGAAGCATTAACTTCTCCTCCGCGAGGTGCGCATCCTGCCCGGAAGGGCTTTTTGCTCTATAGGGGCAAAGCTTTCACACTTTAACGTAACACCATATTTCCTATAGAGCAAAAAAGCCCGGCTCACAAACGTGAGCCAGGCTTACTTTTTCCTTTCCTTTTTTATGCTTCGATTTCACGGATTAAGTTTACCATCTCAATCGCACCGGTCGCACATTCAAATCCCTTATTGCCTGCCTTGCTTCCCGCACGCTCGATTGCCTGCTCGATGTTATCGGTCGTCAGCACCCCAAACATCACTGGAATATCACTGTTTAAAGAAACTGTCGCAATGCCCTTTGACACTTCGCTGCACACGTAATCATAGTGGCTTGTTGCGCCGCGGATGACCGCTCCAAGGCAGATGACTGCATCATATTTGCCGCTCTTTGCCATCTTTGACGCAATCAGCGGAATCTCAAATGCTCCCGGCACCCATGCGACGTCCACATTCTCCTCCGGCACGTTGTGGCGCTTTAAGCCATCCATTGCTCCGGCTAAAAGTTTTCCGGTAATAAATTCATTAAACCTTGCGACCACAATTCCCACTCTTGTTTTTTCTGCTACTACATTTCCTTCAAATACACTCATTTTTGTTCTCCTTTATCCTTAAAAATTTAATAGATGTCCCATACGGTTCTGCTTTGTCTTCAGATAAAACAGGTCATATTTTGACGGTGCAATCTGAATCGGCACGCGCTCCGTAATCTCCATGCCGTAATCCGCAAGCTGGTAAACCTTATCCGGATTGTTCGTTAAAAGACGCAGCGTCTTTGCCCCTAAATCCCTTAAAATCTGTGCTCCGATATAATACTCTCTCTCATCCCCCGCAAACCCGAGTGCCAGATTTGCTTCTAACGTGTCCATACCCTCATCCTGTAAGGCATAGGCGCGCAGCTTATTCAAAAGCCCGATTCCCCTGCCTTCCTGCCGCATATAAAGAAGGACGCCCCTTCCCTCGCGCTCAATCTGTGTCATCGCTGCTGCAAGCTGTTCTCCGCAGTCACAGCGCAGGGAGCCAAACGCATCCCCGGTCAGACACTCCGAATGAACCCGGCACAACAGGTCTTTTCCATCTCCGATTTCTCCTTTTACCAGTGCTACATGGTGTTCGCCGTTCAACAGATTTCGGTATCCATAGGCACGAAACTCGCCGTATTTTGTAGGAAGTTTTGTCTCTGCAACACATTCCACAAACGTTTCATGAAGTTTCCGGTACTCCTTTAACGCTGCAATCGTGATAAACGTAAGGTTCCATTTCTTCGCCAGTTCCATAAGTTCCGGTGTTCGCATCATCGTTCCGTCGTCCCGCATAATCTCACAGCAGAGTCCGCACTCCTTTAACCCGGCAAGTCGCATCAAATCGACCGTTGCCTCCGTATGTCCCTCCCGCTCGAGCACACCGTTTTTTTTCGCACGAAGCGGAAACATATGCCCCGGTCTTCTGAAATCCTCCGGACGCGCGTCTTCTTTTACGCACTGCATCGCTGTCATGCTCCGCTCTTTTGCGGAAATTCCGGTGGTTGTGCCCACATAATCGACTGAAACGGTAAATGCCGTCTCATGATTGTCCGTGTTTTCCTGTACCATCTGCTGAAACATCAGCTTTGCGCACAGTTCCTCCGACATTGGCATACAAATTAACCCTTTGGCGTATTTTGCCATAAAATTCACATTCTCAGTGGTGGCAAATTCGGCGGCGCAGATAAAATCACCCTCGTTTTCGCGGTCCTCATCATCGGTCACGACGATGATTTTTCCCTGCTTTAAATCCTCTAACGCCTGTTCCACCGTTCCAAATCCATTCTGCTCTTCCATCTGTTTTTCCTCCCCTAAAAACCATATTTCTGTAAAAATTCTTTTGAGATGCCCTGCGAAGCCGTCCCGGCGGACTTTATTTCTTCCGCCTCCCCTGGCTTATGCAAAAGCAGCCGCTCCACATATTTTCCGATACAGTCGTTTTCGAGATTGACCGTATCCTTGCATTTCCGCTCGGACAGCGTGGTATTCGCCGCGGTGTGCGGAATCACCGACACCGAAAAATCTTTGTCCGTCACAGCCGCCACCGTGAGACTGATTCCGTCAATGGCTATCGAGCCTTTCTCGACGATATACCGAAGAATCTGCGGGGATGCCGCAATCGTGTACCAGACGGCGTTTGCATCCCGTTTTACCGCCGTCACCGTTCCCGTACCGTCAATGTGTCCGGCTACGATATGACCGCCAAAGCGCCCGCCCATCTGCATCGCACGCTCCAGGTTTACGCGGCTGCCGCGGGATGCCGCCCCAATGGAGGAACGGCGCAGTGTCTCGTGCATGACGTCCACGGTAAAATAATCCGCTCCAAACGAGGTCACTGTCAGACAGATTCCGTTTACCGCAATGCTGTCTCCAAGTTTTACGTCTGTAAGTATTTCTCGCGCCCCGATGGTAAGCACCGCCGAAGCGCCGCTTTGCCTCACCTGTTTTATCGTTCCAACCTCTTCTATGATTCCGGTAAACAAGAAACCACCTCGCTTTCGATTAACAAATCGTCTCCAAACCACTGACAGTTTTTCCTTCTCAGCCTGATGCTCTCATCCGGTAACTGTACGCCGCAGCCCCCGACCGGACCGGGCGCCGTGGCGCCTCCGAATATTTTTGGGGCAAGAAACGTGTGAATTTCATTTACCACACCACTTTTTAATGCCTCCCAGCCAAGCGTTGCTCCGCCTTCTAATAAAATACTGTCAATTCCCATCGCACCGAGCTTTTCCATCAGCTCATTTAAGTCCACGCGCCCTTCTTTTTCCTCTGTGACAAGAATTTCACAATGTTTTTCTTCCAGCTGTTTCCGTTTGTCCGCATCCTTTGAGCAGGTGGCAATGATAGTGCGGTTTGTCTCCGCCGTCTTTACGATGCGGCTTTCCTCCGATATCCGAAGCGTGCTGTCACAGACGATGCGCACCGGGCTTTTTAACCCCGGAATCCGGCAATCTAACATCGGGTCGTCAAGCTCCACCGTGCGGATTCCCACCATAATTCCCATCAGTTCATGACGCATCCAGTGTACGTGCTCCCGCGCGGCACTCCCGGTAATCCATTTCGAGGCACCAGTTACGGTCGCAATCTTTCCGTCCATCGTCATCGCATATTTAAAAATCACATACGGGCGCTTCGTCTTCATATAATGAAAAAATATCTTGTTTAGCGCCAGACACTCCCCCTCGAGCACGCCTTCGTCCACCGTCACGCCATGCTCTCTTAAAATTGCAATGCCTTTTCCTGCGACAAGCGGATTTGCGTCCCCGCATCCGACCACCACGCGTGAGATTCCGGCTTCAAGAATTGCTTCCGTACACGGCGGTGTCTTTCCGTAATGACAGCAGGGCTCCAACGTGACATACAGAGTCGCTCCCGTGGCATCTTCGCCTCTTTCCCTGCAATCCGCAAGGGCATTTCGCTCCGCGTGAAGCTCCCCGCATTTTCTGTGATAGCCCATTCCAATCACTCTGCCGTCCTTTACAATAACGGCGCCCACCATCGGATTTGGATTGGTAAATCCTTTTGCGCGTGCGGCTAACTCTAACGCCATCCGCATATATTCTTCATCCTGCATGACCTGCTCCTTTCTTTTCTACGATGCTGACATGTGCCGCAAGGCGCACACAAAAAGCCCCAAAGGAAACATTTCCTTCAGGGCTTTTCTATCCGCTTAAAACCAACCACCTTGTATTTGTGTTATTATAGGTATTTCCTATAAATAAAAAACTCTGGAATAAAAAAATTCCAGAGCAAATAAACCAGATTGGTTCTTTTATGTTTTCTTCTTTCATCCAGACTGTACTGTCGGCTTCGGAATCACACCGAATCATGCCTTGCGGCTCGTGGGCTTTACCACCGGTAGGGAATTGCACCCTGCCCTGAAGAACTATTCTTTTTATGACCCAAAGTATAGCACTTTTTACTGTGATGTCAAGACTGTTTTTTTGTCTGTAACCTTTCCAAAATTCCAAAACCTGAAAGAAACTTAAAAGAATTATTAAGGTTTCATGAATGTAATTCTTTTTCGAAAAATATGTGCTACAATCGCAAATGGAAAATAATTACAGCAAAAGGAGAGTTCCCATGAGTAAAGACAATACACCCAAAAAGAAGAAAAAGAAACTATGGATTGCAGTTCTCATCGTACTTGTGCTCGTAATCGCTATTATAAGCAGTGCCTTGAAACGGATGGGCAGCCAGATTGAGATGACGGCAAATACGGTTGAGGTTGAGCCGGTGGCAAAACGCGACCTGTCCGATTCCATCTCGATGAAAGGAACCGTGTCCGGGGCAAGTAAGACAAATGTCATGTCGATTGCCTCCGCTGAAGTCACCTCCGTGTCCGTACAGCCGGGCGATATTATTTCCGCCGGAGACCCGTTAGTGACACTTGATACGACCGATCTGGAAAAAGAAATTGCTTCCCTTGGCACAGACATTTCCAATGCCGATGCCATCGCAAAAAATGAGGCAGCGCAGAAAAGCGAAAGCTTAAATCAGGCTGTAGAAGACCAGAACACTGCCCTCGCCCGTGCACAGAGCGCCATCGATTCTGCACAGAATGATTGTAATTCCGCACAGAATAATTACAACGAACGCAAGGAATCCCTCGACAAGAAAAACAGCGCCGTTCCGGATGCCAAAAAAGCCGTTGAGACCGCTGAAAAGGAACTGCAAAAGGCTTCCACCGCAGCAGAGTCTGCCAAGACCGCCTATACCACCAACCCGGATGACAAGAAGCTTAAGAAAGCCTACGATGCCGCATTAAGCACGCAGGCAGAGAAGCAGGACGCCTACGATAAAGCACAGGCTTCCCTCACAAGCCTTCAGGCTGAGATTACAACGCTTGAGTCGGAACTTGATGCTTATGACGCTTCCATGAAATCCGCAAGTACCGCCCTTGAAAATGCAAAGGAAAGCTACTCAGACACCGCAACCTCAACCGGAAGAACCGTATCTTCCGCCCAGAATGCAGTCAATATGGAAAAATATCAGTCCGATGACAACAGTAGTCTTTCTGAAAAGCTTGATAATCTCCAAAAACAGCTTTCCGACTGCACACTTACTGCTCCGTGCGGAGGCGTGGTAACCGCCGTCAACGTATCTGTCGGTGACAACTACACTGCCGGAACTACAATGATTACCATCGAAGATACCAGCGCCTTAAAGGTTACCGTAGACGTTGAGGAAGCCAATATTTTAAAATTACAGGAAGGCATGAAGGCAGTCATCACTACAGATGCCACCGGAGAAGAAGAAATCTCCGGTACCGTTACCCGTGTTGTCCGTGTTAAAAATCAGTCCACCGGAGAGACCGGCACCACCGGCAGCTACTCTGCGGAAATCTCCATCGACAACACCGAGCTCTTAGTCGGAATGAGTGCCAAAGCCCGCATTATTTTACAGGAAAAAGGTTCTGTTCTCGCCGTACCTTACGATTTAATCCGGCTTGATGACGATGGCAGTAATTACGTCCTTGTAGCCGTTGGAAACGATGACGGAACCGCAACGGCTGTCCGCAAAAACATTGTCTGCGGCGAGGAAGTCGACTATTACACCGAAATTACAGGCGGTGACTTAAAAGAGGGCGATATGCTCATTTACGACTACAGCGGCTCTGTCACCGAAGGACAGATTTTCTCTCCGGAACAGATTTACTCTGAGCAGTCGCTGACCACAGATACCGCAGGCAGCACCGAAAGTGTTGGAAGCAGCGCTGAAAGTACCGGCGACAGCACAGAAAATGTTGGCGACAGTACGGAATTGGAGGTTGCACCGTGAGCGAACCAGTAATTTCCATGCAGCATATTGTAAAAAAATATTATGAGGGAAAACCAAATGAGCTTGAAATCCTGCACGGCATCGACCTTACCGTGCATCAGGGCGAATTTGTCTCGATTGTCGGCGAATCCGGTTCCGGTAAAAGTACACTGATGAACATTATCGGCGTACTCGACCGCCAGACAGACGGGATGTATTCCCTCGAAGGTCAGGATGTTGGCAGCATGAGCGATGAAGTCCGCAGTGCGATACGAAATCGCAGAATCGGCTTTGTCTTCCAGAATTTCAATCTGCTTCCGCGTGCCAATGCCTTAAAAAATGTAATGGTTCCGTTAATGTACAGCGACACCCACGAGAAAAACCAGAAAGAGCGCGCAATGGAAATGCTGCGGATGGTGGATATGGACGGACGTGCCGACCATCGTCCCAACGAGCTTTCCGGCGGACAGAAACAACGTGTGGCAATTGCCCGCGCCATGATTAACGACCCTGCCATCATTCTTGCGGATGAGCCAACCGGCGCCCTCGATTCCAAAACCGGACATATGGTCATGGATTTATTTCACAAGCTGCACGAAGAACAGGGCAAAACCATTGTCCTGATTACCCACTCGCAGGAGCTTGCGCATGAAACACAGCGTATCGTTACGCTCTTAGACGGCAATATCGTGGCAGATAACGGAGGTGCGCAGAAATGTTCTTAGAAAATATCAAAGAAGCGATTACCAGCATTTTCAGCAATAAAATGCGCTCCGTGCTCACAATGCTCGGAATTATCATCGGAATCAGCGCAGTAATTACCATTACAACCATCGGAAGTTCCATCCAGTCCACCCTGACCTCTACCTTAAATTCTCTCGGTGGAAACACGGTTTCCGCTTACTTATCGCCGCGCTATCCGGAGGATGACAACTGGGACGACTGGGAAGCGCCGGAAATGGAAGACAGCGATTATGTTACGCAGGAAATGATTGATGAACTCATCGAAACTTACCCGGATGAAATTTCCGGCATCGCAGCAAGTAGCTATTTTGCAGACGGTCAGTTCAAAAAAAGCGCCGACCTCTACGCAAATGTCTCCATTCAGGGCATGACCCCGGAAAATCTCGAATACATGAAGCTCACAATGCACGCAGGCAGAAATCTGACCGCAAAGGATAATTCCGGTAAAAAAAATGTCTGCCTCGTGGCGGATACCATGGCAGAACGCTACTTTGAGGGAGAAGACCCCATCGGTCAGCAGATCTCCTTTACCGCCTCCGATGGAACTTCTTATGATTTTACAGTTGTAGGTGTCTATGAATACAATGCCGCTTTATTTGGAAAAATTGATACCTCCATCCCGGAAAAAGACCGCAGCACCCAGGTCTATATCCCGCTTCAGACCTGTTTTAAATTGCAGGGCAATGAACAGACAGGATACGACTACTTCAACATTCTGTTACAGCCATTAGCTGACATTAACCAGGCAACGGAAGATATCACCACATTTTTTGACGCCAAATACGCACAGAATCCGGATTACAATGTCTCCGTCTACAATATGGCTTCTGACCTTGGCATGATTAACACGGTCATCAACGTCATTACCGTTGCAGTGTCTGGAATTGCTGCTATCTCACTGATTGTCGGCGGTGTCGGTGTCATGAACATCATGCTCGTGTCCATCACCGAGCGTACAAGAGAAATCGGTATCCGTATGGCGCTTGGTGCAAAACGCAGTACCATCCGGATGCAGTTTGTCATCGAAGCCATCGTGTTATGTATCATCGGCGGTCTGATTGGAATTGCGCTTGGAATCCTAAACGGTTTCCTGCTCGGAAAAGCTGCGGAATTTCTGATTCAGAATATGTATTCCGAATACTCAAGCTATATCATTATGTCCGTGCATCCTTCCGTAAAGGCAATTCTGTTGTCCTTATTCTTCTCGATGCTGACCGGTGTGTTCTTCGGATATTACCCGGCGAACAAGGCATCGAAGATGGAAGTTATCGACGCACTTCGCTACGAATAAACAATAGATTGCGTGCTTCGCGAGCAATCCATTGTCATAAACAAACGCTGCGTCCCCACATGGGTACGCAGCGTTTTTATGCATGGAAGCTACTTTCAAAGTATGCAGCTCCACTGGTTTATTTTTTTGCCGTATAATCCTTATCCACCTTGGTCACCACAAAATACTGGCTCCCCATCTTCTCTTTTACCGCCTCACGAATTGCCGAGACAAGTTCTTCATCGCTCAGCCGGAATTTGTACGGCACAAGCGTATCAAAAATCAGGTTCGTGTGGGTCGGTCCCTCCACGACTCTGAAATCATGAACCGAAATAATCTCATCAATCTGTCTTACAGCCTCCACCAGCTCCTGTTTCAGCTCTAAAATATGTACATCTGACGTCACAATCGGGTCCATGTGGATGGTGGCATCGCATCCAAGCTCTTCCCGCAGGTCATTTTCGATATGATCTACAATGTCATGAATCTCAAGCAGATTGCCGTCTGCCGGAACCTCCGCATGCAGTGAAATCATCTTTCTGCCGGGTCCATAGTCGTGCACAATCAAATCGTGCACACCGCATACCAAATCATGTCCCATCACAATCTGATAAATCCGGTCGACAAACGCATCCTCCGGTGGCTGCCCCAGCAGCGGATTTAAAGTCTCCTTTGCCGCAGAAATTCCCGCATAGAAGATAAAGCATCCCACCAGAACACCGCACCAGCCGTCAATGTGAAGCTTTGTCGTATAACCGACAATGGAGGCAATTAAAACCACCGTTGTGGCACACATATCACTGAGACTGTCAATTGCCGTTGCACGCATTGCTGCGGAATCAATCCGTTTTCCAATCGTACTATTATAATAGTACATATAAAGTTTTACCAGAATGGAAACAATCAAAACACCCGCAATCAACGGCGAAAATTCTGTCTCCTCCGGATGCAGAATCTTTCCGATGGAATCACGAATCAGTTCATATGCCATAATTAAAATGGCAGCTGCCACTGCAAGCCCCGACAGATACTCCATCCTTCCGTGCCCAAACGGATGCTCCGGGTCCGGCTTTGTGCCAGCAATCTTAAATCCCAAAAGTGTCACCACGGAAGACCCTGCATCTGACAGGTTATTGACTGCGTCCGCAGTAATCGCAATGGAATTACTGAGCGTTCCTGCTATAAATTTGCCAATACAAAGCAGGATATTCAGACAGATTCCCACGATGCCGCAGAGCGTGCCATATGCCTGGCGCACCGCAGATTTCTCCTCCTGTTCCCGCACAAAAAATTTTGCCAGAAATGTTATCATATACCTTCCCCCCCAAGCGCAGTTTTAATCATTCAAACTGCCAAAATCTGAAAACGGCCAGTAAACAAACAATGCCTTTCCGAGAATCTTATCAATATTTACATATTTATTCTCCCAGTAACGTGCATCCTTCGAGTTATTCCGGTTGTCGCCAAGCATCAGATAGCAGTCCTCCGGCACCTCAAAATCATACGTTCCCGTTGCAATGGTCCACTCCTCTTTCAGATACGGCTCCTCTAACTCCACACCGTCAATATAGACCTTTGCATCCTCGATGTGCACACTTTCGCCCGGAAGTCCGATGACACGCTTCACAAAGAGCTCCTTCTCATTGTCCGGATAATGAAATACCACGATATCGCCTCTCTGTGGTCCTTCTTTCAGGTAAGCAAGGCGGTTTCCAATCAGACGGTCTCCCGGCATAATGGTATTCTCCATCGAACCGGTCGGCACATCCGCATTGATAATCAGACAATATTTGATAAAGAGCGCCACCGCAATGGCAATTGCAAATGTAAGTACCCAGCTCAACAGTTCCCGCAATGCGGATGGCTGCTCCTCTTTCTTTTCTTTCTTCTCTGCCCCTTTTTCTTCCCGAAGCTCTTCTGTCGGTTGCATTTCTGCTTCATTCTCTTCTTTATTGAAATCTACTACTTTTAAATCGTCCATGTTTCTACTCCATTCTTTCTCTCCCGCCAAGGCTGTCAGTTATAGAGTATCACACATTGGAAAGAAAATAAATACCTCTTATTTTTCTGCCCGGCGTTCTGACAGCAGCCTTTCATTTCTCGCCACCGTCCCACGGTCCAGCGGATAAAGAAACCACAGAATTGCCGCCACGATAAAGAAGCCAATCGAAGGAATCAGGGTTGCCGCCGTATATAATTTTTGTATGACTGCCTCCGTCTGCACCGCTGCCGCTGACTGGTAACCAATTATTTCCAGCGCAAAGCCGCCCGCACCTCCGGCAAATGCCTGCCCGACCTTTCTGGCAAACGAATAGACGGCATACACGGTTCCGTCTTCACGCTGTCCGGTTTTTAGTTCCAGTTCATCAATGACATCTGTAATATTTGCCCAGATTACCATGTTAAAAAAACCAAGTCCCAGATAACCGATACCGGACAATACCAGATACGCCCACATACCAGACAGCCGGAAAAAATACATGAGCAGATAGACAATGCCGGATAACAACATTCCCGCCGCAGCCACCTCTTTTTTCCCGAAACGCTTTGACAGCTTCACGCTAAAGGGTGCCACGACAAACAATGCCACAAATGTGGTTACCATGGTATACGCAGAGATACCACCCGCATTTTTATAATATTCCGGGAATACATAATTGTTCAAAGAACTGACCAGAAACTGTGCTAACAGCAGAAAAATTGCTGCACCGATAATTCCAAGCAGGGAACGGCTTTTTAACAGCATCCCGAGCGTCTTTGAAAAATTAAGCCGCTCCCGCCCTTTACGTTCCGGCACGACACGCTCCGTCGTCATCGCATAACAGATGAGATAACATAAAATGGCAAGCAGAGAAAATACACCCGCTACAATGGTAAATGTTGCACCCTGACGCACCACCTGGTTTCCATTTGCATCTGTCTCGTAGATAAAAAATGGTGTCGCAACTCCAATTACAAGCCCTGCAAGCGCTGCTCCAACGGAACGGAATGTCGACAATGCCGTGCGCTCACTGCCGTCTGTTGTGATGACGGATGCCATCGAGCCGTAGGGAATATTGATTGCCGTATAAAAAATGCTTCCCCAGAGAATATACGTCACATACATATAGACAATTTTCCAGACCATAGGCGCCCCTGCCATCGCCGTCTGGTACATTAAAAAGCTCGCAAGCGCCACCGGACCACACATTCTGCGAATCCAGCAGCGGAATTTTCCATCCTTCGCCGGTGGCGCAGTGTCTACAATCCGCCCCATCGTCACATCCGTAAAAGCGTCCACAAACCGCGCCACCAGAAACAGCGTTCCGACAGCACCTCCACTGATTCCAAGCACCTTTGTATAGAAAATCATCAGAAATGACGTGGCAAAAATAAACGTAAAATCATTTCCAAAATCTCCGAACATGTAGCCAATCTTATCGCGCACTCCAAACGGGCGCATCTGTTTTTCCCGGTTATCCATCTTTTTCCTCCTGTAAAACCGTTTTTTACAGTATGCCCCGATGAATGGATTTTCTTGCATAAAAAAAGAACCACTGCCCGAAGACAATGGTTCTTTCTTTGTCAGATTTCTTTTTTTAATGACAATGACCACCACAATGGCTGCAATCTCCACCACACTGGAGAGATTTTCCCGCCTTTTTCGCCTTTATCATACTTCTCACAATAAGTGCAACAATTGCAAGTAAAACAGCCCCTACAACAAATGTTCCCATGATAGTCACTCCTTTTTAAAAAATCCCAAACAGTTTCTAAAACTATCTTGCTGTTGCTTTTACGCCAACGTTTAATGTTTCGCTCTCTTTGTATGGACGGAACAACAGATAGATAAATGCAATCACACAGAGGAATGCAACAACTGTTCCGATACCGAATTTTCCGGCTGTGAACAGCGTGCCAATCTGGTAGATGCAAAGTGAAACTACATATGCAAGTCCGCACTGGTATCCAATTGCAAACCAGAACCATTTTGCATTGTTCATCTCACGCTTGATTGCTCCCATTGCTGCGAAGCAAGGTGCACATAACAGGTTGAATACGAGGAATCCGTATGCTGCAACCGGTGTCATTGCTGCTGCAAGGTTACCCCAGATTTCTGCACCATCTTCTGCAACTTCTGCAAAACCATATAACATACCGAAGGTTGCTACAACGTTCTCTTTTGCGATTAATCCGGTAACGGCTGCAACTGCCATCTTCCAGCCTTCGCCTGCCTGTGTCCAGCCAAGCGGTGCAAAAATCCAGGCGATTGCGCTACCGATAGAAGCAAGGATGGAGTTATTTAACTCTTCTACCATTCCAAAGCTTCCGCTCTCCCAACCAAAGCTCATTAAGAACCAGAGAATGATGGTTGACAGTAAAATGATGGTTCCGGCTTTCTTAATGAAGGACCAGCCGCGCTCCCACATACTTCTTAATACGTTACCAACTGTTGGCCAGTGATATGCCGGAAGCTCCATAACGAATGGTGCCGGCTCTCCAGCAAACATCTTTGTTTTCTTTAAAATAATACCAGAGCAGATAATTGCTGCAATACCTACGAAGTAAGCACTTGTTGCAACCCATCCGGAGTTGTTAAAGAACGCACCTGCAATCATGGCAATGATTGGCAGCTTTGCTCCACACGGAATGAAGGTTGTTGTCATAATGGTCATCTTACGGTCACGATCGTTCTCGATGGTACGGGAAGCCATAACACCCGGCACACCGCATCCGCTTCCGATTAACATCGGGATGAAGGACTTACCGGAAAGACCAAATTTACGGAAAATACGGTCCATGATAAATGCGACACGTGCCATATATCCGCAGCTCTCTAAGAAAGCCAGGAATAAGAACAATACTAACATCTGCGGAACGAATCCAAGTACAGCGCCGACACCGGCTACGATACCATCAAGGATTAATCCCTGTAACCAGTCAGCACAACCGATGGCAACTAAGCCCTTTTCGATTGCCGGCGGGATAATCTCACCAAACAGTACATCGTTGGTCCAGTCTGTTACAAATGTTCCGACGGTTGTTACAGATACATAGTATACAACAAACATTACAACTGCAAAAATTGGAAGTGCAGCCCATCTGTTTGTGACAACTTTATCAATCTTATCAGAAACAGATAATTTTTCTCTGCTGTTTTTAGTATAGCAGGTTTTGATGATGGAAGAAATATAAACATATCTCTCATTGGTGATAATACTCTCGGTATCATCGTCCATCTCTTTTTCTAACTTGTCGATTTCAGCGGAAACATCCGGCTTTACCTTTAACTGGGTGCCAATCTTGTCATCCTTCTCTAAAAGCTTGATAGCGAAGAAACGCTTCTGCTCTTCCGGTACTCCGGTCAGCTTTAATGCAACGTCTTCAATCACACTCTCAACTTCCGGTGCAAATTTATGTACCACCGGTGCAGCCTTCTTATTCTTTGCAACCTTTACGGCACGCTCTGCTGCTTCCTGTACGCCGGTTCCCTTTAATGCGGAAATCTCAACTACTTCACAGCCTAATTTCTTCTGAAGTTCATCAAGATGAATCTTATCGCCATTTTTCTTTACGAGGTCCATCATGTTGACTGCCATAACAACCGGAATGCCAAGTTCCATCAGCTGTGTGGACAGATACAGGTTACGCTCGATGTTCGTTCCGTCTACAATGTTTAAGATTGCATCCGGTCTGTCTCCGATAAGATAATTTCTTGCTACGACTTCCTCTAATGTATATGGAGAGAGGGAGTAAATACCCGGAAGGTCCATGATGACAACATCCTTATCTCCCTTCCACTTTCCTTCTTTCTTTTCTACGGTAACACCCGGCCAGTTTCCTACGAACTGATTCGCTCCGGTCAGCGCATTAAATAATGTTGTCTTACCGCAGTTTGGATTACCTGCTAATGCGATTTTTACTGACATTTTCCGACTCCTTCTTACCTGTTTTGGTATTCTTTAAAATAAGTTGTGGCAAACTCTATTTACACATAATCGTTAGTTTTTGCTAACCATACCACAAAAAATTATTCTACCTCAATCATCTCTGCATCTGCCTTACGCAAAGATAATTCGTACCCTCTTACCGTTACCTCTACCGGGTCACCAAGCGGTGCCACCTTGCGCACATAGATTTCAACACCCTTTGTGATGCCCATATCCATGATACGTCTCTTGACAGGTCCTTCTCCTGACAGTTTTTTTACCCTGACAGTCTGCCCGCAGGGCACTTCTTTCAATGTCTTCATACTGCTCCTCTTTCCCTTTAAATCATAATTTTATTTGCCATATCCTTGCCGATTGCAACGCGTGAATCCTTTACATTCACAATCATGTTGCCGCTCGTCTCAGATACCACAGTCACAGTTCCGCCTGCGACAAATCCCAGTTTCTCCAAAAACAGTCTGGTCTCTTCCTTGCCGCCGACCTTTTTAATGATATTTTCTTCTCCTGCTCTCGCCATCGTCAAAGGCATACCACTCATCCTCTTTTCCACCTATATCTTACATTTACTCATTTGTATTGTTCCGAGGTTAGTATAGTCTAACGTAAGTTAGTTGTCAATAACCTTCAAGCAAAAAAATTGTGCTTTCCACGTAAAAAAACCGCGCAGAAATTGCGCGGTCTTTCGTCATTTTCACTAGGCTTTTTACTGGTACTGTCTGCGGAACTGAACCGGGGTCATATCGTAGGCTTTCTTGAACAGCCGGTTAAAGTGCTCCACGTTTTCATAACCGACGGCTGCTGCAATCGCCTCAACGGTCTGGTTTGTATCTTTTAACATTGTGCGGGCTTTTTTCATCCGCGCTTTTTTTACTGCCTCCTGGAAGGTCAGTCCGGATTTCTCCTTCATGTATTTGGAGAGGTATGCCTTGGAAAGTCCAAAGCTGTCCGCTAACATCTCAAGGCTTACATCCGCATAATGTGTCTGGATGAAGTTCATAATCTCCACGATGCGTTCTTCCCTGCCCTCTGTAACATTCTCACTCTTTGCCATCTTGTTGGCAGCGGAAACAAGGGCTGCGATGGAACTCTTGATGATATCCTCATCGACACCAACGCCCCAGAACGGCTTTCCTTTGCAGATGATTTCCACGTAAGCGGCCGCCTTTGCGGAAGAACCTTCGGAAATTGCGTGCTCCTGATATGCTGCAAGCTCGTAGCTGATGCCAAAATAAGTTTTGATGGCGTTGCTTACGGCGTCTAAACGTCCGTTTCCGGCGGTCTCAATGACACGCTTCTCTCCGTTCTGTTCGATGGTCACCTCTGCAAGAATTCCATCCTGCTGCTTAAAGTGACATTCCGGAATATCAAAGACATCCTTTATATTAAGGTAAGTATCCTCAAAAATCTGATAAATGTTCTGTGGTGTCAGCTCTGCATGCTTGCGGTCCGAAACACCTTTTACCAGATAGCCTACTTCTTCCTTCATTGCATCCGGCAGGTTGATGCCGAAGTTCTGCTTTAAGATGTATGCCACACCGCCCTTACCGGACTGGCTGTTGATTCGGATAACGTCGGACTCATACTCTCTTCCCACATCCTTCGGGTCGATCGGCAGATACGGAACCGTCCACTTCTTTCCGCTCTTTCCAGCCTCTCTCCATGCCATTCCCTTGGAAATTGCATCCTGATGAGAACCGGAAAATGCCGTAAACACAAGGTCTCCTGCATACGGGGTACGCTCGTAAACATGCATCCTCGTAAAACGCTCATATTTTTCACGGATTTCCGGAAGATTGCTGAAATCAAGACCGCTCTCAACCCCATGGCAAATCATGTTCATTGCAACCGTAACAAGATCCACATTTCCGGTACGCTCTCCGTTTCCAAACAGTGTTCCCTCGATACGGTCAGCACCTGCAAGCACGCCAAGTTCCGCATCACTGATGCCGCATCCTCTGTCATTGTGCGGATGCACACTTAAGATGACATTCTTGCGGTACTTTAAGTGCTTATGGATATATTCAATCTGGCAGGCAAATACATGTGGCATTGCAATCTGAACCGTTGTCGGAATGTTGATGATTGCCTTGTGTTCTTCATCCGGCTGCCATACATCAAGCACTGCGTTGCAGACTTCCACGGCGTAATCTACCTCTGTTCCCGGGAAGCTCTCCGGGCTGTACTCGAAGGTAAAGTTTCCTTCTGTTTCCGCTGCAAGCTCCTTTAACAGCTTTGCCCCGTCTACTGCGAGCTGCTTGACTTCCTCTTTACTCTTCTTAAATACCTGTTCTCTCTGTGCTACAGATGTAGAGTTATAAAGATGGATAACCGCATGCGGTGCACCCTTTACTGCCTCAAATGTTTTCTTGATGATGTGCTCTCTTGCCTGTGTCAACACCTGCACTGTCACATCCTTGGGGATCATGTTCCGCTCAATCAATGCCCGCATAAAATTGTATTCCGTATCGGATGCCGCCGGAAATCCCACTTCAATCTCCTTAAACCCGATGTCTACGAGCATCTGGAAAAACTGTAGCTTTTCTTCGAGGCTCATCGGCTCGATAAGTGCCTGATTTCCATCACGCAAATCCACACTGCACCAGATTGGTGCCTTCTCGATTGTTTCTTTTTTCACCCAGTCATAAGTCACTTCCGGTGGCATAAAATAGGCGGTTCCATATTTTTCTGCTGCTTTCATGTTATTTCCCCTTTAAATCAATTTTATTGATGTATTTTAACATTTGTTTTCTGGTTTGTCAAGAGAACTCCCGGATTTTCTTATTTCCTATTGAAATCACCCCACCGCAGTGCTACAATTCAATCTTGTATGCAAATTTTATAAAATTTTAATATTTATTGAGGAGAACTTATGAATGAACTAAAGCCAAAACTGTTTGAAGTGATGAAAGGCTACACCAAAGAACAGGCAATCAAGGATATCATTTCCGGTATCATCGTCGCCATTATCGCACTGCCGTTATCAATTGCACTTGCCATTGCATCCGGCGTAAGCCCGGAGCAGGGTCTTTATACCGCCATCATCGCCGGATTTTTTATCTCATTTTTCGGCGGAAGCCGTGTCCAGATTGGTGGTCCGACCGCAGCGTTTGTTGTCATCATTTATGGAATCGTGACAACCTACGGAACAGACGGTCTGATTGTTGCCACAATTATGGCAGGTATTTTTCTCTGCCTGATGGGAATCTTCCACTTTGGTTCCCTGATAAAATATATTCCTTATACGATTACAACCGGATTCACCTGCGGAATCGCAGTGACACTTTTCGTGGGACAAATTAAGGATTTCCTGGGTCTTCAAATGGAAAGCGTTCCGTCCGAATTTGCCGACAAGATTGTCGCTTATGCAAAAAATATTTCTACTACAAATATTACAGCACTGTTAATCGGTCTTCTCGCCGTGTTAATCTTAGTGTTCTGGCCGAAGGTTACCGACAAGATTCCGGGTTCTTTAATTGCAATTATCGTGACAACTGCCATCGTATATTTTGCCAAACTCCCGGTAAACACCATCGGAAGCGTCTACGGAGAGCTTTCCTCTTCCTTCCCGAGCTTCCAGGTGCCGTCTATCAGCTTTAAACTGATTCAGGAGCTTTTATCTCCTGCATTTACCATCGCAATTCTCGCCGGAATCGAATCCCTGCTCTCCGCAGTCGTATCCGACGGTATGATTGGTGACACACACAAGTCCAATGCTGAGTTAATCGGACAGGGTCTCGGAAACATTTTCTCCGGTCTCTTCGGCGGTATCCCAGCTACCGGAGCTATCGCAAGAACCGCAGCAAATGTAAGAAACGGCGGACGCACCCCGATTGCCGGAATTACACACTGTATCACGCTGACCATTATCCTGCTTGTGCTGATGCCGCTTGCAGCGCTGATTCCAATGACCACGCTCGCAGCCGTGCTTCTTGTGGTTGCCTGGAACATGGCAGACTGGGAATCCTTTTTCCACCTCTGCAAAACA
Source organism: Roseburia sp. (assembly GCA_050874345.1). GTDB lineage: Bacteria > Bacillota > Clostridia > Lachnospirales > Lachnospiraceae > Roseburia. The sequence goes on along the minus strand of JBNMKM010000004.1, from coordinate 86,707 downwards.
GCTCCAAAGAGCGATGTCATCGTGCTTGTTGCAACCTTCCTTTTAACCGTATTCTTTGACCTTGTCGTTGCAATCGAGGTTGGTGTCGTGCTCGCCTCCATGTTATTCATGAAGCGTATGGCAGAGACCGCCGATGTCAAGGCTTGGAAATACACAGATGCACCGGATATTACCCCGGGCGAGGCAGAAAAGCTCCGCGATATTCCTCACAGCATCCGCGTGTTTGAGATTTGTGGTCCACTGTTTTTTGCAGCCGCAGACGAAATTCTCCGGATTCAGAGTGAAAAATCCACCAAGGTCATTGTCATCCGTATGCGAAGCGTACCTGCCATTGACGCAAGCGCAATGCGCTCTCTCCGCCAGTTGGCAGCGCGTGCAAAGAAAAAGAAGATTACGCTTGTCTTCTCACATGTCAACGAACAGCCGATGTCTGTCATGAAAAAAGACGGATTTATTGAGCATATCGGTGCGGAAAACTTCCATCCGAACATCGTGGAAGCACTGGATTATGCAGAGGCACTTGTGAAATAAAATTTCATTGAAATAAAATACTGTTAAAAAAAGCAGGGGCAAAAATGGTCAGCCATTTCTGTCCCTGTTTTTTTACTGTAAGCTTTCTTTTCTCATATCTTAATCTGTACCCATTTTCCCTGTCGGAAGCGGATACTTGCAAACAAAAATCTTGAAAGCTGGTCCGCCAACACGCCGAGCCAGATTCCGATAATTCCCCAGCCCATGGTATATCCAAAGAAGTAAGAGCCTATCGTTCTTATCATCGTGACGCTGATGGTCGATGCAACCGCCGTATAAAGCGTATCGCCCGCGCCGCGCAGACATCCCATATAAATCACCTGTGAAATCTGAAGCATCACAATTACGATTATCACATACATGATGTTCACACCGATTGCAATAATCTCCTCCTCTTCAAAGAACAGACCGTATAGCCACCTTGCCCCGAAGAAATAAAGGGCCGCCAGTACAACCGAAATCGCGCTTCCGATGCGCCGGCAGATTTTTCCATACTGTTTTGCCATGTCTGGGCTTTTTGCCCCAAGGGAAAATCCGATGAGCGCCACCGCCGTCGCCTGCAATCCGTCACCAAAGGAAAATGACAGCGCCATGATATTCATTCCCACCTGATGTGCCGCCATTGCCGCAGTTCCCTGCTTTGCCGCCATCAGTGCCGTCAGCATAAATCCAATCCGCATTAAAACCTGTTCGCAGAAAACACTGTAGCCCACATGAATGATTTGTTTTAATGCCACTGCCGCCGGACGAATCTTATTTTTCAGGATATATGGTACGCTTATAAATGTAGTATCTTTATAAATTGACACAATACTCATCACACTCGCAACCACGGTTCCAATCACCGTTGCAAGCGCCGCACCCTTGACGCCAAGTGCCGGGAATCCGAAATGTCCCTGGATGAGCAGATAATTTAACCCGATGTTTACCACGCTCGCGGTAAGATTGGTCCGCATGGTAATCCGCGTATTTCCCGCCCCGCGCTGTGCCGAGTTGACGCCCATCTGAATCACATTGAAAATCATTCCGCCCATGACGATGCGAAAATAAGCCACTGCCGCATCATGCGTTTCTGCCTCCGAGCCACAAAGCCGGATAATCGGGTCTGCAAATGCCACTAAGAGAATACTGATTACAATTCCTGCCGCTATGATAAATAGAAGAAACGTTGAAAAAATCCGGTTTGCCTCTTCCCTTTTACCCTCGCCCATCCTGCGCGCAACCAGTGCGGAGATAGACACATTCGCCGCAATAAAAAGTGCCAGTCCCAAAAACTTTGGCTGTGTGGTAAGCCCGACTGCCGCCACTGCATACGCTCCGACCGAACTCACCATCAGCGAGTCAATCAGCCCTGCAAATGCAACAAAAAAAGACTCTAACATCGCCGGCCACGCCATATTCAAAGTTTTCTTTATCATTTCTTTCTGATTCATAGCAGTTCCTCTTTACAAAAAAACGGTGTTATCCCGTTAAGAATAACACCGTTTGAAAGGAATTACAATGACGCTTTCCCTGCACTCATCATCTTAGAAAATTCCCCCTGCCGCTCCATCAGCTCCTCAAAGGTTCCCTTTTCTACAATCTTTCCACTGTCTAAAACAAGAATCTCATCGTACATCCGGGCAATCCTGTCATTCAGGTGATGGGAAACCGTAAGCAGTGTGATTCCCTCAAGCCGCAATAACTGCTCCTCTACTAACAACGCATTGTGTACATCAAGATTTGACGTAAATTCATCAAAGAACAGCCACGAAAATCCGTGGAGCAGCACACGTGCGAGTGCAATCCGCTGTCTTTCCCCTCCGGAAAAATTTCTTCCATTTTCCTCAATCATCGTGTCCAGTCCGTCCGGAAACAGCTTTCCTTCCCCGTCAAGCCCTGCCCGTTTCAGAGCATCCTTTATCTCTGCATCCGAGTAATCCCCATATAATGCAAGATTCTGGCGCAGGGTATCCTGAAACAGAAAAACCTCCTGTGTCATAACACCGATTTTCCTGCAAATACTCTCCTCCGAAAAACTCCGTAACTCTGTTCCATCAATCAAAACATTTCCTACATAACTGTCAAAGCAATCTGTCAGCAATTGCAGCAATGTTGTCTTCCCGCTTCCGCTTTCCCCAACCAGCAGATATTTTTTCCCAGCATCAAAATATGTGGAAACACCATCCAGACTGTTTCTGCTTCCATTCGGGTAGGCAAATGCGACATTCTCTACCACCAGCTTTTGAATGTTATCCGTCTTTTCTTTCTTCCCTTCCCGAATCTTTCCCGCATCATAAATGGAAAGCCGTTCCTCTATCGGTTTTGCCGATTTATAATTCATGATAATTCCCGGTAAAACCGTCACCGGATATGTAATTTTTCCAATCAATTGCCCGGCTGCTAACACAAATCCTATGGAAACTGCACCCTTTAACGCAAGATACGCCGCTGCCATCATGATAAGCACGGTAGAACCAAGCCCGGTTAAACTCATAATACAGGATTTCTGCGCCATTAAAATCTGCTGCCTGCACTTTTTTTCTTCCATCTGCTGACAGGCATCGTCATGCGCTTTTCTGACCTTCTCCTTCATCTGGAACATTCGGATGAGCCTGAAGCACGACAGATTTTCCTTTAAAAAGACACTGTATGCTTCCCTTGCGTTTGTGTATTTTTCCATTCCACTCTGAAATTTTTCATTTCCCACATTCATCAGAAGAAGTGTTAAAAGTGTCAGAAAAATCATCGCTAAAAACAGAACCGGACTAATCCAGATGACCGCAATCGATGTTATCACCAATTCTGCAACTGCATCCAACAGTTCCAGCAAATTGGAAAAATAAAGCTGTTCTAACGACTCACAGTCCGTGAGCAGTCCATTGCTGTAACTGGCGCTGTTTCTCTCTTCAAAATCACCCATGCTTTTTCCCAATAAGCTTGAAAACAAGGTACTTTTCAATAAAACATTCCATTCCCGCAGCAACCGGTTTTTCTGGATGGATGTTACATATTCAAACACCTGCGCCAACAGCATGAGGACAATGACTGTCCCACCAATCACAAGCAGCCGTCGCACACTTCCCTGGACGGCACTGTTTAAAAGTTCCGCCAACATAAGCGTAAACGCTGTGCCTGCGACCGTTGCAGCCATACGCAATACCGTAACACCGATTAGTTTTCCCGGATATTTCCATAAAAAAGATTTCATGTCTGTTCTCCCATCTATGAGATTTTACAAAAAAGGATACAGACTCCTGCCTGCATCCCTCTTCCACTTTTTATTATAGGCATAAACCCACCTGATTTCAAGGCTGTTATTTTGCCTTAAACCTTGTCATAATGGCAACTATAATCAAGTCAAAACAAAGGGGGAAGCATATGATAACCGGATATTCCAAAAATGCAATGAATAAAGTCTGCTTAGGAACACACCTTGGCAATTTTTCAGAAGAGGATTCAAAGAAATACATACAGGCAATCACTTACGCGTTGAAAAATCAAATCACGACCATTGATGGAGCCATTAATTACAGAGGAATGTGTTCCGAAAAAGATGAAGGTATCGCCATCCGGCGATTGCTGGAAAGCGGTGCACTGCGCAGAGAGGATTTTTTTATCACCTCGAAAGCCGGATTGCTTTTTGGAGATGTACGGGCTGGAATTAATCCCCAGAAGTACTTGAAAACCATTCTGGCAGACAAAGCAATTACCGCTGATATGTTCTTTGAATACGAGGGCCTATATCAGACGCTAAATCCTGCCTTTTTTGAAATTGCCCTGGAAAAAACGCTTGAAAATCTTGGACTTGAGACCCTGGATGTGCACTATGTCCATATTCCGGAAATTTCAAGACGTTACCTGACCGAAGATGCATTTTATGATAAAATGGAAACGTTATTTTCCTGGTATGAAACACAGGTAGCAGCGAAAAAAATCATGCACTATGGAATTGCCTTAGAGTTCATGGTCGAAGAACCTCAGGAGCCAAGCTGGCATTTTGAAATTGAGAAACTAAAGGAACGGGCAGACAAAGCCGGAAACGGAAACAGCCATTTTCAATACGTATTGTTTGAGTATAATCCGCTTTGTCCTTATGCAAGAACTTTTAAAAATCAGACAATCGGCGAAAGCTTCCTGTCATTGGCGGATGCCTGCCGGATGTCTGGGCTTGAAACCGTAGGAAGTATGCCGTTTGCAATGGGTGAAGCCTTCCAAAAATATTCGACAAAAGAGCTTCTGGATTTCGCCTTAGAGGGCGTTGACCACGTTATTGTCGGAAGTAAAAATATCGACCATATCCGTGAAATTCGCAGTCTTGTTACCGTCTGAACACCGTTGAAATCATCTACAAAAATACCGACCTCCAATCGCCAGCATTTTGTTCTGACGTTTGCGGTCGGTATTTTTTCTCCGGGATTTTTCTATGCCTCCGGCTTCTGCTCCTTATTGTCAGAAACTACAAAGTTCACGTTGTCAAGTCCGGTAAGGTTGACATTGCGGTTGACCTTTGCGTCATAGGAATCTGCATTCACAATGTCTGCAAGGTCGATTCCGGTTGCTTCCTTCATGCTCTCAAAGAGCTTTGCCATTACCACCGGGACATTTCCGGCGACCTGGTCGACACCATTTCCGCCATCGGCTCCACCGATAATGGTAATCTTGTCAATCTGTGCTAACGGCTCTGCAATCTTTCCGGCAACCTCCGGGAGAACCTTAATCATCATCTCGGCAACGGCTGCCTTATTGTACTTCGCGTAAGCCTCCGCTTTCTTCTCCATCGCCTCTGCCTCTGCAATACCCTTTGCCTGGATTGCGGAAGCCTCTGCCTCTCCGACGGCGCGGATACCGGCTGCATCCTGCTCCTTTGCGAAACGGTCTGCCTCTGCCTGTGCTTTTCTTGCCTCTGCCTGACGCTGTGCCTCAAACTGCTTTGCTTCTGCTTCCTTCTGGCGCTGGTAAAGTGCTGCATCCGCTCTCTGCTGTGCTGCATAGCGGTCTGCCTCTGCCTGCTTTTTAACCTCTGCTTCAAGAGCCTGCTCTTTTACTGCAACCTCTTTCTGCTTTAACTCAATCTCACGGTCCTGTCTTGCAATGTTTGCATTGGCAGTCGTAATCTCGATGGTTCGTCTCTGTTCCTCTTTCTGGATTTCGTAAGCAGCATCTGCCATAGCTTTCTTGGTATCTGCTTCCATCTGAAGTTCAGATTTCTTGATGGCAAGCTCATTCTGTTTCTTCGCAATTTCCGTCTGAGCTGCAACTGCGGCATCATTGGACTCTTTGTCTGCGGCTGCCTGTGCCACCTTGATATCTCTCTCACTCTCAGCACGCGCAATCGCTGCTGCTTTTTTAATTTTCACGATATTGTCAATACCAAGGTTCTCGATCACATCATTTCCATCGACAAAGTTCTGCACGTTAAAACTGATGATATCGAGTCCCATCGCTGCAAGGTCCGGTTCTGCATTTTCTTTTACAAGTGTCGCAAATTTCTGACGATCCGAAACCATTTCCTCTAACTTCATTTTTCCGACAATCTCACGGACATTTCCTTCGAGTACTTCTCTTGCAACCCCCGCAATGTACTCAGTCGGCTTATTTAAAAAGTTCTCTGCCGCAAGACGGAGTTTTTCCGGGTCATTGCTGATTTTAACGTTGACAGTCGCATCCACGTTAATGTTAATGTAGTCCGCCGTTGGAACGGCATTGCTGGTCTTAACGTCAATCGGAATCAGTCTGAGGTTCAGCTTATCCAACCGCTCAAAAAATGGAATCCGGATACTCGCCTTTCCAATGACAATCTTTGACTTTTTCTTGATACCGGAAATAATGTACGCCATATCCGGCGGTGCTTTAACATATCCCATACATAGAAGGATGATGACAAGCGCTACCACAACGACTGTGATAATCAGTGATGGTGAGAGTAACAAATCCATAGTGTAAATCCCCTTTCTTCTGCCTCTTATGTGGTATCTTTTTTGATACCATGCCTCTTTAAAGATATCATGTTTTTCGACAGAAAACAACAAAATGTGCCTTCGCATTTCTTAGTTCTTTCTTAAGGCAGTACAAAAGGCAGCAAATTCTGCTTCCAATTTTGTTCCGGATACTATATTATGATGTTCAGATGATAATTATCATAAGAAGAAAGGGAGTTCTCATGAACCGTTTTTTGAAAAAATTACAATGCCCGCTGCTAATTCTGTTTCTGCTCTTTTTGTACGGATATATCGCTGATGACATGAGTCCTGAGCGCTACTATATTACGCAGTATGCAGATGACACCGGAAATCAGGCAATGTTTTACACGATTGAATCCACGAAAGGCGGTCTGATTGTTGTAGACGGCGGCTGGAGTGCAAACGCCGACCAGGTGCGTTCCGTCATTAAGAAAAAAGGAAAAACCGTGGATGCCTGGATTCTAACGCACCCGCATCCTGACCATATCGGCGCATTTAATGAAATCTACGCCAATCCGAAGGGAATTGTCATTAAAGATATTTATACGATTGAAATGGATTATGAGAAATATAAAGCAAAGGCGCAGGAGTGGGACGAGTTTGACGTCTATGAAACCTTTCTTTCCCTGACGAAGGATGCCACAAATCTGCATTATGTCCACACCGGAGATACCCTTTCCCTGTGCGGTCTTGATGTGCTTGTACTCCACGCATATGAAGACTGGGTGGATGAAGTAAGTACTGACCTGGCAAATGACGGCTCCATGATGTTTAAGGTCACAAACGATACACAGTCCATGATTTTCTGCGCAGATGTTGGAAGCCGTGCCAGCGACAGGATTGAGGAGCTCTGGGGCGATACCCTCTCCTGCGACTATATCCAGATGGGGCATCACGGAAATGGTGGTCTCTCAGAGTCCTTCTACCGCATCACCGCTCCGAAGATCGCATTTTTTGACGCTCCGGAGTGGCTTATGAGTCCTGAAAATAACGATAACGGCTGGACGACGCCGAAAAACCTCGAACTCATGACTTCCATGGGTGCTGATTTTTACTATTATGCGACGGCTCCCAACCGTATCGAATTAAAGTAACCGTTACTTTTTCCCTTTTTTTGCCCACTTTGCATAAAGGGTGATGTCTCCGGTTCTTCCTTTTTTAATCTGTGTCACTTTTTTCGTGCACTTCTTGTCAGAATACCAGCCCTGAAAGGTATACCCTTTTCGGGTTGGATTTTTTAATTTAATCGTCTTTGTCGTAATGTTATAAGAAGACGGATTCTTTTTGTTGTTCTTTCCCTTATTTAACTGATAGGTAATCTTGTAATTTGTCTTTTTCCACTGTGCATATAACGTCACCTTTCCGCCGGACTTTGCAGAAAGATTTTTAATTTCTGCCTTGTTCTTATAGGTCTTTCCTTTTCCGTCCTTCTTCGTATTCCAGCCGGTAAACGTGTAGCCTTTTTTCTTAAAACCGTTCTTTGTAAGCGTATACTTCTTTCCATACTTGCACGAGAGCTTTTTCGTGCTTCCGCTGGTACTGCCGTTTCCGTTAAATGTAACTGTGTACTGGTTTGCCTTCCACTGCGCATATAACGTCACGGTGCTGCCGTTTGTCTTCGTCAGCTTCGAGCCGTCTGCCTTATCAGCATAAGCTGTGCCGCTTCCATCCTTCTTCGTATTCCAGCCGGTAAACGTGTAGCCTTTTTTCTGAAAGCCATTTGCTGTGAGCGTTTTCCCGCTTCCATACGTAATGCTCTGCTGTGCCATGGAACCGTCACTCGCCCCATGTCCATCAAATTTCACAGTATAGATAACCTTTGTCTCCGGTGTTGGGGTTGGGTTTGGCGTCGGTGTTGGCGTTGGCGTCGGGTCTGGGTCTGGTGTTGGGGTTGGCGTCGGTGTCGGTGTCGGTGTTGGGGTTGGGGTTGGTGTTGGCGTTGGCGTCGGGGTCGGGTCTGGCGTTGGGGTCGGCGTTGGGTCCGGCGTCGGGGTCGGGTCTGGCGTCGGTGTTGGCTCCGGGTCCGGCGTCGGCGTTGGCGTTGGGGTTGGCGTCGGCGTCGGGGTCGGGTCTGGCGTTGGGGTCGGCGTTGGGTCCGGGTCTGGTGTTGGGGTCGGGTCTGGCGCCTCGGTTCCGTCATAGAACGTGATTTTCATCTCGGCTTTGACCAGGTCTTCCAATGCTTTTACATCTTCTACAGTCGTCAGCTCCTCCTCGTAACTGTCTGAACAGAATAAAAAGGTGTACTCTCCGGTCTTTGCATTTTCCCCTGCCACCAAATAATATTTTCCCGGTGCATCATCCGGGCTGCTCATCAGCCGGACATCGTTGTACCAGTCAGTACGGTCAAGAATCGCCGCGTCCTCACTCTCCCAGTATTCGGACTTGATTCCGATGACATAGGACATATCATAAAAGCCATAATCCTCGATGGTGTCCGCATCGTAGGCAGTTCCGTCCGCGTCCTTCCAGAGAACCTCCGCGTACACCGTATCGTCTGGTATGGTGTTTCCCTGCTGTTGGCGGATATCACGGATATTGACTTTTGCCGGATAAGAAACAAGCTCTATCGCTTCTATCTCCGGTCCCATAAAACTGCTCGCCACTGTCCATGCACCGTTTGTATAGTTCAAAGAAAATCCGTTTGCACTTGTTTTCTCAGACAAAACAAAATCCGATTCACTGCTTTTTGCCGCAACGATATAGCGTCTTCCCGCTTCGATGGTGCCCGGAACCGCCTTGCTTCCCGTCCAGAAACCGGTGCTTCCAGACACAGTTCCTTCTATATGAATTGCTCCTGTACGGTTTAAGACAAGGATTCCCCTCTCGCCCGCATCTGTTCCGGCAAAATCTTCTTTTACTGTTGTAGTCGCCACCTGATTCAGATTCAGACAGCCGCCGTTTTCCAATGACACATTTTTTAATTCTGCGGTCTCTGCCTGCTTCCACTCGACTTCGCCGCCGTCTTTTATGCGAAGTGTGCCGATTCCCTCCACATACGCATTTGGAATCGTTGTTTTCTCCACGGTGAGCACGGTTGCTTCATTGCCATAGAACTCTGCAACTTTTGCCTGTGAGCTTCCTGTGACTGTCACCTGTGCGCTTGCAGTATCTTCCGTATGAACACCGTTCCGCACCACAACATTTTCATCAAGCGTTACCACGGCAGTGCCGTTATAGGCGGTTTTCCCATCCGTTCCCGCATCGTGTCCCATATAGACAGTCTGAAACATTGTTGTTCCATCGGAATTACAGACGGTAAGGGATGCGCTGCTTCCAAGATTACTGCTTCCGGCAAATGCACCTGCATAGACGCTCGGCAAAAGTTCCGGCTCACTTCCGGCAAAGTCTCCGAGCGAACCATCATTTCCTGCCAGATAGGTATCGACATGGTCAAGTGTTAAGCTGTGTCCCGCCAGAAAAATCTCCCGATGTGCAACACCGCCCATTGCGTTGCTGGACATAAATTTTAACTCCATGTTGCGGAATGTAACATCATCCCCTGCAAGCTGAATCGGACAACGCAAATTAAGCGTGCTTCCCTCGGTTGCGGTAATCGTCGTTCCCGCCGGAATCTCTAACGGGCGCATCGCGCCGTTTGCAGCGGCTTCTCCCGTGACAGTAACGGATACCCCGTCTATCACAATCGTACTTTTTCCTGCTGCAAGCGCCGCACGAAGCTCGCTCTCACTTGTGACGACGGTTCCGGAAACCACTCTTGTCTCCTGTTCTTCTGCCTGTGTAGTCTGGTTTTCCATACCAGCCGCTGTGACCGGTGCTTCCACTGCCAGAATTCCGGCAAGCAAAAGTGCCCCGGCTCTGCAAAATCTTTTTTTCATACTCACGTTTTCTCCTTTGTATTTTCCCCGTTTACTTACGCTTTGCCAAGTACTGTAAAATGTCTTTTCTGGTGATGATTCCGATAAATACATTGTTGTCATCCACCACTGGGACAAAGTTCTGATTCAATACTTTTTCAAATAAATTTTCCATGCTCTCTTCGATATGTACCGCCTGGTTATCTCTCCGGCGTTCAATCGCCGTAATCGGCATCTGCTCTAACTGCTCAAGCTCTGGAAAGTTTCTGTCCTTTAAAAACCATAAAAGGTCACCCTCTGTAATCGTTCCAATATATCTTCCGCCCTCGGTTAAAAGCGGAATCGCACTGTACCCGTGAAATTCCATTTTCTCAAGAATCTGTCGAAGATTATCTGTATCCTCCACAAATGCTACATCTTTTTTGGGAGTCAGAAAAAATAAAATATTCATTTGTTAAAATCCTTTCACTTCTTATTCCTTCAGTATACCTTGTTTTATGCAAAACGGCAACGACTATCCCTTTTTAAGGAAATTTTTTCTTATGCTGTAACATTTTTCTGTTATAGTTGTTATATCAGTGAGCAGCTCAAAAATACAGTTCGATGAGAGGAGGACAGATGTGGATGCCGATTTGCTAAACACCCTTTACCAGAACTACCATCGGGAACTTTTTCTGTATCTGTACGCACTCTGCAGGAACCGGGAGCTTGCAGAAGATCTGACACAGGAAACGTTTTTAAAAGCACTGCTGTCCCTTCCGAAAGGGCATGCGAATATACGCGCATGGCTCTATCTGGTAGGGCGCAATCTTTATTTTAATTATTGGAAAAAGGAACAACACACCGTTTTTACACCGGATTTTCCGGAACCAAACAGCGCGTCAGAGGATTCCCCGGTTGACGTCCTGATTGCGGATGAGCGCCGCAGGGCGCTCTTTACCGCCTTAAACAGCCTTGCTCAAAACAAACGTGAGGTTTTACTGTTACAATATTTCAGCGGTCTTTCCCAGAAAGAGATTGCTGCTGTTTTACATCTGACACCGGAAAATGTGCGCGTGTTGTCTTACCGCGCCAAAAAAGAACTGAAAAACTGCCTGGAGGTGCATGATTATGACTTACCGTGAACTGTTAGAACAATATAAAAACGGACAATTGAAGGATTCGGAAAAAGAACGCGTCGAAGCGGATATCGAGCGGCAGGACGCCATCAGCGAATATCTCTATGAAAACGGTTCCATCCCGGACTTTGATGACCTAACCCCTGATGCGTCAGGTCTGTCTTCCATGGGAAAAGACAATGCTTCTGATTCCGCAGAAACTGGCGATACAAAATTTGTTGCCATGATAGAGCGCTCCATCCACCGCGCTTTTGTAAAACTCGGCATCACTGTCGGAGCCGCTGTCCTTGTACTCACTCTGTGCGCTGTTTTCCTTCTGCCGCAGGTGGTCTCACTGTTTTTCTACAATCCAAACAAGGTGGTCGGACGTGCTGCCGAAAGCGGCATCACAACCACGCAGATGAGCCTTGACCTCTCCGTCTACACAGAGCTTTTTATCCCTTCGAGCTACCGCAATGAGGTTATCGCAAACAGCAATGGCTACGGAAGCTACGATATCGTGATTCCGCAGACGGCAAGCTACACCTCACGTTTTACAACCGTAAGCGGTCGTCTGGAACGCGGGAAACTGACGCTCTATAACCCGGATGTTCTGCGGCTTCCAACCGCAAACGCCTTTGTTTTACCGGAAAGTATTTCTGACCCACTGTCGGTTTCTTCCGAGGACGGCACCGCCATCGGACCATTCGGCACGAAGGAGGAGGACTATGAAATGCTCTCCTCCCTCTCCGATACCGAATGGTACACCGCGTATGTTTCACTCTCCGACATTATGTCCTATGACAACTTTATCGCATGGCTTGACTCCAAAGAGGATTTGCAGTACGCCTCCCTCTGGTGCGCCGTGTATACATCCGGTGAAGATGGCACTCTTTTAGCTAAAAATATCGGTTTTACGCCCGCTCCCTCCGGAACCTGCCTCGACTGGGACAGAAATACTTACCCGAAGCTTTGCCTGTTGGACAACGCGGACGATTCCTTCCATGACTATCAGACGGACAGCAGTGCCCTGACCACCCATTTTATCAGCCTGCTCTCCTATTTACAGGACCATAACGAAATTGTCTCGCTCTTTGACGACAGTGGAGAAGCCGCCGATTACAGCGCCGTTATCGACAGTGTGAACCGTGACGGTCTGCGGCTTTACGGCTTTGCCATCGGTGCAAAAAAAGATACCATTCTCTCCCTGCGCGATGATGCAAATGTTTCCTATATTTATACGACACCACTGCAATAACCTTAAGCAAACCATTTTTCCGTCACGCGAACTACGATGCCGTCCTTCACCTCTAAGAAGAACGGCATCCGGGGTGCGCCGTCCGTATAGGTATTCAGATACGCTTCAAAGATGCTTCTGTCCGTTGTGGTGACCTCCATCGACTCCCCATCCTTCGTATAGTCCCTGTTCCAGTCCAAAAACGTGTAAACCGTCTCCTCTGTAAGACGAAACGATGTCTTTTCTTTGCTTGGATTATAGATATAATATCCGTCCGGAAAATCACCGTCCGAAAGGTCATTTCCATCTGTAAGCGAAAGCTCTTTTATCAACTGCTGTTTTCGCTCCGTGTCTTCATCCGTCACGTACTCCACCACATCCACCGTGATTTCATTTTCGGAAATCGCTGTGACAAGTGCCGCCACTTCCCCTGTCGTTTTCTCCTGTAACACCGGGCGCGTCAGAAAACAGACCGCAAGTAAAATACAGCAGGCAGCTGCCGCCGTCACCACGCCAGCCACAGGTTTCCTGTATTCTAACACTGCCTTAATCCGGCGCTTCACATCATCTTCCCCAAATGCCACCGGACAGGCATCTATTTTATGTTCCTGCACACTGCACAGCAAAAGTGCCTTTGAATATGCCTGCCGTTCTTTTAAGTCCATATTTTTTATGACCGCTTCATCACACGCCGCCTCCATATCCCTGCCAAACGCAAGATACGAAGCCCACACAAGCGGATTCCACCAGTACACCGCCAGCAGAAGAAACGCAAACGGCTTCCAGAGATAATCAAACCGCCTGATATGGCATCTCTCGTGGGCGAGCACATAGGAAAGCTCCGGCTCCTTTAAGTCAGACGGCAGATAAATCTGGGGCTTTCGGATTCCAAAAAGAAACGGACCGCTTATCTCATCGCAGACCCACACACCGTTTTCTACTTCCACAGAAACTCTTATCCGTCTGCGCAGACGGATGGCACTGTATCCTGCATACAAAAGCATTGCTCCCATCCCAGCAAGCCAAACTCCGGAAAAAATCGTAACCATGCCCATGTGTGTGCCTGTAGTCTCTGACGCATCTGTCTGTGTGTTTGCAATTTCTGCCGCTTCCGGTTGCTTCCCATGTGTTTTGTTATTTGTAGTTTTGTTTTTCTCCGACCATACCCCAAAATCTATCCATGGCGTAAGGCTTTCATCGGCAATCTCCGGGAGCAGGGAAAACGGGCTTTGAGGCTGTACCGGCGCAATCAGTTTTACCGCCACAAGCGCCCACAGAACACACCGGATTGATTTCGGTGCCCGCCGAAACAGTGCCCGCACCAAAAACACAACGGGAATCAGCACGCCGGCTTCCACTCCAAGCCGCAAAACGGTAAACATTATTTTTCCCATTCCTACTCCTCCCCCGCGTCTTCAATCATGCGCAAAATCTCTTCCGCTTCCTGCCGGCTTAACTTTTTGCTTCTGGTAAACGCCGCGATAAACGAAGGCAGCGACCCTTTGAAATTTTCCTCCACAATCTGCCTGCTCTGGGCGCTGTAAAATTCTTCCCTCGACAGCAGTGACGTCACGCATCCCCCCTGATTTGTAAAAATCTGCTTTTCGCACAGCCGCTTTAACACGGTATACGTTGTCGATTTCTTCCAGCCAAATTCCGCTTCGCAGAGCTTTACTAACTGCCCGGAAGCAACCGGTTCGTTCTCCCAGATAAGCTCCGCAAACCGCGCCTCAACTGTCCCCATCCGGTAATCCATCAAACTCCCCCTTTCTATTGAAATAAACGCAAAAGGTCTACAATATGTCGTCTAATTTTAGATTACATACTGTAGACCAATTTGTCAAGTGCAATTCTTTGTCCAATGCGTTATTGTTATTCTTGCAGCAGCCAATCTGCTATATCATAAATTTCTATCCCCTCATGGCTGTACTTCGGATGTTTGGTCCGGGCAATAATGAATTTGGGATATGCATCACGAATCTGAAGCAGTGGAGATACTTCCCGTTCAAAAGTCTCTTGTCCGGAAATGTTGTCGCTCACCTGAATATAGATTTTTTCACTACCCCTTTGTGCCACAAAGTCAATTTCTTTCTGATACAGCTTTCCTACATAAACATCGTACCCGCGCCGAAGCAGCTCGATACATACCATATTTTCATAGACTCTGCCATAATCCATGTTTCTGCTTCCAAGGATTGCGTATCGAATCCCACAATCACAGAGATAAAACTTTTCAGAGTTCTCAAGATACTTTTTTCCTCGGATGTCATAACGCTTAATATCATAAAACACAAACGCATTACACAGATATTTCATATATCTGCCAATCGTCACATGGTTTGTTGGTGTATCGTTTGCCGTCAACAACCGGCTGACCTTATTAGGAGAAGTCAGATTGCTGATATTATCCATAAGGAACTCACTGAGTCTTTGCAAAACCAATGTATCCGGCAGGGCATATTTTTGTACCAAATCTCTTGTTACGATGGTTTCATAAACCTCTTTGATATAATTCGTCCGGTCTTTCTCTGTTCTATAAGCGTAAGAGCCAGCCAGACCACCTTTTACGGAATAATCATCAAAAAGTTTATCCTTATCTGAAACATCATCATGGTATCTGCAATACTCCTCAAAACTAAATGGAAATACATGAATCTCGATATATCGTCCGGTAAAAAGAGTTGCCAAATCTGCACTTAGCAGGAATGCATTGGAGCCTGTCACATAGATGTCATATTTGTCTTTCGCATAAAGACTGTTGATTGCCAGTTCAAACTTTGAGCACATCTGAACCTCGTCTACAAAAAGATAATTTGTTTTCCCAGTCTCATAATGTTCTTCCGCATAGGCGTGCAACGCATGGTATTCTTTGATTTCTTCATACGCTAAGTCCATGAAGTCAATGTATATAATATTGATGTTTTCAAAATGACTTTTTAGATACTCCATATATGCCTGCATCAGTTTTGATTTTCCAGAACGATAGATACCCGTAATAATTTTGATATCAGGCGTACCGTTCAGTTCAATCATTCTATTCAGATACTTTTCTCTTGCAATGGTTTTCATATCGCCACTCACTTTCAAAAGTTAAAATTTTTTTATTTTTTGAAACTGAACAGGACTTTTCCCCCTCTATTCCTCCGTCAGCACCTTCCTGCAATATTCCAATGTCTCCTGGATTGTATCCGTCCGGCTGTGATAATAGACCCTGCCATCCACCTTCTGCACCTCTATGAGTCCGGCATCAAGGAGTGATGCCATATGATGAGAAATCGTGGCGGTGGTCAGGTGAAAACGCTTTGCAAGTTCACTTCCGTATGCCCGCTCTGTCTTAATGCTGGTCAAAATCTCAAATTTGCTCTTATCCGACAGGAGTTTTAAAACTTTTACGGCTTTTTCCGCCCGCGCCTCCTCGGACATTCCCGCACTTCCGAAACTTTGCAGTTCGCCGTCTAGCGGAAGCAGTTCTCCAATCAAAATGCCGATTCTTATGTAATATGGGGATGAAAATTCGCCTGTTTTTGTCGTCTCTGCGCTCAGCGAAACCGTGTGACATGCAAAGATATTCGGAAAAATAATCAGCCCGTTTGGATTTTCTTCCATATCAATCCCTAAAGCATTTTTTAACTGCGGTAAAAGTTCTTCTTTTTTCAGAAAGTCTTTCCAATATGCCGTGAATTCATCTACAACAATCGTCAGTTCCTTGTCATGCCGGTGCAGAATATCAATTGCCTCTTTTAAAAGCGTTTCCACCTGTATCCGGTACTTTTCCGGATTGATAAACACCTGCTGGATTCGCCATTTTTCTTCCTCCGGAAGCTCCATCTGCGCGATGAAACGGCTGATTTCCATCGCATCCTTCCACTCCCGTTCCTCATCATCCCCAATCCGTGCACCATACGTCAGCAGACGCTTTCCAAACCGCTTAAAATATTCTTCCTGCGTCAGTGCCGCCATATCCGCAAAGAGCGCATCGACGCTCTCATATTCCACCTCCGGACATTCCTTCCAGAGAAGAAGCAGATTTGCAATGCAGCCTTCCCCGCCTGCGTTTCCTGCAAAATAAAATGTCACCTCATCCCGGTTCTTAAAAATCCTTTTTGCCTCGACTTCTATGCTCTGTGTCACCGAAAGCAGAAGCTCTGCCCTTTTCCAGTCCAGATTCGGATAACTTCTCTGAAGATCCTCCTGCTCAGCTTTCATGTCCACATCGGACGCAACACTGCGAAGAAGCGTATACGCTTCAAAAATATCATTTCTTTTTCCTGCTACTGTCTGTTTCTGCAAATCCAATCTCTCCTATTCAAATCGTACTTTTGCGGCGGCAATTCCTAAAAACAGTATAACACAAACTGTGCCACTGACGACAAGAATCTGCGAAGTGGAAAATGGAACGACCAGTGCACCGACCAGCAGCGAAACCGCTGGTGTGGCAGCACTTGCGGCGGCATTAAAAATTGCTCCAACACGTGCAAGATATTCCTGCGTGACTTCCTTCATAAGCGCCACACTCGTGGTTGCCGAAATTACACTTGCGTAAAATCCAAGCAGAAATGAAACGATGATTGTAAGTGCATATGTTACCACCACCTGTCCGCGGCAGATGTTTCCAAGACTGTAAGAAGCCATGCAAATTCCAATGCCAACACCGCCCCAGACAATTTGTTTTCCCGCTGACAGCTTTTTACTGATAGCCGGAAAAGCAAACGAACCTGCTCCCATTCCCGCCACAAGTGCCACGCCAAATGCGCTCATAAGCTCCGCTCCCTGCCCCATCACCTCGTTAATAATCGGGCTTTGCAGGGAATTAATCGGCACAATTACCGCATTCGCCAAAACACCCATCATACAAAGATTTTTGACAATGCGGCTCTCCTTGAGGTACAGCACACCGCCCTTTAAAACCTCCAGATAGGATGCGAAAGAAAACTTTTTTGCCTCCTGTTTTTCTTCCTTTACCCGTAGTGTCAGCCGGATGAATGCTGACCCAAAAAAGGTGACGGCATCAATCGCGATTGCTCCCTCGATTCCAAGCTTTCCGATTACCACGCCTGCTGCCCCAAGCCCGATGAGCTGCACAACCGTACAGATGGAAGAATTGAGCGAAGTGGCGTGCTCATAATATTCCGGTGCAATCAGCCTTGGAATTAAAGCCATGGATGCCGGTCCGCAAAAGGCTTCGACCGTTGAAATAATGAGTGTAAATGCGACCATCACCCACGGATTGACTTTTCCAAGGAAATAAAGAATAGCAAGTCCCGCCACGACAATCCCCCGGATAACATCTGCGGCAACCGTCACGCGTTTCTTGTTCATCCCCTCCACAAGTGCCCCGGCAAACGGCTGTACCAGCACGCTCGGAAGCTGGTTCATCGCAAACATTGCCGCCGACCACGCCGCACTCCCGGTCACCTGATACACCAGCCAGGTAAATGCGATGGAGTCAATCGAATCCCCAAACCGGCTGATAACGTTTGCCACCATCAGCTTCCTATACTCTTTTTGCGAAAAAATGTCCTTATAGCGCATCGTACTCCCTCCTTGTAGACGTTTATCTTGCTTTGGTATTAGATGATTGTCTAACAATGTTGTTGTACTTACTATAGGACATTATTTCATGTGTGTCAATAGCTATATTAGATGTTTGTCTAATATTTATTTTTTTGCAGTCCCAGAACGAGGGTTTCAATCAACTACCGCTTCTGGTACTCCTGCAGTTTTTCATTCATACGCTTTGCTTCGTCAAACGAACGCTTCCACGCCAGTGCAGACACACACACGTAAATCAGGGCAATCGTAATCATCATGACAAGAACGCTCCATGGATTTCTGATATTATACCAGCCAAACAGATAACCGCAGCCAAGAATAATGGCGTTAATGATGAGATAATGTATGACGGTCCGGATAATGACTTCCCTAATTCTCATGCCTCTCCCCCACGGAAAAATCAGGGTGCTGAGCGCACATAAAAGCGATGCGCCAAGAATCTCAAGCAATATGAACGGGCTGATGGCATCCGTTGGGGAAAGTACCAATGTAAAAAAAGCAACCGCAGTCAGCGTAAGTGTCGTAACCATCGCAAATGTATTAAAGATAAATCCTATTCTTTTCATTTTTCATTCCTCCTGCCCTTTCAAACCAAGCTTGCGCTTCAATTCCGGCACATACTGCCTTGAAATCTGCAGGCGCTCTCCATTTTTCATACACGCCTCAAATCTGCCGCCAAACGAAGGGCTTAAATTTTTCACATTCACCAGATTGATAATTGTTGATTTTGACGCCCGGAAAAAATCCGTGTTTGCGAAATGCTCCTCAAGTTCGTAAAGCTTTTGCTTTGTCTCGTACACTTCCCTGTCCATGTAGGCAAACACCCGGTTATCCACCGCCTCAAAATAATAAATCTCTGCCGGAGGCACCATAAACAGCTTATCGTCTTTTGACACGGTAAGTTTCTCCCGCCCGGCTTTGAGCGCATAGATGGTTTTTAGCATCTGTTCGTCCATCTTCCGACAGCGGATGATGATTTCCTCATCTTCCCCGTCCGGGCAATCCTGTATCGTAATTTTCATATCCATCCCCACATCTTTCTATCGGTCTTTTAATTTCCGCTTCCCGGTCACAAACACCGCTATCACAATTGCAGCCATCGCATAGGCAAAAAGCAGTACCATCTGCCATTTTACATCAAACACCTGTCCGTTCATTGTAACCGTAATTCCCATTTCTTCCTTATAAATTGGAATCAGTCCCTCCGGCATCCCGGCAAAGGTTTTCTCTACCAGCTCCGCAGTCGCTGTTTCGCGCATCATTGCTGCACCGTGCAGGATAGGAAAACATTTTAAAATGTTTCCGACGCTCTCCGAAAGTTCTCCCATCGGCAGATAAATTCCTCCTGCAAATCCAACCAGTGTTCCTATAATTGTAAGTATTCCACTCCATGCGCTGTTGCTGTGCACAAAAAGTGCTATCATATATCCCAGTGCCGAAAAGGTAAACGCATTGCAGACAATCATTCCTGCCAGCTTTAAGATTACCTGTAACGGAAGCGCACCAAATCCTTTTCCTATAAAATACAATTCTCCCGCCCCAAGTGTCAACAGGCACATGCCAGACCCAATCATCCACGCCGAGAAAATATAGCCAAGTGCCAGATATAACCGTTTTACCGGTGTCACATAAAATGCCATGATTCGCTTCTGTGTTTCGTCAACCACCATCCCGCCAAGAACCGTGAGTGTCACCGTAACCGAATTTACCAGCAGAATTCCCGCTAATGTCCACATCTGTATCAGATAGGCAGCATTCTCCCTGTCTGCCTCTGTCACCGCACGGTTTCCGTAGGTCTCGATGATATTAAGCACCGCTTCGCTGTT
Organism: Roseburia sp.; assembly: GCA_050874345.1. Taxonomy (GTDB): domain Bacteria; phylum Bacillota; class Clostridia; order Lachnospirales; family Lachnospiraceae; genus Roseburia. The sequence goes on along the minus strand of JBNMKM010000004.1, from coordinate 66,703 downwards.
CATATTTCCAAGAAAAATGACCACCAGACCTAGTACAATTAACATTGACAGCAATGAAAAAAAGACCGCACTTTTATCTCTCAGATAAAGCAGACAATTTCGTTTTGTCAGATAATAAACTTCTCTCATCGTTACTCCCCTTCCTTTGCATCCGCCAGTGTTTTCCCGGTAATATTTAAAAACGCGTCATCCATTGTTCCATTTATCACTTCAAAACCTTTCAGAAACGGCTCTACATTTTTCAGTAATGGAAGCGCCTCCATGCTGTCAGAAACCTTCAACACATAGGCTCCTCCGTCCTGCCGTAAGGACGTGTCCGCTCCGCAGACCGCCAAAAGCCGCGCCTCAAATTCCTGCTGCCTTCCTTCGATTGGAACAAGTCGCACAAAATCTTTGGTGTATTTTTCTTTCAAGGTAAATGGTGTTCCCTGTTCCTTGATTTTTCCGCCGTCCATAATTGCAATGTGGTCTGCCTGCGCAGCCTCCTCCATGTAATGCGTGGTAAGAAAAACCGTTGTGTGATGTTCCTTCCGCAACGCATCAATGCTCTCCCAGACCATTTTTCTGGTCGCTGGGTCAAGTCCCGTTGTCGGCTCATCCAAAAACAACACCTCCGGCTGGTTTAAAAATGCGGCTGCAATTTCGCATCTCCGTTTCTGCCCGCCGGACAATTTTTCGTACCTTCTGTTCCAGACATCCTGTAGCTGCAATTTTTCCCGGACGTGCTCTACATTGCTCCGCAAGGTCTTCTCCTTTGCACCTTTTTCCTGCTGGTACATTGCGCCACGCACATACAGATTTTCTTTCACGGTCAGTTTCCCATCCAGACAGTTATTCTGCCACACAACACCGATTCTCTTTCGGATTTCCTCGTCCTCCACGCCCACGCGGTACCCACAGATTTCAATCTCCCCCTCCGTCGGACAAAACAGCGTGCACATCATGTTAATCGTGGTCGACTTTCCCGCACCGTTTACGCCGAGAAATCCAAACAGCTCCCCACGCTCTACCTGAAAGCTGATGTTATCCACAGCTTTTACATCTTTAAAGTATTTTTTCAACCCGCTTACGGTAATTGCATTCTCCATGTTCGCTCCCCTTTCTGCTCTTCGCGTTGTCATCATACGAAAAAAAACAGCCTGCCGCAATGAAATCGCGGTAAGCTGTTCATTTTTAATGGTAAGATGCAATATCCACAATCGTATCGTTCCTAAACCTGATGATAAAATAATCCGCAGGATTTACTTTTCCATTTAAAATCACCCGGTTCTGGAATGTAATCTTTCTTGACCTGGTAGAAGCATCCATGACTTCCAGTTCGCAATCATTCAGAAAATAAGAACAGATTGCAGTCGCATGGGAAACCACCAGCGCACTTTCTCCATCCTCCATTTTTCCAAGGATTTCTTCCATCGCCTTTTTCATTCGTATTTTCACTTCATTTAACGATTCTCCGCCAACATTACGATAATTGTAATCAGAATATTGTTTATACCAGAAATCCTCTTTTGCCTCCCCAATCGTTCTCTCGTGAAGTCCCTCCACGATTTCCACGTTGTCTGTTATCAGTTTTGCCGTCTCTATAGCTCTTTTATATGGAGAACTAAAGCATTTCGTAATTCCACAAAACGCGCTCTTTTTCTCCAATACAAGTTTTCTTCCCTCCTCCGACAACGGTATCTGCTCCGTTGGAAGGTCTGTCCGTTCCGGGATGGAATGTCTCATTAAATAGATTGTCTTCATACTTTATCTTTAGCCTCTCTCCGATGCTGTAAAAATCTGTTTTCATTTTCTGCACTATAACCCTGTGGCTGCCTTTTCATCCATATCAAATTTGGAATCATCAGCATTAGCAGAAATATCAGTCCTACATATGAAAATCCAAAATGTCCAAACATTAGACCTGCTCTCCTTCTTCGTCTTCACATTTATGAGATAGAAAAAGCGTCTTCCCTGTGCTAACATAGCGACAACACAAGAAATCTCATATTTACTGGCATTTTTCTTACTTTGTATATTATAAGTGTATTACTATTTTCATTCCTCATCCACTAAAATCATTTCAGACACTTCATCGCATAAAATTGTTGTGCAGACAATCTTGTTTTCACACCAGTCATATGTAAAAAGTTCATATCCCGGAATCCTACATTTACTGTCTTTATATCTTCCCCTTCCCGATATACAATTAGAAAATGTTTATCATTCAGTTTTTCTTCGTATTGCTTTGCAGCTTCTACCATAATCTTTAAAGCTGCTTTCTTGTCATACTTTACCATCCATGCCCCATTAACTTGAAAAAGGCTGCCCTTTCGGACAACCTTTTCTCTTTTCTTTTGATGCTGATTTTTCTGTTGTCTGCCAACCGTCCGCCTCTCCATGTGCGGCTTAACTGTGGAGTTTTTCTGTTGCTCCCCAACCTGCCAGCCTACGAACTGGCTAAAGTGTCAGATTTTTAAGGTGTCAGCGCACCCAGTCAGATTTATCTGTCTTTGTACTATTATTATATGAACACTGTCTTTTTATGTCAAGCAAAGCAAATTCTTTTCTGAAAATTTTGTGCATAATTACAACATCTGCACTGCACTAACTCCCCCTAATACAAATAAAACCCCCGCATACCACTGTTTCCAGCAATATACGGGGACGTTTCTCAATCGTTATTTAGCTGTAATCGCAACTTATCTGCTAATTGATTAGCAAACTCCCTGAGCTAACATAGCATCTACTACCTTCTCAAATCCGGCAATATTTGCACCAGCTACATAGTCGGTCTGTCCGCCAACGGTTGCATTGTATCTCTTTGCAGCATCGCTGATGTTTGCATAGATGGTCTCCATGATTCCTTTGAGTTTTCCATCAACCTCTTCGAAGGTCCAGGAAAGTCTCTCGGAGTTCTGGCTCATCTCTAATGCGGAAGTAGCAACACCACCGGCATTGGCAGCTTTACCACCTACGAATAATACACCGTTCTCCTGTAAATATTTGGTAGCTTCAAGTGTAGTAGGCATGTTAGCGCCCTCTGTTACAGAAGTAACACCGTTTGCAACTAACATCTTAGCATCCTCAAGGTCTAACTCGTTCTGTGTAGCACATGGAAGAGCCAGGTCTACCTTGTACTGCCATACACCGTGCTCACCGTTTTCTTTTGCATGGTACTCTGCGGATGATTTTGCAGCAGCGTACTCGGTTAAACGTGCACGTTTTACTTCTTTTACTTCTTTTAATAATGCAACATCGATTCCTTCCGGATCATAAATCCAGCCTGTAGAATCAGAACATGTTACAACTTTAACACCTAACTCCTGTGCTTTCTCGATTGCGTAGATAGCTACGTTACCAGAACCGGAAACAGCAGCGGTCTTGCCTTCAAGGCTCTTGCCGTGATCTTTCCATAATGCGTTTGTTAAGTATAACAGACCATATCCGGTAGCCTGTGTACGTGCAAGGGAACCGCCGTATGTAAGTCCCTTACCTGTCAGAACACCTTCGTATACGCCGCGGATTCTCTTATACTGGCCGAATAAGAAACCAATCTCTCTGGCACCTGTTCCGATATCGCCTGCAGGAACGTCAACGTCTGCTCCGATGTATTTGTAAAGCTCTGTCATAAAGCTCTGGCAGAATGCCATAATCTCTCTGTCGGATTTTCCCTTCGGGTCGAAGTCGGAACCACCTTTACCACCACCGATAGGAAGGGTTGTAAGGGAGTTCTTGAATACCTGCTCAAATCCTAAGAATTTGATAATTCCAAGGTTTACAGAAGGATGAAGTCTTAATCCTCCCTTGTATGGTCCAATGGCATTGTTGAACTGTACACGGAAACCTCTGTTTACCTGAACCTGACCATTGTCGTCTACCCATGGAACGCGGAACATAATCTGGCGATCCGGCTCTGTGATTCTTTCAAGAATTGCATTCTTGCGGTATAATTCCTCATTTGCATCAATAACAGGTCTTAAAGACTCCAATACCTCTTCAACAGCCTGTAAAAATTCAGGTTCTGAAGCATTTTTTTCTTTTACCTTTGCGAGTACTTCATCAACGTATCCCATTCTTCTAATCTCCTTATGATTATTTATAGTTCATCCGCAGTGTAAATGGAGAAAAGCTCCCCTGCACCGGGCTGATTTCGTATTACGGAATTTATTTTAATACAAAATTGTTTCCAGTGCAATATTTTTTTCTTTACTCCGCTAAATTGTTAAAGTCGTACATTCCATCAGATTAACCGGTAGATTAAAATGGCAAGCAGTACGCCGATAATGCTCGCAATGGTAATGCGGATGGTAAGCCCAAACGTCAGCACCAAAACACCCAGATCTAATACCATAGGGCTTGTCAGTCCGAAGCTCTGTCCATAATTTAACCAACTCAAAAAAGGGACTCCTGCTGTCAGTGTCCCGATAAATCCGCCGAGCACGATTCCCGCTAACAACAGCAGAAAAAGCGCCCAGGCGTTCTTTCCAAATGCTCCCTTGCTCATATGCGTTTCTCCATTTCCTTTGTCTCTATTCGTCCTGTTTCTCCGGTTCGTAAACAGACTGGAAAAAATCGACAAGCTTGGCAAGAGAGTAAATTAACACAGGAAGTTCCTTATCATTTAACCCTTCCTTGATATGACTAATCATGCGCCAGTGAAATTCTTCGTGGTGCTTATAGGCAGCCTTTCCCTTTTCCGTCAGGTAAACCCAGACCACGCGCTTATCCTGCTTGCTGCGTTCCCGAATCACATATCCTTTTTCCGTAAGTCCGTCCATTGCCTTGGTGAGCGTTCCTGTTGTAACATTCATCAGCTTTGCCACGGTACTCATGCTCTTCGGTTCCTTCGTGCCAACCGCTTCTATAATATGGAAATCATTGTAGCTGATATCAGTATACGGATCCGTCACCAGACATCTTCCTTCTATTTCCATAATATCTTTAAAAAGCCGAACCAGCAGCTCGTTGAGTGTTTCATCTGTCGACATATGTCATACTCCTTATACGGCAGTCAGCCTCTCTGCTACCAGACCAGTACTGCCGCACCCCATGTCAGCCCTGCGCCGAATCCTGCCAAAACGATTTTTTCCCCTTCCTTTATCATACCATGATTATTTTCATTATCAAGTAAAATCGGTACGCTGGCTGCGGAAATATTTCCACATTCCTCAAGATTTGTAGGGAACTTTTCCATTGGCTGATGCAGTCGTTTTGCCACGGATTCAATGATGCGGTAATTTGCCTGATGCAGTAGAAAATGGTCGATTTCCTCGATGCTAAGCCCCGCTGCCGCAACTGCCTCTTTAATGACCTCCGGCACCGTCTTTACCGCAAATTTATACACTTCCTGCCCGTTCATCGACACATAGGAAAGTGTGTTTGCATACTTTGTTGTATACGGGTTACTGACCGGCCGGTTGTCGCAGCGCAGCACTTCTCCCCTGCTGCCGTCTGACCCCTGCACCGTGCTTAAGATTCCGCGCTTTTCCCCCGTCTCCTCGCAGGCGCTTAAAACAGCAGCACCGGCGCCATCCCCAAACAGTACACAGGTGCTTCTGTCCTGCCAGTCCATAATCTTAGAAAGTGTCTCCGCCCCGATGACAAGTGCCTTCTTATGCGTTCCGTCCTCTAAATACCGTCTGGCAACGTCAAGTGCAAACAGGAAACCTGAACAGGCAGCATTTAAGTCAAATGCAACGGCATTTTTTGCACCGAGTGCGCTCTGCACCTCACAGGAAAGATTCGGAAGAAATTTATCCGCTGTAACGGTCGCTGCAATGATGACATCAAGCTCCTCCGGCTGTACGCCTGCCTGAAGAAGTGCCTTTTTTGCTGCCTCTGTGGCAAGCCCTGTGGTCGTCTCCTCCACAGCCAGATGGCGTGCACGGATTCCGGTACGGCTTTTAATCCACTCGTCGGAAGTATCCATGATATGGCTTAAATCTTCATTTGTGACTCTTCGCGCCGGAAGCGCACTTCCGGTTCCTATTATTCTAATCTCCATAGCCGAAATCCTTCCTAAAATTTTCGGAAGCGGTCATACCGCTCTGCTGCAAGCTGCTCTCCTGTCTTGCCTTCCTGCCGCTCTAAAAACTGTTTCATCTGCCCCTTCATATTGCGGGCAATCGACTCACATGCCTTCTCATCCGCTGTTCCATATTCCGGGAGCACCTGCTCCACGACATGAAGCTCCTTTAAGTCATGCGCTGTAATCTTCATGACCTCGCTCGCCTCCTTGGCACGTTTGCCGTCCTTCCAGAGAATCGATGCAAAGCCCTCCGGGGAAAGCACACAGTAGGTCGCATTTTCAAGCATCCATACCTCATTGCCGACTGCAAGCGCCAATGCCCCGCCGCTTCCGCCTTCGCCAATCATGATACATAAAACCGGAACCTTTAATCCTGCCATCTCGTAGAGATTTCTTGCAATTGCTTCTCCCTGACCGCGTTCCTCTGCCCCCATTCCAGGATATGCTCCCGGTGTGTTTACAAACGTAATAATTGGTCGGTGGAACTTTTCTGCCTGCTTCATCAGACGGAGTGCCTTGCGGTAGCCCTCCGGGGACGGCATCCCATAGTTGCGCAGTGCACAGTCCTTCATATCTTTTCCCTTATGGACACCAATCACTGTCACCGGCTGACCGTCAAGTGCGGCAATTCCGCCCACAATCGCCGGGTCATCCTTAAAATATCTGTCACCGTGCAGTTCCATGAAATCATCAAAAATCTGTGCAATGTAATCCACCGATGCCGGACGGTCTACATTTCTTGCCGCCTTCACCTTCTGCCATGCGCTTAACGTTCCCGCTTTTGCCGCACGCTCCTTCATAAGCTCGGTTGGCTCGTAGCTGTCATCACTGCGCAGTCTGTCAAAATTTGCATACCCCACCAAGCCTTCGCGGTGAAGATTTAAAATCTGATACAATGTCATTTTTAAGTTTTTGCGTTCCACAATGGCATCGACAAATCCGTGCTCTAACTGGAACTCTGCGCGCTGGAAGCCCTCCGGCAGTTTCTGTCCAATCGTCTGCTCAATGACACGCGGACCCGCAAATCCAATCAATGCCCCCGGTTCCGCCAGAATGATATCTCCAAGCATTGCAAAACTTGCGGTCACACCGCCTGTCGTCGGGTCCGTGAGTACCGGAACATATAAAAGTCCTGCGTCAGAGTGACGTTTGAACGCCGCCGCAGTTTTTGCCATCTGCATTAACGAGACAATTCCTTCCTGCATTCTCGCCCCGCCGGAACAGCAGAATAAAATGACCGGAAGCCTTAACTCCGTCGCTTTTTCTACGGCACGCGCAATTTTTTCACCTACCACGTGTCCCATACTGCTCATAAGAAATCTTGCATCGCAGATTCCAAGCACCGTCTCAAGCCCGAAAATCCGGCACTTTCCAACGGTCACTGCCTCGTGCAGTCCGGTCTTTTCCTTCGCTGCCGCCACTTTTTCCTGATACTCCGGAAAATCTAACGGATTTGTCATCTCAAGGTCTTCAAACCACGGTTCAAAGCTCTTCGCATCTGCCACCATGCGAATCCGGTTGCTCGTGCGCACCCTGAAATAATTTCCACACTCATAGCAGACATATTTATTTTTTTCTGTCTCTTCTTTATCAATTTCCCTGCCACATGCCGGGCACACAATCGTTGCCGGCTTCTCTTCTTTCGGCTCCTCTGTCACTACTTTTTTCTGAAATAAAGCCATTTCCTCTCTCCTCCGTTAGCCGATTGCAAACGTCAGCTCTGCGATACAGACTGTTTTTCCATCCACGGATGCGACTGCCTTTCCCACGCCGATGGGACCTTTTTGCCGGATAATCTCCGTCTCAAGCGTCAGCACATCCCCTGGCACGACCTTCTGCTTGAATTTTGCACTATTGATTCCTGCAAAATAAGCCGTTTTTCCACGATTTTCTTCCAGGCCAAGAATTGCAACCGCCCCGGTCTGCGCCAGTGCCTCAATGATTAACACGCCTGGCATCACCGGTTCCCCCGGAAAATGTCCTGCAAAATAAGGCTCTGCGTAGGTGACGCTCTTTTTTGCCACCGCACGTTTTCCATATTCAATCTCTTCCACCGTATCAATCAAAAGAAACGGATGACGGTGTGGGAGAATCTCCATAATTTGTTTTGTCGTTAAAACTGACATCCTTTTCCCCTTCTATACAAACGCATTCCGTGTTCCGCCTTTATGCCTCATATTTTTTCAACAGAATGCTGGCGTTATGTCCGCCAAATCCAAGTGAATTGCTGAGTGCGCACGAAACGTCCATCTGCACGGCTTCCTTACAATAGTCAAGGTCAAGCTCTTCATCCGGCGTCTTATAGCCGACCGTCGCATGCACGTATCCTTCTTCCATCTCCTTGACACAGGTGATAAATTCAATCGCCCCTGCCGCACCGAGCAGATGTCCAATCATGGACTTTGTTGAATTAACCTTTAATTTTTTCGCATGTTCACCAAAGGTAAGTTTGATGGCTCTTGTCTCAAACAAATCATTGTGATGCGTTGAGGTTCCATGCGCGTTGATATACGGAATATCCTCTGGCACAAGTCCCGCATCCCGGATTGCGGCAGTCATTGCATAAGCTGCCCCGGAGCCATCCTCCGCCGGAGAGGTGATGTGGTACGCATCAGAAGAACAGCCGTAGCCTGCCACCTCCGCATAGATTTTTGCCCCTCTTGCTTTTGCATGCTCAAGTTCTTCTAAAACTACAACCGCCGCGCCTTCACCCATGACAAATCCACTGCGTTCTTTATCAAACGGAATGGAACAGCGTGTCGGGTCGGACTCGCTTGTGAGCGCTGTCAGAGAAGAAAATCCGGCAATTCCAATCGGACAGATTGCTGCCTCTGTTCCGCCTGCCACCATCACGTCTGCTTCCCCGTACTGGATGCTCCGGAACGCTTCACCGATGGTGTTCGTTCCTGTCGCACAGGCTGTCACAACGTTTAAGCTCTTTCCCTTTAATCCGAACTGGATAGACACATTCCCTGCCGCCATATTGGAAATCATAAGCGGTACTAAAAGCGGCGCCACACGTCCCGGTCCCTTTTCATTTAATTTTTTCTCTTCCCGCTCTAATGCCTGTAAACTTCCGGTTCCGCTTCCGATGGCACAGCCCACGCGAAAAGCATCCTCTTTTTCCATGTCAAGTGCTGCATCCGCAATCGCTTCTTTTGCCGCCGCTACCGCATACTGACAGAATAATTCCATCCGCTTTGCCGCCTTCGGGTCCATATAATTTTTTGCATCGAAATCCTTTACTTCCGCCGCAAGATGACATTTGTATTCGGAAGCATCAAAATGTGTAATCTCACCGAATCCTATTTTTTCTTCTTTTATACTCTGCCAAAATTCTTTTACACTGTTTCCGATGGGGGTAATCGCTCCCATTCCGGTTACCACAACTCGTCTGCTCATATCTGCCTCCTTAAATGCTCATGCCGCCGTCCACACAGATTACCTGACCTGTGATATATGACGCCTTATCCGATGCAAGAAATGCAACGACCTCCGCAACGTCCTGCGGTGTGCCCACCCTCTGTAACGGTATCTTCTCCTCTAATGCCTCTTTTGCCGCCTGCGGCATCTGCTCTGTCATATCCGTTGCAATAAATCCCGGTGCCACTGCGTTGCAGGTAATCCCTCTGGAGGAAAGTTCGCGTGCCACGCTCTTTGTCAGCCCAATCACGCCCGCCTTGCTTGCACTGTAATTCGCCTGCCCGGCATTTCCCAAAACTCCGGATACCGAAGAAATATTGATGATTTTTCCGGAACGCTGTTTTAACAGATAACGCGATAAATGTCTGATTGTGTGAAAAGTTCCTTTTAAGTTGGTGGCAAGAACGGTGTCAAATTCTTCCTCCGTCATCTTCATCACCAGATTATCTCTTGTAATCCCGGCATTATTGACCAATACGTCAATATGCCCGTGCTCCTTTAAAAGGTTCTGTATCATCTCTCCACAGGCGTTAAAGTCTGCGACATCGCACTGATAAGTCTCTGCCTTTCCGCCTGACGCGCGGATTTCCTCTGCGACTTTCTCGGCGCGCTCCTTTGAGCCGTTGTAGTTGATGATAACAAACATGCCATCTGCCGCTAATGTCTTTGCAACAGCGCTTCCGATTCCCCTGCCTGCCCCCGTGACAAGCGCAATCTTTTCCTGATTCTCCTGCATCCTGTTCCTCTCTTACGCCTGGCTTTTAAAGTCCCTGCGTTTCTATATATTTTTCAAAATCTTCTAATTTATCAATGCTGACACAGCTTACATTCGGATTGATTTTCTTTAAAAATCCGGTAAGCGTTCTGCCCGGTCCGATCTCCACGAATTCATCCACACCGTCTGCAATCATGCGCTCGACGCTCTGCTGCCAGCGCACGGAAGATGACACCTGAAGACGTAAGAGTTCTTTTACCGGCTCCGCTGTTGTCACATAGTCCGCTGTCACATTTGACAGATACGGAATCTTCGGCTCATGCACCGTCACTGTTTCAAGTTCTCCTGCAAGCTGCTCCCCGGCTTCTTTTAACATCGGGGAATGGAACGGACCGCTGACCTTAAGTGGGACGATTCTTCTTGCCCCTGCCTCTTTTAATGCCTCTCCTGCTGCCGCAACCGCATGCTCCTCCCCGGTGATGACAATCTGTCCCGGACAGTTATAATTTGCAATGGAAACAATTCCTTCGGTCTGTTCGCACACGGACTCAATCACATCTGCCGCAAGCCCTAACACTGCTGCCATGGCACCGCCTACCGGCACTGCCTTTTGCATGTAGATTCCTCTCTTTCGCACCAGTGCAAACGCATCTTTTCGTGTCAGAACGCCTGCTGCAATAAGTGCACCGTATTCGCCAAGGCTTAAACCCGCAGTTACATCCGCCGTTACGCCTTTTTCCTGCAATGCTGCAAGAATGGCCGCCTCTGCGGTCAGCATACAAATCTGTGTGTACTCTGTGATATGAATCTGCTCGTTTGGCTGAAAGCACAGCGCTTCCACGTCAAGCATCGCGCTTATCGATGCCTCTTTAAAAACTTCTCTGCAAACCGGAATCTGCTCATAGAATCCCTGCGCCATTCCGATGTACTGGGAACCCTGTCCCGGAAAAAGAAATGCCCGTTTTCCCATTGTCTGTATCCTGCCCTTTCTATCTGTTTAACAGTTCATCCGCCTCTGTCATCAGCTCTTCTACGATTTCCTTACAGCTCTGCTCTTTTTTTACCAGCCCGGCACACTGCCCCGCCATCAGGCTTCCGTTCTTCACATCGCCGTCCATGACTGCCTTGCGCAAAGAACCGAGTGTCAGCTGTTCAAGTTTCTCAAAGGAAGCGCCTTCCTTTTCCATGCGCAGATATTCCCTGCTCATCTGGTTGCGCAGTACACGGATTGGATGTCCGGTGCTCATGCCGGTCACTTCCGAGTCGATATCCTTCGCTTTAATGATACGTTCTTTGTAGTTTTCGTGTGCGATGGATTCTTTTGCCGTCACAAAACGGGTTCCAAGCTGCACACCCTCTGCTCCAAGCATCATTGCCGCTGCAACCCCTCTGCCGTCTGCGATTCCTCCGGCCGCAATTACCGGAATATTAACCGCATCCACCACCTGCGGCACCAGTGTCATCGTCGTCTGTGCCCCAATGTGTCCGCCGGATTCCATTCCCTCTGCCACAACCGCATCGGCGCCCCCGCGCTCCATCAGCTTTGCCATCGCAACACTTGCCACAACCGGAATCACGACAACACCTGCCGCTTTCCAGTCATCCATAAATTTTGCCGGATTGCCGGCGCCTGTCGTAACTACTTTCACGCCCTCTTCGATGACGATTTTTGCCACCTCTGCGGCATTAGGATTTAACAGCATGACATTAACCCCAAACGGACGGTCCGTCAGTTTCTTCGCCTGTCGTATCTGCTCTCTCACCACCTCCGGCGGCGCACTCGCCGCTCCGATGATTCCAAGCCCTCCCGCATTGGATACGGCTGCTGCGAGATGGTACTCAGCCACCCATGCCATGCCGCCCTGAATGACAGGATATGTCGTCCCCAATAATCTGCTTACCCTCGTTTCCATCCCGTCTGCTTACTCCTTTGCGCTAAGGTACTCCATCACATCGTTTACGGTCTTAATATTTTCCAAATCTTCGGAAGGAATGGACACGCCAAATTCCTCCTCCAATGCCATCACCAGTTCAAATAAGTCGAGGGAATCTGCTCCGAGGTCTTCCTTGAAACTGGACTCCGGTGTAATGGTGCTCTCCTCTACATTTAACTGCTCTGCGATAATTTTCTTCATTTTTTCTAACATTTGTCTGATTCATCCTTTCAATTTGTTTGATTTTGAAATTATTTGACTTGCAAATATTTTGATTATCAAATCTTTTGCTTTTCAAAGTATATGTCAGACACATCCATTTGTCAACTAAATTTCAGAAAATTTTTCCAGAAGAAGGATTTTGTCTAACGGAGAGCGGCTCTTTCCGCGCCCGTCCGTGCCCTCTTTATATTTGCGGCACGCCGACTCAAACACGATATAAAGTTTCCCGTTCTGGATGGCAATCTCCTCGGAACAGGGCGGCAGTTCCACCACGGCTTCCGGCTGCGCACCCTCCTCTCCCACTGCCGTAAGTGCCTTGTATTTCAGTAAAAAGGAAGAATTTTTCCGCCCATAGGACGTTGAAAACCAGACATTTCCCGCCGCATCAAACGCGACCCCCTGCACCTTCGGCGGAATCTGATACACATTTTCTGCCACAAGCCTGTCACTGTTTTCATCGTAACTGTAGGCTGTCATCCTCGATTCCCCCTTTTCCCGAAATGTCGCAGAATAAAGCTGCCCGGCTTCTGCGTTCAGACAGGATGGTTCCTCCTCCACCGGATAATCCTCCTCTACTCCTGTCACGGTAAACGTCCCCTGTTTTACCGTCCTGCGAAGCGCCTCATAGGGAATCCTCGATAGCACCCGCCTCCCGGAATGACACACCCACACATTTTTTCCATCATAGGCAATGCCGCCTAAGTGGCTTCCCCGGCGCATGGGAATTTTTCCAAGAAAAGTGCCCGTCTTCCTGTCATAAACATACAGCCCGCCGTTTTCCTTCGCATTTAAGGCATATGCTGTCAAAAGCAGATAATCCGGCGTGAACGCAAGCCCCTGCACACAGGAGTCGGTTGTCTCCTGTGAAAGCTGCCCGGTTCCTGGGAGCTGCACATTTTCCCAGAAAGAATAGTCACATTCCTTTAAGGGTGTCGTCTCTGTGTTCTCATAGTTCCCCTTATAGTTGTAGTTTTCTGTGTTTGCGAAATTGTCGATTGTTCTCACTCTGTCTCCTCCCATGAGAAGCAGTGCCACAAGAATCAGGAAAGCTGCCGCCATCACCTGAAATAATTTGTTTTTCATAAGCTCCCTCCCGTTTTTTGGATGAGCCTATTGTAAAAATCATTTCTTAAAAATCCCCCTGACACCGTTCAAAAGAAATCTAAAGATTTCTTAAGTTTTGTTCATTTTATTTTCATCGTTTTGAAATCATGTATAATAGACAGCAGATGCGATCGGAGGTGAGACCATGAACGAAGCGAATATTCTGGTTGTAGACGACAACCCGGAAATCCTTGAAATTCTGACAATTTTATTAGAAGGAGAAAATTACACTGTTTTTTCAGCGCAAAGCGGTGCGGCGGCACTGTCGCTTCTGACGGTCCATTCCATTGACCTGATTATTCTCGATGTGATGATGCCCGAAATGAACGGCTACCAGACCTGTCTGAAAATCCGCGAGCTTTCCAACGCCCCGCTGCTCTTTTTGAGCGCCCGCTCCAAGGAAAGTGACAAAACGCTTGGGTTTTCTTCCGGCGGGGACGATTACCTGACGAAACCGTTTTCTTATAATGAGCTGTTAAGCCGCACCAAAGCGCTGCTCCGCCGCTACCAGATTTACCGCGGTAAAGATGCCGCTCCTCTCACCAGTCAGGAGGAACCTTCTGCAAAAACTGTCACACGCCACGGCATCCGTGTCTGTGAAAAGGATCGCACCGTTTTCTTAGATTCTAAGAAAATTGACCTGACCGAGACAGAATATTCCCTGTTTTCCCTGCTGTTTTTTCACCCCGGACAGATTTTTTCCGCGGCACATCTCTACGAGGCTGTCTGGCAAGAGCCTTATTATTACGGCGCCAATAATACGGTGATGGTGCATATCCGCAATTTAAGGCGCAAACTGGAGCAGAATCCAAACGAACCTGTTTACATCAAAACCGTGTGGGGAAAGGGGTATTGCTTTGATTAAGAATTTTCATGCGATGGGGCTGCGGCTGAAGCTGGCTGTCCTCATTTTTCTTTCTGCAATCGCAGGGATTGCGCTGTTTTTATTTCTCTGGCTTCATGTCACAGAAGCATGGGAGATCACATCGAAAATTTCGCCGAAATTTTTTCCTTTATTCTGGGATGAAAATGCCTTTGTTGCAGAATTAAAAGAGGCTGCACCGGATTACACCGTTCCGGATTATGACGATGGAAAAAATCAGTGGGACCAAATGAAAGGGTTTTTTGAACTTGCCGATTCGGACACCCGTCTTTCCATCTACGGTGACACGGACGGTCTGTATCGTGCCAGCAGTCCGGATTCGACAGTTGACGCTTTTAAAGACACGACACTTGAAGAGGCTATTTACGCACTTTCCCTCTACAGCTCTGCCTTCAATTTTGCGTATGGAAATTTTTATACGATGGATTTTCAGAACGGTACTTTTAATGTGCACATCGAATCCGCCAAAAACTACAAATTTCTTTATTTTTATTTCCTTTTGATTCTGTCGTTGAGCGTCTTTTTATTCCTCGCACCGCCGCTTTTTTTCATGAACCACAGCATTAGACAGATTCTACACTTAAAGCAGGAGATTTCTTTGATTTCCCAGGGCGATTTAAGCCACGAAATTGCCGTCCAAAGCAATGACGAGATTGGCACTTTAAGCAGGGAGCTTGACCATATGCGGCTTGCACTTTCCTCCCTGATTGAAAAAGAAGCCGAAAGCCGTCGCTCCAATCAGGACCTTATCACCGCAATGTCCCATGATTTGCGAACGCCGCTGACCATTTTAAAGGGGTATCTTGAAATCATGAAACTCGGCAGAATCGATGCGGACAAAACTGCCGACTATCTCAACCGCTGCCTGAAAAAAACAGGTGACATCCAGGAGATGACCGACAAAATGTTTGAGTACGCACTCGTATATGAAGACCATGAAGCCATTGAGGAAAAGCCGGTTCCTGTGGCGTTTCTCATCCAATGCCTGAAAGAAAATATGGATTTTCTGGCGCTGTCCGGCTTTACTCCGCAAACTGCCTGCGATTTTTCGGAAGAGGTCACAGAAAATACGTACCTTTCCGGTGACTGCGCCCTGCTGAAACGGATTGTCGCCAACCTTTTTTCCAATATTTTAAAATACGGGGCAAAAAAAGAGCCGGTGGAACTGACGCTTGCCCTCTCCGAGGCAGACGGGCTTTTAATTACCTTAAAAAACCACATCCGGACCGATACGTCCGGCATTTCCAGCAATCGCATCGGTCTGCGCAGTGCCGAAAAAATGATGCAGCTCCATCACGGCAGTCTGCGCTTTTGCGAAGAAGCGGATTGTTTTCAGGTGTTTCTCACCTTTCCGGTCGAGACTTGACACTTCTTTTTAATTGCGGTATAGTAAGGCGAAATAACGAATAGATGAGCTAGGGGTGCAACGCTGCAACGTTTGCAGGCTGCTGAGAGATGTCCTTCATCGACCCTCAATACTTGAACCAGGTAATACTGGCGTAAGGAAGCTGATAAGATTTTCTCCTTCTGGCTTATACATTCGGTAACCAGGAGGATTTTTTTATGAATAACTTTTTTGCAACCCCGGAAGGTGCATGGGGCGATGGTTCCGTCCACCTTACCACCATTGGCATTGTAATTGTCGTCGTTGTTATCGCAGCTTTAATCGTTGTCGCTGCCATTCTTCGTCACAGAAATTCTGAGAAAAAAGCAAAGCTCACCACCAAACAGCTTGTATTTTCCGCTGTCGCTATGGCACTTGCCATGGTCTGCTCCATGATTAAGTTTGCAGACCTGCCAATGGGTGGTTCTGTCACACTTTTTTCCATGCTTTTTATTGTGCTGATTGGCTACTGGTATGGTCCGTATGTCGGCATCATGACCGCTGTCGCTTACGGTCTGTTACAGTTCGTAACTGAGCCGATTTTTTACACGATTCCACAGATGTTGATTGATTATCCGTGCGCTTTTGGTGCACTCGGACTTTCCGGCTTCTTCTCCGGCAAAAAACACGGTTTACAGATTGGCTATCTCGCAGGTGTGATTGGACGTTACGTCTTTGCAGTCATTTCCGGCGTTGTGTTCTTCGGTGCCTATGCTCCGGAAGGAACCCCGGCTATCCTGTACTCTCTTGGCTACAATGCAACTTACCTTGTACCGGAGGCAGTCATCACACTGATTGTCATCAGTATTCCACCTGTTGCAAAAGCTCTTGCACGGGTAAAACAGCAGGCAATTGCAGCATAATTTCTGCCGCCTGTCTTATGAGGTGCACACCCTCAACTCCCCACCCCTCAATCTTGAGGGATGGGGTTTTCTTTTCTTTATTTTTATTACGACAATTGAAATTCAAATTTGTATAAGATATAATATGGATGTAACAAATCAGGAAAAGCAACGATGAAAAGGAGAGGTTTATGAAGCATTACAAAAAAGGGGTATTGGTTTTAGCATTGACAGCTGCTGTACTTGGCTTGTATGGATGTGGAACAGACACAGGCAAGGCAACAGACGAAACAGGAACCGTAACAATTGGGGATGCGGACAGCCTGTATGTAAGAGAGGAAGCATCCACAGACGCGGATGTGCTTTCCATGCTGCCGGATGGTGAGACGGTGACAATCACGGGGGAAGAAAATGATTTTTATAAGGTCACAGTTCAGAATACGGATGGAACAACGACCGAGGGATATGTGAAAAAAGAATATGTCACTTTGGCAGAATAATAGGATACACACTCTCACGGACATTTCAGGAACAAAAGTGTGCTTCGCACACTTCCGCATTCAGCTTCTATCAATAGCACAGCTTTTGTTCCGCGCGCGAGCGGATAGCGAAGCTATAAACTCACCTCCGCGAGCTGCGCATTCTGCCCGATAGGGCTTTTTGCTCTATAGGAAACACGACTTTCATGCTTTAACGTAACACGGTATTTCCTATAGAGCAAGAAAGGGGGCTGTCGCAATGCGGCGGTCCCCTTTTTTATGTATCCGATTTCCTTTTTAGTCTAACAACATCTGTACACATCCATACATTCCGGCATCATTGCCAAGGGATGCTAATGCAAACTTGGTGTCTCTGCACGCATGGAATGCGTTCTCAATATAATGTCTGTGGATGTTCTCAATTAAGATTGCTCCTGCCTTTGACACGCCACCACCGATTACGATAACTTCCGGGTTGACCACGCAGGCGATATTTGCAAGTGCCTTTCCAAGAATCTGGCATACCTCGTCCACTAAGTCAAGCGCAACCGGATCACCTTCTTTTGCTTCATCAAAAACAGCCTTTGCGGTAAGCTCCTCGTATTTCTCCAGTGTGGTTTCCTTAGAAGTAATCGCAAGCTTTCTCTTTGCCAGACGAACAATTCCGGTTGCGGAAGTGTACTGCTCCAAGCAGCCGCATTTTCCACAATTGCAAAGCTCAATCTCGTCGTCATTGACCGTGATGTGACCGATTTCACCACCGGCTCCGGTAGAACCTGCCACGATATTTCCGTCAATAATAATTCCACCGCCTACACCTGTTCCAAGCGTTACCATCACGACATCCTTACAGCCTTTGGCGCCGCCCTGCCACATCTCACCGAGTGCAGCCACGTTTGCGTCATTTCCGGCTTTAATCTTTAATCCGGTCATTGCAGAAAGCTCTTCCTCTACGTTGACGATTCCCCAGCCTAAGTTGACACATTTATTTACCACGCCGTTGCTCTTTACCGGTCCCGGAACGCCGATTCCGATTCCCTGCACATCGTCCTTGGAAATGCCTTCCTGTGCCAGCTTATTATCGACTGCCTTTGCCACATCTTCGAGAATTGACGCACCCTTATTCTCGGTGTTCGTCTTAATCTCCCAGCGGTCTAACAACTTTCCGCTGGTCTCAAAAAATCCGATTTTACAGGTTGTTCCCCCAATATCCACTCCAAATGCGTATTTCTTCATGGTTCCCTCCATTCCCGCCCAATCGCGGTTTTTCTCATTCCTATTCTGCATTTATGATAACGTTTTCATCCGCCGCTGTCAATTGGTGTTTTCACCATTTGCATTTTCCTGCGGCGCTTGTTCTGCAGGGCTCTGCACCTCTCCCGCATCCCCTGGCGTTTCCGGACTCTGCGCCTCTCCTGCCGTTTCCTGATTCTCCGGCGTCTGCTCTGCTGGCGTCTGCTCTTCCGGTGCCTGTTCCACTGGTGTCTGCTCTTCCGGTGTCTGTTCCACTGGCGTCTGCTCTTCCGGCGTCTGTTCTTCCGGCGTCTGCTCTTCCGGCGTCTGCGGCTCTTCCTCCTGCTGCTTCTTTTCTTCCTGCTCTTTCAGATATTCGTCGGAAAGTCTTGCACTCGGCAGGAAATCAAGCGGCTCCAGATTTTCGTGAATTTCATTCATAAAATGATTCCAGATTTTTACCGGATAAGTGTTTCCGGCAAGTCCATCCATCTCCCGCGGCATATCGTAGCCGACCCAGACGCTTGTCGTATAATATCGGGTGTAGCCCACAAACCAGCCATCCTTTAACTCATTAGTCGTTCCGGTCTTTCCGGCGGACGGCATATCATTAAGCCCCATTCCCTTTGCCGTTCCCTGTGTTAAAACGCCCTCTAAAACTTCCGTCATCTGCCGTGCCGCATTCTGCTTATAGACCTGCTTTTCTTCCCGATCTGATACATAAATTTCGTTTCCATCCGCATCGAGTATCTTTGTGACGCAGGTTGGTTTGCGGAATTTGCCGTCATTTTCAATCGCCGCATAGGCGGACGCCATCTCAACCGGAGACACTCCGTATGTAAAACCGCCCAATGCCGCAGGCAGTCTATAGTCCTCCTTGTCAACCTTCTGGAAATTCATCGCCTTTAAATAAGAAAGTCCCACCTCGGGTGTCAGTTCGTCAAACAGCTCCCATGCAACTACATTAATCGACGATTCCACTGCATGACGCAGTGTCACCTCTCCCTGATATCCTCCCGATGCGTTTTTCGGTCCATTTTCAATCGGTTCATCCACAATCGTGCTGTCCGGCGTATAATTTCTCTCAAAAATTGGGGTATACACGATGAGCGGTTTTATTGTGCTTCCCGGCTGTCTGTAACTCTGGTAGGCACGGTTTAGCGTGTAGCCCGGTAACTCCTGATTTCTTCCGCCCACAATGGCACGCACATAGCCGTTTGCATTATCAATACAGACCGCCGCTCCCTGCAGACTGTATACGCCTTCCTCATTGACCTCGGTAAAATTCACTAACATATCGTCCAATGACGTCTGCAATTCTTCCTGCATTGATAAATCTATCGCCGTATAAATCTGATAGCCCTTGGTATAAAGCTCCTTCTGGCACTGGCTGTAGCTCTCTGCATAAGCCTCTTCGTATGCTTCCTTTTCTGCATCAGTTGAAAAATCATACTGAAACTGGAAGCCGTTTTGCTCCATCAGTGCTTCTGTTGCGCAGAAATACACATAGGTTTCCACGCTGTTATTCTTTGCATACGAAGTGGGACGCTCCAACACAATGGTTTCCTTAAGGGCAGACTGATACGCCCCGTTTGAAATTTTCTCATCATCCAGCATATTTTTTAAAATACGGTCACGCCTTGCAAGCGTATTGTCCTTGTTTGTCACCGGGTCGTAGCGCGACGGGTTATTCGGTATCGCGCACAAAAATGCAATCTCCGACAACGTAAGTTCCTGCACATCCCGGTTAAAATAGCCGCGGCTTGCCGATTGGATTCCATAGTAGCCGTTTCCAAAATAAATATTGTTCAGATAAAATTCCATAATTTTATCTTTGCTGTATTTTTGTTCCAACCCTCTTGCGATAAAAATCTCTTCGACCTTCCGTTGCCAGGTCTTCTCCGGTGTCAGAAAAATATTTCTTGCAAGCTGCATCGTGATGGTACTGCCGCCCTGGGTTGGCTCCCCGTCCTCGATTGCCGCCTTTGCCGCACGTAAAATTGCCTTGTAGTCCACCCCGTGATGCTTATAAAATTTTTTGTCCTCCGTGCTCACCATCGCTTCCACCGCCTGCACCGGGATTTCCTCAATTGGCACATAATAAGACTCCTTGGTGTCCTTTAACATGGAAATCACGGTTCCGTCCGCTGCATAAAAAACGCCCGGCTGGCTGCTCTTAAACGTCTCCTCGGTCGCATGGCGCACATAGGACTCCGCCTCCCTGCGAAGTTCCTCCACCTGTCCGCCGTAGCCTCCCAGAAAATAATAGGCAGCTCCGGCTGCAATGAGCAAAAACAGGACGAGCTGGATTTTGGCAAATATCCAGAAACCGCGATATTTCTTTTTCTTCTTTTTTCCAGCCATTCCTCTGTTCCTCCTAAGTAAAGCACCATCGTTCGTACTACGTATTGCGTATCATGCGTTTTGTACCGTGTACCTTCTATATTATATTCCCTACAGATACACCTCACAAACCGGCACGCCAAGTTCTTTTAGCAACTGTCCTTCCCGCTTCTGGCAGGTAAAAATAAAAATCTGTTCGTCCAGTGCGGACAGTGCCCGAAGGGTCTCTTTTAATCTTCTGTCATCATACATCGCAAATGCCTCATCGAGAAAAACCGGCATCCGCTCTTCTCTTGTGATGGTTCTTCCCACCGCTATGCGAAATGCAAGGTAAATCTGCTCCAATGTACCACGGCTTAATGCCTCTGGCGGCACTTCTTTTCCCTCTGTAGAAATGAAAAGTTTTCCGTTTTCACCCACCCGCACCGCCGTATAACGGTTTCCGGTAAACAATGCCGTAAATTTTGAAATCTCTTTTTCCAACGTATCGCCGTGCCGCTCGGCAAGTTCTGTGGAAATCCGCTCTATCTCCTGCGCTGCCAGTTCCAATGCCGCAAGGTCAAGGTTTATCTCCCGTTCTCTTACACTCTGCGCCTCCGCTTCCTTCTCCTGCTCCTTTAAATTAAACAGCCGGACTTCCTTTTCCCTGAGGCTCTCGCTTCTGCTCTCTAAAAGCTTTCTTACGGTCTGTACGCCGTCCGGCTCCACTTCTTCTGTATAGGCATCCTCTGAGTCAGCGTCCTGTTCCCAGTCTATGTCTTCTACATCCTGTGTGCTTCTCCCTGCGTGTCGTGCACTTCTCTCTGCGCCTCCGCCCGCAGCTCCTGCCCGCCCGAAAAGCCTTCCCGCTCCAAAGAGACAGACCAGCGATGCCGCCAAAAATCCTGCCGCTTCAAGCGTCAATGCGGTATTTTTCCATACCAGAAATCCACCAAAAATCAAAAGAACCAGCCCAAGAAGCAGGAAAACAACTGCCACTCCTGCTCGTTTGCCACTCCCTTTGTTCTCTGTATCCTGCGGTTCCTCTGGTTCCTGCGCTCTGATACGGTTTTCCAGCTGTGCCTTTTTTGCCGCTTCAAGCCTTTTTAATTCCCGCTCTGCCTCCAGCACTTCTGGTCTTATCTTTTCAATCTCGCGCTCTAACAGCTCTCTTTCCAGGCGGCAGTCATAAAGCACCTTTTCTTTTGCGCTTTTCTCATTTTTTAAATCTGCATTTAATTCTTTCTTTTTGTTTTGGAGTGCCTGAAGCGCCTTTTTCACATGGAGATTTCCGTCCCCGCTGCCCGCCGCATCGCTGTAATATTCCGCCAGAATCTCCGAAAGCTCCGTCCCGGTTGCCGCACCCGACTGCGGAACCACATAGGTACTGCTAAAATCCGTCTCCCGGATTCCACCTAGAAGCATCGAAAGATCCCCGCAGGCAACCGACAGTTCCTCCCCGTCCGCCTCATTCCGAAGGATTTCCCGCCTCTCCCTGTAGTAGAAATTCCGTTCCAGATAAAACGGTTTTCCGTCCACCGTAAAGCGCAGTGCCCCGCTGTAAAAAGCCGGTGCATGCCATGGTTCATAACGGCGGTACGGATTGTCTGCCGCTTTTCCCCTGCCTTTTTCCATGCCAAAAAGCATTCCCTTAAGGAATGCCAACAGCGTGCTCTTTCCGGCTTCATTTTCCCCGTAAATCACATTGATTCCCGGTGCAAACTGAAACGAGCAGTTCTGTAATTTACCAAAATTAAAAATTTTTGCCTCATTTATCTGCATATCTTATGTCCCAACAGCGCATTTACGCCATATTCCAATGCCTTCTGGCTGACAGCATCATTTTTCTTCCGCATCTGGTTTACATAACAGCCAAGTAGTGACCCCTCATACTCTTTTTCCAGCTTTTCATAATCATAATCCGGTGTCAAATCCGCCTGGACATCCACCACGCGCGCAAGCTCTTCTAAGCGTTTTAAGTCAAATTCCGTCTCCGGGTCAGCGCGTCCTTCTAACCGCAGCCTGAAATACTGATATGTCGGACGCTTCTGTGTCAGATTTTTCGCCCACTCAGATACCTCCTGCTCCGTTGTCGCAGAGGTAACCGGAAACACCTCATGACAGTACTCGCACTTACGCACCGGCACAAACTGCACCTTTGCACCGCCTTTTTGTAATTCGCCGAGCCAGTAGCCGTGCACTCCGGTATCATTACAGTCCGTCGGCTCAAGACTTCCCGCCATAACTGCGCGCCCTGCCACCATCTGACCGCCCTTGTGGATATGCCCTGCTGCCAGATAATCAAATCCGTTTTGCAGAATCGCAGCCGGGGAAAACGGAATATGCCGCTCATCCCCGCCGTGCGCCAGCAGCACATTGATTCTGCCATTCTCCCGTGGCTTTATGCCGTCATAGCACCGTGCGGTAATCTCCCTGTGCCAGTAGCTCATTCCGTACACCGTGACATTTTTCTCCGGAAAATCAATATATGTAGCCTCTTCTCTTGAAAAAAAGTATACATTTTCCGCCCACTGATTCGTCAAATAGTAAGATTTTGGATTCAGGTAATCGTGATTTCCGGCGAGGAGCACGATTTTCGTATCCGGTATTTTGGAAAACAGGTAATTAACTTCTTTTAATTCGCGTTTCAGGGGCTGTGCGTGGAACAAATCTCCCGTAATCCACAGGAAATCTGCCCGCTCCCTCCCCGCCGCCTCAATCACCTGGGCAAACGAGTCCCAGATATCCTGACGCCGTTTTTTACTCCAGGGTTTTCCCGCATCCGGTTCCACTCCAAGATGCACATCGGCAACATGAAGGAACCGAACCCCGGATTCTGTTGTATTAATTGTTTCGTTCTTCATTCTTTTATCCCTGATGATAAGTTCCTGCATTTCCTATCATTTTACCGTATCCCAAGCGTAATAGCAATCCCCCTACTGCTCCATCTGCCTGCCCAAAAATCCCGCTGCCGCAATCGCAAGCTTGCTCTCGGTCTCGCTCATCTTCACGTTTTCATCCTTATTGCAGAGCACAACCGCGCCGATGGCATCGCCCTCACAGATAATCGTGCTCACACTCTGCTGTCCGTACTCTCCTGCATCATCCTGCGTAATCCGGATAAAATTTCCATCTTCTTTTGACGCAAGAAAATTTTTCCGCTCTCCGATTGCCTCCTCAAGCTGGCGGCTGATTGCTTTTCCTTCAAATTCTTTTTTTCCTGCCCCTGCTGCCGCAACCACGTGGTCGCAGTCGGTGATAATGACCAGATGCCCCGTCGTCTGCGAAAGGCTCTCCGAATATTCTCCTGCAAACTGTGCCAGTTCCCCGATTGGGGAATATTTTTTCAGAATAATTTCCCCCTCGCGGTCTGTAAAAATCTCCAACGGGTCCCCTTCCCGAATCCGAAGTGTCCGCCTGATTTCCTTCGGCACCACAATTCTCCCCAAATCATCTATTCTTCTCACAATTCCTGTGGCTCTCATACAATCCTCCTTGTTTTTACGAAGTAAAAATCCGAACCTCATGGTGAGGAGAGGATTTCCCTCCTTGTTTTTACTCCGATTCCATGTTTTAGCTTTGGAGTTAGTATGTAGAAAACTGTAAGAAATTATTCGGGAAACCGCCAGTTGCTTCTTCTTTATCTTTCATTCCTGTCAATCTGTAAATTTTTATAATATTGCATTGGTGTCACACCATACTCTTTCTTAAATGCCCTGAAAAAATGATTGTATCCACCAAATCCTCCAAGCTCATAAACCTCACGTATACTTTTTCCCTGCTCTATATAATGTCTGCACAAATCCAGTCTGCTTTTTACAATATAGGAATGTGGAGTTTCGCCTGTCATCTTCTTAAACTCTCTTACAATATGATAACGACTTACATAAAATTCATTTTCCAGACGCTCCAACGATATATCTTCCGTCAGGTGTTCTCTTATATATATGAAAATGTCATCCATTACAACATGCTTTTTCTTATTTGACTTTAGCTGTACATCCTCTTTGACAGACGAACGCAGTGCCAGTACCAAAAGCATTGTCAACAGACTTTTCTCATACAAGGTATGCGCAAATTTGGGAGATTCCTTAATCATTGAATATAGCTTTTTGGAAATACTCTTGATAAGCATGGCAGATTCACTCTCAGAATGAACCGTCTTAACCTGAAAAGGGACGACATCAAATGCCTCATCCAGTTTTGTATTTTCATCTGATAAGCTTCTCAGTAACTCTGTTCCAATATAAAGCACATACAATTCCAATGGATATTTGTTTTTACGATATTCAAGTTTTACTTTGTTACCGGGCTTAATAAAGATTAAGTCCTCCATGGTACAGACAATCTTTTCATTTTCCTGATGTAGATATCCCCTGCCACCAGCCACAAAAATAATTGTATGACTTTTCTTCTGTCCAAAGCTACGCTGTTCACTCTCTTCTATTTTTACATATTCCATTTCGTAACCCTGTTTCTTCATATGTTAATTTTGCACATTCCTCCACTTATATTTTTGTTTATTTTGTCAAATTATACAATATATCAATTTTTCATAGTTTGCAAGCAATTTTTGTATATGATTATAAATTCAATCCCCCTATAATAAACACGTAGCTACCAAAACAATATAAAAATTGAGAGGTATTTTTATTATGAAAGAAACAAAACCATTTTCCATGAAGGACAAAATCGGTTACACTCTTGGCGACTTGGGATGTTGCTGTACAGAGCAGTTCCGTGCCATGTATCTTGCTATTTTTTATACACTGGTATTAAAGGTCAATCCGGTACACGTAGGAATCCTTATGCTTATCACAAAGCTCTGGGATGCTATAAACGATCCTTTAATTGGTGCACTTGTTGACAGCCACAAGAACAAAGGAAAAGGAAAATTCATTCCCTGGATTAAATTCTTTGCTTTTCCAACAGCAGTCCTTTGTATCTTAGGCTTCGTTAACGTAAGTAATTTTGCTTACGGTGCCCGTATTGCTTACATGTTCATTACATACGTCGTATATGAAATTATGTATACCTGTGTAAGCGTACCATTCGGAAGTCTTTCAAGTGTTATGACAGATGATGTAAACGAACGTACTGACCTTTCACGTTTCAGAAGTCTTGGCGGCACAATCTTTATGACAGTCATCGTTATTGCCGGACCATTATTCTTATACAAGGACAACCAGCCTGTACCAAGCCACTTCCTTATTATGTCAGCAATCTGCGCAGTTGTTGGTTTCATCTGTCTTATGTTTACATCACACTGGTGTAAAGAACGTATTGTTACAGAACCGGTTGCGAAAGAAAAAGAGAAACTTAACTATTTACAGGTAATCAAAGACATCACAAAAAACAAAGCTTTACTTGGTGTTATGTTATCAAGCTTTATCGGTATCATTGGTGCTGGTATGGTAAACGGTTTAAATACATACTTATTCCGTGACTATTTCGGAAATGTTGCTATTATGGCAGTTTCCGGTATGTTAAGCGTTATCTGGTCACTTATCGCATTCATTGGAACCAAATTTGTTGCAAAGAAATTTGGAAAAAAAGAATGGATTATGTACAGTGCAACTTTCTCAGTTGTTATTTACGCTATTTTATTCTTTTTCCCACTTGAGAACCCGATGCTCTTTATTATCATTAACGGAATCTGCTACCTTGGTGTCAGCGGTTTCCAGGTATTAGTATGGGCACTTGTAAATGACGCTATTGACTACCAGGAGCTTCAGACCGGAAAACGTAACGAAGGTATTGTTTACTCTGCATATACATTCTTCCGTAAGCTTGCCAATGCCGTATCCGGAAGTATGAGTAGTTTTGCTCTTGCAATCGCAGGCTTTAACGTAAATGAAGCGGTTCAGAGTGAAGCATTCTCCGGACGTCTCTGGAAGACCTATACCGGATTATATGTAGTAGGATACTTATTAGCTGTACTTGTATTAAAGTTTGTATACCCTCTTACCAAAGAGAAAACAGCTGAAATGTTACAGAATTTATCAGACAAACGAAATGCTGCAAACACAAAATAATTTCAGAAACCGAGGTATATTACATTGACAAAACAAGTTGAATTAACAAACCGCCTGGGCCATGTCTTACGCGGAATCGTGAATATTCCAGATGAAGGCACACGCTTCCCTGCCATTGTGAACGTACATGGATTTACAGGAAATAAAAGCGGTTACAAAAATATCTATACTCACACCGCCAGATTCCTGGCAGAAAATGGATTTGCCAGTGTCCGCTTTGATTTATATGGAAATGGTGAAAGTGATGGTGAGTTCGAGGACATGACATTCACCGGTATCTTACATGATATCGAAGATATTATAAACTGGACAAAACAGCAGGATTTCGCTGACCCTGACAAAATTATTTTATCAGGTCAGAGCATGGGCGGCTATGCAGCCGCTACAGCTGCACCGATTGTTAATCCACGTGCTCTTATCCTCATGTGTCCGGGTGCTGGCATGTGGTTTGGATGTAAGGATCGTGCCGAGGCAATGGAGGCACAGGGAATCACGAAGGCAGATATCGAAGGCCTTTGCTTCCCTACTTCTTTTAACCATGATTTATATCAGTATGAACCATTTTCTTCCGCAGAAGGATATACCGGTCCGGTTCTTCTCATCAGAGGAACCGCAGATGATCTGGTAGATGATGCTACCTGTCATCGATATGAATCACTTTATAATGGCAATTGTAGTTACAAGACAATTGAAGGTGCAAATCACAACTTTGCAAGTGCTTCTGCAAGAGCTGCATTAGACAGATTGATGTTAGAATTTTTAACACCATTAAAATAAGATATTTACTTCGAAAGGACGTGTGAACAATGAAATTATTAGAGCCTATTAAAGTTGGAAACATCGAATTCAAAAACCGTATTATGTTTCCTCCGCTTACAACTGGATACGAAGAAAAAGACGGTTCCATCGGAGAACAGAGTTTCCGTTTTTATGAGCGCCTCGCAAAAGGCGGTGTTGGATATATTGTAATTGGAGACGTTGCTCCACTTTCAACATTCTCTCCTACACCAAAGCTTTACTCACCCAAACAGGCAGAAGGCTTCAGGCGACTTGCTGACGCCTGCCATGAGCATGGTGCAAAGCTTGGAATCCAGTTATTCCATCCAGACTACAACGTTGCTGCATTAAACGACCTGTTCCATCAGGGAAAAATGCAGGAAGCAAGAGCGAAGCTTCACCATGATATGCAGCACTTTGTAAACGAAGTAACTGTTGAAGAGCTCGACGAAATTATTAAACATATGGAAAACTGTGCTATTTTAGCACACGAAGCTGGTGTTGACTGTATCGAGGTACACGGAGACCGCCTTGTTGGCTCTCTCTGCTCTCCTATTTTAAATCACAGAACGGATGAATATGGCGGAGACCTTGCAAATCGTACACGCTTTGCTTTAACTCTTGTAAAGCGTTTAAAAACAGTTGTTCCAGATATGGTTATCGACTACAAGCTTCCAATCGTAACTCCTCTTGGAGAAAACGGACTGAGAGGAAAGGGTGGTCTTCCATTTGATGAGGCTTGCATTTTTGCAAAAGAATTAGAAGCCGCAGGTGTTGACACATTACATGTGGCACAGGCTAACCACACCGGAAATATGGGTGATACCATTCCTGCTATGGGAACACAGCCATACGGATTTATGGTTTCATACTCTAAAAAAATTAAGGAACTTGTTTCTATTCCAGTATCCGTTGTTGGACGTATTGTAACACCAGAAGCTGCTGAGGCAGTTATTACAAATGGTTCTGCTGATATCATTGCACTCGGACGTTCCCTGCTTGCAGATCCTGATTTTGCAAACAAGTGTGCCGCTGGACACTGCTGCAGTGTCAGAACATGTATGATGTGTAATAAGGGATGTACAGACAATATTCAGAACCGTGCCTTCTTAAGCTGTGTATTAAATGCTGAGAATGGTTATGAAGGAAGTCGTCAGATTACCCCTGCAGCCTCATCAAAACGAGTTGCTGTCATAGGAGCCGGAATTGCAGGACTTGAGGCTGCTCGTGTTGCCGCTTTAAGAGGTCACCAGGTAACTATTTTTGAGAAATCACTCCAGATTGGTGGTCAGCTTCTTATTGCCAGCGTTCCACCAAGAAAAGAAGAAATGATGAGAAGCATTAACTACTACTGCAACGCGCTTCCGGAATTATCAGTTACCTTCCGTCTTGGTCAGGAATTTACGGAGAAAGATTATACTTCGTTTGACGAAGTAATTGTTGCAACAGGCGCAACGAATGCAATTATCCCAGTTCCAGGTAAAGATCTTCCAACCGTTACAAGTGCATGGGATGTTCTTGCCAAGAAGGAAATTGTCTTCGGTAAGGTATCTGTCATCGGTGGCGGTCTTGTAGGTGTTGAGACTGCAGAATACCTTGCTTCACGTGGATGTAAGGTTACAATTATAGAAATGATGGATCAGATTGCAAAGGAAGAAAGCAGCACCGTTCTCCCTACTTTGATGAGCGAATTAGAGCATTATAATGTTCAGATTCTTACCTCTGCAAAATTATCAGAGATAACTGACCATGCTGTTATTGTTGAAAAAACAGAAGAAGATAAAACTTCAACAGCAGAAATCGAATCTGACTTCGTTGTAATGGCTGTTGGCGCAAGAAAGAATCTTCCGGATCTTTCTGCTTGTCCGCTCCCACTTCATTATATTGGTGATTGTGCCGGAGAACGTCCAAGCAATATCGACCATGCTATTAAATCAGCATACGATGCAGCATGTGAAATATAAAATATGAATTACCCCATTACCAAAAAGGAGCTGTAAAAAACTCCCCTAAGGACAAAGTGTGCGCCTGCCGCACACTTTGTTTCCTCCAATTCCATGTTATGGCTTTGGAGTCAGTAGAACCCTTTGCAGCGCCGGGCCACAGAATTTACCCGGAATTACTTTAAATCCCTGCTTTATATAAAATTCTTCTTTTCCATCAATATCCAAAAACAACCGCATAGTCCAAAGCTGCATGCACCAGTACGGGAATCCAGATGGAGCCGGACTTTTCTTTTAAGAATTGAAACAGGCAGCCCATCGCCACAAGTCCGAGCATCTGCGAGGTCACAAAAGAAAGCACATACGATACGCTAATATTTCCCCACCCAGAGTAGGAAAACAGGTGCATTGCAGCAAACAGGACATTCGGCACCAGGTAGCGGACTGCTTTATGCTCTTCCCTTAAAAACCAGACGCAGACATCCCGCACAACAAACTCTTCTGTGAATGCAATAAACACCGTATAGTACAGCAGATTATACAGCACGGTGATTTTATCTTCTTTTGTCACCAGGCAAAAAATGGTTATCGCCACTAAAATGCCGGTAAGGATGCAGACGGCTCCCCACTGCTTTTTCCCGGAAACCTTAAAATACATCTCTGTCACAAATTTCTTACGCAGTATAAATAATGCAATGAAAAAGATTGCAATCGGAACTGCTGCCACAATCAGATTCTGTACGAAAATCCCTGGGAGGTTTCCGGACGCATTTCTAACGGAAAGCGCACTGCCGTCCTGCTGCCACTTATAAATAAAGCCCGCACCCCACAAAATATCCGCAAGGCAGATAAATAAAATAATGACACATTTCTGAAACAACTGTATTTTCCTTTTATCCTGCATCTCACGCCTCTTTTTCTTACCGTTCATTTTCGGCCTGCTTCGTGTGCCCTTAGACTGCTTTTCCCATCTCAAATGCCTCTTCTAACACCGGCATTTCTTTCACATCGTCCGCTCCATTTGTTCCATATGCAAAAAGGATGCCGCCCTCTTCGTTTCCGCCTGCTCCAAAACAGGAGACATACTCCCTGAAGCCTGAAATCATCGTCTGCATATATTTTTCTTCCGGTGCTGCACCGGCACTGAGCAGATAAAACTTTTTATTCTGTAACAACGGCTCCACCGCAAATGTCCGGTCAATCATTCGTTTCATCAACGAAGTCCAGCTGTAAAAATAAACCGGTGATGCAAGTACAATGGCATCCGCTTTTTTCATTTCCTCATAAATCTCAGTCATATCGTCCTTCTGTACACAGTTTCCGCCATTTCCCTGACACACACCGCACCCAAGACAATCCCCGAACTTCTTCTCTTTTAACAGAACTTCTGTAACGGTATTTCCGCTTTCTTTTGCCCCTTTTGCAAACGCATCCGCTAACGCAGATGTATTTCCCTGTTTCCTTGGGCTTCCCTTTATCACTAATATGTGTTTACTCATAATATGCTCCTCATTTCTGCCTTCTGCAAGACTTTTTTAATTTGTGATTCCAAGGCTCTCATTTACGCCAAGTTTTTCATCCTGAATCATATCGAACATACACTGTGCAATTCCGGCTCTCTCGATATCCTTACGTGCCGGCTGTTCTCCCTCTTTTGTCAAAAAATACGTTGTGTTGTTCCCGTCTTTAATGCCCGGGCATCTGAGCAGGGTTGTGACTGCGGAGCTTGCCGCAATCGTATCTGCCGCCTGTATATACTCCGGTCTTTTTTTCGCATACATATTTAACATTGCGCCTCTTACGCCTGTAATCTCATGGTGAATTCCCATTCCCGTAATCCAGATGATACGTTTTACAGAAGTTTCTTTTAATGCTGAAACAATATTTTTTGCCATCGTAAGAACGTCGCCCTCGAGAGAGCAGAGCATAATTTCCTGTCCTTCCATTGCTCTTTTTACATCCTCTGCGTTTAAGGCATCTCCTTTTATCACGTTGACACCGGAAATATCCATTCCCTCAAATTTTGCCGGATTTCTCACAAATACAGACAGCTCGATGTCCTGCTGGCTCTTCATTTTTTCTGTAATATATTTTCCGGTGTGTCCGGCAGCTCCAAAAATTACAACTTTTTTCATTTTTCTTTTCCTTTCTCTGTGCAACAGCTTGGTTTGTATGATATAATTCACCATAATCCCCTCGGGTAACCCGAGGGCAAGCATTTTGGCTAAATTTATACTTTTTTAATATCCGAAGCCACGCAGACAAGGGAGCATTTTATGGATTATACGATAAAAGATACCTGTAACAAATTACATCTTACGGTTCACACCGTGCGCCATTACTGTGATATGGGGCTGGTTCCGAATCTGCGCCACGACAAAAACGGGAACCGCATTTTTGACGAAGAGTCCTTAAACTGGCTGCAGGGCGCCAAATTTCTGCGTGCAAGCGGTCTCTCCATCCCGGAAATCCGCCATTATTTTGCCTTATGCCAGGAAGGAACCGCAACGCTTAAGGAGCGCCAGGACATTTTAGTACAGCTGAAAGAAAAATCGCAGAAGGAACTCGAAGATATGCAGATGCGGGTTGACTGTCTGTCCGACAAAATCGCGCATTACCAGAATGCAATTGACTCGGATGGCACAGATGACTGCAATCCGTTAAACTGGTAAAATTATCCAAGCGTCAGCGTCTGGTTCATCGTGTCTCCGAGAATCTCTATCAACTGTTCCAACGGCATCTTTTCCTCTGACTTAAGCCAGTTCTCATACACCCCCAGTATTCCGGATGCCGCATAACAAATGAGTACCTCGTCCTTCACCGACACAGTTTCTTTCTTTTTTAACAGGGATTCCCGTAAAATATCTATCAGAATATTCATGCACTCATCTACAAGAAAAGACAGCTCCTTGTTCTTCGCAATCACCATGTAATACTCCAAATCTTTTTCCATGATTCCGTTGAGTCCCGTAAGGAAAATCCGCCAGTCAGATGTCGCATGATTTTCAAGCAATTCTTTTAATCCTGCTATGATTCCGTCCTCAATCTCTCTTACCACATCATAAACAGTCGGATAATACAGATAAAATGTCTTTCTGTCCACGTCTGCCTTCCGTGCCAGTTCCGTAACGGTAATCTGGTCGATATGTTTTTCTTTTAACAATTCTACAAATGCGTCTTTTATATTCTGGCGGGTTTTCGCCCTTTGTTTTTCTCTTTTCAATTATAATTCCCCATTTTCCTTTTATTTGTTGAAAATTCCACGTTCCTGTAGTGACTGGCAATTGTACTTTTCATGGATTTTATTATAATACCCATATGTAGAATTTTCAACACAAAAGGAATTTATAAAAAAGGAGAGATTGCTATGAACATTTTTCAAAAACTGTTATCCGGCTATCCATCTGGTGACGTGACACCGCAGGACTTTATTGACCATTTAAGTTTCGGTGCCGACGGCGCTGCTGCTGCCTGGATTGCAATTGCACTAACCGTTGTCTTCGGACTTCTCGTTTACATCATCCCGATTATCCTTACCGAAAAAGAGCATGTCGGACCTTATCCACTCTGGCTCCACACCTTTTACTGTGCCGCCGATTTCATGGGAATCTGGGTATTTCTCGATGCTTATCGGAACTATGAACATTATTTTCTGTTTCTTCTGCTGGCTATCGGCGAAGCCATCTGGGTATGTATGGAAATTTACTGTCTGCAACGGGCACTGACTTACGAAGCAGAACTTAACTGGAAGCCGGGCACTCCTTTTAAAACAAGGCTTACTGACGTCTGCATCCAGGTACTTTGCTTTTATGTCGGACTCAATTTCCTGCGCTTTGAGCTTCACGATGAAACCATGTGGAAATTCTGGATATTCACACAGGTTCTCATTACCATTGTTCCGGGACTTGAGCTTGCAAAAAGAGGCTATCGGAAGGGCAATAACCTCGCTCTGCACATTGTATTAATCTGTGTTGCAGTGGTAACCTTCAATCCATGGTCAAATATGTGGCTTGCCATTGCACCTGATTTCTTTTCTTTCTCCGCCAATCCCTGGTATTACATTACCGGCGCCGTATGCCTCCTGTTATCCATCCGCGGACTTTATACGTATTTGAAATTACCGGCAAAAAGTAAATAATAATATTCAAAAAACCGGCAGATTACGCACGTAGTCTGCCGGTTCTGTTTACTTCTTTTATTCTTTTTCAAGCATCTTTTCGTAGGTCTCAAAGCTGATATCCCCAGTGAAACCGCCCTCCGCATCTATATTGCGGTCACCGTCGTAGAGCACAAACCCCGTGCCAAAATACGCCTTGAAATGTGAATTCGGCATATAGATTGACAGACAATTCCCACATGACGCACACCCCGCGGTATGGTCACCCACGACTGTCACATTCTCAATGTTCTTTAAAACAGCGACTCCTTCCTCCGCAGCGGACGCAGTAAGGTTGTCTATCAGCACATAAATCTGCTTCTCATTTTTGATTCTAGGACAATGCTCCTCCTCGACTGTATCATGCAGCTCCGGCACCCAGTCGATATGAGTCATTTTCAAATAATCGTGATACAATTCCGTAGCACGCTGCAAATATTTATTGGAATAGCCGACCTCCTGTCCTAAGAGCCCCTCTAAGAAGTCCCAAATATAAACCGATGACCCTCCTCGATTGCCGCGAAAATCCAGAATCAACGGTTTTTCATCCCTGTATTTTTCTCCACTCTTTGCAAATTTTATCAGCTGCTGTTCCTCTTCCTTGGAGTCATAATAAAACTTCTTACACTCTATCACCGGAATCCCACGGTATGACGTATAATTTATCGCTCCATAAATCGGTGCGCTTTCGACTGCCTCTCCGACATAAAAATGCCCGTCCTTTATAAATGACAGCTCCTCTTTTAAGGCTGCAAGTGCCGTATCAAACTCAAATTCCTGCTCCAGCCGTTCTTCCACCGCCTGTTTTGCCGCCTTAAACCTTCCGTCCCCGAAATAATGATACATTCCATACAGTTCTTTTAAATTCGTAAAAAGGCAGTCTAAGTCCTCAAGGAACTGTTCCTTTGTGATATTTTTATCAATCTCCTGTTTCATAAGTAACGAATTCATTCTGTTTCCTCCATAACAAAAAGTGGTGCAGAAACTAAACTATCTGCACCACTTTTTGGTTATTCACAATAATTTTTGCTTACATAATCTTTAATTGCTTCGCTGTCTTCCGGCATTCGGCATCCAACGGTATACTCGCCCTCATTGTCTGAGCATCGGATGACACATCCGGTCAATGGCTTACCGCCTAACACTGCAAAATTCTGCACATCCAGCGTAAGGTTCTTGCCCTTTAAGCCTGCAAATACTGCATCACGCACTGCAAACGCAAATCCGTTGGCACTGATGTTTACCATATGTCCGGAATAAGATTTACTATCTCCATCTACCCGGATGGTACATTTATTTGGAATCGGCATACGTGGATATTTTCTGCGGTTAAATACCTGCGGGTTAGAGTCAATCGTCAGACGGAACTGACCGTTTTCACCCACTTTGCACAGATGAATTGCAACACTCTCCCAGTAATACAATACGTTGTCCACCACAATCCGAAGCTGACATACTGCGTGTCTGTCTCGGCGGTCGATGATTTCTTCGCCCCTGGTGTCTAACGTTACCAGAATATCGTTATCTGTCCGCTCTGTTACCTCTCCGACATATTCCCTCTTTCTGCTTCCTTCATTTGCAAATGCCACTGAAATCTTCATGCCGCTTCTGATATCCTGTACGCCCATGAAGCCACCGACACCGAGTTCTTCCATGAGTTCTCCGACAATACCTTCAATCTCCAATGCGCTCTTCGCACTTGACTCATATTTGCTGAGCATGGTTCTGGTGGTTAATTCCGCTCCATTGATACTCTCGGTCATAGCCTCCATTACTTCGCCGACCTGATTCATGTTGTCAGTCAGTGTCTGATTGGAGTGCTCTACCTCTTTTACTGCACTGTCTACAACCTTGATATTCTCACCAAGGCTTGTGGCGTCATTTGTAATATCAGTAACGCTTCGGTTGACATTTGATACTTTTTCAATATTAACCTGAATTAACTTCACGGTCTCCGAAATGGATTCCATCATCTTCTCAGAAGTTACTTCCAGACGTGAAAGTGCTTCCATAATACTGCTTGAGGAAGTCTGCGTTCCACTGCTTAAGTTACGGATTTCATCCGCAACCACAGCAAATCCCTTTCCTGCTTCTCCTGCTCTTGCCGCTTCGATGGAAGCGTTTAAGGCAAGCAGATTCGTCTTTGAGGTAATGCCTTCAATCGTACTCGTCTCTTCTTTTACATTCTGGAATTCGTTGCGGAAATCTTCCAGGATTCTTTCTACTTCTGTAGAAAGTGTTGCCATCTTATTGGTAATCTCCACAACCTCTGTCAGTTCTTCCGCACTGACATTTGCGTGATCCACAGACGCACCGATAAGCTGTACCACCTGTTCCATCAATCCGGCAACATCTTTTACCTGATTGTCAATGACCTTCGTCATCTCCATGGAAGAAAGCGTCTTATCATTGAGCACACCATTGTTATCTGCAAGTGTCTGCATATCTTTCATAACGTTATTTGCATCCACCTTATTTTCATCTGCCAACTCACGTACAACTGTCACACCATCGACAATCGCATTGCTTGCGCCTTTGACCTGTTCTACTGTCTGTACCACGCGCGCTAAATTTTCCTTGATAGAAGAAGTCAGCGCTCCGTCGGATTCTACCAGATGTTTGATTGCCATATTGGTGCAGGCATAACTGCTCAGTACGATAGCAAACTGTAAGGCACACTGCTCACTGGATACGAAATTCATCATTCCCTTTGCAAGCCCCTTGTACAAATTACTGGAAATCATGACAAACATCGTCAGCCACATCATGACCTTGACATACTTCGGGTCTTTATAAAGAATCAGAATGGATACAATCGGTAAAATAAATACAAAGGACATCTCGTCCATGGAAGTCCATGCAATGATTGAAAAAAACACCATATATCCGATTCCAAGCATCCACTTGTACCGCTCGTTTGATTCTCCCTTTACCTTCAATAAAATCTTACTGGCAATATAGTCCAACCATCCGATTACGGAAAACATGGTAAAGAACCCAACGTCCAGTTTTCCGGTTGCCACCTGTATTCCATAGTATACAGATGCAATAATCATTAACGTAAGCCAGGTAAGTCCTGCCCGTTTGTTTGCTTTTGCCCTGAAAAAGGCCTCATCGTACTCCTGCATATAGCTTTTGTCCTTTCTGTGTGACTTTCGTTCTATTGTCCTTCTGCTAGTGTAACACAGTTAGAGTAAAAAAGCTATCAATAACTTTATTTCCTTTCCATCTGATAGCGGCTCAAATCCACCCTGCCGTCTACAACTTCCACGCCATCTGCCCGAAGCAAATCCGCCTGACCTTCTGCCTCACCAAATGCAAACGCACCTGCAAGCTCTCCTTTTGCATTCACAACGCGAAAGCACGGGATATGCTCCGGGTCCGGGTTGTGATGCAGTGCATTTCCGACTGCCCGCGCCATCCTTTTATTTCCGGCAAGTTCCGCCACCTGGCTGTATGTGGCAACCTTCCCCTTTGGAATCTTTTTTACCGCTTCATAGATACGCTTTGTGGGACTGTCCGTGACAAGGTCATAGCTCTCCGCTATCATCCGCCTGATATCCTCTTCCGGAATGGTTCCATCTACTATGATTGTATTCCAGTGCTCTTTATTCTGATGATATCCCGGAATTACCGCCGCATAGGTACTCCGCCAGAAATCCCGCCACTCTTGACTCACCTTGACATTCAGGTTCAAATGCCCTTCTCTCTCATACGTCCAGAGAAACGCTTTTTTGTCTTTTTTCACCCGCACAAGCTGCCAGTTTGGGTCGTGAAACGGCGCCTCCTGATAAGTATCAGGAAATGAAAGTCCATATGCCAATGCTTCCTCTCTTGTCATCCTTTTCGTTCCTCCTTTATTTTCCCGACATCAACTGTACCATGAACTCTTAGCAGTAAAGTAAAAAAAGGGACCAACCGTTTGCACGGCAGCCCCTTTTCGTGTCAGAATAATTATTTCTGAGGTCCTGCAGAAACAAGTGCTTTACCAGCATCATTTCCTTCATATTTTGCGAAGTTCTTAATGAATCTGTCTGCAAGATCTAATGCTT
This sequence comes from Roseburia sp., assembly GCA_050874345.1. Classification (GTDB taxonomy): domain Bacteria; phylum Bacillota; class Clostridia; order Lachnospirales; family Lachnospiraceae; genus Roseburia. Next base: position 29,189 of record JBNMKM010000004.1, on the reverse strand, counting down.
TTGTCTCCCACTCGGAAGCGTCTGCATAAGTATCACGCGGATCAAGAATTCCAGCGTCAACGCCCGGAAGTTCGGTCGGAACTTCGAAGTTGAAGTGAGGAATTGTCTTAGTCGGAGCATTGTTGATATCTCCGCTTAAGATTGCATCGATGATACCACGGGTATCTTTGATAGAGATACGTTTTCCGGTACCATTCCATCCTGTATTTACAAGATATGCCTTAGCACCGCTCTTCTCCATCTTCTTAACAAGCTCTTCTGCATACTTGGTCGGATGTAACTCTAAGAATGCCTGTCCGAAGCAAGCAGAGAAGGTCGGAGTCGGCTCTGTGATTCCACGCTCTGTACCTGCTAATTTTGCAGTAAATCCTGATAAGAAGTAGTACTGTGTCTGCTCCGGTGTCAGGATAGATACTGGCGGAAGTACTCCGAAAGCGTCAGCAGAAAGGAAGATTACGTTCTTAGCTGCCGGTGCGGAAGAAATCGGACGTACAATGTTCTTAATATGGTTAATCGGGTAAGAAACACGAGTGTTCTCTGTTACGCTCTTGTCAGCGAAATCAATCTTACCGTTTGCATCAAGTGTTACGTTCTCAAGAAGAGCGTCACGTTTGATTGCATTGTAGATATCCGGCTCAGAATCCTTGTCAAGGTCGATAACCTTAGCGTAGCATCCACCTTCGAAGTTGAATACGCCGTTGTCATCCCAGCCGTGCTCGTCATCACCGATTAAGAGACGCTTCGGGTCAGTAGAAAGAGTAGTCTTTCCTGTTCCGGACAGACCGAAGAAGATTGCGGTGTTCTCGCCGTTTAAGTCAGTGTTTGCAGAGCAGTGCATAGAAGCCATACCCTTAAGCGGTAAGTAGTAGTTCATCATGGAGAACATACCCTTCTTCATCTCTCCGCCGTACCATGTGTTGATGATAACCTGCTCACGGCTTGTGATGTTGAATGCTACTGCTGTCTCAGAATTTAATCCAAGCTCTTTGTAGTTCTCAACTTTTGCCTTAGATGCGTTGTATACAACGAAATCCGGCTCGAAGTTCTTTAACTCTTCCTCAGAAGGTTTGATGAACATATTTGTTACGAAGTGTGCCTGCCAAGCTACTTCTACGATGAAACGGATTGCCATACGGGTATCCTTGTTTGCACCACAGAAAGCATCTACAACGAAAAGTCTCTTGTTAGAGAGCTCTTTCTTTGCGATATCCTTTAAAGAAGCCCATGCTTCCTCAGAAAGCGGATGGTTATCGTTCTTGTACTCATCAGAAGTCCACCATACAGTGTTCTTTGAGTTCTCGTCCATAACGATGTACTTATCTTTTGGGGAACGTCCTGTGTAAACACCAGTCATAACGTTGACTGCGCCTAACTCACTAACCTGACCTTTTTCATATCCTTCAAGGTCAGACTTTGTCTCCTCTGCGAACAGTACGTCGTAAGAAGGATTGTGTACGATTTCAGTTGTTCCGGTAATACCATACTTGCTTAAATCAATTGCTGCCATCTTAATTCAAACTCCTTTTCTTTATAATGTAATGTTAATCATCCGCAGATGCGGAAATGATAATAACCTGATTCTAAACGGTTTTCCCGCTTAGCCGTTACCATTATACATGATTCATTCGCAAAAATCACTATAAATCTTCTTTATTTATATTTTTTTTACTTTTTTACGCCTCATACACCCGTTTTCTGCCCGCTGTCTCCCATAATTTCCGGTTCTGTAACGTCCGTTCGAGAAGGTCTCTGATAAATCCCCGGTAAAATTCCGCCTGTTCATCGGCAACTGCCAGTTCAAGGTATCCGGTTCCCCTCTGTAAGGCATCATCCGCCACACAGTCATAGACTCTCTCATCCTCCAGCAGTTTGTCATCTACCCAGACGGCAAATGGGGTTTGCTGTATCTTTACATTATGGCTGAATCCGAGCGTTCCAAGAATTTTTCCTCTTACACCCGAACCCTGCCCGCTCTGGCTGACGAATTCCCCATCAAGTGAATGAAGGATTGCCTCCTTTAGCGCACTTCCCTTTACCGGAAAACGGGTCGGATTTAACTTGGAAGGAGAAAGCTCTAACAGCTTTTTCTTAGAAATCTCGCCCTCTATGCCGCCCTCCACAATCCCGGCGTTGATAAAAGCCAGGTCACACGGATATTCCTCATACAGGGCATCTGCGATAAAGTTTGTCAGGAAATTCTCTTTTTTTGCATCCCACACCATCGCTTCCACGGTATACATGGTTTCTCCGAGAAGCTCCTCCGCCGTCTTTTTCCAGTCCTCCCACAGATTTAATACATCTTCATCCGGCGCCGCATTATTTTCCACAAGTTCAGTTGTCATGCCCACCACTTTTCCACATTCAATGGTCAGATGTGCCACACCGATATATGCACCGCCTTTTCCGGACTGCACATAATTTTTTCCGCAGGAAACAGAATGAGAGTGTCCACCAAGGCACAGGTCAATCTCCGGTATTTCTTTTAACAGCATCTCTTCTATTTGAAGACCGCTGTGTGAAACCAGAATACAGAAATCGTAATTTCCTTTGTTTTTCTGTAATTCTTTTCGAATCCGGGCAATGGGTTCTACCGTCATGATATTGCCCATCTTAAAAAACGGATTGTAAAAGTCCGGACAGCAGCCGGCTCCATAATACGGCGATGCACCAATCACAAGAAACCGGACGCCCATGCGCTCGATTACCATACTCCCCGCAATCGCTCCGAAGGGATTTCCTTCGCAGTCCACAACATTGCAGGAGAGCATGGGAAGCCCCTGCATGGAACATTCCAAAAGTCCATCCTTTTCCAGATCTATCTCATTGTTTCCCACTGCCATCGCAGTCGCTCCCGCCTGTTTTAACAGGGAAATCGCGCCTTTTCCTACCGTTCCCTGCACGGTGAGGTCTTTTAGGTCGCACAGGTCTCCACAGTCAAAATACAAGTCCTCTGCGTTCCGTGTGCGCTTTATATATGCCGCCGCTTTGGCAAGTTTTTCAAAATCACTATGTATGTCGTTTGTTTGATAAATTGTCAGCTCCACTTTGTCTTCCTCCCTGCATCTGCTCCCAGTTTAACATATTGTTTCGTAAAATGACATAGCATTTCCATCCGGCATGGAGTATAATAATGTTATCTAATGTCATTTGTTTTGGGGGAATACATTATGAAAAAGATTTTTACGGGGGTTCTACCGTTTTTGGCAGGGATATTTCTGCTTTTATTTCCTGTGCTTTTTTCATCTTACACCGTGTCTGCCATGGAACATACGGCGGAAAAACGGATTCTTTTTATCAGCTCCTACTCCTATGCCTGGGACACAGTTCAGATTCAGATTGAAGGAATCAAGGAGGGGCTTGGAGACAATATTTCCATTGATTATGAGTTTATGGACACCAAACGCTTTTCCGATGAGGAGAGCATCTCCTATTTTTACAAAACACTTTCCTATAAAATGGAGCGTGTGGAGCCGTATGACGCCGTCATCCTCGGCGATGATGCCGCATTGCAGTTTGCCGTTCAGTATCGGGATTCACTCTTTGACGGAATTCCACTTGTTTTTGAGGGCGTCAATGACCTCAATTACGCGGTAGAGGTTTCCAAAGACCCGCTTATCACCGGTGTCGTTGAAAAGCTCTCTTTTCAGAAAAATATTGATTTTGCGCTGAAGCTGTGCCCGGGTGCTACAGACATCGTTGCCATTCTGGATGATTCCATCACGGGAGAAGCAGAACGAAAGGCTTTTTTCTCCTATGCGGATTCCTACCCGGATTTGAAATTTTCCGAAATCAATGCATCCCAGCTCACTGCTGATGAATTACAGGCACGGTTTTCTTCCCTTGATAAGAATACCATCCTTATTTATATCGTCATGACGGAGGATGCCGACGGCAATCAGTACACCAGCCGGCAGTCCATCCAGATGGTTTCCGAGTATTCCACCGTTCCGGCGCTTCGCATGGTATCGGGCGGCATCGGGGATGGACTTTTAGGCGGAAATATTGTTTCCATGGAACTCTCCGGTAAAATTGCAGCACAGATTGCAACCGAAATTGCAAACGGAACAGATCCTTCCACCTATGATGTCGTTGTGGACAGTCCCAATATTTACTGCATTGATGAAGACGTGATGCGCAAATACGGGCTTGACCTTGCCCTGATTCCGGACGATGCGACCATCATCAATCACGAACCGAGTTTTCTGGAACGCAATCGAGAAATTTTAATGCCTGCGACGCTTCTGATGGTGACCTTCATTCTCGTGATTGTCTTATTATGTATGCGTTACCGGAAAGAAACGGTTTTAAATCACAAACTCTCGAAAGATTCTCTTACTTTTGAGCGCAACTCCCTGCACGACTTTCTCACCGGGCTTCCAAACCGCACGAGACTGTTTGCAGACCTTTCCGAGCTGACGCTTTCAAATGCTGCCTACACGGTTTTAATGTTTGATATTGATGGATTTAAGCAAATTAACGACACCTACGGTCATATCTGCGGGGATAATGTATTAAAAGAAATGAGTGCCAGATTAAGCACAATTACCGATGACTGTTTCTCATGCTACCGTCTCGCAGGAGATGAATTTATCTGCGTGCTCAAAAGCTACCGCAGAGAAAAGATTGACGCATACGTTAAGAAATGCACTGCCTTATTCAAGACCGATTTTGTGGTATCAAAAGACCTGACACTGCCAATCCATGTCAGTCTTGGAATCGCCATCTGTCCGGACGATTCCACAGACGCCATGAAACTGCTCGAATATGCCGACCAGGCAATGTATACCGTAAAGAAGAGCGGCAAAAACGATTACCGCTATTACGGTGATATCAAAGATACGCTGGTTTAAAAATTCTCCAGACACGTTAAAATGTCCGCCGGGGTCTCTGCAAAGCACTGTGCCCCGTGCGAAATCAGAAAGTCTTTATCCCGAAAGCCCCAGAGAACCGAAATGCAGGGCAGACCGGAATTTTTTGCAGTCAGCAAATCCACATCGGAATCCCCGACATACACTGCCTGCTCCTTTGTCTTTCCAAGCTCTTTTAAAGCCGCCTCCACCATATCCGGCTCAGGTTTCTTTTTTAAACCTTCCTGGTCTCCGATGGCAACCTCCACAATCCCTTCAAAGTAATTTTGCGACAGCGATTTCACTGCCCCGTCAAGTTTGTTTGAAACAATCGCAAGTGCATAGCCGCGCGCCTTTAATTCCCGGAGCAGCGGCAGAATCCCTTCATATGCGCATGTACGATCATTGTCGTGTTTCGTATAATATTCCTTAAATTTTGCAAAGGTCTTTTCAAAGGTCTCCTCATCGCACCCTTCCGGCACGGCACGGAGCATCAGCTTGCGCACCCCGTTTCCGACAAATGCGCGCACTTCCTCTAAGGAGCGCTCCGGCATGTTCATCTCCCGCAGCGCATAGTTTGTGGCAGCGTGCAAGTCCTCCAGGGTATTTAACAACGTACCATCCATATCAAAAATTACGGTATCATACTGTCTCATTTTACACTGACCTCTCCTGCAAGTACCCGCTTGTAATCTTCATAGTTTTTCGCCAGAAGTGCCGGCGTATCCAGCCCATACGGACAATGTGCCTTACACTTGTTGCAGTGCAGACAGCCCTCGATTTTTTTCATCTTTGCCTGCACTTCCTCGGTGAGCTGTAACTCAGACGGGGAACGGCGCAAAAGCAGCGACATTCTCGCACAGTTATTGATTTCGATTCCTGCCGGACACGGCATACAGTATCCACAGCCGCGGCAGAACTCTCCGCTCAATTCCTCTCTGTCATGCTGGATAACTGCTGCTAACTCGTCATCCATCACAGGTGGATTGTCAATATAAGAAATAAACTCATCCAGCTCGCGCTCTCTCTGCACGCCCCAGATTGGCAGTACATTGTCATACTGTGCTTCAAACGCATAGGCTGCCTTTGAATTGGTAATAAGTCCGCCCGACAATGCCTTCATCGCAATAAATCCCATGCCGGCTTCCTTACACTTTTCCACCAACGCGATATCTTTGTCCGATGCAAGATAACAGAATGGGAACTGCAGCGTCTCGTAAAGCCCGGACTCGATTGCCTCTTCTGCTACCGCAAGTCTGTGGTTCGTGATTCCAATATGTCTGATTTTCCCCTGTGCTTTCGCCTCAAGCATCGCCTCGTACAGTCCGGTTCCGTCTCCCGGCTTCGGGCAGAAGGATGGATTGTGAAACTGATAGATGTCAATGTAGTCTGTTTTTAAGTTGTGCAGGGAAGTTTCAAGCTGCTCCCAGAACTCTTTCGCATTTGCTGCTGCCGTCTTGGTTGCAATAAATACCTTTTCTCTCATCCCTTCAAACGCCACACCGAGCTTTTCTTCACTGTCAGTGTAAAAGCGCGCCGTATCAAAAAAAGTAATGCCCGCATCAAATGCTTTTCTTGCCAGATGCGCCGCATCCTCCGTACTGATACGCTGAATCGGCAGTGCGCCAAATCCGTTTTTGTTTACCGTAATGCCGGTCTTACCAAGTGTTACTGTTTCCATTGTGTGTCCCTCACTTTTCCTCATTCAGATATGGAAAGAATACATCGCTCTGCCCTTTCCTGTCAAACATATTATTATATTGCAGAATCTGATACTTTTTAATCCACTCAGCTTCCTCTCCGTCTGCATCTTCGATGTGCTTATATCCGCCCTTTGTGAGCGAATAATAGCCTCTCGAATTGATTGCCGGAACAGCCTCCATCATATCAGCCAAAAACTGATTGTATGCCGGAAGCGCAATCCCCGCGCGCTCTAATGCCAGCGTGGATAAATAGTTTAAGCTCGTAATTTCCACCTGCTTCGATTCACTCTCATAGTTTGTCCAGATGAAAAACGGAACAGTATAAAGATTTTCCAATTCATCCTCGGTCAGCCCGGAAAGTCCCTTGCCATTTAAGTACGGGTAGAACCGGGAGGTAAGGCTTGGCTGATGGTCTCCGAAAAATACGATTTCTACCGGCTCATCCACCGATTCAAAATAGGAAATCAGATATTCGAGTGCCGCATCGCTCTCATGAATAAGCGATACATACTGGTTTACGTCCCCAAAATTTAATCCTAAAAGCCTTGCTTTCTCATGAAAATTCGGATAATCCTCGGTATAGCCGCCGTGATTCTGCATGGAAATTCCCATGATAAAAAGGTTTTCCTTCGCACCCTTGCTCTCGTAGCGTTCAATAATTTTTTCATAAAATTCCTGGTCGGTTACATACTTGCGCAGAATTTTCGTCTGGTCAAAATCATCGATAAAATGTGTCTCATCAAATCCCATATCCGGATAAACGGTGTTGCGGCTCCACCCGGTCTCATAATACGGATGCATTGCCACACAGGTATAACCGATATTTTTCAGATTTGATACGATAGATGTAGGTGTATCTGTAATATACTGCTGGTACACAACCGAACCGCTCGGCAGAAATGCCATTGAGTTTCCGGTCATAAATTCCCACTCGGAATTTGGCGTTTTTGCTCCAAACACGGAGGAAAGCGCATAGCCCTTGATGGTGTTCTCCTCCAATGAATTATAAAACGGCGTCAGTTCAATATTTGTCTTAAAATCTCCAATGACACTCAAATCCGCATAGGACTCGCTCATGATGACGATAATCGTAGGTTCCTTTTCGACCTTCTCCACATAGCTGCTTCCGTCCCCGGAGTACTGCTCCTCAAGCGCCTTCACCGCATCCTTGGAATACCCCTCCGGTGCCTTTACAAAGCTGTCCCGGATACTTAACACAAAATTTAAAATGTAACCGTTGCGGTAGCTTCCCTTCTGTTCCCAGGTCTCCGTATTGACCTTCTCCGACTTCATTCCGACATAAACACTGCACAGGATGAGTCCCATTCCGCAGAGAACCGCCATCAGAATACGGTTTTTGAATGATACATGGAGTTTCCTTATAAATGCAACATAGAGCGTTGAAAGTAAAACTACATACGCCGCACGCACATCAAGCACAAACTCATAGTTTCCTGCGACCGACAGTCCTGTGGAAATGGATTTCAAATCACTGAAAATAAATTCATTTCCCCGGAAAAGGTACACAAAATAATTGATTCCAGCCATACTCATCAGAAAAATATGGCCAATCATACAGCTTAATCCCGTGTTATTGGTAAATATCTGAATCAGCAGAAACACAACCAGACAGCAGAGCATATTTAAAAACAGCTTGCTGTCAGATGTCTTTTGGCGCAGCTCTGCATCAAGCAGCAGATACTGGACATGATAGGTAGTAAACACGCTGCTTCCTGCGAACATCAGAATCGTCCACAGCCATGGCAGCTTCTTACTCAAGTCGATTTTCAGACTTTTAAACAGAAAATAAAGTACTCCAAAGCACGGCAGCACCCAGACCGGATATCCGGTCAGAAACATAAGCACTCCCGCAAAAACCAGCGCAACCGCCAGTCGTATCAGATTTTCTTTTTCAAAACAAATTCGTATTTTCATAAATCCCTCGAAATTCGTGCAAGGCAGAACTATCACTTATTACCACCTAGCATTGTATCAATTTCGAGGGATTTGTCAATTTTGTTCTAATTAATATTCTATTAATTTTTATTTTTTTACACGAAATTCCAGTCGTTTCTTTCGCATACGCCCAACTGCAAGCATGAGCGCCCCAACGAGAAACGGGAATACGAAAGTTGCAAACCGGTACAGTAAGGACGCCGACCCGGCAAGCCCTTCCCCAACGATTCCAGCAAACAGCGAGGTAAATACAAACTCTGTCGAGCCGATTCCAGCCGGAGCTGGAATGACTGCCGCAAGCATGACAGACAGCGACGTCACTGCCATTACCTGGGAAAATGTGCACTCCGCATGTCCCAAAAATACCAGATACGGGATTCCGTAGCAGAACCCGAACTTGAGCAAATCGAGGAGAATCACTCCTACAACCAGTCCCTTTTTCTTTAAAAGGAAGCGGGAAGACTCTTCCATCATTCCACACTGTGACTGCAGCTCTGCTATAAAATTCTGTAGTCTGCCTTTTAACTTCCGGTTTGCAAAATCAAGGATGATAAAAATCAGTCTGTGAAACTGCTTTGAACAACAGAACAAAATCAGGCCCGCTGTTATTACAAGCGTAATTCCATATCCGGCAAACAAAAGTCCCGTATAGCTTCCAAAGTGACCACGCATATACTGAAAATTCAATCCGAACAGAATCGCAGAAAAAATTGCGATTCCCACTTTGTGAAACGCATATTGCAGCATATACAGCCCAAATCCCTTTGAGTAATCGATTCCGTTCTCTCCGAGATAATAAATCGCTGCCACGCCCGCTCCGCTTCCTAAAGTTGCCACCCGGCAGAATGCACAGTAAAACGCATTTTTTACACCCGTCGCATAAGTAAATGCCGGATGATATTGTTTCGCCAATGCTGTCGTAATCCAACCTTCAATCAGGTAACACACGAAGGACATCAGACAGATTCCCACAACCACCATCGGCGCAGTTTCCTTAAGCTGCCTGAAAATGGGTCCTGCCGAGTCGCGGAACGTATATCCGATAATTCCGATGCAGACTACGACAAGGAGCCATTTCAATGCCTGTTTTTGTCTCTTGCTGATTTTCATCGCCTCTTATTTCTTTTTAAAGTTGGTATAACCCTTCTGGTGATACGGATGCTCTGCCCACAGCTTATCTGCGGTTTCTTTCCACTCGCAGGCATAAGCCTCACATTTTCCGCAAAGGTGTTCTACCGGTTCTGCTTCTTCTACGTCTGTAGAGTGTGCGCCTGTCTCGTGAACCATTCTCTGTAAGATTTCCGGATTCTCAAGCATCGGACACGGACGAAGCATATTATCGTTAAACGGCTGATTGTCTCTGTAAGCCATAAATAACGGCTGTTTCAGACACTCAAGCAGGGATTTCTCACGAATGTTTGCTCCTGAATAGTGAATAAATACGCAAGGCTCCACATCTCCCTTCGGGTTGATATGGCAGTAGTTTCTACCACCTGCGATACATCCGCCTACGAACTCACCATCATTCTGGAAGTCCATGACAAAGATTTCCTTGCCGCCTTCTTTTGCACGAACCTCACGGATTCTGTGGTAAATATACTCACGCTGTTCCTTCGTCGGCATTAATTCCGGTGCTGCCTTCATACCAACCGGCATCAGATGGAAGTACCATGCAAAACGGCTTCCGTGCTCAATTAAAAGGTCAAAGAACTCGTCAGATGTTACCGCATCCATGTTCTTACGTGTGTAGCATACGCTGTTTCCGAAAATCAGTCCGTTCTCGTGCAGTAAATCCATTGCATGAATTACTTTGTCATACACACCGGAACCACGACGGAAGTCGTTTGCATCCTCGAATCCCTCAAGACTGATGGATAAGGATAAGTTGCCGACACGCTTCATGTCGTCACACAGTTTCTGGTCTACTAAGGTACCATTGGTATAGCAGTGGAATGCACAGTCATTGTGTTTCTCGCAGAGTTTGATGATATCTGCCTTGCGCACAAGCGGCTCTCCACCTGTCATCATATAGAAATAAATTCCCAGCTCTTTTCCCTGGGTTACGATACTGTCTAATTCTTCAAAAGAAAGGTTTAACTTATTTCCGTATTCTGCTGCCCAGCATCCGGTACAATGCAGGTTACATGCACTCGTTGGATCCATCAGAATCAGCCATGGAATATTGCAGTTATGTACCTCTCTCATTTTACGGATGGTTTTGGTTCCGCAGAATGCTGCCTGGTATCCAAGGTTTAACGCCGTCATCTTTGCCACATGCGGGTCTGTCTCATCCAAAAGACGGTTCACATATCTCATCCATTTGTGGTCAGGATTCTGAATCATTTTCCGTGCGCCTTCATAGGACTCCTTGCTGAAGTTGTTTCCCATAAATTTTTCTGCCAGATCAACAATCTGGAGCAGTCCCTTTTCGCGGTCCTTCTTAAGGCTCTTTAAAGTGGCGTCAATTGCTACACTGAATGCCTTTCTTTCCACTGCTCCTGCCAAATTCGCCATAATTTCATTCCTCCGTTTTCACTTTCAAACACTTTTCTTTCTAAAGCAAAGTATATGAGACTTTCTCCACATTTTGAATATGCAATGCGATTTTGCTGTAGCCTGCAAATATACATTTCGACCGATTTGTCTATTTTTTGACTCTCTTTCCACATACTCAAAATATTCATGTTGTGATATATGGTTTTTAATACCATGTTCCATCACTTCACTTATTATAACATTCCTTTTTATTATGTCAAACTTTATTTTTCCTATTCTTTGATTTTTATTCTCACTTATATAAATTAGCTTAACAAGTCCCGAAAAAGTGGGTATAATCATCCTGTAAAACAACGCGCAGAGCATCTGTGCAGAAACGGAGTTATTTATTATGCCTGGATTTATCACACATTATCTCTGGGGACTTGAAACCTATCACAAGCTTGCCCCGGATACCTATAAACAAAATCTTCATGAAAATAAAGCCGCCTACTCACTCGGATTACAGGGCCCGGATTTATTCTTTTACTTTCTACCCTCCTACCTGCTGCCGCGGAAAAATCTCGGCTCGCTGGCACACACCAAAGCCTCCGGTGCCTTTTTCGCAGGACTTTTGGAATCCACAGAATCCTTTTCCTCCGACGTCGACTATAAAATTGCAGCCGCCTACCTCACCGGGTTTTTGGGTCATTACACCTTGGACACCATCTGCCATCCGTATGTCTATGCCATGACCCATTATCACGGCAGGGAAAATGCCTACTTTTCGAGACATTCCTATCTGGAAATGGACATTGACCGTTCGCTGCTCTATGTAAAACTCGGCAAAAATCCGTCCGATTTTTACCATGAGGACACGATAAGGCTCACAGCACGCCAGATGCGCGTCATTGCCGAAATGCTTCACCACGCCTATGCAAAAGCATTTCCGCGCCTGCACGTTACCTACGCTGCCATCTATGCAAGCCTTTATGCCATGCCTTTGACCCTGCATCTTCTGCACGATAACACCGGACAGAAAAAGGCAGCCCTGCGGCTTTTAGAAAAACATACGTTAGGCTACCCGCTGTTTTCCCCGCTTATTTTAAGCGACTGTCTTGCGTTCCGCACTGACCCGTTTAATCTGCGCCATGCACGCTGGACAAACCCCTGGGATTCCACGCTCGTCTCACATGAGAGCTTTTTTGAGCTCTACGAAAAGGCGCAGGCACTTTACCAGACGCGAATTCTCGCCTTACAGGAATTACTTGGCGCCGATGACGCACAAAAAAAGAACCAGCTGAAACAGGCATTCCTTGCCAACTATGGAAATAACTCTTTCCACAGCGGGCTGGATGTCTCCATTCCAAGCTGATTCTTTTTCCGTAAGCTGCGCCTACTGTCCAAAAGGCTGTGCCACGCAGCAGCTATTTACTTCTCGGCGAGTCCAAAATACTCTTTCACCTGCTCTAAGATAATCCCCATCAGCCTTGTGCGGGCTTCCACGCTCGCCCAGGCAATGTGCGGGGTTATAAGCAGCTTATCGCTGTCTTTAATTCTGCGGAGCGGATTTTGCTCCGTCATCGGCTCTGTCTCAAGCACATCAAGTCCTGCTGCCGCAATCGTTCCCTGCTCTAACGCCTCTGCAAGATCTGCCTCATTTACAATCGGCCCTCTTCCAAGATTCAAGAAAATCGCATTCCTTTTCATCTTCGCAAATGCATCCCGGTTCATCAGTCCTTTGGTATTCTCGTCTAATGGCGCATGAACTGACACAATGTCAGATTCTTTTAACAACGTCTCAAAGTCCACCCGTTCGTAGCCCGGCTGGCTGTTTTTGCCGGAGGTCGAGTAATAGATGACATGGCAGCCAAACGCTTTTGCAATATCTGCCACTCTGCGCCCGATTGCGCCAAGCCCGATGACGCCCCAGGTCATGCCGCTTAACTCATGGAACCGGTTGGCAAAATGGGTAAAAATGGTATCTCCAATATATTTTTCCGTTTTGACATAATCATCATAATACCGTAACTTCTCAAGCAGGTAAAATAGCAGTGCAAACGTGTGCTGTGCCACAGATTCCGTCGAATAGCCTGCCACATTGCGCCATGCGATGCCCCGCGCGTCCAGATACTCTTTATCAAGATTGTTTGTTCCAGTCGCAGTCACACACACTAACTTTAAGTGCTCTGCCTCCCCGATGGATTTCTCATCAATAACGACCTTATTTAAAATAATGACATCTGCGTCCTTTGTGCGCTCTCTTGCTTCCTCCGGTGAGGAAAAATCATATTTTACCACTTCTCCAATCCGGTCAAACCCGGATAAATCAATGTCCTCTCCGATTGATTTTGCATCTAAAAATACGATTTTCATGCCTGTTCCTCTTTCTCTTCTCTCTTTGGCATTATGCCGCTCTCGGTCACATACAGCGTCACCCCGCGGATTTCCTTTACTGTTACGATGGTTCCCGCCTCAAATATCTTGCCATCCTCGTAGGCTCTTGCCGTCCACTCCTGTCCCTTCAACACGGCTGTTCCGGTTCCTTTCCGGTTATCCACCGTATCCGTGATGCAGGCGTTTTCTCCGATGGCTTCCTCATAGTTGGTTCTCACCAGATGCGGCTTTAAGTACTTGAGCGCCCACGGTCTTGTAAACGCGAGCAGCAGCACTGACACCACAACGAAAATTGCTATCTGCCAGCCCAGATTTAATCCTATGAGGCTTCCAAGCAATGCCACAAGTGCTCCACCTGCAAACCAGATGGAAGTCAGTCCAACCGTTGCGATTTCCACCACGGCAAATAAAATAATTAAAATTATCCACAATGTAATTGTCTGCATATTTTCCCTCCCAGTTTATTTTCTCACAGTGCCAACTTGTTGTCATCATCTACGTGTTACTTCGCAGTGCCAACTCGAAAACGCTTCGCCTTTTCTCGTTGCCGGGCTGTCGCCCTATCAGCTACGTGCTACTTCGCAGTGCCAACTCGAAAACGCTTCGCCTTTTCTCGTTGCCGGGCTGTCGCCCTATCATCCCCGTACTCTGTAAAATATCGCCTGCAAGCAGTCTATTTTACAGACTCCGTGTCTGGCACTGCTCGTTGCTATCCACATTATACCATGAACATTTTTTGATTGCTACGGTTAATTCCGAACCAATTTTTGCCGAATAATAATAAAGAAGATTCCCAGTATATATTACTACAAATGGAGGGATTATTATGTCAGCAATCGCAGGTACAGGTGTGAGCCTGACCGTTTCCTTTTATAAAAGAAATTTTTACTCTGACAACCGAAATGCTGCCACTTCCGCCAAGCGGACCAGCTACTCGCACACAGAGCTTGCAAATGCAGATACTTCTGCCATAAGACGTGCTGTCAAGAAGCTGCGCAGCTTTACGTTTGATGAAGATAGTGAAACCAATATCCGAAACAGCGTATCCGCCTACATCGATACATTTAACAATCTGATGACTTCCGGCAAGAAAACAGGCGATAAGCACGTGGAGCGCTATTTAAACAGCCTCTCTTCCTTAAACAGCAAATACGAAGATGAGCTTGATGATATTGGAATCACCGTCAACTCGGACGGAACCTTAACCGCCAGAAGCACGATGTTCAGTTCCGCTTCTATTTCCAAATTTGAATCCCTTTTTTCCAAGGATTCCGATTATATGCAGAAGGTCGATTCCTATGCCAAACGGTTACAGAAACGTACCAGTCTGTTACAAGACACGGAAATCCGCCAGAAGAATTTACAGGCAAATGCCTCCGGTTCAACAGGCACGGCGTCGTCTGCCACATCTGCTACAACCGAAGCCGCAGCACTCGTTGCATCTGCCCTGCAGTTAGAGCAGAACAAAAATGGCATTGGCACATCCATCAATTTATATTTATAAGATTTTCCTTACGATTTGCGCAAAATAAGGGCGTACCTTTCAGGTACGCCCTTATTTTTGTCAGAGCAGATAACGGGAGTCGAACCCGCCTCCTTAGCTTGGGAAGCTAATGTACTACCGATATACTATATCTGCACTAGGATTATTATATTCATTTTGAAAACAGATTTCAAGCTCTTTTTATTCCCCACTCCGGATGCTCTCAAGCATCATGCAGATTCCCTCACGAAGCGATATCTGTGGCATCCATCCGGTTTTTGCTCGGACTAACGCGGTATCTAACACATTGTACGCCACGTCGCATTTGCGCCCCGGAATCCGGTATTCGATTTCTGGCATCTCACAGCCTAACTCTTCCACAATCATGTTTAAAATCTGTAAGATGCTGTGTCCTTCTCCGTAACCGATATTAAACACCTTTTCCTCACACTCTGCCTGTTCTACCGCAAGAATTCCCGCAATTGCATCATCCACATGGATGTAATCCCGCACTGCCATTCCGTCGCCAAATACGGTAACCGGCTCGCCATTCATAATCCGGTCGATAAAAATCGGAATGAGTCCCTGCTTCTGTCCCTTGCGCACCTTCGTTCCATAAGGATTTCCAAGACGTACAATCCGGTAATCAATGCCGTACATATGATGATAAAAGAAAATATATTTTTCAATCATCTCCTTGGTGAGCCCATAATTGCATACCGGGTCTAAGGAAACCTTCTCCGAAAGCGGCTCCTCTCCCTTGTTGCCGTACACGGTGCCGCCGGAAGAAATAAATACCAGCTTGCACTGTGGATACTGTGCAAGTGCATCCAAAAGAGCGATGGTCGGCTTTACATTTGCTTCAAGGTCGTTCCAGACCTGCCCCATCTCATCCGAAGGCGTAATCGTACTAATCAGATGATACACAACGTCGATTTGCTTCAAATCCTCTGTAAAATCTGTCTTTCCGACAAACTCAAGCGGACGAAACGAAACATTCTGATACTTCGCCAGTTTCGGATTCTCTGCCATATCTGCAACTACAATCGTATTCTTTTCATTCTTTGCCAGTTTTGAAACCAGCTTGCTTCCCAGAAATCCGCTTCCACCAAGCACCAGATAATTCGCCATCTCTTATCCTCTTCCTCTTACCTTTGCATATATCCTGCGCAGCTCATAACGCAGATTCATCCGCCATACCACGCTGCGCTCCTTTAAGCCCTGCGGCTTCGCATTTTCATTACGCATATGTCCAACCGGCTCTAACAGGAAACGCTCATAATCAATTCCCGCATCGATCGTAATTTTACGCTTCTGGAAATGACAATAAAGCACCTCTTCCTTAAAGCTGCCGCGTTTCCGGTTCTTTCCACACGCATACACCTTGCCGTTGTCATAAAGAAAATACCGTGTGCCCGCCAGATCCGGGCGGTAATTTATCTGAAAATCTCCCTTTGCCACATAAATGTCCGCCATCACAGGCTCATTGTACATTGGAATCTGGTTGTCCCTGAAAATTGCGGACACACCACCGCCCTTGTGCTCTGCCCACTCATCAAATGCACACACATCCGGGTCAAACAAAATCTCCTCGTACACCATATGTCCTTTTCGCGGAAGTGTCCGGTAATAACTGTTCACCTCAGGTGTATTACGATAGATAGAACAGTGTCCTCTCGTGAGAATCCTGTCATTCTTCTCTAAAATTTCATCTGTGATAAAATGTCTGATATCGCCCCACAAAAGGTCTTCATCGCAGTAGCCCCAATAGTCGTAGCCTTTAATATATTCTCCCAGCACCTCACCGAATGCCGGTCTGACATCGCAGAGCTTATAAGGCTTCTCGATTCCATCCGTCACACCATAAATTTCCGTAAAACGGTTGCAGAAATCCCGGAAAGAAATTTCTATCTTTTTCACATTGGGCGGACAGGGAAGTTCCTCTTTGATATCCGTAAACAGATAAAAATCAATGCTTGGATTCTTCCCGCAGGTTGCAAGCCACGCCTGAAGAAACACCGGTGCTTTTCCAAACCAGATGCACAAAAATGCAATACTTTTCATTGAAACTTTCTCCAAACTTCTATTTGAGCGCCTTGTTAATTCTTCTGAAATCGGACAATGCCTGTTTTCCGATTCCAAAAATACGCTTCATATTGATGGAATTGACACCACCCTGACGCGGTCTGAACGTAATCGGGATGTACTTCATGCTGCATCCCTTTTTCGTGTAAATAACGGAAATCAGCACGTTTGACAGATTAAAGTCCTTCGGCACAAGTCCGATGTACTCTTTTAAAGTACCTGCCTTCATCAGACGGAATGGTGTATTCGCATCCGTAACTGTGACACCGAAGCAGATTTTGATAACCAGTTTCAAGACTTTTGTAGTAAATACTCTGGAAGCGCCGTCCTCTCTGCCCTTGCGCCAGCCGATAACCATATCATACTGCTCTCTCTTCTCCCAGAACTGCTCAAACTCTGCCGGAAGTGTCTGACCGTCAGAATCTGTCTGGAAAATATAATCTGCACCATGCTCCAATGCATAATGGTAACCATACAGCACGGTTGCACCGTGACCGCCGTTTGGCTTTGTCACCGGGCAAAAAAGCGGACGGTCTTTCGCATATTCCTGCATGATGGAATAGGTAGAGTCCTTACTTCCATCATCAATAACAATCAGACGGGATTCTCCGTTCCCGTTATGTGCTTCTACAACCGGATACCAGTCATCAATGACCTGTCTGATATTCTCTTCTTCATTATACGCCGGTATTACAATATATAACTTGTCCATTTTTGATTTCTCCTTTAAAAAAAGCAGTGCATACCTTTTTTCAGTATACACTGCCCTCTTTCCGGTGTCCAGAAGTATTTTATGCTGCATTCACCTGATTTCCCACAATTTTGTAGTACGTTCTCGATGTCAGTTTAAATACGAACAGGTAGAAAAGTGTAAACACTGCCACCGTTGCGATTAAACATACGACAAACACACTCTGGTTCATCAGATTCAGTAATGCCAGAAGCTTTGTCAGCATTGGAAATGCCGCTGTGAGATGAATGACTGCCGTCACAAGCGGCAGGAAAAATACAATTCTTACCTGCGTATTGATGGACGCTTTCACCTCGGCATTGCTCATTCCCACTTTTTCCATGATTGCAAACCGTTCCTTATCCTCATACCCTTCAGAAATCTGTTTATAGAAGATAATTAAAACCGTCACCATCAGAAACATCACACCTAAAAATATTCCCAGGAAAAAGATGCCGCCATACAGAGAATAGAAATTTTCGTAAGCTCCCTGTCTCGTCTCATATGTGATTCCACCATAAAAAGCATCATCCGACAGATACTTTTCGGATTCTTTGTTATTCCAGTCATTAAAAACCGTCCAAACCGCCTCTCCGACCGCCAGCTTTTCCTCTGCCGTTCCTGCAATATCGATTCCAACTTCATAATTAAATGCCGTAATAGATCCATCCAGTTTCCGGTACTCTTCCGCCAATTCCTGATAAAGTGCACGAAGAGCCTCCTCATCCTTTACGATGACATACCCTTCCCCGCCAGTAAACATATACGCCTGTCCCGTCTTGTAGGAAAGGTTCTCTTTCACATTGCAGACCTTCTCTCCAAGCACCAGACGGCTGCTCCCATAAAGCGGTGCAAGTGCCGTTGCAATCTCATCTGCATCAAGTTCACTGACGTCCTCGCCGGTCATTTTTTCATAGTCATCCCTTGTGCAGAAATTAACAATATAATAATCACTGACCGCCATATCATCGCCCTTATTTCCAAGCGCTAATGTTTCTCCCGAAAGCGTACCGACGATATAAAAAGTTTCTGCTATCTCGACATTTGTCACTTCACCGCCTGCTTCATCGACGGCGTTTAACAGTACCTCCTTCAGGTCATTTTCCTTTGGAGCATTCTCCCCATATAATACCGTTGCGGTAATCTCATGCGGATAGCGGTAGTTCAGCTCATCCTCGACGCCAAAATACAGGCTGACCGTGCACGATACCATAACAAGCACCATTGTGGACAATATACAGATATTCGCAAGCCCTACCGCATTCTGCTTCATGCGGTAAATCATGCCGGATACTGCGGTAAAATGATTGGTCTTGTAATAGTAGTTTTTATTTTTACGCAAAAGTTTTAACAGTGCCACGCTTCCTGCAATAAACAGGAAATAGGTTCCGATAATGACAAGCACCACCGCCACAAAGAAAAGCATCAGCACCTTCAGTGGATTTTCTTCCGTAATCGCAATATAGTAGCCCGCCGCGATACAAGCAATTCCTGCAATCGTCATTATTACTTTTGTCTTTGGTTCCCGCTCGCCGGTCTTGTCGCTTCTTAAAAGCTGGATTGGATTTGCCAGACGAATCTGCATAAAGTTATAAATCAGCGTTGCCACAAATATTGCCGCAAACAAAAGTGCGGTTATGACACAGCCATCTGTGGAAATATAAAACGGAATGCTTACGCTAAGCCCTGTCAGGCGGTACAAAAACATCATTAAAAGTTTATTGAATACGATGCCGGTAACAAGTCCTGCCACAATGATAATAAGACCAAGTACAACGGTTTCCATCGTCATCACACAGGCGATATGGCGCTTTTCCATTCCAAGGATATTGTAAATTCCAAGTTCCTTTTTTCTGCGCTTTACGATAAAACTATTCGTGTAAAACAGAAAGATACAGGCAAAAAAACCGATGACCCAGCTTCCAAGCATCAGAATTGTTTTCAAATTTCCGCCGCCCCGGATGCTCTCAAGTGCCGGATTCTGCTGGATTGCAAGCAGGGAATAAAACATCAGCACACATAAAATTCCGGTCAGCAGATACGGAAGATAAAACTGTTTGTTATTTTTAATATTGGTAAACGCCAGTTTTGGATAAAGTTTATTCATGATGCTCACCGCCTGTCGTTAAAATCGTAAGCGTGTCGGAAATCTTTGCATACAGTTCTTCATTTGTCATATTACCACGATACAACTGATGGAACACCTCTCCGTCCTTGATAAAAAGAACACGTTTTGCATGGCTTGCCGCCTTCGTGCTGTGCGTTACCATTAAAATCGTCTGTCCCTCATGATTGATTTCCCCAAATAAATCGAGCAGGCTGTCAGTTGCCTTGGAATCGAGTGCTCCGGTCGGTTCATCCGCAAGGATTAGCTGTGGCTTTGTAATCAGCGCTCTCGCCACTGCCACACGCTGTTTCTGTCCGCCGGACACCTCATACGGGTATTTTGCAAGAATTTCTGTAATTCCAAGCTTTGCGGCAATCGGTGCAAGCCGCTCTTCCATCTCCTTCGGTGCCACACCTTCTAACACTAACGGAAGAAAAATATTATCTTTTAACGAAAAATTATCTAACAGGTTAAAATCCTGAAATACAAACCCCAGATTATCTCTGCGGAATGCTGAAATCTCTTTTTCTTTAATCGAGACGATATTTCTGCCGTTTAACAGCACTTCCCCGCTTGTCGGTTTATCGAGTGCCGCAAGAATATTTAGCAGCGTTGTCTTGCCGGAGCCGGATTCTCCCATGATTGCAACGTATTCCCCTTCCTCAACAGAAAAGTTGATGGAAGAAAGCGCCTGCACCTGGTTTCCGCCAAACCGTGTCGTGTATATTTTCTTTAAATGATTTACCTCTAAGATTGCCATTGTTTTTCTCCTTTTCTCTTTGAACTGACCTTACTATAGCAAAAAAGGAAAACGCGAGCCATTCATCTGGCTTACATTTTCCCTCTGTTTCTTACAGTTTTGTAAGGTTGGCGTTATTCCAGCCGTTTTTTATCTTCTGCGGTAAATCCAATCAACACGCGCGTTCCTTCCCCTTCCTTTGATTCAATCGAAAAGGAGTGTCCTAACTTCTTTAAAATGCGCTGGCACAGATAAAGCCCGATTCCGGTGGAACGTTTGTCTGCGTGTCCATTATAGCCGGTATAACCGCGCTCTGTCACACGCGGGATATCCTCTGCCCGGATACCGATTCCGGTATCTGCAATCACGAGACAGTCATTCTCCATCGAAATGGTGATGCTGCCACGTTCTGTATATTTGATGGCATTGGACAAAAGCTGCTCGAGCACAAACTCCAGCCATTTTTCATCCGTCAGCACCGAAACGTCAATTTCCTCATACTCCAGCCGGATTTTCTTATGAATAAACTGCCTTGCGTACTGACGTACCGCCTGCCGCACCACCTTATCAAGTGGCACTCTTTGAAAAACGAAATCTGTCGTTTCACCGTCCAGCTTCGTATATTGCAATGCCATTTTTACATACTGTTCAATTGAGAAAAGCTCTCCCAACTCTTCAACGTTTTCTCCTTCTGTGTTCTTTTCCTCCAGCAGAAGTTTTAACGCTGCAATCGGTGTTTTAATCTGATGCACCCACATTGTATAATACTCTGACAAATCCCGCTCCTTCTTCTGCCACTCGTTTTCCTTGCGGTTCTTCTCCTCCAGGAGAAGATGAAGAAGATTCTGGTATTCCTGCTCCAACGGGTTCCACGGTGTTTCAAGATTTTCCAGCGAAAACGTAACCTCGCCTGAAATCCGCCGCAGATTTTTGCATCTTCGCCAGGTCAGAACGATGTCTATCACAAGAAACACAACCAGAACAAATAAAATCAATCCTGTTCCATAAAAAATTTCTTCCTCTGGAACCTGGTTTAATGCCAGAATTGCCGCCATAATTCCGGCACAAAGCAACATTCCGAAAATCCATTTCAGATTATACTTCAAATAAGAACGTCCCATTCTCATCCAATCCGATACCCGATTCCTTTCTTTGTGAGAATAAAATCTGTAAGTCCCACCGCCTCAAGTTTCTTGCGCAGGCGGTTCACGTTCACGGACAGCGTGTTTTCATCCACATAGCTGTCGCTTTCCCACAGCTTCGTCATCAGGGTATCGCGGGTCACAATTTTGTCCTTATTCTCCATCAAAACCTGCAAAATCCGAAACTCGTTCTTCGTCAAATCGAGTTTTTCCTCTCCGTACACAAGTGTTGCCTCTGACAGGTTCAAAAAGGCTCCCCGGTGTTCGAGCAACAGATTCTGTCCGGCAAAATCATAGGTTCGGCGCAGCATCGCCTGAATTTTTACCATCAGAACATCCAGGTCAAACGGTTTTGCCACAAAATCATCCCCACCCATATTGACCGCCATCACAATATTCATATTGTCCGATGCGGAGGATGCAAAAATCACCGGCACCTTTGATACCTTTCGTATCTCCATGCACCAGTGATATCCATTGTAAAAAGGAAGCTTAATATCCATCACGACCAGGTGCGGTGCAAACGCCAAAAACTCTGCCATCACATTGGCAAAGTCCTCCACACATTTTACCTCATAATCCCAGCTCTCAAGATGGTTTTTCACACTTCTCGCTATAATCTTGTCATCTTCAACCAGTAAAATTTTATACATAACGGATGCACTGGTTCCTTCCTTCATTCTTTGCGCGGTACATCGCCTGGTCCGCCCGGTTAAAAATTTCTTCCGCTGGAATGTCTTCTCCACGGTATTCGTAGATACCGCAGCTCACACCAACCTGCTGCCCCGGCATAAAGTCAAACCGCCAGTTATTTAAGTTCGTTCTCACCTGCTCCATTAACTCAAACACTTCATCTGCTTTCTTATTCTGGCAGATAACGGAAAATTCTTCCCCGCCATACCGGCAGATGCTTCCCTCATTGCTGCATACATCCCGCAGGATAGAAGCGATTCGGATTAAAACCACGTCTCCGTTCTCGTGTCCGTAATTGTCATTTACTTTCTTAAAAAAGTCCACATCTAACACAGCAACCGTCATATTCTGGCGCTTTTTCTTACACTCATCCTGTCCCTCTTCCAAAAGCCGGTAAAACTCAGAATGATTGAAAAGTCCTGTCATAGGATCCGTCCGCAGTGCAACTTTCATCTCATCATTCATCTGCGCACTGCCGAAAATAATCTTATTTTTCTGCTCGGAAAAATGAATTAAAATCTTGCAGAGCTCGCTTACTACAATTATAAATACAAATGTTGCAATTCCGTTTGAAACTCTCTGCCGCAGTGTCCAGGTATCATCAAACAACATCGCCGTAAACACACTGAGAAACATCAATGCAATGCAGCCAATTGTAGTCCATCGTGTCAGCTTTTCATCATCGAACATAACCGACACTACAATCGGTGCCACAAATACCGCAGGTGTCACCAGAAATACTCCATGAAACGTTGCAACCACCATGCAGATTCCGCACAGTCCCCATATCATTGCACGGTTCTTATAGTCTCCCGGTGTGGGCTCCTTTACCAGATGCTCTGCTGCGAGCACACACAGCAGATTTAATATGCTTGGACACACAATATACATCACACAATAAGTAAACGAGCTCTGTTTGAGCGGTCCACCCCAGAGCAGCAGTGCAATATAAATGACCACTTCTGTTAAAAAAATTGCCCCGACTGCGATATAATAGCACTTTAAAATACGTTCTCTCCATTGTTCCGTAACAAACGATTCTTCTTTCATACTACCTTCTCCAGATTGAACTACTATTTTCACTCTCTTCTTATAAGATAGCACAAACCGTCTGAGATATCAAGAAAACAAGTTTACTTCCAAAGAAATGCCATTTCATTATTTTCCTTCAAATAAATGGAAATACGGCTGTTGATGCGCTCTGCTGTCTCTTCCGCAGATTTTTGCCCGTTAAAATAATCTGCCGCCTCCTCTTCTATGATAGAAAACATCTGCGTGTCCATTCCCTTCGCCACCACCGCAGAATCAATCAGCTTTTCAATCTGTTCTGCCTCCTCCGGCAACGGTACATAATGAAGAATGTTTCCAATATCTATGAGGGTATACCTTCTGTTGTCATCGTCGTCATAAGGATTTTCCGTTGCAAGCTCAAAATAAAGCTCCAGCGCCGATTTTTCCACCGGAAATCCCGCGGTTCTCTTTCCTGCATTAAAATTTTTTCCAGTTCCTTTTAAAAGACTTTCCAGAAATTCCCATGCAGCATCCGCATGGCGGGACTTTGCAGAAATCGCATAGGCACCATCCTTTTCCTCCAGCAGATGACCGGCACTTCCATCAAGCGTCGGATACCCCACAAACGAAACGCCATCTGTTTCGAGTATCTGCATTAAAAGATTGACATCGTCCGCTGCGTCAATCTGTACTTCATACAAAAGTGCATCGCCGCCATCAGACAGTGCGCCCCAGACCGAAGTATTATTGTTTGCCGTGTCGCCCTCAAACTGCCTGCAAAGTGCAAGTATCTGATAAAACTCCTCACAGTTGTAATTGCACTCTCCTGTTTCAAAATCTACAAATGTATTCTGGTTAAACGTCAGACAATACTCCAATAATTTCTGCGGATTGGCTGCAAAAATTTTCCTTTCCGGATAACAGTCCAAAAGCTCCATCATATCGGCAAGCGTGATGCCATCCTTATCTCCAAAATCCGTTGTTCTTCCCACAAGCGTACGAATACAGACCGCCGCCGGAAGTGCCGCAAGCTTTCCGTCAAATGTATACGCATCCGCAACATTTGGCAGAATCTCAAGCTCACTTTTTTGCAGATAATCATTTAAATCCAAAAATATATTTTTTGCCGCATACTCTGCTATCACATCATAATCCAGGTTCAAAATATCCGGACAGTCCCCCGAAATCATATCCAGATTCAGATTCGTGTATGCCTGTTCAAGCTCTTCCCTGCCCATGCTGTCATCTAACGCCGGGTCATAATATTCCTTCAGTTTTATATGATACTCTTTGTTCTGACGGTTAAATCTGGCAACCGCATCCATCAGCGTACTGCTTGCAGACAGCGTTGCAAGCGTCACGGTCTGATAAGCCGGCAAGTCCGCTTCCGCTGTTTTTGTCAGTACCGCAAGCATTGCTCCATCCCTGGTTCCATCATTTAAAAGCATTAAAATCCTGCCATCGGAAAGTACCTCCAGCTGCTGTACACTGCCGTCCGTGATATTGCAGTCCGCCAGCTTCAAAACTGACTCATTCTGCTGCGTCGCAGCATCGTATCGGTAAATTTCTCCGTCAAACCGCATCAGACAGCCATTTCCCCCGTCATCTGTCACATTGTTGCCAGCCAGCACTCCTGTATATTCCTGCCCCAGCTCCCCGCTATCCCACGATAATCTGCGGATAATGCCATTGCGGTAACCTGCCCCCTCTCCATAAAAGACACCATACACACCACCGTCTGCATTCCCCGTCAATGCCCATATTCCTTCTGCTTTTATCGTCTCTTTGTACGTTCCGTCCACGTCGAATGTCACAACCGCATTGTCTGCTGTCAGAAAAAACAGATGCCCTTCCCCGTCAACCACCGTCGATATTCCATTTAACCCGATAAATTCCGTAATATCCCTGCGAAAAACTTCCGTTCCGAAATCTTCATAATTCACAAGCCAGGTCGCCATAGAAACTTCTGTACCATTCCCCGCCTGTTCCTTCCATACACGATAAATAACATCCAGGCTGCCGTCCGGCATCGGCTGTATCTGCACGCTTTCCACATCCATGTCAAGATTCGGAAGTGCTATCGTTTCTCTTTTATAAGGCTCCTTCATCTGCATTTTATAAAATTTCTGCTCCGGTGTGCAGTAATAAACGGTATCCCCCGAAACCTCCATCTGCGTCACATCCGCATCCATGGAATAAAATTCCGGATTGTATACAAATGCTTCTTTCTCTCCTGCTTCTGTGCCCTCTGACACTTCATTTTTCTGACTCCCACAGCCTGCAAGCGCTCCTGCCAGCAAAACCGTAAAAATCAGAAATCCTATTTTCCATTTCCTCATAGTACTCTCCCCGCTCTTTAAGACAGCTCAAGACTGTTCCGCCAAGCAAACTCCTAATAAAAACTGCCACACTGTGAAGCAGCCTCAAGATATCGCTCTAATTCTCTTGTATTTACACTGTATACGGTTTTGTCCACTACAATCATACTGTCTCTGGTGCTGTACTTATCCGCAAGCTCCTGTAACTGTACTGCTAATTCTTCCATATCCGTTTCTGCAAGCTGTTTAAAATTCTCGGAATCCCAGAATTTTTTAATTGCTTCCATTGTCTTTTGCAGCGCTTGTTTCATTGCATCTGTCATTGTCTCTTCATCCGTCACGCACTCAAGCCCCTGAGACGTCATTTTCATAACAGCCAGCCGGTAGTACAGATGCACATAATATGCACTCGTAGGGTCATCATTTTCATATGCCCAGAGATTGCCTGCATAAGGATGGTTCTTCCCAGATTCCTGCTCTTGCACGTTCTCCTGTGGCTTCGCATAAGCAGCTGCCGCTGATGTTGCAAACGTGGCTGCAAACACCGCAACAACCAGCACCATTGCCGCCACCATCTTCCGGGTCTGCTTTTTCATCCGTATCACTGCCAGAATCCGTTCCTCATTCGGATTCCGGCTGAAGCTGCTGCATAATGCCTCACTGCAAAGCCGCCGTTCTTCCAAGCGAAGCAGTGCCATTGCATATGCCTTTTTCTCTTCTGTTCCAAAATGCCTCACCACACGCTCGTCACAGCTCAGCTCGATATCTCTGTTAAAGAAATATAACATTCCCCACACGAGCAGATTCCACCAGTGGACACAGACTGCAAGCACCATCGCCCATTTGTATAGCAAATCCCATCGTCTGATATGCGTATACTCGTGCTCAAGCACATATTTCACGGTCAGTTTGTCTGTAACATCCAGATTCTCTGGCAGCAAAATGACCGGTCTTAGTAACCCATAGGTGAGCGGCGTATCCACCGCTCCCGTTCTTCGGATACTGATTTTCCGTACACAGTTATGTTCCGCCAGCCACTTCTCCACATCCAATCTGTTTACCGGAACCGCCGTCGCAAACCGCCGCAGGCTCCTGCCATATGAAACCACAAACCAGCAGAAGCAAGCCATCACTCCTGCAACATAAATAACTTTCCAAAGCTTCACTGCTATGTCAGCTTTCTCCGCTGTATTGTTCTTCACTGCTGTGTCGGTTTTCTCCGCTGTTCCAGCTTCCTCTGCCAGGCTCGATTGGGCACTCTGACTTGTCCGTCCATCGTCCATCTGCTGGCGTTGCTCTTCCTGGCTCGCCACTCTAAGTTCCTGGGGAATCAGATTATAGATGCTCACCGGAGATGCTATTTCAAACGGAACCAGCAAACGAAGCAACACGATTCCCCATAAAAGCAGGAACATTTTCTTTGGCAGGCGCTCCAAAAATAACAGCCGAAGCAGCAACACCACCAGAATCATGATTCCACCGCAAACGCTCATTTCTACCAGATTCATCGAATATCACTCCAATTCTTCAATCATTTTCTTTAACCGCGCAATCTGCTCCGCAGACATCCGCTCCCTGTGCAGCAACGCCGCAAACAGGGAATCCGCCGCCCCATCGTACATCTTTTCAATCAGCTCATCTGTCTCCGCCATCTGAACCGATTTCTTGGATACCAGTGCATGACAGACAAACCCTGGTTCCACACGCTCTATCGCTCCCTTCGCCATACAGCGCTTGATTAACGTATACGTTGTATTTTTGTTCCATCCGTATGCCTCGCCTAAAATCCCCGCTATTTTTCTCGCCGGAATATCACCTTCCCGCCAGATCACATCCATCACTTTTAATTCCGAATCAAATAATTTTTTCTCGTCCATCTTGTCCTCCCTAAAAAAATAAGACTGGAGTAGTCTTTTTCTTAGACTACTCCAGTCTTATTTTTTTGTCAATTCTTTTTTGATAATTGATTACTCGTAAACTCTCTCTACCTTAATTTTCTAATTTTAATGCTCTAATCATTTTTCTTCCATGTTCTCTCCGCTACATATTTTTCCAGTCGATAGGATTTTGTTTGAACGTCAAATATCTCCATGTATGGCTCACCCTCTATGTATCGCCAGCGCTCGATGAAATCCGGTATCACAACAAACAGCCTCTCCTCAGAAAGCCCGGTATATCTCCGAAAAGAGCTTTCAAAGCACTGCTCATAGCTCTTGCAAAAATCCGTGTTTTCAAATGGGTGTCCTATCTCTTCGCAGTGTCCTTCCAGTTGAATGTTATCAATGCAAAGGGCAACATTGGGATTTTCCTTTAGCTGTGCATACTTTCTGAAGTTTCGGTCTGTCTGAAAATACAACCTGCCATCCAGCGCAACAATACTCATCATGCGTGATGTTACCTTATTTTCAAGCGCTGTCGATAACACCATTTTCTTACCATTTCCAAATTCCTGCCAGAACATTGCATATTTTTCCTCAAATCCCATTTCAATTGCCCTTTCACTTATTTTTCAAATTCACTTCATCCCATCTTCACATCGCACCGCTATAGTAATACTTGTCAAAGGGAAATGACCTTTTTATATAGATTCTTTTTCATAACTCAGCCAGTAAGATTATCTTACTGGCTACTCCTCTTTGTAAACGCTCTACATTCAATATCCGTATCCATCTGAAAACCTGCCGATTTATAAAACTGGATTGTTTTTTCCGTATTATCGGTCAGCAACGTCTTTTTATACACATTCTTATAAATTTCAAGAATTTTACGCAATAACGCTGTTCCAATCCCCTGATGTTGATATTCAGGCAACACCAGAATATCCTGAATAAAAATAATTGAATATCCGTCTCCAACAACCCGGATAATTCCTAATAATTTTTCATCTGCATAAGCTCCCAGTATTTTTAATGAATTGGCATACGCATTTCTTACCATATCCGCATTGTTGACATAATTTATCCATCCAACACTTTCATACAACTCTAATATCTCTTGTTCTTTGTACTCTCTATATTCTTTTACTGAAAATTCCATTTTAATCCTCATTTCTGCGCGCACTTTTGCGCGTAACTATTATTTGGCCATTTATGAGTGTTATGTTTTTAGAATTTTCAAATTTTATAAATACAATAATGACATATTTGTCCCTCCCAATTCAAAATCAGCCCTTGCGAATATCATTATATCAATTATTTTTTTCTCTGTAAAATTATTTCCTGTCATTCACATCATGACCAAAAAACTATTGTAGCGGTTGTAAAGGACGTCCCTGCAATCTGATTTTTGCGGACACAATGCGGACATTAGGGGCAAAGTACCCCCTCAAGTTTCCAGAAAATAAGAAAAACGCCACTCTTTCGGTAAGCGCATAGTTTCGGGGTATTCCGGAAACCTTTAGGAATCCTATCACTAGGATTCCTGAACGCTAACATTTTGCTCCATCTGTTTGCTACATTTTTCCTGGACTTCTTCGCTCCAGGGAGCTAGCTTTGCTAACTCAT
>JBNMKM010000003.1:0-140741 GCA_050874345.1 Roseburia sp. | reverse complement strand
ATGGTGGTTTTGGGCACGCGCTGGAAGCGGATTGTTGGAATCCAGATTCTTCGCCGGTGCAGACATGGGCTGCAACTCAGATCATTCGCGAAGTTGATCTGAAAGAAAAAGATCATCCGATTATTTTGGGAATATTACGCTATTTGGAAAACACAAAATATTTTGATGGACATGTCTGGGCGAATAGTATTCCATCAAATGAAGCGTATCCACATGCACCGTGGTGGAATTATACGGATGTAAATGAAGTCAATTATAATCCGACCGCATCACTGATTGGATTTATTCTTCTGTATGCAAGCCCCAAAAGTAGCATATATCAGACAGCACAAAGACTGTTGCAGGAAGCTTATGCTTGGTTTAAATTGCATTGTCCATTGGAATCCATGCATACGGCTTCCTGTTTTGTGGAGTTATTTGAGGATTTAGTGGAATGTAACATATCAGGGATTGATTTATCAGAATTTGAGAGTTTGCTGCAACTGCAGATGAAACATGTTCTAACGGCAGATACCTCTGTATGGGCATCAGAATATGTCTGTAAACCATCTTTGATGATCCATTCCTGCAACAGTCGATTTTATGAGGAAAATAAGGAACTCTGTAATTTTGAGTGCCACTTTCTTTCCGAAACACAGCAGGAGGATGGAACGTGGGCTGTTACATGGGATTGGGGATGTTATCCGGAACAATGGCATATTAGTAAGCACTGGTGGAAATCTGATTTAATAATAAAAAATGTGAAATTTTATGTAAGTATGCAATAAGTTCTTGTAAAAGAGCTCAGTCAATTCCAATTTATGGGGGATACTGACTTATGAAAATACATATTATTGGTTGCAGTGGTTCTGGAAAAACCTATTTAGCAAATGCACTTTCAAAGAAGTATGATATTCCTCATTTCGACTTAGACGATATCCAATGGGATAATAACGCCAAAGAATATGGGAAAAAAAGACCACTTGATGAACGAAAAGCGTTATTACAGGAAATATTATTTAATAACGAATGGATAATTGAGGGGGTATATTATGATTGGGTACAGCAAAGTTTTGATGAAGCTGATAAAATATATGTTTTAAATATGCCAGGCTATTTATATAAAAGCCGAATTATTATGCGTTCTATCAAAAGAAAGTTGGGAATACAAAAAGGAAAAAAAGAAACTTTGAAATCAGTCTATAACCTTTTGAAATGGACTGAAACTTTTCAGAATAAAAATCTGAAAGAAATAAAAAGTATTTTAGATAGATATGACAATAAAGTTATATGGTTATCAAGTAAAAAGGATGTAGAAGAAATAATAAAGGCAGCAGGTTAGCACAGAGCAGATATCCACAGGACATTTTGTCGAGGGAGCAGGAAGCTGGAGTTTGAAAGGAAAAGGTTATGAGAATCGGATTGGCACCTTACGAATGTAGAATAAATGACATCGAATTTAATCTTTCTCAGATAGAAAAAGCGTTAAAGGAATCTGGCAATGCAGATTTGGTGTGCTTTGGGGAAGCTTTTCTACAGGGATTTGGTGCAGTTACATCTGAGTATGAAGAGGACATTAAAATGGCTGTGGAGCAGGATTCGCCGACGATGAATCGAATCAAAGAGTTATCCGTCAAATATCAAAAGGCAATCATGACGGGATATATTGAAAAAGATAATGCAGACATTTATTCCTCATGCGCATTGGTGGAAGATGGAAAGATTATTTATAATTATCGAAGAATCAGTAAGAACTGGAAAGATTATGAGATAACCGATGAACATTATAAAGAGGGGAAAATAAGTAGCCCGTTTCAGTTTCACGGAATAGAAATGAATGTTGCTTTATGTGGAGATTTGTGGATATTTCCGGAATCCTTTAAAAGCAAGGGGGTATTTTTATGGCCGGTTTATGTAAATTTTGATTTGGATGAAGCAGAGGCAGGTGAGTATGCAAAACAGGCACAGATTGCATGTGAAAAAACGTTGCTGGTAAATCCAATCTCAAAAGAGCCGTTAAGCAGAGGCGGCGCATTTTAC
Source organism: Roseburia sp. (assembly GCA_050874345.1). GTDB lineage: Bacteria > Bacillota > Clostridia > Lachnospirales > Lachnospiraceae > Roseburia. The sequence continues at coordinate 138,722 of JBNMKM010000003.1, read as the reverse complement.
TTTGAAAATGGGGAAATCAGAAAAAAGACTGCACTTGATAAAGAAGAGGTCCTGGTAATTGAAGTTTAGGAATAAACTGGGGATGAAATGAGCATAAAACGAACATTAAGGAGTCGTAAGACAGATGAAACACAGCGGAGAAGCACCAATAGGCGAAGGAGAATACATTCGGGAAAAACTGGAAGAGACGATGACGCAGGAGATTGACAAGGCGCTCATTCTTGTGATTGCCCCCTCTGGTTATGGGAAGTCGACTTTTGTAAGACAATATTTTTCAAAAAGAGAAGAACTGCCCTGTATCTGGTTTCCAATGCAGAGGGAGGAGCGGGACGAAAACTGGCTCTGGCGGCGTCTGTGCAATAAGGCACATGAATACAGCACAGAGATTTATGAGCGCATATCAGTCGTGGAACTCCCGAAGTCAGAGCAGGAAATTTCTTATGTTGTAAGAATCCTGAATAAATATCTGAAAAGACCGGTTTATCTGGTACTCGATGATTATCAGGAGTGTAATGGGGATTTCATCAACCATCTGCTCGAAGCGGTGGTAAGGGAAGTGCCTTATTTACATATCGTGCTGATTTCACGGGTTTATCCGGATATTCCTTATGAGGAATTGTTTTTGAGGGGATATTGTGCGGCGTTCAACCAGCAGAACCTCACGTTAAGTCTTGAGGAGACAGCACAGATTTTTGCGGCAAATGAGCTTACCCTGTCGGAGCAGGAACTGACGGCACTTTACGAATACACGGACGGCTGGATTAGTGCCGTCTATCTGTCGCTGTTTGAATATAAAAAAAGAGGTGGGTTTGGGTATTTTCTCGGGGTAAACCGTTTACTTAAGACGGCGATTTTTGATAAACTGACGCCGCTTATGAAAGAGTTTTACATGAAAGTGTCTCCGTTTGACTGGTTTGACATGGGAGGTGCTTCCTATGTGACGGAACTGGAATTTTCGGAGAGTGTTTTGCAGGAGAGCCAGGAGAAATTCGGTTTTCTTTATTATGATGTGAAAACCCGCTCTTATCAGATGCATACCCTGCTTCGCACGGTTGCGGAGGCGGAGCTTGAAAAGTCGGGGATTGATATACTGCGTCTGTACCATCGGGCAGGCGAATGGAGTGAAAAGAAAAAGGCATTTGTCATGGCGGTCAATTATTACCGCAAGGCAAAGGACTGGGAGAAAATTGCAGGGCTCTATGCAGGAGAAAATGGTAGAAGCATGATAGAGCAGGCACCGGAGGTGTTTGAGGGGCTTCGGGAAAATATCGAGGGCTGCATCTGGGAGAACCATCTGATGGCGTTAATCAATTATCTTTCGTTTCTTGTGATGAAAGAGCCGGCAGAGAATGTGCGCCCACTTTACGAGCAGACGATGCAGAAAATCGCAGAGAGTGACAGATGGAAGGCGGACAAACGGATATTGGGAGAGATGTCTGTCATCGATGCGGCACTGCAGTTTAATGATATTGGAAGGATGAATACGTCTTTGCAGCGGGCATGCGAGCTGCTCGGCTATCAGACCTCCTCGATTCTTGGCAGTTCGCTTTTGACCTATGGAACCGTCTGCATGACCGTGCTGTATCACAGGGAAAGCGGCATGCTCGCTAAGGTGATTGCCGGAGAAAAAGAATATGCAAAGTACTATATGCACTTAACGCGAGGCGGTCAGGAGGGCTGGGACGATTTCTTTGATGCGGAATACGCCATGCTGACAGGAGATATGGATACTGCATACACACTTGCGGAGCGGGTATGCGGGCAGACGACGTTTCGTCAGCAGACCTGTATCGTGATAAGCTGTTATTATATGATGCTCCGATGCCTGATTTATCGGGGCGAAAAGGCAAAGTTTGAGCACAGGATGCACGAAATGAGTGAACGTCTGGATGCCGTGGTAAATCCGGTGCTTCTTACGGATATGGAGCTTGTGCAGGGGTATATGTATGCCTGCATTGGGGAAAAGGACCGGATGCCGGAATGGTTAAGGAACTTTAAATTAGAAAATTGCAGCAAGGCGGTGCGAAATATCCGCGCCGGCTGTATGACCTATGGAAAACTTCTATGTGTGGACAAAAACTGGGAGATGTTAGATCTTGTGGCGGAGCAGATGATTGTGCCTTATGAATCGACCGTTCATATCCAGACATTGATTACAGGGTATGTATACAAGGCAGTGGCAAAATATTACCTGGGGCAGGAGGAGCTTGCAAAGGAATACCTGGCAGAAGCGGTAAAACTGGCGGAACCGGACGGACTGACAATCCCGTTCTGGGAAAATGGTGCAGAACTACTGCCGCTTTTAAACAGTGCAGAGCCAGGTTCGTTTCTTGCGTCCATACTGCCACAGGCGAGACAGTACGAAAAGGGTGCCCGTGCGTTTGGGGAGAAGGGAGAGGCAAAGAAGCCAATTCTTACAAAACGTGAGCGTGAGCTGATGGAGTATGTAAAAGAGGGGTGCCGTAATGCGGAAATTGGTGAGAAGATGCATATTGCGCAGGTGACGGTGGAAAAAAATCTGACGAGCATTTACCGCAAGTTAGAGGTGACAAACCGCACGGCAGCGATAAAACGATTGGAGGAACTGGAATAAAAAAGTAGGGTTTTCCATAATAGAAAAATATTTCCATATCTGTATATAATAGCATCCGTGGAAAGGGCTATTGGTGAGCGATATGACAAGAATGGAAAAAGTATCCTTTTTAGAAGACTACCGGTTGGAAATAGTGCTGACAGACGGAAGCTGCTGTTTCTACGACATGAAACCGAAACTGAAAACCGTGAGGTTTTATGATCTTGAAAGCTGGGGAACATTTTCGAGGGGAATACTTCGCAACGGACAGGTCATTTGCTGGGACAATGGCACAGAATTATCGATTGATGAAATTCTGCCGCACGGACAAGACAGGTAAGGAGAGAACAAATGAACAGATTTAAGGAAAAACTGAAAAATTATTCCATTAAAAAGAAGCTGATTGCATCGTTTGGAAGCATTTCTGTGATTGCACTGATTATCGGAATTGTGCTTTTAATCGGAATACAGCTTGTTTCATCCAATATTAAAACCATTTTTCAAGGACCGATGACAAACGTCAGCGATGTCGGTGATGTCAAGTATGCGCTGACCGACCTTCAGATGGCAATCAACCGCCTGCTTGCGGAGAACGGCGATGGGCTGGCAGAAAACTATCCGACCTTTGAGCAAACGGTAGAAGAAGACGTCGCTATGGTTGTATCAGCCGTGGATTCCATGGATCACCATTTTAAGACGGCAGCAGGAAGAAGTAAGCTGCAGGAGCTTGAAGCAAAGATTGAAGAGGGCGAGAAGGTCAGACCGCAGGTATTGGAGCTGTTAAAGAACGGGAAGTTCGATGAAGCATATGATTTAAACTACAGCACCTACCTTCCGATTATAGATGAAATCAAGGCGCTGACAGAAGAGATTGAAACGCTTGTAAACAGCAATGGACAGCAGGTATATGTCTCTTCCGTGAGATTAAGCATTGTAATGATTGTTATCGGCGTGGTATTGCTTATCATTCTTGTCTTAATTGCAATTTACCTGACAAAAGCAGTAACAGAGATTCTGACCCAGCCGGTAAAAGAGATGGAAGAAGCTTCTAAGCTTATGTATCAGGGAGATATGTCAGCAGGTAAGCTTATCACCTATGAATCCGAGGATGAGTTAGGTGTGATGGCAGAGTCCATGCGTGGAACGATGAAAAATCTTGAGGCATATGTAACCGAGATTTCCGAGACACTGCGTGAGATTGCAAAGGGAGACCTGACAAAGGATTCCAATGAAATTACGGACTTTTTGGGCGATTTTGTAAGCATTAAAGAGTCATTTGTATATATTTTAAAGCATTTTAATACGACCTTAAATAACATCCAGGAAACTTCTTCCCAGGTAGAGGCTGGTTCCGCAGAAATTTCCCGTGCGGCAGCAGATTTATCAACCGGTACGACCGAACAGGCAAGTGCAGTGGAAGAATTAACTGCAACTGTAGAAACAGTCGCAGCATTAGCAGATAAGAGTGCGACCCAGACACAGGAAGCATACGATAAGATTTCTGCAGCGGTTGTTACCGCTGAGGGTGAGCGCGAGAAGATGAACAATCTGACCGCAGAGATGAAAAATATCATTGATATTTCCAAGCAGATTGAGGATATCACTTCTGCGATTGAAGATATTGCCTCCCAGACAAGCCTTTTGGCACTCAATGCTTCGATTGAGGCGGCAAGAGCCGGAGAAGCGGGAAGAGGATTCGCAGTCGTGGCAGAGCAGATTGGAAAACTTGCAGCAGACAGTTCTGCTTCCGCAGTGGATACCAGAGAGTTAATCAAGAAGACGATGGAAGAAATCAATAAGGGAAATGCGATTACCGAATCCGTTGCAGTTGCGTTTGAAACAACCATCAACGAGATGCAGAACTTTGCAGAGGTTGCAAAATCAACCAACGAGTCTGCAAAGAGCCAGGCAGAAGCACTCTCCCAGATTGAGGCTGGAATCGAGCAGATTTCCGGTGTAACACAGAACACCGCAGCTTCCACACAGGAAAGCTCTGCAATCAGCGAGCAGCTTGCAGACAGAGCGGCAGAGTTAGACCAGCTTGTAAAGAAATTCAAATTATACTCGCCGGGAAAATAAAACCGTATAGTGTAGTTTTAATGGCGGCCGGGGCATGGAAATGCTCCGGTCGCTTTTTTCATTCACAGGAAACTGCGTCCTATGAATGAAAAAGCCTTTCCGGGCAGTATGCGATGATTGCTTTTATGAAGATTTTGAGGGAAAATAAAAATAGTACTTGACCTTCCACCTTATGGAAGCTGTATAAAGAGGATGGTCAGTCAAAGAGCAGGAGGAGAGAAGATGAAAATCAAACAGGTGGAAGAGTTAGTCGGAATCACCAGCAAAAACATCCGTTTTTATGAAAATCAGGGATTGCTCACACCGGAGCGGGCGGAAAACGGATACAGAGAGTATCACCAGAAAAATATTGATACGCTCAAAAAGATTAAACTTCTGCGAAAACTTGGCGTATCAGTGGAGGAAATCAAATCCATTTTAGAGGAAACAGAAAGTTTAAGCGCCTGTCTGGAACGGCAGGTGGAGAATCTGAAACGGGAGCGGGAGAACCTTACCAATATGCAGAAGTTGGCAGATGCCATCCTTTTACAGAATCCTGTGATTGAGACGTTAAAGACCGATGACTGGCTGGAAGAAATCGAAAAACTCGAGAAGGAGGGAGTTGATTTTGTGGATGTAAACAGAGTGGATATTCACAGAAGAAAGAAGCTTGGCGCCCTGATTGGCGGTGCAGTCATGATGGCAATGATGGCAGGAATCATCGCACTGATGCTGTGGGCAAACAGCGAGGCACCGATGCCGGCTTATGTCCTGGCGATGTTTATCGGAATTCCGGCAGTCGCAATTGTCGGGATTGCAGTTGTATTAAGAAGCAGATTAAAAGAGATTGAAGGAGGAGAAGAAGATGAAGCTGCTAAGTATTGAATATGTTCCGGGAAAGGAAATTGAAGCATTAGGAATGGTGAAGGGAACCGTTGTCCAGACGAAGAACATCGGTCGTGATTTTATGGCAGGAATGAAGACACTTGTCGGCGGAGAGATTGTCGGCTACACGGAGATGTTAAATGAGGCAAGACAGATTGCTGTCAAACGAATGGTGGACGAGGCAAAAGAACTGGGGGCAGATGCCATTATCGGCGTGATGTATGGTTCCTCACAGGTCATGTCCGGGGCAGCGGAAGTGATTGCCTACGGAACGGCAGTGAAGATTATTGAAAAATAAGAGAAAAATCCAGTAATAAGCACCCATTTCAGCGAAACAAATGATTGACATTTGCGTCATTATCAGCTACGATTTGACTAGCAGATCGGCATGGGAACAAAAGGCAGTGGGAAGTCAAGAAACGAAAGGCAGCTTGACCTCATTTGCCTTTTTTTGATTTATAGGAGTCTCCTATAAATCAAAAAAATCCTTCGGGCGGTATGCGGGCAAGAGATGAGAGGAAGAGGCGGACAATGGAGAAGAACAGGTCAGAAAATATCATTGAGCTTAAGGGAATACGCAAGTGTTTTGAAGATAATTTTGAAGCGGTAAAGGATTTTAATCTCCAGGTGAAAAAGGGAGAATTTGTGACGTTTTTGGGACCTTCCGGCTGTGGAAAGACGACAACGCTGCGCATGATTGCAGGGTTTGACATTCCGACAGAGGGGCAGATTCTGTTAAATGGGGAGGATATCAGCAAGCTGCCGCCGAACAAGCGCCCAATCAACACGGTGTTTCAGCGGTACGCACTGTTTCCGCATTTAAATATTTTTGAGAATATCGCATTTGGTCTGAAATTAAAGACAAAAGAAGTCACCTGCCGCAACAAGGCGGGGGAACTTGTGACAAAACAGGAAAAACTTTCGGCAAAGGAAATCCGGGAAAAGGTAAAGCATGCACTTGAAATCGTGGATTTGGAGGGCTTTGAAAAGCGCAGTATTTCCACGTTGTCCGGCGGACAGCAGCAGCGAATCGCAATTGCAAGGGCGATTGTCAATGAGCCGGAAATTCTGCTCCTCGATGAACCGCTCGGTGCGCTGGATTTAAAGATGCGAAAAGAGATGCAGTTAGAGCTGATGGCGATGCACAAGGAACTCGGCATCACATTTATCTATGTAACGCATGACCAGGAGGAAGCGCTGACAATGTCGGACAAGGTCGTGGTTATGTCGGATGGTATGATTCAGCAGATTGGAACGCCGGAAGAAATCTACAACGAGCCGGAAAATGTATTTGTGGCAGATTTTATCGGCGAAAGCAATATTTTTAACGGAAAAATGACAGCGAAAAAGGTCGTCCATTTCTGTGGCGGAGATTTTGTGTGCCTCGATGATATGCCGGTCGGCGCGAAGGTGGATGTCGTCGTAAGACCGGAGGATGTCATCATGACGGCACCGGAAAACGGAACAATTACAGGGGTAGTAAAATCCGTTATTTTTAAAGGAATGCACTATGAGATTATTGTGGAATCCGGGGACAATGAGATTGTCATCCAGAGTACAAAGAGTGCCAGAGAGGGCGATACCATCGGAATGTGCTTAGAGCCGGACGGTATTCACGTCATCATGTCCGAGATGAACCACAATATTTTCGAGGGAGAGCTGACCAGAAATTACACGGTATTATTTGCAGACGGCGAATATGCGTGTGATGTGACCAGACTGTATCCGGGTTCTGCTTTTAACGAGGAAGGAACGCTTGTGGATGCACAGGGAAATGAAATCCATACGGCGGGAGTCCGCGTTTCGGTAAAAGTTCCGGTGGAAGCAGTTTCCATGAGCGACGATACAGAGGCAGGCGGAACCTGCGGACACATTGTTTCCTTAATTTATAAAGGTGACCATTATCATTATATTGTCCGTACAAAGAGTGAGGAGGATATTCACCTTCACGATGAATATCTGTGGAATGAAAATGACTATGTCAGCCTGATTATTCCAAAGGATTCCATCGAACTTTCATTTGTTGACGAGGGCGGAAAGGAGTCCATGCGATGAACTTTCGGTTTTCAAGAAAACACTTAAGCATTCCGTATGCGGTGTTTTTATTCTGCTTTGTGGTAGCGCCGCTTATCGTGGTGGTCTACTACGCATTTACCAACGGGCAGGGCAGATTCACGATGCAGAACTTCGTGAACTTTTTCACAAGCCCGAATACCATCGGAACGCTCTGCTACAGCCTTGTCGTGGCAGTGGCAGTGACCATCTGCTGTACGCTAGTGGCATATCCGACGGCATATATTCTTGCAAAAAGCCACCTGAAAAGAAGAGGTGTGCTGTTAGTGCTGTTTATCGCGCCGATGTGGATTAACTTTACGCTGCGTGTCGTGGCATTAAAAGAAGTGCTTACGGTCATCGAGGGAAATCTTGCGTATCATCCGTTTTTAAATACGGTGATTGGAATGACTTATGATTTCCTTCCGTTTATGATTCTGCCGTTATATACGACGCTTAGCAAGCTGGATAACTCCTATCTGGAGGCGGCGGCTGATTTGGGCGCGAACCCTGCGACCACGTTTCTTAAGGTGACACTGCCGCTTAGTCTGCCGGGATTTGTCAGCGGCGTCACGATGGTATTTCTGCCATCCATGACAAACTATGTCATCCTTGATATGCTCTACAACAGCACATACATTATGGGAAGTCTGATTGGAAGCTACTTTAACGCCTATGACTGGCATAACGGCTCCATGATTTCTCTGGTGCTGCTTTTGATTATTTTTATCCTCACCTGGGCAACCAATGGATTTGGCGAGGAAGAGACAAGCAGGGGGGCAATCCTATGAAAAAAAATGTATTTCGCTATGCGTGGCTGTTTCTGGTGCTCCTGTTCATGTATTTGCCGGTCTTGCTGTTGATGGGTTACAGCTTTACGGATACGGCGGTGATTGGAACAAGCGGCAATTTTTCTCTGAAAAATTATGTGACGTTATTTACAACAGAAGAACTTCTTAAAATGATTGGTGGAACATTTGCGCTTGCATTTGGCTCTGCATTTTTGGCAACGATACTCGGAACTATCGGAGCAATCGGAGCATTTTATTGTAAAAAAGGTCCAAAACACACGATTAATATGTTAAACCAGATTCCGGTTGTCAATGCGGAAGTGGTAACCGGTTTTTCGCTGTGTGTTCTTTTGATTGTCGTATGTGGTGTGAACAAAGAATCGTTTGTACCGCTCGTGATTGGACACATTGTGCTGGAAGCGCCGTTTGTCTACCTCTCGGTACTGCCAAAGTTAAAGCAGATGGATAACAGCATTTATGAGGCAGCATTGGATTTGGGTGCCAATGCCAGAATTGCACTGACAAAAGTAGTGATTCCGCAGTTAATTCCGGGAATTGTTTCCGGCTTTATGCTGTCGGTAACATTGTCACTGGATGATTATTTTATTACCACTTACACGAAGCCGGCAACGTTTGACACTATCAGTACCTATGTGGTCAATGCGACAAAAGGCTCCCACACCGAGATAAAAACGGCACTCTGGGCGCTTTCGACTGTGATTTTTGTTGTGATTTTAACCGTGGTTCTGGTAGGAAATGCGGTTTCTGCAAGAAAGGCAGGTGCGGCAAATGAAAAGTAAGAGATATGCGGCGGCTTTTCTTGGGACACTGCTGGCATTTGGCAGTTTTTCTGAGGTTCCGGTTTTTGCCGCAAGTGAGAAAGATACGATAACACTTCGTGTCTGCAACTGGGAAGAGTATATCGACGAGGGCGGCTGGGATGAAGACGAGGTCATTGACCTTGAAAGCCAGAATATTTTCGGGGAAAATTCCCTGGTGAGTGAATTTGAAACCTGGTATTATGAGACCTACGGCGTGCGGGTGAAAGTGGAGTATTCCAACTTTGGAACAAACGAGGAGCTTTACAGCCAGTTAAACCTCGGAAATGTCTATGATCTGGTCTGCCCGTCCGACTACATGATTATGAAGCTGTTAAAAGAAGACCGTCTTGAGCCGCTGTCCGAGAACTTCTTTGATACGGCAGAGGAGACGAACTATTACGTGAACGGCGTTTCTCCTTATATAAAGGGCGTTTTTGAGGAAAATGAGATTGACGGAAAGTCCTGGGCAGATTATGCGGCGGCTTACATGTGGGGCGTGACAGGAATTGTATACAATCCCAATGAGGTGACCGAAGAAGAGGCATCGACCTGGTCGATTCTCGAAAATAACAAGTTTTACCGTCAGGTGACCATCAAAGATAATGTGCGTGATGCCTATTTCCCGACGCTTGCGATTTTAAATAAAGACCTTCTGACAAGCAGTGATTTCAGAAACAGCACAGATTACACGGAACGGCTTTCTGACGTTATGAATGACACGGACAAGGATACGATTGACCGTGCCGAGCAGAAGTTAAAGGAAATCCGTGGAAATGTTTATTCTTTTGAGACAGACAGTGGAAAAGCGGATATGGTGAGTGGAAAAGTACTCGCAAATCTCCAGTGGTCCGGGGATGCAGTCTATGCGATGGACCAGGCAGAAGAGGATGACTTCTATCTGAACTGGGCAGTGCCGAAGGAGTGCACAAACCTCTGGTTTGACGGCTGGGTGATGTTAAAGAGCGGTGTGGAAGGAGACCCTGCGAAAAAGCAGGCTGCGGAAGCATTTATCAACTTCCTCTCAAGACCGGACAATGCGGTGCGGAATATGTATTATATCGGCTACACCTCTGCAATTGCGGGAGGTGACAGCAGCCTGGTTTATGAGTATCTGGACTGGAATTACGGGGCAGACGAGGACGAGACAGACGTAATCGAGTACCCGGTCGGCTACTTTTTCACCGGGGATAACAGCGATGAAAATTATGTGATTACGGCGCCCGCAGAACAGGCAAAGAGGCAGTTGTCAGCGCAGTACCCATCGGAGGAAGAGATTGCGCGCAGTGCGGTCATGAAATATTTTGACGAAGAGGGAAATGCCAATATCAACCAGATGTGGATTAATGTCCGTTGTTTTAATTTAAGCATGTTATCAGCGGGACAGTGGGCAGCAATCGGCATTGGAATTGTGCTTGTGGCAGCAGCCTTACTTTTCGCGTTCCGGGATAAGATTTTTCATTCCGCCAGATAAAAAACAGAGATTTTAACAGGAAAAGCCTTCCGGGGCGGTTCATAAGAAGGGAGAGAGAACGATGCCGGAGAAGAAGACGGACAATGGATGTCAGTATGCAAAAAAATGCGGTGGCTGTGATTATCAGGGGATGCCTTATGAGAAGCAGTTAAAGGAGAAACAGCGCTATGTGGAAAAAAATGTAGCGCAGTTTTGCAAAGTGCGCCCGATTGTCGGCATGGAAGATCCATATCATTACCGCAACAAGGTGCATGCTGTATTTGACATTGCAAAGGGTGGAAAGATAATTTCCGGCGTTTATAAGGCAGGGACGCATGACGTGGTCAATATCGACAGCTGCCAGATTGAGGACGGTCTTTCGGATGCGATTATCCGCGATATCCGTGGGCTTTTGCGCTCCTTCCGGATAAAAACTTATGACGAGGATACCGGTTACGGCTTATTGCGCCACGTGCTCGTGCGCCGCGGATTTGAGAGCCGTGAGGTGATGGTTGTCCTGGTGCTTGGCTCGCCGATTCTTCCGTCGAAGAATAATTTTGTGAAGGCACTTAGGCTCCTTCACCCGGAAATTACCACAATTGTAATCAATGTAAATGATAAGAAAACCAGCATGGTTTTAGGGGAAAAGGAAACCACCATTTACGGAAAGGGCTACATTGAAGATACGCTCTGTGGCTGCACATTCCGTATCTCGCCAAAGTCCTTTTACCAGGTAAATCCGGTGCAGACCGAGGTGCTTTACAATAAGGCAATCGAGTACGCGGGGCTGACCGGAAAGGAGCGTGTCGTGGATGCGTACTGCGGTATCGGAACCATCGGCTTAATCGCATCCTCGAGGGCAAAAGAAGTCATCAGCGTCGAGTTGAACCGGGATGCGGTGCGCGATGCCATCACCAATGCCAAACGTAACAGCATCAAAAACGTGCGCTTTTTCAATGCAGATGCTGGTGAATTTATGGTCGGGATGGCGGAGGACGGCGCAGACGTTGACGTTGTCTTCATGGATCCGCCGCGCGCCGGAAGCGATGAAGCATTTCTTTCTTCCGTTGTGAAGCTTTCCCCGAAGCGTGTCGTCTACGTCTCCTGCAACCCGGAAACGCTTGCAAGGGATTTGAAGTACCTGACAAAGCACGGCTATGAGGCAAAAGAGTGCACACCGGTGGATATGTTTCCGTTTACGAAGCATGTGGAGAGTTGCGTGTTGCTATGCAGAGCCTGACACCGACATATTGTGAGCGATATGTTGAATTGCACTTTTGGCTGTAAAAGGTCGAAAGTGCTTTTTTGTACCATACATAGTGTCAAAAACACAAGTTGACACTCTGCAAGACAGGTGTTATGATAGTGTCAAATATCAAAATGGCACAGAACGGATGTGATTGGAGGGAACTATGATTAATACATTGGAGGAAGCACTTGAACGTATAAAAACACTTGAAGAAGAGAATAAGCAGCTATTGTTGGAGTTGGAATATTATAGAAAACGAAACTATGGTGGTAGAAAGAAACATAACGAAGCATGGATGGCTGCATATAATGATTTTGCGATTAAATATGAGAGCGGTATGACGATTATGGAGATTGTAGCGAACAGTGAGATTAGCAGGAGAACTGCATACCGTTATAAAGCATATTATGATGAACTTAAGAAAAATCAAAAAGGAAAATAATATATTGGTTCTGAATACACGGAAAGTTTACGAGGTGCAAATGCGAAAGCAAAGGCAAATGCTTCACAAGGAATACCGGAATTACTGAGTATTGCAAAGGATAAGCATTTTAGGGAAAATAATGCGGTGAAACATAAAAGAGATGCAAAATTTGGATGGTATAGGTATGATTCTAGATTTGCACTTCCTGTATATGGAGATAACGGCGAAGTTGAAAGATATAATGTGTTTCATGCTTCTATGTTAATAAGATGTGCAAATGATGGAAAGATGTATTTGTATGACATAATAGACATAAAAAAAGAAACGAGCACCCCTCTCAGCTAAAAGCCTACCAGACAAAAAACCCATTTCTTGATTGAAATCATAGCAAGAATACTGGGGTTTGTCAATGGTTAATAAATTAATTGGGGATGATAACATACCAAGATTAGGAAAGGGTTCGCAAATTATTCGATAACAGTATAGTGGGAGAGTGCAGAAGAATCATGATAATTGTATAAAAGAAACTGGTAAGTTATAATTAGAATATATTTGAATGACAGAAGGTAACGCATGAAAAAAATACTTGTGGTAGAGGACAACACCGAAATAAATAACATGATTTCTGAGTATTTGCGCAAAAAGCAGTTTGAGTGCACCCAGGCATTTTCCGGAACAGAAGCTTTGTTACATTTAAGGGAGCGGCGTTTTGATGTCATTATTCTTGATTTGATGTTGCCGGGAATAACCGGAAATGAGCTGATTGAGAAAATAAAACCGGAGCTGACAACGCCAGTGATTATCCTCTCTGCGAAGGATGAGCTTGATACAAAAGTCAATGCGCTTATGCTTGGAGCGGATGATTACATAACGAAGCCATTTGAACTGGAAGAGCTTTATGCGAGAATCAGTGTCCAGCTTAGAAAAGCATCGCCGCAACTACAGGGGGATAAATGTGAAACGTATAAGGAATTGGTTTTATCCAGACAAAAGCATACGGTTACGGTGAAGGGGCATGAGTTAAGCCTTACGAGACAGGAATTTAAAATCTTAGAGCTTCTGATGACAACGCCGGACAAGGTGTTTTCCAAGCAGGAGATATATGATTATGCGTGGGATGATTACTATATGGGCGAGGATAAAACCGTCAATGTCCATATCAGCCACATTCGCGCCAAAATCAAGCAATATATCGATGAGGAGTACATCGAAACTGTCTGGGGAATCGGGTTTAAACTGGCAGAATAACTTTACCTTTTCTTAAACATTTCTTTGCGATGTTTTGATGGCTGCCTGATAAAATAAAACCATCATAAAAAAGAGGCAGGAGGTCATTATGATGGAGGAATTGCTGGTTACGAGCAGTCTGACAAAAAAATATAAGCATCAGACGGCAGTCAGTGATGTCAGTCTAAAGATTCGCCGAGGAGGAATCTACGGATTAGTCGGGAAAAACGGTGCAGGAAAAACTACATTGTTAAAAATGATAGGTGGTCTGGTTTCTCCGACGAGCGGTGATATTTCTTTTATGGGATATGCAGGAAAAGAGCGCAGGGAAGTCTTATCACGAATCGGGGTACTGATTGAAGCGCCGGGATTATATTCCGGAATGACAGCGTATGACAATCTTAAATTGAAGTGTATCTGTACGGGAATTCATAAAAAAGGGTACATTGAAGAGTTGTTAGAAACGGTTGGCTTAAGTGAGGCTGGAAAGAAAAAAGTTTCCCAGTTTTCCTTAGGGATGAAGCAGAGACTTGGGATTGCGATGGCGCTCATCGGGGAGCCGGATTTGCTGTTGCTTGACGAACCGATTAACGGACTTGACCCACAGGGAATTGTGGAGGTTCGGAATACACTTTTGGATTTGAATAAGAAAAAAGGCATTACGATGATTATTTCCAGCCACATTTTAGAAGAACTCGCAAAGATTGCAACGGATTTTGGGTTTATCAACAATGGTGAGTTGGTAAAAGAATTGTCACATGCCCGGTTAGATGCCGCTTGCAGTGAACACATTGCGTTAAAAATGCCCTCTCCAAATCAGGCATTGCCGGTTTTGGACAGACTTGGTTTTACGCGCTATCGCGTGGTCGACAACGATACCATTCATATTTTTGAACGGTTAGAGGACAGTGGAAAAATTGCAATGGAGCTTGCCAGAAATGATATCGAAATCACATCCATCTCTGTTGCAAGCAAGGCGTTTGAAACTTATTTCCTTGAAATGATAGGGGGTGGCAGCAATGTTTAATGTCATCAAAATGGAATTGTACCGGATGATAAAAAATAAATCCACCTGGATTATTTTGGCGGCTTCCATGCTCATGATGTTTGCCTCGATATTTATGACAAGCCAGGATATCAATTACTACAATAATAATCCTATTGCGCTTGAAAATTTGCAGGAAAATGGCAGTGAGATAAACTGGGGAATTTATATAGGCTCTGTAAATCCGGAATGGTGTAATGGCAGCCAGATTTCTTTGATGGATTTGGTCGCTGTAAATATGAAAAGCAAAATACTTTTGATGTTTCTGGTTGTTTTTGTCACCGGCTTTGCAGGGAGCGAGTGGCGCAACGGTTTCCTTAAAAACATTGCAGGGCAGGTGAAAAATCGAAGTGCTTTGATTTTAGGAAAATTTGCAGTGACAGCCATTTTTACAACTGTAATGATTGCTGCGGCAGTTTTATCGACGATGCTTGGAAGCCGCATATTTCTGGGCTATATCAATTTTGCCGGAGTCGCGCAGGGGATGCTCTTTTTAGGGGTACAGTTATTGCTTCACATCGGTTACGGGATGTTTATTCTGTTTCTTTTTCAGGTGACAGGAAGTGCCATTGCCACGATGCTGTCCGGCATTTTGATTGCGGCGGGAATTTTGCAGATGGTGGATGCGGTGCTGCTTTCTGTTTTTAAAGGGCTTCAATCGATAGAGCAGTTTAGTGTGATGAACTATCTGACCTGCGGCAATGTCGGCTTACTTTCCTTAAACAGCTCTGGTGCGATGTACGTGCAGGCAGCGGTCATTGCGGTCTGTGCAATTGGACTTATGACGGGATTATCCTCTCTTATTCTTCAAAGGAAAAATATATGTTAATTATATGTATTGTGCTCGCAGCAGCGGTGGTTTGCCTTGGGTTTCGGCAGTGGTATGTCAGTTGGCAAATCAAAAATATCAATCGTCAGATTACATTTATGAATACGCATAAAACCAATAAAGTCGTTACCGGAGAGTATGGCGGAGGCGCTGTGACAGAGCTGATAAATAATATCAACGCACTTTCGGAGCAGTGCGGTGCGTTGCAGGCAAAATGTATCGCCGACGAGGACAATATTCGGGAAACGATTACGAATATGTCACATGATATCCGGACACCGCTGACTTCTTTGAGTGGGTATTTTCAGTTGTTGTGCCAGTGTGACGATAGATCCGAAAAGGAAAAATACGAAAAAATAATCCGGCAGCAGATAACGGCACTCGAGGAAATGTTAGAGGAGCTTTTTACCTATGCAAAGCTTTTTAACGAGTCTTATGAACTGCCTTTCACGAAATGCCAGATAAATCAGATTCTTCGGGATGCTGTATTTGGCTTTTACTATGACTTTAAGAAAGCTGGCATTGCACCGGAGATATCCATTCCCGAAAAACCAGTCTATGTATCCGGAAATGAAATGGCATTAAAACGCGTGTTTTTGAATGTACTCAAAAACGCGATGGAACACGGCAGAAAATATATCCGGGTTTTCATGAAGGAAACTGAGAAAATGGTTGAAATTATATTTGTCAATGATATCCTGGAAGGGGATGTGATTGATACTTCTCAGATATTTGACCGGTTTTATAAGGCGGATATGGCGCGAAGCGCTTCTTCCACAGGATTGGGCTTAGCCATTGCCAAAGAGCTGTTAAATAAAATGAACAGCTCTATATCTGCACGGGTCAACGGCAATTGTTTTGAGATTGTAATGAAATTTGAAAAAATGAAAATATAGAAAAACAGATGAGAAAATTTCTCACCACGTTTTTTCCCTTCCCTTTTTCATTGACAAAATAAATAACAGTGTTACAATAACATTGTTACGAAAAGGAGACAGTATGAGGCGCGAAACAGTTGGAGTGACAGAGTCGTTACTCGACAATGCAAAAAAAGAGTTCTTAGAATACGGATTCCATGATGCAAGTCTGCGCAGAATATCGGCAGTCAGCGGGGTAAGTACCAATTCCATCTACACGAGATTTGGGGATAAGGCAGGGCTTTTTGGGGCGGTTGTGAAAGATGCCGCGGATGGATTGATGAACATCTATCTGGAGAGCATTAGAAAAGCGACGGATGCCGACAACATGGAGCACGCGGTAGAGGCGGGCGATGAGGGAACCGACGTTGTGCTGGAATACATCTATCAGCATAAGAGTGAGTTTAAACTTATATTTTGCAAATCAGCCGGAACGGAATACGAAACGTATTTTGACAGACTCGGAGCAATTGAGGAAACCTATTACAAATCCTTTGCCAGACAGTTTTCAAATGCAAACCATAAAGTCGACGATTTTTTTATCCATGTATATTGCCGGACAGGGTGGCAGTACGTGTATGAACTTATCACGCATGATAAGACTTACGAGGAGGCAAAAAAATACATGGAGGATGTCCGTATTTTCAACTTTGCAGGATGGAAGGCAATCTTCGACATGGCGTAGACAGCTTGAGAAAGTAAAAAGGCAGTATTTGTCACAAAGCGGATGAATACTGCTTAAAAAATAAATATAAGTTAGTGAAAACTAACTACTAGAAGGAGGATTTGTCATGAAGACAAAGAAGCAAAGCACATTGTCAAAATTGATGGAAATTGCGGGAAAACACAAATATTTTTCCTACTGTTCCTGTGTTTTGGCAGCAGTCAGTGCGTGGGTGGCACTGATTCCCTTTTATGATGTCTGGCGCATTATAAAAGAAATTCTGGAGGTAAGGCCGGATTTTTCAAAGGCGACACATATCACGGCTTACGGATGGCAGGCGGTAGGATTTGCCCTGCTTTCCATGGCAATTTACATTGCAGCACTTATGTGCTCTCATAAGGCGGCATTCCGTGTACAGGCAAATATGCGTATGCGGATGATGGAACACATCATGAAACTGCCCCTCGGTTACGTGGAAACAGAGGGAACGGGAAAAATCCGTAAGATTGTGACCGATTCCTCCGCAGCGACAGAGACATTTTTAGCACATAATCTCCCGGACAAAGCGGTTTCCTATGCAACTCCGGTCGGATTGCTTGTCATGATGTTTGTATTTGACTGGCGCCTTGGACTTATCAGTCTGATTCCGGCGGCACTGGCATTTCTCATTATGGGTTCACTAATGATGGGACCGAAGATGGCGGAGGATATGAAACAGTACCAGAATTCTCTTGAGACGATGTCCGCTGAGGCAGTGGAATATGTCCGTGGTGTTCCGGTGTTAAAAACATTTGGTCAGACTATTTTTTCCTTTAAAAGATTTAAAAATGCGATTGATGAATATGAGAAGTGGACACTTGATTATACCAAGGCAATGTGTCCTCCGATGACGGCATTTACGGCTCTGGCAAATGGTATTTTTGCAGCGTTAATTATCGCAGCGTATCTGCTCGGTGGAAATACCATTACCGATACTTTTGTGTTAAACCTGATTTTCTACATATTGATTACATCGGTACTGACGACCACTCTCATGAAGGTTGCCTATGCCGGGGAATCGCAGATGATTGTGGAAGATGCATTAAACAGAATGAATGAAATTCTTGATACAGAAGAACTTACAGATGTAAACGAAGGGAAGATGCCAAAGGATGCCTCTGTAAAACTTGAGAATGTAACATTTTCCTATGAGGAGTCAAAAGGAAATGCGGTGGACGGTGTGTCCCTTGACATCCGGGCAGGAGAGCATATCGCATTTGTGGGACCGTCCGGTGGCGGAAAGACGACGCTTGCCTCTCTTATTGCAAGATTCTGGGATGTGAAGAGTGGCAGCGTCTCAATCGGAGGCGTTGATGTCAGAAATATGAAAACAAGTGTGCTGATGGATGAGGTATCGTATGTTTTTCAGGACAGCAGGCTGTTAAAAACAAGTATCCTGGAAAATGTCCGGATGGGAAGACCGGACGCCACCGATGAGGAAGTGCTTGAGGCGTTAAAGAACGCACAGTGCACCGATATTATTGAGAAACTTCCAGAGGGAGTCAACACCGTGATCGGCACGAAGGGAACTTATGTATCCGGCGGTGAAATGCAGAGACTTTCCATTGCAAGGGCATTTTTGAAAAATGCACCGATTCTGATTCTCGATGAAGCGACCGCATTTGCAGACCCGGACAATGAGAGACAGGTGCAGCTCGCATTTGAAAATCTGTCAAAGGATAAGACGGTGATTATGATTGCCCACAGACTGTCTACAATTACAAACGCCGACCACATTTATGTGTTGAAGGATGGCAAAATTGCAGAGTCCGGTACGCATGAGACGCTGCTTGCCGAAAACGGCATTTATACCCACATGTGGAAGGAATATAACCAGTCTGTGAATTGGCAGGTAGGAAAGGCAGGTACGGCGGTATGATAGAGAAATTAAAACACAGATATGCGTTATCGGAAAAAGGCGCAAAAGAGATGGTGCGGGCATTTGTGGCAGTTACCATTGCAAATCTTGTACTGATGCTGCCGGTTGGGCTTTTATATGAATTGTCATCGTATCTTCTGGAGGGAAATGTGCCGAAAGAAAAGTTTGGATTTTTTATGGCAGGAATTGTGGTGATATTTGTACTGATTGCAGTTACGACATTGTTCCAGTATAATTCCACTTTTTTGTCCACTTACGTTGAAAGCGGGGTAAGACGCCGGGCGTTGGCGGAAAAATTAAGAAGGCTGCCGCTTTCCTTTTTCGGGAAAAAAGACCTTTCCGACCTTACAAATGCGATTATGTCGGACTGTGCGCTGATTGAGACGGCAAGCTCACACTGGATTCCGGAGTTAATCGGTTCCATGATATCAACCACAATCATAGTAATAAGCCTTCTGTTTTTTAACTGGAGAATGGCGCTTGCGGCAATCTGGGTAATGCCGATTGCGTTTGTGATTGTACTTACCTCGAGAAAAGCGTTAAGGGACACGCAGAAAAAGACGATGGAGTACAAACTTGCCTGCCAGGATGGCATCCAGGAGGGCTTAGAGACTCTCAGAGACCTGCGTTCCAACAACATGACAGAAACATACCGCAAGGGGCTGAATGAGAAAATCAAAAATGTAGAAAAAAATGCGATTGTTCTGGAATTTAAAAATGCAGCATTTGTGTGCTCTGCCCAGATGATTTTAAAACTTGGAATCGGAACGGTGGCACTTGTCGGAAGTATGCTGCTTATCCGCGGGGAACTGAGTGTCCTTACCTTTTTCCTGTTTTTGCTTGTGGTGACGAGAATGTATGAGCCGCTTCAGATTGCACTGCAGAATCTGTCTGCAATCATAAGTCTTGATACGACCTGCGAGAGAATGGATGAAATATTATCCCATGAGGAGCAGACCGGAAAAGAGGAGCTTAGCAACAACGGATATGATATCGTATTTGACCATGTCGCTTTTTCCTATGAGAATGGAAAACAGATTTTATCGGATGTGAACTTTACGGCGAAGCAGGGCAAGGTTACCGCTTTAATCGGTCCGTCCGGCGGTGGAAAGACGACGGTGACAAGGTTAGCGGCAAGATTTTGGGATTGCAGCAAAGGAAAAATTACAGTTGGCGGCATGAATGTATCAGAGATTGACCCGGAACGGTTGCTGTCGTTATATTCTATCGTATTTCAGGATGTGACGCTTTTTAACAACACGGTAATGGAAAACATCCGTATCGGAAAAAAGGATGCGACGGATGCAGAGGTCATGGAGGCTGCAAGACTTGCAAACTGTACCGAATTTATCGAGAAGCTTCCGGATAAATGGAATACGTTAATCGGGGAGAACGGCTCCGAGCTTTCCGGTGGAGAAAGACAGCGGATTTCCATTGCAAGAGCGTTCTTAAAGGATGCACCGATTATTCTGATGGATGAGGCGACTGCGTCTCTTGATGTGGACAACGAATCAGTCATTCAGGAGTCCATTTCCAAGCTGATTCAGAACAAGACAGTTCTCATCATCGCACATAGAATGAGAACGGTTGATGGTGTGGACAAAATCGTGGTATTAAAGGATGGTGTTGTAGCGGAATCCGGTACACCGGAAGAGTTAAAGAAACAGAATGGAATTTATAAGCATATGGTAGAGGTACAGCTTGAAACAGAGCAGTGGAAATACCAGTAAGCGGGCAAAACTTCCCGTGGATGTGCATAACGCCTTCGAATCGTTACAGATTCGGGGGCGTTTTTAGGTCTATCTCAAATGAAAAAATTGTGGTACACTACGGAGTAGAAAGAACATCAGTTTTACCTGTTTTTAAGGAGGGCTAAACATATGGTTATAACAATTGCGAGAGAATGTGGATGCGAAGGGGACGAAGTCGGAAGAAAATTATCGGAGCAGTATGGGATTCCCTGCTACAGCAAGAAAGAACTGGTTGAGCTGGCAAAAGAGAAAAATATCTATGAGAAATATCCATTTTATTTTGGAGAGCGCCCGATTGATGATATGATGAGTTCCATCGCGGGAGATGTTCAGGATAAAGTGCGGGAGACACCGCATAAGGCGTTGGCTGCATTGGTGGGAGAACAGTCCTGCATCGTGGTGGGACGTGCCTCTGATTATGCGTATAAAGACAATCCGGACGCCGTGCGGATTTTCCTGTGTGGCGATAAGAAAAAGAGAATTGCAAAAATCGCAAAAAAGCACCAGGTCACAGAGCTCAAAGCAAAAATGATTGTGGACGATACAGACCGTCGCAGAAAGCAGTATCACAATTACTATTCGGGTGAAACCTGGGGCTTGGCGGACAATTACGATTTGTGTCTCGATGAGTGCAGGCTTGGCATCGATGGCGTAGCAGCGGTTGTGGCGGCGTATCTGAAGTGCTGTGGCATGGAAGAATAAGAAATAATTTGTGCAAAATGCACAAAGAAAATGAGAAATAAGTGACAAATGCTATTACTTATGCTACAATCCCCTGAAGCGGGAGAATTTAAAGCAATCAATGAAATTCTTCCGGAAATGATAAAGGGGGAAATGTGTTGGCGGAGACACCAGATAAAATTCAGTGGCATCCGGCATTTTATGCGGCGGCAGAATTGGAACTGAAAGAGGATATTGAGGAACTTGAGCTGATATCGGAATATAATCTGAGTAAGGAGCCGGTTCGCATCGACCTTCTCGTGATAAAGAACCGGGAAGAGGCACCGATATTGAAGAATGAAATTGGTCATATCATGAGAAGGTACAATGTACTCGAATACAAAGGACCGGGGGACGATATGTCAATTGATACTTTTTATAAGACACTCGGTTATGCCTGTCTTTATAAGGGGTATGGGAAAAAGGTGAATGAGATTCCTGCCGAGGAGCTGACGGTTTCTTTATTTCGGGAAGCATATCCGAAAAAGCTGTTTTGGGAACTTCAAAACAGGGAATATCTGATAGAGGAACGGTATGCAGGAATTTATTATGTGACTGGGAAACTCCCATTTCCGGTGCAAATCATTGTACTTAGCAGGTTAAACAGACTGGCGCACAGCAGTCTGAGAATACTTTCGGAAAATGCCGATATAGAAGATATAAAAATATTTTTAAAACAGGCGGAGCAAACCACAAATTTGCGTGAGCGGAATAACATAGATGCGGTACTGCAGGCAAGTGTAAGTGCTAATTATGAAGCATATCAGGAAGTGAGGAGAGATGCAGGTATGTGTGAAGCGTTGAGACGATTGATGAAGGAAGAGCTAGAACAGAGTATAAATCGAGGGATAGAAGAAGGAAAAGCAAAGGGAAAAGCAGAAGGACGAGCGGAAGAAATTGTTGAAGCAGGGTATGAATTTGGACTTTCGGAACGTGATATCTTAGAACGGCTACAGAAAAAACTGAATATATCGCTGCAGAAAGCACAGGAATATCTTCAAATATATGGAAAGCAGACAATTGGAAATTAGAGAGGACATGCAGACATGAGAATCTTAATCGTAAGACATGGAGACCCCAATTATGAGTTGGATACATTGACGGAGACAGGCTGGAAAGAGGCAGAACTGGTCGCAGAAAAACTTTCCAGGTTGGATATCAAAGCATTCTATGTGTCTCCACTTGGACGTGCACGGGATACAGCGAGCTGTACGCTTGAAAAGATGAACCGTACCGCAGAGACCTGCGAGTGGATGAGGGAATTTCAGGGCAGTATCAACAGACCGGATGTGACAGATCATAAGTCTATCTGCTGGGACTGGCTGCCGCAGGATATAGAAAAAGAACCTCGTTTTTATGACAAAGATAGATGGCTTGATACGGAGGTTATGACAGAAGGCGGTGTCAGGTCAGAATACGAATGGGTCTGTACAGAAATGGACCGGCTGTTAGAGAAACACGGGTATCAGAGGGAAAATCTGCATTACCGTGCGTTGGAACCAAACAATGATACGATTGTGCTGTTCTGCCATTTTGGAGTGGAATGTGTGATTTTAAGCCATCTTCTGAATGTATCGCCGATGGTTTTATGGCATGGTTTCTGCGCGGCACCGACTTCGGTAACAAGCATATATACTGAGGAAAGACGGGAAGGAATTGCAAGCTTTCGTGTAAGTGAATTTGGCAGTACCGAGCATTTGTATGTGGCGGGAGAAAAGCCGTCTTTTTCGGCAAGATTCTGCGAATGTTATGCAAATGAAGATGAAAGACACGATTAGAAACCGGGTTTTATCTACCATTTTTTTTCATAGTCTGCTAAAATAAATAACACAGGTTTTAAAATCAGACACACGAAAGGAAGAAAGACTATGGGAAAATCAGAAGTATATTTTACATCATTTAAGGCAACAGAACATGAAAATCTGCTTCAGAAGCTGCATCGTCTGATGAAAACAGCGGGATTTGAACAGATTGATTTTAAGGATAAGTATGCCGCGATAAAGATTCATTTTGGCGAGTATGGAAATCTCGCATTTTTACGTCCAAATTATGCAAGGGTAGTCGCAGATTATGTCAAAGAACTGGGCGGAAAGCCATTTTTGACAGACTGTAATACCCTGTACGTGGGAAGCAGAAAAAATGCACTGGACCATCTTGAAACTGCATATGTAAACGGATTTTCACCGTATCAGACCGGCTGTCATGTCCTGATTGCGGATGGCTTAAAGGGAACGGATGAGACCCTTGTTCCGGTTGCCGGAGACTATGTAAAAGAAGCAAAAATCGGTTCTGCCATCATGGATGCAGACGTGTTCATTTCACTGACCAATTTTAAAGGACACGAGATGGCAGGTTTCGGCGGAACGATTAAAAATATCGGAATGGGCTGCGGCTCAAGAGCCGGAAAGATGGAACAGCACTGTGAGGGAAAGCCAAGTGTTTCCACAAAAGACTGTATAGGTTGTGGCTCATGCAGCAGAATCTGTGCACATGGAGCACCAATTATCACAGACCATAAGGCAAAAATTGACCATGATAAGTGTGTGGGCTGCGGAAGATGTCTTGCGGTATGTCCGAAGGATGCCATTTCAGCCGACTTTGCAGATTCCATCGCGATGCTCAACTATAAGATGGCGGAGTACAGCCTTGCGGTATGCCAGAACAGACCGTGTTTCCACGTATCTTTAATCTGTGATGTATCGCCGAACTGCGACTGCCATGCGGAAAATGATATTCCAATCATCCCGAATGTCGGAATGTTGGCATCTTTTGATCCGGTTGCATTAGACCAGGCATGCGCAGACCTCTGTAATAAAATGACACCTGTAAAAGAAAGCGTTCTGGGAAAAAATATTGAACATGCACATGAAAATCATGAGGAACATGAAGAGCACGACCATTTCCATATGACCCATCCGGATACCGAGTGGAAGAGCTGTATCGCCCATGCGGTAAAAATCGGACTGGGAACGAATGAGTACGATTTGATTGAAATCTAAGAGGCTGTAAAGGGAGTAACCATGAAATTACTTCTGATTGAAGACGAAACAAGAATGGTGCAGGCACTCGAAGAACTTTTAGAGGGGGAACACTATGAGGTGGACGCCTGCACCGATGGAATTTCAGGCGAGGAAGCGCTTCTTTCCGGGATTTATGATGTGGCGGTGTTAGACGTCATGCTTCCAGGGAAGGATGGCTTTGCGATTGCATCGGAGGCAAAAAAACGCGGAATCAAAACGCCGATTCTGATGCTTACGGCAAAGAGCGGAATCGATGATAAAGTGTACGGGCTCGACTGTGGCGCGGATGATTATCTGACAAAACCGTTTCTGCCAAGAGAGCTGTTTGCAAGACTGCGTGCACTGGTGCGGCGGAATGGGGCGTATGATGGAGAAACACTCCGGTTTGGAGATATTACACTTGACGCTGCCGGTTATGAGGTCTGCTGTGAGAAGACAAAAGAACAGGTGCGTCTGGGAGAAAAAGAATACCGGCTCCTCGAATACCTGATGCTAAACCGCGGTGTGGTGCTCTCAAAGGAGCAGATTGCAGTGCGCATCTGGGGTTATGAAAATGAGGCGGAATATAATAATGTAGAAGTGTATGTTTCGTTTGTCCGGAAAAAATTAAAGTTTATCCACTCTGTCACCGAAATCAAGGCGGTGCGTGGTGTGGGATATGAGTTGAGGTACGAGGATGTTTAAAAAATCGCGGAGAAAAATTATTGCGGCAATTATGGGCATTTTACTTTTGGTGCTTTTTAGTTCCCTTGCAGTGATTTATCTCACGAGTTACATACAGGTGCGAAACCGGAACATGGATGCCATTGCGCGTTATATTTCCATTTTTGAAGAGAATGGAAAACTTGGCAGTGAGCGTATGGAGCAGCAGCCGCCGGAGACAGAAGGAAACCAGCCGGAGAACGAACCACAGGTGAGGGAGGAGACAGACGATGGCAGTCTGCCCTCCCTTTCGCTGTTTACAATGTATGCGGCAGTGTTAGACGAAGAAGGAAATGCCGTTTCGGTTGACATTGGAGAGAAAAATCAGATTTCAGAAGAAACACTGCGAAAAGTGGCACAGCAGATTCAGAAAAAGGGAAAGCAGAAGGGAACGTTTGGAAACTATTTGTACCGGATGCAACAGATAAATGATGAGACGATTGTAGTATTGATGGATAACACGATTTTGCGGGACAGCATTACAACGCTTTTTCGGAATACGCTTATTTTAGGAGGAGGAATGTTGCTGTTGTGCTTTGGTGCCGCAATCGTTCTTTCCGGGAAAATTATTGCGCCGCTTGAGACGCAATATCAGAAGCAGCGACAGTTTCTTTCGGATGCCAGCCATGAATTAAAAACGCCTGTGGCGGTCATCACCACGAATATTGAGATGCAGAAACGGGAATACGGCACAACAAAGTGGCTTCAAAATATCGGTTATGAAAATGACAGGATGCGGGGATTGTTGACGGAGCTGTTAGAGCTTGCGCGCACGGAGCAGATGCGGGAGGAACACGAGATGCTTGATTTTTCTAGGCTTGTGGAGGGAGAGCTGCTTCCGTTTGAGAGTACCGCTTACGAGGCGGGCGTTACGCTTACAAGCCAGTTAGAGGAGCGGATACAGATAAACGGGAACCGGATGCAGCTCGCACAGCTTGTGGGAGTATTAACGGACAATGCCATCCGCCATGCCACAAAAGGGACAGAAGTGAAAGTCCGGCTCTGGAAGGAACACCGCAACATCCGGCTTTCTGTGTCTAATGCTGGCGCGGAAATTGGCAAAGAGGAAAAAGAGCATCTGTTTGAACGGTTTTACCGGGCGGACGAGGCGAGAAGCGGAGAAGGACGTCATTACGGACTTGGGCTTGCGATTGCAAAGGCAGTTGCGGAGGCGCATAAGGGAAAAATTGAGGTGGATTGCAGCGAAGGAGTCACAACCTTTACCGTGTCTTTGCAAAATTCATAAAACCGTCACAAAGCAGCGGGGATGTTTCAAGAAAACTTCAAGGTTTCCCTGCTATACTTCCTTCAAACGAATGAAGGAGGACAAAATCTTGAAGAAAAAAGTAATCAGCATTTTTCTTATTTTATGTATGGCGGCATCTGTGGCATCCTGCGGAAAAATTGAAAATGGCGCGGGAGCAGAGAATACCGTGAACGAGAGTACGCAGAGTGATACAGATGCGTCTGAGAATGAAACGACGGCAAATGGGACAGAGAGCAGCGATACTTCCGAGCGGGAAGCCATTGAGGAAGCCTTAAATCTTGCAAATAATGAGGAGCAGGAATGGACCTACAGTGCGAGTGCAGATGCCTGGACACTTTCGGTTGTCTCTGCGGTATGTAACCCGGAAATTCCGGAGGAGCAGGGAGTATCGGTAGCCGTGCCAGGAGCCTATGTAAAAGGAATTGATACAGACGGAGACGGAAATGTTGATGTTACTGCATCCGATGGCGAGACTGCGGTATGCGGAAGTCTCGTTATAGATTATGAGGCACAGATTACGGATGAGAATGGACAGACCTATACGGCTGCAACCTGCCCGGTGATTCTGACAACGGGAGCGGCGGGCTACAGTGAACAGCAGAACTCACTGGCGTCGACCGCATATGCACAGTATGGTTACGTCTCTGTTTCCTGCGGCAACAGAGGAAAGCAGAGCAGTGTGACAGACGAGGATGGAAATACCGTTTACACAGGGGATGCACCGTTATGTCTGGTGGACCAGAAGGCGGCGGCACGTTTTGTGAAATATAACATTCTGTTAGGAAATCTGC
Source organism: Roseburia sp. (assembly GCA_050874345.1). Lineage (GTDB taxonomy): Bacteria > Bacillota > Clostridia > Lachnospirales > Lachnospiraceae > Roseburia. The sequence continues at coordinate 111,569 of JBNMKM010000003.1, read as the reverse complement.
CGGGCTCTGTCGATTATTTTGTCTCAACCGGTGGCTCGGGCGGCGGTGCACATGCGGTGATGTTTGCGGCAACCTCAGATAATTCGGATTATTATGATTATCAGATTGAAGCAGGGGCAGTCGGAGTCTATCAGAATGAAGATGGAAGCTATTCTACAACTGTAACAATAAACGGAACGGACTATGAGATATCGGACGGCGCATGGGGATGTGTGGCATACAGTGCCATCACTTCCCTTTACGAGTCGGATATGGCGCAGGCATTTGAATATTACCTGAACCCGGATTTTAATTATAATACATCGTTTCAGGCACAGCTTGCCGAGTATTTATCTGCCGAATATATGGAGTACATCAACGACCAGAATCTTTCGGTGGAGGAAAGTGCTGTTGGATTTGATTTAAATGGAGACGGAGATTACGATGATACAATAGCGCTTACCATTGAATATGATTTGGAAAAATATCCGGAAACCAACGGCTATTATGGAACATATCTGGATTTGTATCTGGCAGAATTTACCGAGAACCTCCAGTGGTATCTGGATAACCTCGATTACGCAGATGGCTGGACCTGGTTTGCGGAGGACGGAACGGCAATGACGGATGAGGAAGTGGCAGTGATGACCTCAGAGGAGCGTGCGCAGGCATTTCTGGAAGGACGCTATGCAAAGAGCAGTTCAGCGGACGGCGGCATGGGAGGTTTCCCAGGAGGAGACGGACAGATGCCAAGCGGAGCACCTGGGGACGGACAGACACCGGACGGAGCACCTGGGGACGGACAGACACCGGACGGAGCGCCGGGAGACGGACAGATGGCGGATGGAGCGCCTGAAGACGGACAGACACCGGATGGTACATTGGAGGACGGACAACAGTCTGACACGGTGTCAGAAATGTTTGGCGAAGATATCCGAAATGGCGGACCGGACGCAGATTCTTCTGCGGCGGCAGGAAGCAGTGTGGATTCTTCAAACTATGCAACCTATGAGGAAATGGTGGAAGCATATGCCGCTGATATTGCAGAAATTGAGGCCGGGGATAAGTATGGGAATAATATTGTCTCATTATATAACCCACTGGAATACATCGGGGCAGATGACACGGATGACCCGGTATGGACAAGAGTTGTCATGGGAGCGGCAGAGGGCGACCAGTCCATGTTTGCATCGTTAAATCTGGAGATTGCATGGCTTTCGGCTGGTGTAGACTGTGAAATCGAATGGCAGTGGGATGGCGGTCACGTTCCGTCTGAAATTTTCGGAGAGTCACTGGCACTGACGGTCGATGAAAAATACGGCACCTATGTGAGCGGTGTCGAGACGACGAAGGAAGCTGCTACCGTCCAGACGGTAAACGGAACAGCGGAGCAGGCAACCGGAACTGACATCAGCGGCTGGGTGGACGCTTCGGATTTGTCAGAGGTATCCGTTTCCCTCGCAGACGCCATTGCATACCGGAGTGCCGGAGCAAGCAAGTCGGTAGCGGGATTTGATACGATTGACTACGGACAGGAAGACTATGAATTTGGAGATTCGGATTCCGATGCAAGACACTGGGACAAATTTTTGCTGAATATCTTCGAGAACGAAGAATATGCAGGGGTATTGTCGGGACTTTTTAATCAGGATTAAACACACACGGAAGGTTTGCAGTAAAACGCAGACCTTCCTTTTTTATGGGCGAAAAAGAGGTTGCAAATATGCCGGATTGGGGGGATAATGAGGGCAGATTCATACACATCAGACGTGAACGAAAGACAGGGAGGAAAGAGACAACATGGCAAAAGAATTATTAGCAAGAAAAGACGTACCTGTGGAACAGACATGGGATTTATCTTTAATTTATCCGAATGAAGAGGCAATGTATGCAGATGCAGAGAAAATGAAGGAGCTCGCCAGCCACATTGCAGAAACATATAAAGGACATTTAGATACACCGGAGAATATTGTAAACTGCCTGAAAGACTATGAGGAGTTACAGAAGATTGAAATACTGGTACTTCATTATACCGATTTGGCAGCATCGGTGGACTATTATGACAATTATGTCCAGGAACGCAACGGAAAGATGGGACGTCTTCTTTCTGAGATATCCAGTGAGCTGAGCTTTATCGAAAGTGAAATTACACAGCAGGATGAGGCAGTGCTTGAGGCAGCAGTTGAAAAAGCAGAGGGCAGCAAACTTTACTTGAAAGATATTTTAAGGGGTAAGCCACATCAGCTTCATCCGGAGGCAGAGCGTGTGCTTGCGGCAGTTTCACAGACGACCGGGGCACCTTATGAAATCTATAATGTAACCAAGCTTGCAGACATGAAATTTGATGATTTTACAGTCGACGGGGAGAGTTATCCGCTTGGCTATTCTTTGTTTGAGGATGACTATGAGTATGACGGCAGAACACCGGTCAGACGCGCCGCTTTTGAGGTATTTTCTGCAAAGCTGCGCCAGTACGAGAATGTGACGGCAGCCGCTTACAATACACAGGTACAGTTTGAAAAAACGATGGCATCCCTGCGTGGATTTTCCAATGTATTTGATTATCTGTTATTTGACCAGAAGGTGGAGCGGGAGCTTTATGACCGCCAGATTAATCTGATTACCGAGAAGCTGGCACCGCATATGAGAAAATATGCCGGAGTCATTAAGAAATTATATCACCTCGATAAGATGACGTTTGCAGATTTGAAACTTCCAATCGATGGAGAATTTACACCGAAGGTTACGATTGAGGAATCAAAGGAATACATCAAAAAAGGTCTTTCCATCATGGGAGAAGATTATGGAAACATGATTGAGACTGCATACAAAGAGCGCTGGGTGGATTTTGCCCAGAATAAGGGAAAATCAACAGGCGGTTTCTGTGCAAGCCCATACGGAAAAGGCTCCTTTATCCTGTTAAGCTGGAATGAGCGGATGTCAGACGTGTTTACGCTGGCACATGAGCTTGGACATGCAGGACATTTTAAGGCGTGCAACAGTGCACAGTCAATTTTTGATACAAATGTCTCTACGTATTTTGTAGAAGCACCTTCTACGATGAATGAGCTTCTGCTCGGACATTATCTGTTAAAGACAAGCGATGACAAGCGTTTCCGCCGCTGGGTATTAGGAGCGATGATTGGCAATACCTATTATCACAACTTCGTGACCCATCTGATGGAAGCAGCCTATCAGAGAGAGGTTTATCAGATTGTGGATGCCGGCGGCAGTGTGCAGGCAGAGACTTTAAGCAGAATCATGAAAGAGACATTGCAGAAGTTCTGGGGAGACGCGGTAGAATTGACCGAAGGAGCAGAACTGACCTGGATGCGTCAGCCGCATTATTACATGGGCTTGTATTCCTACACCTACAGCGCTGGACTTACCATTGCAACCGAGATGTGCAAGCGCATTGAGAAGGAAGGACAGACGGCAGTTGATGACTGGAAAAAGGTGCTTGCGGCAGGAAGCACGAAGACCCCGGCAGAGCTTGCTGCATTGGCCGGCATTGACATCACGACAGATGCGCCGCTTCTCGATACGATTGAAACAATCGGCAGCATGATTGATGAAATTTGTGAATTAACAGAAGAATTGATGAGTGAAGAGAAAGAATGAGTCAGAATACAGAAAATAAAATTTTAACCGGAGTAATCTGGAAGCAATTGCTGATTTTCTTTTTTCCAATCCTGATTGGAACCTTTTTTCAGCAGTTATACAATACGGTGGATGCAGTTATTGTGGGACGCTTTGTGGGAAAAGAAGCACTTTCAAGTGTGGGCGGTTCCGCAGGACAAATCATTAACCTTGTAGTCGGATTCTTTACGGGATTGACGGCAGGAGGAACAGTTTTAATTTCCCAGTACTATGGTGCAGGGCAGAGGGAGCGCTTAGAGGAAGCGCTTCACACGGCGTATGCGTTCAGTATCGTGGGTGGAATTTTATTCGGGGTTGCAGGAGTTGCGGCAACCCCGTCCGTTCTTCGTATGATGAATACGCCGGAGGAGCTGATGGCACAGTCCACAATGTATATGCAGGTCTATTTTGGCGGGCTGGTATTTGTATTTTTGTATAATATGGGAGCATCGATTCTGCGGGCAATGGGAGATTCCAGACGCCCGTTGTATTTTCTGATGGTATGTTCCGTGGTCAATATCGTGCTTGATATCGTCTTTGTCGTTGTTGCAGATTTAGGCGTGCTCGGAGTTGCAATCGCAACGCTGATTTCACAGGCGGTGAGCGCCGTTTTAGTGACTTATACCCTGATGTACCGCACTGAGGGAATGACCCTGCGGTTAAAAGACATCCGGCTAAACATGCCGGTGTTAAAAAATATTCTGCGCATCGGTCTGCCAACCGGAATCCAGTCGTCTATGTACAGTCTTTCCAATATGATTATCCAGTCAGCATTAAACCTGTTAGGTGTCGATACGATGGCGGCATGGACAGCGTATGGAAAAATTGACTGCCTGTTCTGGATGATTAACAGTTCCTTCGGAATTGCTGTAACTACATTTGTTGGACAAAACTTTGGAGCCGCCAAGTATGACCGTGTGAAAAAGGGAACCCGCGTCTGTCTTGCGATGGCAGTGGGAACGGCAGTCTGCATGAGTACGATTTTAATGCTTACCGGCAAATATCTGTTTATGATTTTTACGGACGATGCGGCCGTTATGGATATCGGGCTTCGCATGATGCATAATATTGCACCGACCTTTGTGTTGTTTGTGTTTATTGAAATCTTTTCCGGCTCCTTGCGTGCACAGGGACATACGCTTATCACGACGCTTGTGACTTTAATCGGAATCTGTCTGTTCCGTGTCATCTGGGTAACGCTGATTGTTCCGGGCGGCACGATGGAGCAGGTGGTTGCATGCTATCCGATTAGCTGGTTTGTCTGTGCGGTGGTAATAAGCATTTATTACCGTTACAAGCAAAAACGGATTTTACAGCAGTATCAATAATTTATAAGGGAAATGAAATCCAAAAACACACGTATTTTTTTCCGGGAAGCTATGCTAAACTGCAAAGTAGGATGGTGTGCAATGCACCTCTTAACAGGATGCGCAATGCACAACTTGATAATGTAGAAAGGCGGGTTATCCCTATGAAACAGATACCTTACGAGTACCGTAATCTTCCGATTCCGGGGGGCGGATATGTGACAGGATTTCTTTATTCGGAGAAAGAAAAAGATGTCTTATACATCCGGACGGATATCGGCGGAACCTATCGTTTTGATGCCGCAAATCAGCGCTGGGTCAGTCTGATTGGGCACGTCACGATGGAGGATTTGAGCGAGACATTTCCAATCTCCCTTGCGTTGGATGAAAACAGACCCGGAAGTCTTTACATCGCCTGCGGCGTGAATAAAGAGCAGTCCGGCGTTTTAGCAGTCTCTTCGGATTATGGAGAGCATTTTTTCTATGAAAAGATTCCGGTCATGATTCACGGAAACTTAAACGGACGCGGTACCGATGAGCGTCTGCTTGTGGATGGAAATACCCTGTATTTTGCCAGCCAGCAGGAAGGACTTTTAAAAAGCACGGACGACGGAAAGCACTGGGAGAAGCTTGCCGCATTGCAGGAACAATATCTTACATTTGTAAAGAAAATTGGAAACGCCTTAATTGTGGCAACTGCCGGCGTGACGACGAGACAAAGCGAGAATCTGCGCGGGCACAGCTTATATATCTCTTACGATGAGGGAGCACATTTTGCAGAAATGCAGGAGCCCAAAAGCCGCATGATAGAGGGCTGCAGATTCAACGGACTTGTTGCACAGCGCTGCTGTGTTGATGAAAAATGGCTTTATATCACCTTCGCTTCAACCGGAAGACGTTCTTATGTCATAGAAAACGGTTATAGCTGTGATTCCGGCGATACGATTGACGGAAGAATTGCACGTTATCCATTACTGTCAGACGGAAGCATCGGCGAAATGGAAGAAATCACACCGGGAACTTATACAAAGGTGACCGGAAGCGGGCTTACGCAGTTATCGCCGGAGGATGCGTTAGACTATGGATTTTCCGGTATCAGCGCATCAAGACAGACGCCCGGGATGTTAGTTACCTCTACCATCGTAAAGGATGATGGAGACAGTGTCTTTCTCTCAATGGATTACGGCATGAGCTGGAAACAGATTTTATATGACCTTGTGGATGGAGAAATCACGTTCCGCGCACCTTATATGCGCCCGGAATGTAACGGCGGACATTCCCTGATTCACTGGTTAAGCGATATCAAAATCAACCCGTTTGACGATAACGAGGCATGGTTTAATTCCGGCACAGGCGTATTCCGCACCAGAAACCTGAAAGGTGAGGTCTGCAAATTTACCGACTGGTGCGACGGAATCGAGGAGACGGTGCATTTAAATGTCTACAGTCTGCCCAAGGGTCCGGTACAGGTTCTTGATATTTTAGGAGACCTGGGCGGATTCGCATTTGAGGATTTGGATACGCCGTGTGGGAACTCTTTTGCGGATGCAGATGGAAACCGTTATATCACCTGTATCAATGCAGATTTTTCGGATGCACACCCGGAGAAAATTGTGGTGACACCAAGGGGCAACTGGACGGGCAAAACGCTCGGCGGACTGATTTTATCCGAAGATTACGGAAAGACCTTCACACGCCTTAAAATGCCGTTTGGACTGACGGAGGAAATCGATGGTGCACTGCATGAGATTGAGCATCCGAATGTCAATTCCGGCTGGGTGGCAATGTCGCCGGATGGACAGAACATCGTCTGGTCGATTGCAAACTGTATCGAGCTTCCGGTGAGCAGAATGATTGTAAGCCAGAATGCGGGAAAAACATTTTCCTGTTGTAAGGTTTTTAAGGCAGACGGCAGCCAGAAAGCAACCGGAAATGTCAAGGTTTATTCCGACCGCATGGACAGCGAATTGTTTTACGGCTTTGGAATGGAATCTGATTTTTATATCAGCCATGACGGTGGACTTACATTTGAAGAATACATGCTTCCGGAGAAGTTCCCGAAAAAGGACTTCGGATTGATTGACTGTGCAAATAAGACAGAGGTGCGCGGCGAGACCGGAAAGAGCGGCATCTTTTATCTGGCGCTTGCAGACGGTGGACTCTGGAAACTCTGTTATGATAAGAAAGAAGATAAAGTGGCAGTAAGGCGGCTTACAAAAGAGGGCGATATTGTCTACCGCATGGGGCTTGGACTTGGTGCACCGGACGGCGATTACGAGAAGGATGCAAAGGCAGTCTACTGTAATGCCGTGATTGACGGAGTGTACGGTTTTTACCGCACTTTAGACGAAGGAAAGACGTTTGTAAAATTAAATGACGACCGCCAGATGTTTGGGGAAATCAACAGTATTGACGGAGACTGCCGCGTATTTGGCAGATTTTATCTGGCGACCGGTTCAAATGGCGTGAAGTACGGAACAGAGCTTCCGACAGAATAAAAGGAGGATGGAAATGCACATTTATCAGGAAAACAATAAGTTAATCATTGCAGACGGCAAATATCAGACCTGGATTGAGCCGTGGGGAGCAAATTCCCTGCGTGTGCGCATGACCGGACAGCCGGTGATGGATGCAAACGACTGGGCACTGACAGAAAAGATGGAAGACGTCCCAGTAGAGATTTCATTTGAAACCATCGATGTGACAGACCCGTGGTATCGCGGTGATGAGTGGGCAAAGTACCACCAGACCGGAACGCAGGCAAAACTTGTCAATGGAAAGATTACGGCAAAGGTTTCCCATGAGGGATGGATTTCCTTCTATAATCAGAAGGGAGAACTTTTAACCGAGGAATACTGGCGCAACCGTAACCGCATTAACCGCTACTGTGTACCGCTTCGAATTGATGCAAGAGAATTAAAGCCGGTACAGGGAAGTTCTGATTATGAACTGACCGCACGCTTTGAGGCGTATGACGATGAGAAGATTTTCGGTATGGGACAGTACCAGGAAAAGAACTTAAATAAAAAAGGTGCTGTCTTGGAACTTGCGCATAGAAACAGCCAGGCGAGCGTTCCGTTTATGGTATCAAGCAGAGGTTACGGCTTTTTCTGGAATAATCCGGCAATCGGTACAGCATCTTTTGGAACCAATAAGACCGAATGGTATGCAAAGAGCACGAAAAAACTCGATTATTTCATTACAGCAGGTGATACCCCGGCAGAGATTGAGGCACAGTATTCGCTGGCAACCGGAAGAACGCCAATGATGCCGGAATACGGACTTGGCTACTGGCAGTGCAAACTTCGCTACCGCAATCAGGAAGAGCTGCTTGCAGTCGCAAGAGAGCATAAAAAGCGCGGACTGCCGATGGATGCCATTGTCATTGACTTCTTCCACTGGACGATGCAGGGCGATTTCAAGTTTGAGCCGCTTGACTGGCCGGATCCGGAAGCGATGGTGAAGGAATTAAAAGAGCTTGGCATTGAAACCGTCGTATCCGTGTGGCCGACGATTGATGAGCGCAGCGAGAACTTTGGAAAAATGAATGATATGGGATATCTGGTAAATGCGGATCGTGGCAATCCGGACCACATGACCTGGATGGGAAATACCATTTTTTACGATGCCACACATCCGGGCGCACAGAAGTTTGTCTGGGAGCGCTGCAAGGAGAACTATTACAAACTCGGAATCCGCTGCTTCTGGTTAGACGAGGCAGAACCGGAGTATGGACCGTATGACTTCGACAATTATCGTTACTATGCAGGACCGGCATTACAGTGCACGAATACCTACCCGGTCGGCTATGCAAAAGGATTTTACGAAGGTTTAAAGGCAGAAGGCGAGAAGGACGTGATGAGTCTTGTGCGCTGTGCATGGGCAGGAAGCCAGAAATATGGTGTTTTAACCTGGTCAGGAGATATTTATTCTTCGTTCCGTTCCATGAGAGAGCAGCTTCAGGCAGGCCTTAACATGGGAATGGCAGGAATCCCGTGGTGGACATCCGATATCGGCGGATTCCTTGGCGGTGATATCAAGGATAAGAATTTCCAGGAACTTTTGGTGCGCTGGTTTGCCTGGGGCGCTTTCTGCCCGGTATTCCGTATGCATGGAGAGCGTTCCCCGTGGTACGAAAGAGAGCAGGAGTTCCGCAACGGTGTAAGACAGCTCACAAGCGGACAGGACAATGAGGTCTGGAGCTTTGGAGAGGACAATTACAAGATTCTTTCCAAATATCTGTTTATCCGCGAGAGACTGCGTCCTTATATCAGAGAGTGCATGAAGACGGCAAGTGAGACCGGTGCTCCGGTAATGCGTCCGCTGTTTTATGACTTCCCGGAGGATAAGACCTGCTGGGAGACAGAAGACGCCTATATGTTTGGACCGGACCTTTTGGTTGCGCCGGTGATGGAGGCAGGTGCCACAACACGGACGATTTATCTGCCAAAGGGTGCTTCCTGGACAGATGCCTACACGAAACAGGTTTATGAGGGTGGTCAGACCGTGACGGTTCCGGCACCGCTTGATGTGATTCCGGTTATGATCCGGGATGGAAAAGAATATGTGATTTACGAATAAGAAAGAAACAAAGCCCCGTCAGTGGATAGTTACATGTTCCATTGACGGGGCTTTTGTCAATGTTTAAACATACATAACGAAAATAAACGAAAACGATTAAGAAAATAAAATAAAAGCTAAAATACTTTAGAAAACATTGAAAATACAAGGGTTTCGGAGAAACTGCACAAAACAGAAGACCATTTTATTGAATAAATATACAAGAATAAGGGAAAACGATATAGAAACAAATGCGATGGAAACAATAAAATCCAAAGTACAATGGGTAAAATACCTAAAAATACGTTGCAAAAAGTGTAGAAAAAGACGAAATGACGAAAAACGAGCGAAAATATATTGCTTTTTTCGGACAATTGACATATAGTAAAAGTACGAAAACGATTAAGGAATTGACAGCACAGAATCAGAGTGCTGGGGGAGAAAGGAAGAAGAAGGACAATAACTAGGAAAGGGGTAAATCCGTATGGTATCCATGAAAGACATCGCAGCGGCGTGTGGGGTGTCAGTTGCTACGGTGAGTAAGGCATTGAATAACCATAGTGACATAGGAGAGGAAACTAGGGAGCTGGTCAAACGAACCGCGAAGGAAATGGGATACCATCCAAATTACTCAGCCAGAGCATTAAAAACCCGTAAGAGTTATAACCTCGGGGTGCTCTACAAGGAGAACTCAGGCAGCGGACTGACACATGATTATTTCGCACAGGTGCTTGAAAACTTCAAGGTGACTGCTGAGAACAGAGGATATGATATCACATTCCTGAATAATTCGAGGCTGCGCAAAGACTCAATGTCCTATCTGGAACATAGCATCTATCGGGGAATGGATGGGGTCATGATTACAATTGTGGATTACAAGGATCCGCAGGTGATTGAACTTTTACAGAGTGATTTACCGGTTGTAACCGTTGACTATATGTTCAATGGAAGAATTTCCGTTATGTCAGACAATGTAGATGGAATACAGGCACTGCTTCAGTACATCTACCAGAAGGGACATCGGAAAATCGCATATATCCATGGAGAAGATTCTTCCGTAACTACTAATCGTCTTTCCACGTATTACCGTTTTTTGGAAGAGAAAGGAATCGAGGTTCCGGAAAGTTATGTAAGGGAAGGAAAGTACAGAGATTCTTATACGGCAGGTATTCTTACCAATGAGCTTCTTGCCTTGAAAGACCCGCCAACCTGCATTATTTATCCGGATGATTTCTCAGCAATCGGTGGTATGAACATGGCGAAGAACAGAGGGATGAAGGTACCGCAGGATATTTCTATTGCGGGGTATGACGGAATCCTCCTTGCTTCACAGATTGACCCGGTGCTGACAACTTACTGGCAGAATACCGTAGACATCGGCAGAAATGCTGCTGAGAAACTGATTAATCTGATTGAGAAGCCACGTTCCACTGTTTTAGAAACGTATATGGCTAGGGGACATATGATCGAAGGGCAGACAGTGGCAGACATCAATTAAAAAAGGAGTGAGTTCAATATGAAAAAAGTGAAAGGTTTTTTGGAAAACACATGGACGCATCGGGCACACGTGGTTATGGCTCTGCCGGGGTTTCTGATTTTGTTTTTTATCATGTACGTACCGATGGCAGGTCTTGTGATGGCATTCAAATCCTTTGATTACACCAAGGGAATTTGGGCAAGCCCGTGGAACGGACTGGAAAACTTCAAATATCTGTTGGCTTCCAAGTCCACGTTTATTACGATGACCAGAAACACATTAATGTATTATGTGATTTTTACCGCAATTGGAACTTTATTAAACGTAGTACTTGCCATTGCGATTGACCAGTTTGTATTTAAAAAGGTCGGCAAAGTAATGCAGACGGTTATGATTATTCCAGTATTCATCTCCTATGCAGCAGTACAGTTTATCGTATATGCATTCATCAGTACTGATACCGGTATTTTGAATAACACATTGGGAATGTCAACAAGATTTTATTCGACGCCGAGTGTGTGGCCGTTGATTTTAACAATTGTTAAAATCTGGAACAGCGTTGGATATGGCTCCGTACTTTATATGTCAGTGTTATCAGGAATTGATACCGCATTATATGAAGCAGCAGAGATTGATGGAGCAAACAAGTGGCAGCAGATTAAGAACATCACGCTTCCGGCACTGGTTCCGATGATTACCGTTATGCTGTTACTCTCAGTAGGAAGCATTATGAGATCTGATACAGGTCTTTTCTATCAGGTAACCAGAAACAGTGGTATTTTGTATCCGACGACACAGGTTATTGATTCCTACGTATTGAACGCGATATTTAAGAATTCCAATTTCGGATTTACGGCTGCGACGAGTTTCTTCCAATCCGTTGTGGGACTGTTGCTGATGTTATTTGCGAATGGTATGGTTCGTAAGATTGCACCGGAAAATGCATTGTTCTAGGAAAGGAAGGGTGATTGATATGAGCAGAAAAAAAGGAAATGCTGCCGATTTGGCACCGTCCAGAAGAGAGAAAAAGGGAGTAGGACAATACATTTTAGGTTTCTTCCTTCTGTTGTATACACTGTTTTGCGGATTACCAATTTTGCTGGTATTCATCTCCGCATTTACGGATGAGATGGCGATTAACCAGAATGGTTTCAGCTTTTTCCCGGCGAAATGGTCCATGGCAGGATTTAACGCAGTATTCCGATATGGAAAACAGCTCCTTACCTCCTACGGCGTTACCATTTTTGTCACCGTATTTGGTACATTCCTTGGACTTATGGTAATGGCAATGTTTGCCTACGCCATCAGTAGAAACGGATTTAAATTATCCAAGTTTCTCTCCGTATATTTGCTGATTCCGATGCTGTTCAACGGAGGACAGCTTTCCGGATACATTATCTTTACAAGTTATTATCACTTGAAAGACAGCTTATGGTTACTGATTTTACCATTATGTGTCAGCACGATGAACGTTATTATCTTAAGAACCTACATCGTGAACAGTATTCCGCAGGAATTGATGGAAGCCGCTAAAATCGATGGTGCAGGCGAGTACAGAACATTCTTCCAGATTACACTGCCACTGTTAAAACCATCTATGGCAGCCGTAGGATTTATGATGGCAACCGCATACTGGAATGATTGGCAGAATGCATTGTTATACATATCATCCGATAACAAGAAACCATTACAGCTTTTGCTGGTAAATATTCAGAAGAGTATCGAGTTCCTGTTAAACAACTCCAACGTTCCGGCAGCAGCGAGAGCAGCGATGGGAGGAAATATTCCGCAGTATTCCGCAACAATGGCAACTGTAGTAGCGGTAATTGCACCAATCATGGTAGTATATCCTTTCTTCCAGAAATACTTCGTAAAAGGTCTTACGGTAGGTTCTGTAAAGGGTTAAAGTTACAATTCAAATGGTATTCTGGATGCCAGATAGCATCTTAAGAATAAAAAACAAATTTTAAAGGGAGGAATTTTTATGAAGAAAAAAGTGATGAGCAAGTTAGTTTCAACCGCAATGGTAACCACAATGGCTGTCGGACTGTTAGCCGGATGTGGCGGAAACAGCACCACAAACTCAGGTGCAAATGCTGGTACAACTCCGACTGAGAAATCAGATTCTGCTGGCACAGGGGATGCAGCAGCTTCTTCCGGAGACAAAGTAACAATTAACGTTACCAGAGCAACGTTCAACCTTGCAAATCCGGATACGGATCAGGTGAAAAAAGTGCAGGATGCAGTCAATGAGTACATTGGCGACAAGATTAATGTTCAGATTAATCTGACCGATATCGGTTCCGGTGAATATACCGATAAGGCAAACCTTGCATTAGCAAACAACGAAATTAACCTGTTGTGGACAGCTTCCTGGGAGAGCGTAATCGGTACAAACGATCTTGTTCCAAAGAATGCAGTTTATGACCTGACAGACATCATCCAGGGTACAGACCTTTACAACTCCATGGATGAAGGACAGTGGGAAGCAACCAAGTATGATGGAAAAATCTACTTTATCCCGGTATATAAGGACAACGTAGAAGGTTACGATATCATGGCTCGTCAGGACTTAGTTGACAAGTACGGCTGGGATATGTCCTCTATTAAATCCTTAAAGGATATTGAGCCAATGCTTGCAGATGCTAAGAGCGAAGGATTAAAATATCCATGGCTGACCCAGAAGACCGCAATGTTCTACAGATTCTACATTGACAAATTTGATTTCTTTACCGCAGATTCTACCGCAAACTGGGTAGCTGTTGATAAGGATACCAACGAAGTTGTAGATACCATCCAGACAGACGAGTACAAAGAGTTCTGTACTTTAATGGCTGACTGGGCAGAAAAAGGTTATATCTCTGAGGATGATGTAACAAAGACAACAACTGATACCACAACACAGACACAGGATTGGGGACTTTCCTGGTGGACAGATATCCCGGTTAACGCAGAAGCAAATTCCCGTTATGGCCAGGATGTTGCAATGGCACCAGTTACAAGCAGATGGGCACATTCTACATCAGCTCTTGGTTCTGTATGGTGTGTAACTGCTAACAGCTCTGCTGAGCAGGCAAAAGCTTGTGTTGATTTCATGGGTCTCTTATACACAGACAGCAAATTAGCTGATATGTGGACATTTGGTATCGAAGGTGAAGATTATACTTACGATGAGAACGGCCAGGTTGTTCAGACTTCTGAGAAGTACAACCACTCCATGTGGGAGTCAGCTTCCGCTACAATCGTAACACCAGTTGCAGGTGAGCCGGAAAACAAAGCTGATTTATACAAAGACTTCAACGGTGGTGCTAAGACATCTCCAGCAGCAGGTTTCCGTTTCGACAAGACACCGGTAGAGGCACAGTTCTCTGCTTGCCAGAACGTATTTGAAACCTATGGTTTCCCGCTTGAGAATGGTGGTATTGCAACAGCTGATATCGATGCAACACTTGAAGCATACCAGGCAGCTCTTGACGAGGCTGGATACCAGGATGTATTAGCTGAGTTCCAGACCCAGTATGACAACTGGAAAAACCAGTAAAATAAAACAGTAAAACAAAAGTAGTACAATGATAAAAAAGGTATCCCGGAGTAACATCCGGGATACCTTTTTTTATTCATAGGAAACAGCGGCTATGCTTGACCAGGAGCGGCAAATAGCGCATAATACAAGGCAGGAAGAAATGGGAGGAGAGAAAAGATGGAGTATTGGGATATTTATGATGCTAAGAAGAAACCGACCGGACGCACAATGAAGCGGAACGACTGGAGCTTAAAGGATGGAGAGTATCATTTGACGGTGCTTGGAATTATAGCGAGACCGGATGGAAAATTTTTAATTACAAAGCGCGTAATGACCAAGGCATGGGCGCCCGGCTGGTGGGAAGTGTCTGGAGGAGCAGCGATGGCTGGAGAGACCTCAGAAGAGGCGGTGAAAAGGGAAATCAGAGAGGAGACAGGGCTTGACGTGACAGGCTGGGACGGCGGCTATCTGTTTACTTATCGCAGGGATAATCCGGGAGAGGGAGATAATTATTTTGTGGATGTGTATCGCTTCCGTGCAGATTTTTCAGAGGATGATTTGCAGTTGCAGGAGGCAGAGACGGACGGATACCGCTTTGCGACTGCGGAGGAAATTAAAGCGCTGGCAGAAGAGGGAATCTTTTTGCACTATGACAGCATTCGGGAAGGATTTTCTTTTTAGCCGTCTCTTAACTGACTGTGTGCTATAATGGCGGAAAAGATGGGAGAACAGCAGGGATAAACGTATGAAAACAGCGGCAAAAATACTAAAGAATATGGCGATTCTTGTGGTGATTTTATTGGCAGGGTTTTTCCTGTGCCTTTACATCCAGAGAATTTTTGAAAATAATGAACTGATTCCGACGATTTTTGCTCTCTGCGTGTTTTTAATTGCGGTGCTTACCGATGGTTACTTCTATGGAGTATTGGCATCGGTGTGCAGCGTGCTGGCAGTGAACTACGCATTTACTTTTCCTTATTTCAGGATTAATTTTACAATTCCGCAGAATGTGGTTTCCGCGGTGATTATGATTGCGATTACGCTGATTACGTGCGGCATCACAAACAAGATAAAATACCAGGAACAGATTAAGGAAGAGAGCGAAAAAGAGAAGATGAGGGCAAATCTGCTCCGTGCGGTATCGCATGATCTACGGACACCTCTTACTACAATCTATGGCGCAAGCTCTGCACTGTTGGAATCAAAAGATGAATTTACCAAAGAACAGAAAGACCAGATGTTAGAAGGAATCAGACAGGATTCCGAGTGGCTGTACCGGATGGTGGAAAATCTGTTGTCGATTACAAGACTAGATGGTGATAACGTTAAGATTATCAAGACACCGATTGCACTCGATGAGTTGTTGGATTCCGTTTTAGTGCGGTTTCAAAAGCGCTATGGCTCGCAGGAAGTACAACTTTTCATACCGGATGAGTTGATTGTGATACCGATGGATGCCATTTTAATGGAGCAGGTATTAATCAATCTGCTGGAAAACGCAGTACAGCATGCCAAAGGGATGCACGAATTATCCCTGCGGGTCGCCGTGGAAGAGAAAAAGGCTGTTTTTGAGATTTGGGACGACGGCTGCGGAATCCCGGAAGAAAAATTAAAACATATTTTTAATGGAAATTCCCCATCGAAGGAAGTGTCTGCGGACTGCAAAAAAAGTAACTGGGGCATTGGACTTTCTGTGTGTCAGACAATTGTAAAAGCACACGGCGGAAAAATTGTGGCCGGAAACCGCAAAGACGGCGGCGCTTTTTTTAAGTTTGCCCTGGATATGGAGGATTTGACGGATGAACAATAATAAATATAAAATCCTCATTATTGAAGACGAGGAGCATATCAATAACCTTCTTAGCACACTGATGGAAGCGAACGGTTATCAGGCGCTTGCAGCACGTTCCTGCCAGAGCGGGGAACTTTTGTATGCGTCACACAGACCGGACCTTGTAATACTTGACCTGGGACTGCCGGATAAGGATGGCATGACATTTCTTGCAAATGTAAGAAAGACCGACCTGACGCCGGTAATCGTACTCTCTGCGCGCGCAGATGAGCAGGATAAGGTGGAAGCGTTAAATCTTGGAGCAAATGATTATGTGACGAAACCATTTGGTTCCGGGGAGCTTGTGGCGCGTGTGCGCTCTGTACTTCGGACGACCTCACACCGGTCGGATGACGGAAAATTGCCGGGTGGGAAATTTGAGAGCGGGCAGCTTATCATTGATTATGATGCGAGAACCGTAACAATTGCCGGAGAGGAAATTAAACTGACGCAGACGGAATATAATATCATTGCACTTTTGTCTGAGCATGCCGGAAAAATGTTGACCTATCAGTTTATCAACAAAGAAATCTGGGGTTACAGTGATGCCGGCAGCATCAAAAAGCTGCAGGTGAATATGGCGAATATCCGTAAAAAATTTGGCGCAAAGCCCGGAAAAGAGAATTATATTAAGAATGAATTAGGAGTTGGCTACCGTATGACCGTCATCTGATAACGGGAAAAATACCGGATTTGATTGCCTTTCTAAAAACAGATGATATAATAAAGGAATGAAAATCATTGATAAAGGAGTTCTGTAGTGAAGATAATTATTGCAGGAGACGGTAAGGTGGGTGCAACCTTGACCAGACAGCTCTCCGCGGAAGGCTATGATCTGACATTAATTGACGCAAATCAGATGGTTTTGGAGAACAGCTCCGAACAGTATGATATTATGGCGATACAGGGAAACTGTGCGTCCATGAGTATTTTACAGCAGGCGGGCGTGCGGGATGCCGATGTTTTAATCGCAGCAACCAGTGCGGACGAGATTAATCTGTTGTGTTGTATGACTGCCCATGGAATGAATCCGAATCTCCATACGATTGCCCGAATCCGGAATCCGGAATATACGGATCAGATTAATAAAATGTGGGACGTGTTTACGCTGTCTTTGGCTGTGAACCCGGAGAAACAGACCGCACTTGAAATTGAACGACTTTTGAAGTACCCTGGCTTTTTAAAGCGTGATACATTTGCAAAAGGGCGCGTTGAAATTGTAGAGCTGCGTGTGGATGCGGACAGCAAATTATGCAATGTGGTATTAAATGATATGAATACCATTGTAAAATGTAAGATTCTGGTGTGCATTGTACTGCGCAACGGGCAGGCAGTTGCGCCGGATGGTAATTTTGTGCTCCGTGAGGGAGACCGCATCTTTGTAACCGCTCCGGCGAAGGAACTTGCAATTCTTTTGAAAAATCTTGGAATCATCACGCACAAGGCAAGAAGAGTCATTCTCTGCGGAGGTGGAAGAATCAGCTATTATCTGGCAGAGCGTCTTGAAAAGAGTGGCGTTGCAGTGCAGATTATTGAGCAGAACCATGACCGCTGCGTGGAACTGGCAGGACTTTTGCCCAATACCAGTATTGTGCAGGGAGATGCCAGCAGTGAATATCTTTTAGAGCGTGAGGGAATCGGAAGCTGCGATGCAATTGTGACAATGACCGGAGTCGATGAGTTAAACATGGTTATTTCCATGTACGGCAGCGTGCGCGGAGTACCGCAGGTTATTACAAAAGTAAGTCGTGTGGGAAACAGCAGCATTTTAAGCGACCTTCCGCTTGGAAGTACCATTAGTCCGAAGGAACTTTGCAGTAATACGATTGTGCGTTATGTGCGTGCGATTGAGGACCAGACCGGTGCGGCCCAGTCCGTTCATTTCATTGCAGATGGACAGGCAGAGGCACTGGAATTCCGTGTTGACGAGAACACCATGCATTGCGGGGAGCCGTTACGTGATTTAAAGATTAAGAAAAATGTTCTGATTGTGTGTATCACAAAAGAATCCGGACAGGAGATTCCAAACGGTAATTCGTTCTTCTCAAAGGGAGATACGGTTATTGTAGTTACAATCAGAGGAAAAGTCATTTATCAGCTAAATGATATTTTTGAATAAGTTGAGGATGGGTTATGAATTATAGAATGATGGGCAGGTTCATCGGAAAAATGCTGTTTGTGGAGGCGGCATTTATGGTGCCGGCTCTTTTAATCAGTATTTTTGAGCGGGAATCTGCAGCAGTGCAGGGATTTTTAATTGCCATGGGAATTACACTGGTGTTGGCGGCACTGCTTTTGGTGCTTTGCCGTAAGACAAAACGTGGGTTCCATGCGAGAGAAGGACTCGTCTGCGTGGGCGTGAGCTGGATTATCATGGGGCTGCTTGGATGTCTGCCCTATTATTTTTCGGGGGAGATTCCGTCCTTTATTGATGCGCTTTTCGAATCGGTTTCCGGCTTTACTACAACGGGAGCATCGATTCTTTCGGATGTGGAAAGCCTGTCAAAAGGTATTTTATACTGGCGCAGTTTCAGCCACTGGTTAGGCGGCATGGGAGTGCTCGTGTTCGTTCTTGCGGTATCGGTGGGAAGCGAGAACAGCAAGGGATTTACGATGCACCTGCTTCGCGCAGAAAGCCCGGGACCAAGCGTCGGAAAACTTGTTCCGAAGATGAAAAAGACAGCGCGGATTTTGTATCTGCTCTATATTGTGCTTACAATCTTAGATTTTATTTTCCTGTTACTTGGCAATATGCCGGTGTTTGATGCGGTGTGCACGGCACTTGGAACGGCGGGAACGGGGGGATTTGGCATCCGAAATGACAGTATAGCGGGTTACAGCCCTTATATTCAGAATGTCTGCACGGTTTTTATGCTGTTATTTGGTGTGAATTTTACCTGCTATTATCTGCTTTTAAGCAGGCAGTTTTTACAGGTGTTATGGGATGAGGAACTGAGGGTCTACCTGGGACTTATTCTGTGCAGTACGGTACTTATCGTCCTTAATCTGCACGGATTTTACGGCACGTTAGAAGAAACCGTCCGCCATGCGGCATTTCAGGTGGCAAGTATCATTACAACGACCGGTTTTGCCACGACAGATTTTGATTTGTGGCCAAGCTTTTCCAAGGCGATACTGCTTGGACTGATGTTTATCGGCGCAAGTGCCGGAAGTACGGGTGGAGGATTTAAGTGCGGAAGGGCAATCTTAGTGCTCAAGAGTCTGCACCGCAACGTGCGTCAGATTATTCACCCGCAGAAGGTACAGGTGGTGCGGATGAATGGGCATGTAGTGGATGAAAAAGTGCTTGAAAATACGAATGCTTATCTGGCTGCGTATGTATTTCTGCTGCTGGTAAGTTTTCTTGTTGTGGCAATCGATGGGTTTTCCATGACAACAACATTTACATCTGTAATTTCATGCCTCAATAATATCGGTCCGGGACTTGATGCAGTAGGTCCAACCTGTAATTTTGGCGGATTTGGTGTCCTTTCCAAGCTGGTGTTGATTCTCGATATGTTAGCGGGAAGACTGGAGATTTTCCCAATTCTGATTTTATTTTCCAGAAGTACCTGGGGAAACCGCTAAAAGAATTCAAAAGAGGAGTTTTATAATGAGTGAAAATAGAAAACAGATGTCGGAGGCGTTCTGTAACAGTGCGTTTTTGGCGCTGTCCGGCGGCTTTCAGGATGCGTATACCTATAATACCAGAGACCAGGTATTTGCCAATGCCCAGACTGGAAATGTGGTGTTGATGAGCCAGCATTTTATGTCGGGGGAATGGATTGCGGGACTGCGCTATTTTCTGCCGTTAATCGCGTTTGCAATCGGGGTACTGCTTGCGGAGCAGGTACAGTGCCACTTTAAATATGCAAAAAAACTGCATTGGAGACAGGGCATCCTTCTTGCAGAAATTTTTATCCTGTTTGTAGTCGGTTTTATTCCGAATGATTTCAATATGGCTGCAACGATTCTTGTATCACTGGCATGTGCGATGCAGGTACAGACCTTCCGCAAGGTGGACGGTTATTCCTATGCAAGCACGATGTGTATCGGAAATTTAAGAAGCGGCACGGCCGCAATTTCCGTATACATGAGAGAAAGAAAGCCGGAGCAGTTAAGACAGGCACTCTATTATTTTGGAATCATTACCATTTTTGCAGTCGGAGCAGGAATTGGCGGGGTGCTTTCCCTGCGGTTTGGTGTCCGCACTATCTGGATTTCCTGTGCGATTTTGTTTGTGAGCTTTAGTATGATGTTTTGGGAAAAGAAAGCGTAGAAGAATGACAAAGAAGAATTTGGCAAAAGAAATCATTGCCCGTCTGAAAAAAGAATATCCAGATTCAGACTGCACGTTAGATTACGATGAGGCGTGGAAATTGTTGGTTTCTGTGCGGCTTGCGGCACAGTGCACGGATGCGCGGGTCAACGTTGTGGTACAGGATTTATATGCGAAATTTCCGGATGTGAACGCGCTTGCGGATGCGCCGGTCGAGGAGATTGAGAAGCTGGTGCGTCCCTGCGGTCTTGGAAACAGCAAGGCAAGGGATATCAGCGCCTGCATGAAAATTCTGCGGGATGAATACGGCGGAAAGGTGCCGGAGGATTTTGACGCACTGCTTTCGCTTCCCGGTGTCGGCAGGAAAAGTGCGAATCTCGTGATGGGGGATGTATTTGGAAAACCGGCAATCGTGACAGACACACACTGCATCCGTCTGGTCAACCGGATGGGATTAGTTGATGGTATCAAGGAGCCAAAGAAGGTGGAGATGGAGCTTTGGAAGCTGATTCCGCCGGAGGAGAGCAACCAGTTTTGTCACAGATTGGTCGACCATGGGCGTGAGGTCTGCACGGCGCGCACGAAACCGCACTGTGAGAATTGCTGCTTGAACGATATTTGTATGAAACGAGTGTGACGGGATGGATGGACGGATTCTGGTCGTGGACGATGAAAAAGAAATTGCAGATTTAGTAGAATTTTATCTGCTGGGCGAGGGCTTTGCCGTTGAAAAGTGCTACGATGCAAAAACAGCCCTGGCAAGGATTGAGGAAGGCGGATTTGACCTGGCACTTTTGGATGTGATGCTCCCCGGGATGAGCGGTTTTGATTTGTGCCGTAAAATCAGGGAGCACGATAATTATCCGGTTATCATGCTGACAGCCAAGGACGGAGAGCTTGACAAGGTCACAGGGCTTACGTTGGGAGCCGATGATTATGTGACAAAACCGTTTTTTCCACTAGAGCTTGTGGCAAGGGTCAAGGCACAGATTCGCAGATATAAGCGCTACGGAACCGTAGAGGGAGCGGTAGAGCCACAGGCACAGCGGACGAACCAGAAGGCAGAGACGGGAGAACGGATTTACTGCGGCGTCATCTGTCTGGTTCCACAGGCACATCTGTGTTATGTCAATGACAGGGAAGTGGCGCTGACACCGACAGAGTATACGATTTTAAAGACACTGTGTGAGAAAAAGGGAAATGTGGTAAGCGGGGAAGAGTTGTTTCATGCGGTCTGGAAGGATGATTACTACAGCAAGAGTAATAACACGGTGGCAGTGCATATCCGGCACATCCGGGAAAAAATCGGCGATACCGCAGAGCAGAGCCAGATGATAAAGACGGTCTGGGGAGTGGGGTACAAAATTGATGGCTAAAAGAGAATTTTTTCGGAAAAAGGATGGGTACGGCAGACTGAAACGCAAGATTTTCTGGCAGATGATTGCGTTAATCAGTCTGTCGTTTTTTATGATATGGTTTTTATACATCTATGTATTATTCGGGCATATCGCAAACTTTGTGGTGGACGTGCTGATGTGGTTTGGGATGAGCTATGAGCAGGCGTTAGACTATTACACGGAGGTATTCCGGCACAATTTTGACTTTTTTATACTGATAGCGGCACTGTTTTGCTTTTTCCTGTTACTGCGCTTCTTTTTGAACTGGTTTATGAAGTATTTCCGGGAAATTGATGCCGGAATGGATGCGTTGATGGACCGGAAGACGGAGGCGATTCGCCTGTCAGAGGAAATAAAGCCGATGGAGCAGAAATTAACGCTCGTTAAGGAAACGCTTGCCCAGCAGTTTGCAGACATTGAGACGGCAGAGCAGAAGAAGGATGAAATGGTGATGTACCTGGCACATGATATCCGGACGCCACTTACGTCTGTAATTGGATATTTAAAACTGATGCAGGAAATGCCGGATTTAACGGAAGAACAGAGAGAAAAGTTTTTGGGGATTATTATGGAAAAGGCGCTGCGGTTAGAGGGGCTTGTGAATGAATTTTTTGACATTGCCCGCTACAGCAGACAGGATATTTCTGCGGAGGAGAAAGAAATTGACCTCTGTTATATGATTTCCCAGATGACGGAGGAGGTATATCCATCCCTGCAGGAAGATAATAAAACGGTGGAAATTCTAGTACCGGAGGAGTGTACGGTTTACGGAAGTCCTGAGAAACTTGCGAGGGTATTCTTAAATTTATTAAGAAATGCCATTCACTACAGCACGCCTGGCAGCACAATCCGTATCCAGGCGAAGGAGCGCGAGCAGGAGACAGAAGTTTCATTTTCCAATCCGGCAGAGCCGATGACACAGGAACAGCTTGCACACATTTTTGAAAAATTTTACCGGATGGATGAGGCAAGGCAGACGAACAAGGGCGGCGCAGGGCTTGGGCTTGCGATTGCAAAGGAACTTGTGGAACTGCACGGCGGAACCATCGTGGCGGACTACTCGGACGGAAGAATGGAATTTCGGGTGACACTTCCCAAAAAAGTGCTAAGAAAACCTTCATAATTCGTTAATAAAATCTAATAGAAAAATGAACAAGTAACCTGATTTGCTGTGATACGATTGCGTCATGGCAGGTCAGGTTTTTTTGATTTGCCAATACAGGATGAAAATGTGGAGGATACGAGTGATGAACAGAAAAAAGAAAATTGCAGTTTTATTTGGGGGATGCTCAAGTGAATACGAGATTTCCTTACAGTCCGCAAGCGCAGTGCTTGCCAATATAGACAGGGAGAAATATGAGGCAGTTCCAATCGGAATTGCACCGGATGGAAAATGGTATTTTTATGAAGGGGAATTAGAAAAAATAGCAGAAAACACCTGGCTTAAAGAGAAAAAATGTTATCCGGCAGTCGTTTCACCGGACAGAAGCCTGCACGGGCTGCTGGTGTTTGGCAGAAGGGGACAGGGAATCACAGAATTACCGTTAGATGCAGCGTTTCCGGTATTGCACGGCAAAAACGGAGAGGACGGTACGGTGCAGGGTGTCTTTGAACTCGCAGATATTCCAATCGTTGGCTGCAAAACGCTTGCCTCGGCAATCGGAATGGATAAAGATGTGGCGCACAGACTGGCGGCTGCCGCAGGGGTAAAGGTGCCGCGTTCCGTACTGTTATATCGCGACAATTTTCAGTCGTCCGATGGAGAGGAGGCAGCAGGGGCACTTGGTTACCCATTGTTTGTGAAACCTCTTCGGGCTGGTTCTTCCTTTGGCATTACGAGAGTGATGGGACCTGGACAGCTTGCAGATGCCATCCGTCTTGCATTTACACATGATTCCATGGTGCTTTTGGAGGAGGCAATTTCCGGTTTTGAAGTGGGCTGCGCCGTGCTCGGAAATCAGGAGCTGCTCATTGGAGAAGTCGATGAGATTGAGCTTTCGGAGGGCTTTTTTGACTTCACGGAAAAGTATACGTTAAAAACTTCACAAATTCATGTTCCAGCGCGGATAGCGGGAGAGACAGCAGAGCGGATTAAGCGGACGGCGGCAAAAATCTACCGGGCGCTCGGGTGCAGCGGGTTCACGAGAGTGGATATGTTTTTAACGCCGAAGGGAGAAATTTATTTTAACGAGGTGAATACGATTCCGGGATTCACAGAACACAGCCGTTATCCGGGAATGATGAAGGCGGCGGGACTGTCGTTTGCAGAGGTCGTGGAAAAATTGATTGCAATGACACTTAAAGAGGCGGAGGAAGCACACGTTGAAAACTAGACAGGCGGATTACAGAAGTCTTGATGCGGCGCGGTTATTTGCGGCATTTCTGATTGTTGCAATCCATGTGGGACCGTTTGCGGACGGCGGTATCTTCGATGCGTGGATTACCTACGGGCTGACGCGCGTGGGTGTGCCGTACTTTTTCATGCTCACCGGATTTTTTGTGCTGTCCGGCTATGGCAGAAAAAGTTTCAGAGAAAAACTGTTTTCCACGCTGCGCAAGCTGCTGTTGCTCTATCTTGCGGCAACTGTGCTGTATCTGCCGTTTTCCTGGCGCGCCGGAAACCTTCCGACGGAAGCGTTTTTGAAAGGAAATATCCTGGCGGGAATCGGTGCAGTGCTCCGGTGGATTTTGATGGACGGAACGTTTTATCATCTGTGGTATCTTCCGGCGGCAGTCATCGGATGTCTTCTGGTAAACGGTGGTTTTTCCCTTTTAAATAAGGCAGGGTGCAGACATCCCTTAAAGGTTCTTTTGGGAATCGCATGTGCTCTTTATGTGGTGGGTGTCTTCGGGGACAGCTGGTACGGGCTGATTGCACGGCTTCCTGTACTGAAAAAATGTTATGATGCAGTCTTTACCGTGAGCGCTTACACGAGAAACGGAATTTTCTTTGCACCGGTATTTTTGCTGCTTGGCGTATTTCTGGCAAAGTACAAAATATCCCGGTCGAAACGCTTTCTCTGGACGGCGTGTGCCATCAGTGCCGGACTTTTGACAGCGGAAAGCCTGTTTATCTGGGCGATGGGTTATCAGAAACATAACAGTATGTATTTTCTGTTATTGCCCTGCATGCTGTTTTTGTTTGAAGGACTGCTGGAAACTCAAATCAAAGGGGAGAAAAACTTTGCGTGGTGCAGAGCGGTTTCCATGTGGATTTATCTGCTGCATCCGCTCATGTTAATCCTTATCCGCGGGGCATTGGGAGCCGTGGAGAAACTTGGAGCATCCGGCATTAAGACGTGGGTGCTTTCACACAATGGGATATTTTATCTGCTGGTATGCAGCACTACATTTGCAGTCTCACTTTTGCTATGGATGGGAAAAGAGAAACTGCGGGGAAGAAGAGGAGTAAGAGATGGAAAAAAGCCGGGCATGGATTGAACTGGATATGAAACATCTGGCACATAATGTGGCAGAATTTAAAAAGATGCTGCCAGAGGACTGCAAGCTGATGCCTGCGGTAAAGGCAAATGCTTACGGACATGGCGCATCGGAGATGGCAGGAGAGTTACAGAAGCTTGGGATAGACGCATTTTGCGTGGCATCCATGGAGGAGGGAATCGAACTGCGGCGTGATGGAATTAAGGGAGAGATTCTGGTGCTCGGTTACACGGACCCGGCATATGCAAAAACGCTGCTTAAATATCAGATTACCCAGACCATTATAGACGAAGAATACGGAAAACAATTGGAAAACTATGCGGCAAAGGAAGGTGGAACGCTGTCTGTGCATATCGGTGTGGACACAGGGATGCACCGGCTTGGGATTCCCTGGGATGCGCACGAGAGACTCTGTGCCATGTGGGAGCTGCCGCATTTAGATGTCAGGGGCGTGTATTCGCATCTGTGCGTTTCGGATGGAGAAGAGGAAAAAGAAATTGCATTTACGAAAACCCAGATTGCGCGTTTTGATGAGACGGTGGCATATCTGCGCACACAGATAAAAAAGCCGTTTGCCGCACACCTGCAGGGCAGCTACGGGGTGTTAAATTATCCCGAATGTCACTATGATTACGCGCGGGTTGGAATTGCGCTCTACGGCATCTTAAGCAGCAGAACGCTCATTCCAAAGCGTGCAAAAGGACTGCTTCCGGTGTTATCCCTTCATTCTGTGATTACAAGTATCAGAGAATTAAATCCAGGGGAGGGAGCGGGCTATGGACTTGACTTTGTGGCAGAGAAAAAGAGCCGGATTGCGGCGGCAGCGATTGGCTATGCGGATGGGATTCCGCGCAATCTCTCCGGCAGAGGAATGGCGCTTTTGCGCGGAAAACGGGTTCCGATTGTGGGACGAGTCTGCATGGACCAGCTTCTGCTCGATGTGACAGAGGTGCCGGATGCGGCACCGGAGGATGAAGTGGTGTTTATCGGCGGACAGGGAGCAGAAAAAATATCGGCGGAAGAATTTGCCGAGTGGTCGGATACGATTTCAAATGAGATTGTAAGCCGGCTTGGGGCAAGATTGGGACGTTTTGTCTCCGAAAATTCAAATTGAGGGATGCAAAAGAGTATGCGGTCATGATATAATGTGAAATAGCAACGAGCAGTGCAGACGCGAGGGCTGTAAAATAGACTGCTTGCAGGCTATATTTTACAGCTCTCGGGGATGATAGGGCGACTGCCCGACAACGAGAAAATGCGAAGCTTTTTCGAGTTGGCACTGCGTGTCAGCCAAAGTTGGCACTGCGTGGCAGTGAAAATACATTTATCAGGAGGTTGCATATGATGAATCCGGCTTCCATCATGAAAATCATGAATGCGAAAAATAAATTTACCGAAAATCACCCCAAATTTGCGGCGTTTTTAAATACAGTTTTTTCCAGAGAGATTACAGAGGGAACGATTATTGAGATTACCGTGACAAGACCGGGCGAAGAGGCGCTGACAACCAACATGAAGGTGAAACAGTCAGACCTTGATCTTTTGAATGAATTAAAAGACCTTGCAAAATAGAAAGGGGAAAACAGTATGCAAAATAACGCTCTTGGAAAGAGAATTTCCTGGGAAAAATGCGAAAACCGCGTTTTGATTCAGTTCGAAAATGGAGAGGGAACGATTGAAATTCTTCGGAAAGATATCGTGAATGTCTTCGTTCCTTATGAGACAAAGGAGCACCGCTCCAAGGCAATCGAAGGAGACAAGGCGGTTCCGACAGAATATACCGTGACAGAAGACGGAGATGCGCTTGTCATTTCAACGGACGCACTGACTGCAAAAGTGTATGACAACCTTCTGATTGATTTTTATAAGGCAGACGGTACTCTTTTGTGCGCGGACTATCGCGGAAAACGTACTGTGGGCGATGCCATTGACGAAGAGTATTTAGAGATGCTTCGCGCAGAGGGACATGACGTGTCGGATATGAGCAGCAGAAACCATCGGATTCAGGTGGTAAAAGCGATGGACGGCGACGAGAAGTTTTACGGACTTGGCGATAAGACCGGATTTTTAAATAAGCGTGATTACGAGTATGAGAACTGGAACTCCGATATTCCGCAGGCACACAATGAGGATTACCGTGCCCTTTACAAATCCATTCCGTTTTTGATTACCTTAAAGAAACAGGGCGTTTTTGGAATGTTCTTTGACAATACCTATAAGTCTTATGTCAACCTTGGAAAAGAAAACCAGAAGTATTATTTCTATGGTGTGGAAAACGGAAATCTCGATTATTATTTTATCATCGGAGATAAAATGACGGATGTAGTGTCCGGATACACCTATCTGACCGGTACAACACCGATGCCGCAGAGATGGACACTCGGTTATCACCAGTCGCGCTGGGGCTATGAAAACGCCGATGATATCCGTGACGTTGCAGAGCATTACAGAAACCTGCAGATTCCGTGTGATACGATTCATTTTGACATTGATTATATGGATGGCTACCGTGTCTTTACCTGGAATGAGAAAGCATTCGGAGCACCGGGAGAGATTATCAAAGAAATCGGAAAGTCCGGCTATCATGCCGTTACCATCATTGACCCGGGTGTAAAACTGGACGAAGGCTATTACATGTACGATGAGGGAATCGCCGGTGATTATTTTGCAAAGGATGCCGACGGACAGGTTTATGTCAATGAAGTATGGCCGGGAGAAGCCGTTTACCCGGATTATGGAAATCCGAAAACAAGAGAGTGGTGGGCAGAAAAACAGAAATATCTGACCGATTTGGGTGTTTCCGGTGTCTGGAACGACATGAACGAGCCGGCAAGCTTCCGTGGAGAACTGCCACTTGATGTGGTATTTACAGATGAAGACCGTCCGATAACCCATGCCGAAATGCACAATATTTACGGACATCTGATGGCAAAGGCAACTTATGAGGGATTAAAGGCTGCAAACGGCAGAAGACCGTTTGTCATTACGAGAGCCTGCTATGCAGGAAGCCAGAAATATTCGACCGTCTGGACAGGAGACAACCAGAGTCTCTGGTCCCATCTTCAGATGGCAATTCCGCAGTTATGTAACCTTGGTATGAGTGGAATTGCATTTGCGGGAACCGATATCGGAGGATTTGGCGCAGACTGTACCGGAGAACTTTTATGCCGCTGGGTAGAGATGGCAGCATTTGCGCCGCTCTGCCGCAATCATTCCTCCAAGGGAAGCAAGCGTCAGGAGCCGTGGCGTTTTGGAGATACTTCCATCGCCATCCATAAAAAATTTATTGAGCTTCGTTACCGTCTGCTTCCGTACCTGTATGATCTGTTCCATGTGTGTGAGGAGACCGGGCTTCCAATCCTTCGCCCGTTGGTACTGCATTATCAGGATGATGAGGAAACCTGGAACTTAAACGGAGAATTTCTTGTCGGAGAAAATCTTTTAGTAGCACCTGTTACCGAGCAGGGAGCAACCAAAAAGATGGTTTATCTGCCGGAAGGAATCTGGTATGATTTTGAGACGAGAAAGCGCTATGAAGGAAAACAGTATTATCTTGTGGATGCACCGTTAGATGTCTGCCCTATGTTTGTAAAAGAAGGCACAATCCTTCCGACTTATGAGGTGCGGCAGGCAGTTGGCGAAGAGCCGTATGATACCTTAAAGCTTCTGGTGTTTCCGGGAGAGGGCACTTACGAGCACTATCAGGACAACGGATGCGATTTTGCATATCAGGACGGCGCCTACAATCTGTACCGTTTTATATCCAGGACGGATGGTACGGTGGAGACCCAAATGCTTCACGAGGGTTATACCCCATACAAAAAGATTGAGACCATTTAACAGGATTTCGCAGATAAAAAGAGTCCACGGCACCTTTTTTTCTTCCTGGCATACTATATTAAGGAAGTTACCTATAGGGAGTATAGAGTGGACTATAATCAGGAACAATTTTTCCGCATGCAGCAAAATGCTCTGCCGAAGATGCCGTTTTATATGAGCTATCCCATGCAGAATCTGTATCTGACGGAAATGGAATATGAAAAAGATATTGAACGCATGAAGGATTTATATCCGAAGGAAGCAAAACGGATTCTCGAATATGTGGAAGACGAATGTGACAAGATGGAATATGAGGGAAGCCTTATGTTCGATGAATATCCGGATCGGCTGATGGTGGAAATGGTCGTAAACCGGATTTACGACAATATGCAGAGTGAGGATTCTGTAGTGGCAGAGGAGTATACAAACCGAAAGGACAGATGGCAGGGTGGACCGGGAATGCCGCCACCGCCGCCGGGACCGGGTATGCCACCGCCACCGCCGCCGCGCGATGACCCGATGCGGAGTCTTATCGGAGTCATTTTAAATAATGAAATGTATCGGAGACGGTGCCGCCACCGCCGCTGCAGACGCTGGTGGTAGGAACAGAAACCAAAATACCTGCAGGAATGTAGTGCATAGGAAGCCGCCGCGGCAGAGATAGGAACTATCTTTGAAGCGGCGGCATCTTTGAAACGTGCAGGGGCACGCAATATAGAAAAAAGGAGGACATGATGTGCGAAAGGGATTAGTCAAAGCAGTTGTGCTGTTGTCTGTTTTTGTGCTGTCACTTATCTGCTTTGGCAGACTGGCAAATCATACGAATGAAGACCTTACGACAGAGATGGCGGATGCAACGCTGCCGGTGCTGTCACTATATACACAGGGAAGGGAAATCAATGAGCTTCACGGCTATATGACAGAGATGGATGCTTCCTATATGCGTGATACGATTACACCGGTTGGGGAAGACAGAATCCTTCCGGTTACCATACAGACTTACCAGACAACGGTTGATACGATTTCTTATGAAATCAGAAGTCTTGATGCAAAACGTCTGATTGCAAACGCACAGGTGGAAGCAACCGAGGAGAAAAAGGGCAGGATTGAAGCGAATTTGCAGATTCAGAATCTGCTCACAGAAGGGGAAGAATACCTTTTAATTATCAAACTGTCAAATGATGATTCTGTGATTTATTACTATACCCGTATCATCGAGCCGGTGGACTGCCATGTGGAGGAATGTCTGTCATTTGTGCAGAACTTCCATGAAAGT
Organism: Roseburia sp.; assembly: GCA_050874345.1. Lineage (GTDB taxonomy): Bacteria > Bacillota > Clostridia > Lachnospirales > Lachnospiraceae > Roseburia. The sequence continues at coordinate 81,041 of JBNMKM010000003.1, read as the reverse complement.
ACCTTTGATGCGGAAAAATTAGACAGGCTGTCAACGTACATGGAGCGGACGACTGCAGACAATGATACGCTGCATACAGTGTCTCTTAATTCCAGCTTAAAACAGATTGGCTGGGGACAGTTTGAACCGAAAAAGCTGACAGATCCGGTGATGTCCATCAAGGAGATTACCGATACTTATACAGTTGTAGTACTTGACTATGTTGTAGCGGGCGTCGCAGAGGACGGACAGAGCGAGTACTATAATATAGAAGAATATTACCGGGTGCGTTACGCTTCCGGACAGATGTATCTGCTCAATTTTGAACGTACAATGGACGAGATTTTCCGTGGGGAAAATGACAGTTTTTCCGGAAATTCGGTGTGGCTTGGCATCCGTTCGGAGGATGTGGACTATAAGACCAACGAGGCGGGAAATATTGTCACATTTGTCCAGGAAGGAGAGCTGTGGTGCTACAATGTGCAGGAAAATACGCTTTCCAAGGTGTTCAGTTTCCTGGGCTACGAGGGTGTGGACACCAGAGAAAACTATGGCGAGCATGAGATTAAAACCGTAAGGATTGACGAGGCTGGAAGCGTAGATTATATTGTTTACGGCTACATGAACCGCGGAATTCATGAGGGACAGGTCGGTATTGCAATCTATCACTATGACAGCGTTGCAAATACCAATGAAGAGTTAGTCTTCGTTCCGTCAGACCGTTCTTATGAGGTCATGAAATCCGAACTGGGACAGCTTATGTATGTCAACGAGGGTGGAACCTTTTATCTGATGGTGGACGGAATCGTATATGGAATCGATACGAATACATTAGAAACCAGAGAACTGATTCGGGGACTTGAGAGCGGAAATTTTGCAGTATCCGATTCGAACCGCTACATTGCCTGGACGGAAGGGGCAGAAAAGGCGGAGACAATTCATGTCATGGATCTCGGAGATGAGAGCACTTTTGAAGTGACAGAGGGCAGTGCAAAGAGTTTAAAACCGCTTGGATTTATGGGTGAAGATTTTGTCTATGGCGTCGTGGAAAATACGGATATTTATCAGGACATGGCGGGAAATGAAATCTACCCGATGTGCCAGGTCAAGATTATCGATACTGCGTCGAAAGAACATGAGGAGTTAAAGGTATATGAAAAAAGCGGGTACTTCGTGTCTGGAATTGAGATTGAAGGATATACGATGTATCTAAACCGCATACAATACAATGGAACGGCTTATGTGGACGCGGAACAGGATATGATTATGAACCGGGAAGGGGACAGCGGCAAGGTTGTCAGTGTCGACACCACGGATTCCGACCGCAAGGAGCGTGTTGTGGAACTGGTGCTGTCTCAGAAAGTAAGTGAAAAAACGCCGAAACTTCTGACACCGAAAGAGACAATTCTTGAAGAGAACAGGAATGTAACACTAAAGGATGAGGATACGACGGAACGCTTCTATGTATATGTAAAAGGCGATGTACTGCTTTCCACAGAACGTGTTGCGGACGCTATTTTAAAGGCAAATGAGAACATGGGCGTAGTCGTGGATGACAGTCAGAACTATATCTGGAAACGTTCAAGAAACAGTGTTAAGGCGGCGCCGGATGACATTGTTGTCGGAACGGAGGACGAGGGTGCCGGAAGCATCGCACAGTGTATCAATGCAATGCTTGAATCCAAGGAAATCAATATCAGTGTAAGTGCATTAATTGAAGGCGGAGAGACGCCGAAGGATATCTTAAAGAATACCATGAAGGATGTGCAGGTGCTTGATCTGACAGGCTGCACGGTCGACGAAGTTTTATATTACGTAAGCTGCGGCAGCCCGGTATTTGCCATGACAGGAAGCGATGAGGCGGTTCTTGTGGTTGGATATGATGCATCGAACATTCTTGTATTTGACCCTGCAATTGGAAAAATAAGAAAACAGGAAACGGAAGAAGCGGATTTAGTTTTCTCAGAAGCTGGTAACGTTTTCTTTACTTATCTGGATTAAAAGGACAGGAAACGGCATGAAAAAATGCCTAAAAAAACAGAACGCAAATGCAAAACTTTGTTGAGGTTTCACGGATTTTTGACAGATGTATTGCAAATTCTGACGGTATGGGTTATATTTTGAGAAGTACTTGAAAGAGGATGAGGAAGGAAAAAATGAGTAGAAAAGAAGTAGTGATATCAGACGTTTCTGAAGAACACGATAATCCAATTGCAGAACTTGTTCAGGTAGCATGCAGATTCGACAGCGAAATCACATTAGAGAGTGATAACCGCAGAATCAATGCAAAGAGCATTATGGGAATTATGGCCTTCAATCCTTCCAAGGGCATGAAGGTGAACATCGTGGCAGAAGGAAATGACGAACGGGAAGCCTTAGTTGCAATGGAGAAATTTTTAGTGTGTGAGTAAAAATCAGGAGGGGACTCATATGGAAAAGAAATCAACAAAGCCAAACGTAAGTACCGTGACAAAGAATGTTGCTGCGAAGGCGGCAGAACCTGTAAAAGCAGCAGAGACAAAGCCGGAAGCAAAAACAGCAGAGCCTGTAAAGGCAGTTGAACCTGTTAAAGCAGCAGAAGCAAAGGCAGTTGTCGAGAAAAAAGCCGGGGAGATTGCTGAAGGGGTTGCAGAAGTGAAGAAAGCAGCAGGCAGAGTAAAAGAAAAAGCAACAAAGAAGACAAGAGCAGCAAAGGCAGCAAAAGCTGCGTTAAAGCCGGAAATCTTTGTTCAGTTTCAGGACAAAGAGGGTATCGTAGAAGACGCCGTAGAGAAGGCAAAAGCACAGTTTGTTGCAGAGGGACACAGAGAGTCCTCCATCAAGTCACTCCGTGTATACTTAAAGCCGGAAGACGGAGCTGCATACTATGTCATTAATGATAAAATTGCAGGAAGAGTAGATTTATTCTAAGCTACATATTTATTTCATATAAAAAGGCTGCGCACTGGGAAATGAGTGCGCAGCCTTTTTTGTATGTGCGCCTTGCGGCGCACACTTTTATTCAGCTTCTATATTAGGAAAGCTCTCCTGCTTTATAGCGGGATACAAGTTTCTGGATTCTGTCGTATGGATTTAACAGATCGCTGATAGAGCTGTCGTGGTTTAAGGTGTCAATGATATAGGCAATGTACTTGCTCATATCGCAGTTGATATAGTAAGGTCTTGACAGAAGCTCCGGACTCTGGTAAGTCAGGTTGGTCGTTACGACTTTGTAGATGATGCCGTCTGCGACTGCCTGGTCAAATTTCTCAAGACCATTGGTGAAAAGACCAAAGGTTGCAACGACAAAGATACGGTTTGCTTTGCGTTTCTTAAGTTCGGTTGCAACGTCAATCATACTTTCACCAGAAGAAATCATATCGTCAATGATGATGACATCTTTTCCTTCTACGGAAGAACCAAGGAATTCATGCGCAACAATTGGATTGCGGCCGTCTACAATTTTGCTGTAGTCTCTACGCTTGTAGAACATACCCATATCAAGACCAAGAACGTTGGCAAGGTAAACAGCACGGTTTGTACCACCTTCATCCGGGCTGATAACCATCATATGGTCATTGTCAATCTGCAAATCTTTTACGTTGCGGCAGATACCTTTGATAAACTGGTAAGCCGGCTGTACGGTTTCAAATCCCTTTAACGGAATTGCATTCTGAACACGCGGGTCGTGTGCATCGAACGTGATAATGTTATCAACGCCCATAGCAGTGAGTTCCTGAAGAGCAAGTGCACAGTCTAAGGATTCACGGGCAGTACGTTTGTGCTGGCGGCTCTCATACAGGAATGGGATAATTGCGGTAATGCGGCGTGCTTTTCCACCTACAGCGGCGATAATACGCTTTAAGTCTGCATAATGGTCATCTGGGGACATATGGTTCTCGTGACCGCAGACAGAATAGGTCAGGCTGTAGTTGGTGACATCTACCATAAGATAGAGGTCATAGCCTCGTACGGACTCCTTGATGACACCTTTTGCCTCTCCGGTACCGAAACGGGGAATATCGGTGGAGATGATATAGGAATCACGGTGGTAGCCTTTGAATGCAGGGTCTTCAATGTGCTTAATCTGGCGTGTGGCTCTCCAACCAACCAGATATTTGTCGACCTTGGTTCCTAACTCAAGACAGCTCTTTAAGGGGATGAGTCCGAGGGTGCCGTCAGGCATGGTTTCTAAGTTTCTTTCATCGTTTGGCATGAATGGGTTCCTCCATAAAATGATATATATTCAATAGATTACTCTAGTGAATGCTTTTTGCCGGCATGGTTTTCTTTAAGATACGGATGTCCGCACCAAAGAGTTTAATAAGCGTGTACTTGCTGGTGATTCGGGAGAGCACGCGCTCCGAATAGAGATCTGCAATCTGATTTAATCCAAGATTTGTGGAAATAATCGTGGACTTGTTTCGCAGAATCCGTTCATTTAAGCATAAGAACAACTGTGAAGTGGTAAAGGAGTTGGAAAACTCCGTTCCCAAATCATCAATAATTAATAAATCACAGTCAAAAATATTGCGGTGTGCAATGAGGGCATCCTCATCCTTATCAAACACACCCTTGCTTAATATATCAAATAATTGAAACGCCGTAAAGTAGATTACGGAATGTCCTTCGTCCATCAGTTCTTTTGCAATACAGTTGGAAAGAAACGTCTTTCCAATTCCGGTGTTTCCATAAAAACAAAGGTTGGCTGCCTCACCGCCCTGATCAAAACCGGAAATAAAAGCACGGCATTTGTCGTAAGCACTTTTTGCGGCATCGAGAGAGGAAAGTCCAGTGGCAGAATCTCTCACCTCGTCGGAATAATAATCGAAGGAAAAATGGTCAAAATTTTCGTTTGTGAGAATCTCTTTTAAATTGGACTGCGTATAGACTAAGTCGATGGCTGCCTGTTTAAAGCAATGGCAGCGTTTCTGACCGATATATCCGGTATCTTTGCAATCCTTGCAGGTGTAGACCGGTTCAAAAAAATCCGCCGGAAATCCCGCTTTCGTTAAAAGAGCCTCTTTTTCGGCACGGAAGGTGGCAATCTGTTTCTTTAACGCAGAGAGTGCATCCTTATCACCGTCTAAGAGCTTAGCAGCCTGTGCAACGGAGCAGGAAGCGATGGCGTCGTCGATTTCTTTCAGTCTTGGAATCTTGCGGTATGCCTCTTTGGCGCGCAGTTCGGTAATCCGTTTATTGCGGAGCTGTCTGGCGTCATATTCCCGTATCAGTTCGCCATATTGTGAATTATTAAGCGGCATGAATCAGATCCTCCCAAATCATCGGCTGCCAGTGGAAAGCAGCATACGCTCCATTTCGTTGTAATCGTAAGAACGCTGTTCAAAATTGTTGAATTTATTTTTGGATGCCGCTGCGGCAGATGCAGCAGGAGCACCGGAAGAAGGCTTTCTGCGGCTCTGGAATTCAGCATCTAAGCGGGCAATATCCGCAGGACTCTTTACGTCCTTTTTCAGCCAGTTCGTGAGGATGGAATCCGTATACTCGAAACTCGGCTGATGGGTTGCCTGAATGGTGCGCTGGCAGGCTTCTGAGATAAGCTCGGAGGAAAAACCATAAGTGTTTTTCCATTTGTCGATAAATGCGGTTTCGGCAGGAACCAGATTGCGTCCGGTAATGCCAAGCGCTCTCATAACGGTAAAATAGGTCTGGCTGTGCAGGTTTGAAGCCTGTTTTGCCTGTTCTACAGAGGTAATTCCGTCCTCTGCCCAGCCAAGGGCAACTTTTTCTATGTAACGGATACTGGTGTGTCCCTTGCTTACACAGTATTCCACCAGATACTCAATTAAATCCGTGGAAAAGCCGAGTCCGTCATAAAAATACAAAATTGTATCAGTATCGGTTGAAGTTAAGGTTCTTCCCAGGTAGCGCTCGGTGATAAAGAGCAGTTCAGCCGCATCCTCACTCTGCGTAAAGGCAAGAATATCATCCGCGGTGTAACTCTTTCTTGCCGGAGGAACATCGTCTGATTCCTGTTCCAAAACAGTTTCTTCCGGTCTGGCATCGGCGGTGACAACCGCACTGTCTGCATGGGCATCTTTTGTGGCGGATGGTACAGAGTCTAAAAGATAGACACCGGTCAGGTTGTCCTGGTTGTCATATTCCAGACGTAACAGATGCATACGTTCCCAGTAGCTTAACGCACGCCGGATATCCTTTTCCGTATGTTCAAACCGGTCTGCAATGGAAGAAATCGAGAAAGCTGCCTCCGGTGTGTTCATCAGGCGCAGCAGATACAGATAAATTTTTACGAATTCTCCGTTGGCATCTGTCATATATTCATCAATGAAAATATTTGAAACGCTGGTGGCGGAAGTGGTACTGTCACTGTGCAGCGTAATCTTTTCCATAAATTGAAAACCTCTTTCCTTTTCTAACTGCCCCAAATTATAGCACAGGAATTGCGAAAAGAGAAGTACAAATTCTTTCCAAACCCAGCAAAATCAAGGGTTGACAAAAATGTGGATAATGTGGATAAAATTGTGGTTTACTTTATTTAACAAAGCGGAATACGGCAGAAAACCGTTTCCGGGGAGTTATTTTCTGCAAATTTGCCATTGTGGAAAAAGGTATGTTATGTAAACAAAAAAATCCACATTCAAAAGTTGAAGTTTTCCCCAATTGAATGTGGATAATGTGGATAAGTTAGTGGATTAATAAGTGTTCTCCAACATTTACAATGTCTCCGGCGCCCATAGTTATCAACAGGTCTCCGTTCATACAATTTTTTGATAAAAATTGTTCAATTTCGTCGAAATTAGGAAAATAGTAACATTCTGTTCCCTGTTCTTTGAGCTTTTCAAGTAAATCTTTCGAAGAAATGCCGTAAGTATTTTTCTCGCGGGCTGCATAAATGTCAGCGAGGACAACGACATCTGCCGCGGAAAGAACTCTTGCAAAATCATTTAAGAACGCCTTCGTCCGTGAATAGGTATGAGGCTGGAAGGCGAGAATGAGACGTTTGTGCGGATAATTTGCAGCAGCGGTCAAAGTTGCGGCAATTTCGGTTGGATGATGTGCATAGTCATCGATGACTGTGACACCGTGAAAGCTGCCCTTGTACTGGAACCTGCGGTCCGCACCGCCAAAAGCGAGAAGTCCTGCGGCAATTGCTTCCTTAGAAATGCCAAGTTCCAGGCAAAGTGCAATCGCTGCGAGTGCATTGCAGACATTGTGCATTCCCGGAATGTTTAAGGTGACGGTTAAAAGCTTCGTATCACCCTGCATTGCAGTGAAGGTTGCACATGCTTTCTCGTTGAAGGAAATATCCACCGGGTGAAATTCGCAGTGCTCGGAAAGACCGAAGGTATGAACTTCCTGTGTGAGTCCTGCGGTGAGTTCGTCACAGTTTTCAATATCGCCGTTGACAAGAATCATTCCGTCCGGTTTGGTGTTGGATGCAAAATGATGGAATGAATTGCGGACATCCTGAATATCCTTAAAAAAGTCGAGGTGCTCTGCTTCTACATTTAAGATAATGCTGTATTTCGGGTAAAAATGCAGAAAGCTGTTGGTGTATTCACATGCTTCCGCTACAAAATACGGGGAATTTCCCACGCGGAGATTTCCGTGAATGGCTTTTAAAATTCCGCCGACGGTAATGGTAGGGTCACATTCTGCGGTTAAGAGAATCTGGCTGATCATGGAAGTCGTGGTTGTTTTTCCATGTGTGCCGGCAACAGCGATGGAGTTGCGGTAATTGTCCATAATCTGTCCTAAAAGCTCTGCGCGGCTTAACATTGGAATGCCAAGTTCCTTTGCACGGACAAATTCCGGATTATCCTGTGCGATTGCTGCGGTGTAAACAACAAGCTGTACGCCTTCTTTGATATTTTCGGCACACTGACCATAAAAAACGGTCACACCAAGTTCTGACAAATGTCTTGTAAGCTCGGACTCTTTTGCATCGGAGCCGGAAATGGTGAAATGTTCTTTCAAAAGAATCTCTGCGAGTCCGCTCATGCTGATGCCGCCGATTCCGATGAAATGAATATGTATGGGTTCATGAAAATTAATGGTATACATCATAATTACCTGCCTGTCTGTCTGTTTTACTGTTTCCAAAGCTAATTATAACCTTATATTATTAATTTGCAAATTGTTTTGGGAGAAAATCTTTTCGACAACCGCTGAAAAACAGTGTCGAGACATAGGAAATTCCTACCGGGCTTTGTGCGAAATGTCAAAAAAAAGAAAAAACTATAAAAAAAATTGTGAAAAATGATATACACAAACAAAAGAATGTGATACAATTTAACTGTGAGGGGAGTAGCTCAGACTAGAAATGACGAGAGGTGATTGACGTGATTCGTAAAGAAATGATTGCAATGTTACTGGCTGGTGGACAGGGAAGCCGCCTCGGTGTGCTTACCGCAAAGGTTGCCAAGCCTGCAGTTGCCTTTGGAGGAAAATACCGTATTATTGATTTCCCACTCAGCAACTGCATCAATTCCGGTATCGACACGGTCGGTGTTTTGACACAGTATCAGCCACTTCGGCTGAACAGCCATATCGGAATCGGTATTCCGTGGGATCTTGACCGGAATAACGGAGGTGTGACGGTTCTTCCGCCATACGAGAAGAGTGATAACAGTGAATGGTATAGTGGAACTGCAAATGCAATTTTCCAGAATATGCGTTATATGGAGACTTATGAGCCGGAGTATGTGCTGATTTTATCAGGAGATCACATTTACAAGATGGATTATGAAGTCATGCTTGATTTCCATAAAGAGAACAATGCGGACGTGACGATTGCCACAATGCCGGTTCCAATGGAGGAAGCAAGCCGTTTTGGAATCGTGATTGCAGATGAGAATAAGAAAATCATGGAATTCGAGGAGAAACCGGAACATCCGAGAAGCAACCTCGCATCCATGGGTATTTACATATTCAGCTGGAAGGTCTTAAAAGAAGCGCTTTATGCGATGAAAGACCAGAGCGGCTGCGATTTCGGAAAACATATTATTCCGTATTGCCATGAGAACAAGAAACGGCTGTTTGCCTATGAGTTTAATGGATACTGGAAGGATGTAGGAACTCTTGGCTCTTATTGGGAAGCCAATATGGAACTGATTGACCTGATTCCGGAATTTAACCTGTATGAAGAATACTGGAAGATTTATACCAAGAGCGATATTATCGAGCCACAGTATCTTTCCGCAGATTCCGTTGTGGAGCGCAGTATCGTAGGAGAGGGTTCTGAGATATACGGTCAGATTTACAACTCCGTGATTGGACCGGGTGTTACGGTTGGAAAGGGAACGGTCATCCGTGACTCCATCATTATGAAGGGCACGACACTTGGAGAAAATACGACAGTGGATAAGGCTATCATAGCAGAGAACTGCCAGATTGGTTCGGATGTGCATCTGGGAGTCGGAGAAGAGGCACCGAACAAGCTCAATGCCAGCATTTATGCATTTGGACTTGCAACAATCGGTGAGGATTCTGTGATACCGGATCATGTTTCGGTTGGCAAGAACACAGCAATTTCCGGCGTGACGGACAAAGAAGATTACCCGAATGGAATTCTTGAAAGCGGTGAAGTAATCATTAAGGCAGGTGACTCAGTATGAAGGCAATAGGAATTATTTTAGCTGGCGGAAATAACAGCCGCATGCAGGAATTATCCAATAAAAGAGCAATTGCAGCAATGCCGGTAGGCGGAAGTTTCCGCTGTATTGACTTTGCGCTCAGTAACATGAGCAATTCCCATATTCAGACGGTGGCAGTGCTTACACAGTACAGTGCGCGTTCTCTGAATGAACATTTAAGTTCCTCCAAGTGGTGGGATTTCGGAAGAAAACAGGGTGGACTGTTTGTCTTCAATCCGACTGTGACAGTGGACAACAGCTGGTGGTATCGCGGTACGGCGGATGCCATGTACCAGAACATCAACTTTTTAAAGAAACGTCATGAACCTTACGTTATCATCACCAGTGGTGACTGTGTATACAAGATTGATTATAACAAGGTACTCGATTACCATATGGAGAAGAAGGCAGATATTACCGTAGTCTGCAAGGATATGGCTCCGGATGTGGATGTAAGCCGTTTTGGTGTGGTCAAGATGAACGAAGATGCCCGGATTATCGAATTTGAAGAGAAGCCGATGGTATCCCAGTCCAATACGATTTCCACCGGAATCTATGTCGTGCGCAGAAGACAGTTAATCGAGATGCTTGAGCGCAGCGCGGAGGAAGATCGCTGGGATTTCGTTACCGATATTCTGATTCGTTACAAGAACATGAAGCGCATCTATGGTTATAAGATGAAAGAATACTGGAGCAACATTGCGACAGTAGATTCCTACTACCAGACGAATATGGATTTCTTAAAGCCGGAAGTGCGTAAGTACTTCAGCGCAGAACCGAAAATCTATTCCAAAGTGGATGATTTACCGCCGGCAAAATACAACACCGGTTCGGATGTGCGCAACAGCCTGATTTCCAGTGGATGTATCATTAACAGTAAGGTGGAAAATTCCATTCTGTTCAAGAAAGTCTTTGTTGGAAAGAACTGCGTGATTAAGAATTCGATTATTCTCAATGATGTTTACATCGGAGACAACACGCACATTGAAAACTGTATTGTGGAGAGCCGTGACACGCTCAAAGCCAATACCTATTATTGCGGTGACAATGGTATCAAGATTGTCTACGAGAATAACGACCGCTATGTTTTATAGGACACAGGTATCTACTATATTATAAGGGACAGAGCAACGAAGGGGGACATGAGATATGCAGATTACAGATGTAAGAATCAGAAAAGTAGAAAAAGAAGGTAAGATGAAGGCAGTGGTATCGATTACGATTGATGAGGAATTTGTCGTTCACGATATCAAGGTGATAGAAGGGGAAAAGGGATTGTTCATTGCAATGCCAAGCCGCAAGGCAGCAGACGGAGAATACCGTGACATTGCGCACCCAATCAATTCCGACACCAGAGACCGGATTCAGAAACTGATTCTTGAGAAATATCAGGAGATGCTTGACTCAGAGGCATAGGTTTCCGTTGCAGTAAAACAGGTACAGCAGTTTGGGATTCAGAAAGCAGAATGTTTTCTGAATCCCATTTTATGTTATGCGGGCAAAAGGGGGGTGCGGTGTAAAAAGGACTTGTAAATTTTAGAAAGTTTTGTAAAATGTAACATTAGAGTGATTGTAAGAAACGGGAGGAAGACAGATGGAACAGTTAAAAGCAGTGATCCTTGCAGCCGGAAAGGGAACGCGAATGAAATCGGATTTACCGAAGGTGGTACATACGATTGAAGGAAAATGTTTAGTGGACTATGTCATTGATGCGGCAATTGAGGCTGGGGCGGAAGATATCTGCCTTGTTCTCGGTTATAAATATGAAGTGGTAAGAGAATCCATGATGCATAAGGATGTGCGCTATGTGTTACAGGAGCAGCAGCTTGGAACCGGTCACGCGGTAAAGTGTGCAAAGGATTTCCTTGGGGATGAGGGACAGACTTTAATCCTTTTCGGTGATACGCCTCTGATTACAGCAGCTACCTTAAAGCGGTTAAGAGAGTATCATGCAAAGCATAAGAATACGGTAACGGTGCTTTCTGCGATGATAGAAGACCCGACCGGATATGGAAGAATTATAAGAGATGCGGACGGCAATTTTGTGAAGAGCGTGGAGCATAAGGATGCAAACGAAGCGGAATTGCAGTCAAAAGAAATTAATTCGGGCATGTATATTTTCGAGACAAAAGAACTGCGGGAGGCGCTGGAGAAAATCCAGCCGAACAATGCCCAGGGCGAATATTATCTGCCGGATACGCTCACAATCATAAAGGACAAAGGGCTTCGTGTCGATGCGTTTGCACTTGATGACCCGGAGGACATTACCGGAGTCAATGACCAGGAGCAGTTAAAGTCAGCCGGTATTGTAATTAGACGCAGAAAGGCGAAAGAACAATGATTCTGATAGTAGGTCTCGGAAACCCGGGAAAGCAGTACGAGCACACCAGACATAACGTTGGATTTGATGTCATAGACGTGATAGCAGACAAATATAATATCAGTGTCACGGAGAAAAAGCACAAAGCGCTCTGTGGAAAGGGCATTATAGAGGGACAGAAGGTTGTGCTTGCAAAACCGCAGACGTTTATGAACTTAAGCGGGGAAAGCGTGGCAGAGCTTTTAAATTTTTATAAATCGGACCCGGAAACGGAGCTTATCGTTATTTTTGATGATATCAGTCTCGCACCGGGAAATATCCGCGTGCGCAAAAAAGGAAGCGCCGGCGGACATAACGGAATCAAGAATATCATTGCGATGACGGGAACCCAGAACTTTATGCGTATCAAAGTCGGAGTCGGAGAAAAACCGGCGGGCTGGGACCTTGCCGACCATGTGCTCGGACATTTTGATGCTTCTGACCGGAAACTTGTGGAAAGCGCCATGGAGGATGCCATGGGTGCGGCAGTCCTGATGATGCAGGGAGAAGCAGATAAGGCAATGAATGATTATAATCGAAAAAAGCAGGAGGACTAGGTGGAAACATTTCGGAAACCTTTAGCAGAGCTGAAGGAGTTTGAAGAGCTTGAGCAGACACTGCCGGTTCTTTCAGGTGTCGTACAGCTTGCCGGCTGTATCGACGCAGCAAAACCGCATATCATGTATAGTTGTAACAATGGTTCTGGCAGCAGAATCATTGTTACTTTTCATGAGCAGAAAGCCAGGGAATTGTGCGAGGAATACCGCTTTTTTGACCCGAAGGCGGTCTATTATCCGGCGAAAGATATCCTTTTTTATCAGTCGGATATCCGCGGAAACGTCATGACCGCGGAGCGGATAAACGCGCTTAAGATGCTTGCAGAGGAGAAAAACTGTACTATTATAACTACATTCGACGCACTTATGAATCCGATGCCGGAGCCGGAAAAATTTATCCAGTCCGTGATTCCGATTGCGGTGGGGGATGTGATCTCCTTAGAAGAACTGTCCGCACAGCTTGCGGCGTTGGGCTATGAAAAAAATTATCAGGCGCAGACGATGGGAGAATTTTCGGTGCGCGGCGGAATTGTAGACATTTTTCCACTTACGGAAGACAATCCGTATCGTATTGAGCTGTGGGGAGATGAGGTGGATTCCATCCGTTCCTTTGATGCGGAGAGCCAGCGTTCGATTGAAAATCTCGATGAAGTGTCCATCTATCCGGCGTGCGAGCTGGTGCTGACCAAAGAAGAGCGGGAAGCAGGAATTGCACGCATTTTAAAAGAAGCGGAAGCGGTTTCTGCAAAATTGCGAAAAGAGATGAAAACCGAGGAGGCTTACCGTGTGAAGTCCGCAGCCGAGCAGCTTGCGGAGGAGGCGGGGGAGCTTGCCATCAGCGCAGGATTAGATGCGTACCTGTCTTATTTCTGTGAGAAACGGGTGTCGCTGCTTGATTATTTTGATAAAGAACAGACAATTATTTTTCTTGATGAGGCGGCGCGCTCGATTGAGCGTGGAACTTCCACGGAGACGGAATTTTCGGAGAGCATGAAGCAGCGGCTTGAGAAAGGGTATATTCTTCCGGGACAGATGCGGGAGCTGTTCTCCTGTGCGGAGATTCTTGCAAAGATAGAAGAACGCAAATGCGTGGCGCTTGTAGCGCTGGATATGAGAAATAAATATCTGGATTTGAAACTGCGCCTTAACATGGAAACGCGGACAGTAAATCCCTACAATAATAGTTTTGAACTGCTTGTGCATGACCTGGAACGCTACAAGAAAAATGGATTCCGGGTGGTGCTGCTTTCCGGCTCAAGGACAAGGGCAAAGCGCCTTTCGGACGATTTGATGGGAGAGGGATTAAGCGCCTTTTATTCGGAAGATTTTGACCATGAGGTAAAGCCCGGCGAAATCATGGTGGGATATGGCAAACTCAAAAAAGGGTTTGAATATCCGATGATTAAGTTCGTCGTGATATCCGAGAGTGATATTTTTGGCGGAGAAAAGAAGAAAAAGAAACACCGCAGGCTTTATGAAGGGGAAAAGATTGCCAGCTTTACCGATTTGAATATCGGAGATTATGTGGTGCATGAGAATCATGGACTTGGCATTTACCGGGGAATCGAGAAAATCGAGGTAGATAAGACTGTCAAGGACTATATCAAGATTGAATATGCCGGGGGCGGAAATCTCTATATCCTTGCGACGCAGTTGGAGCTGATTCAAAAATATGCCGGAGCGGATGCAAAGAAGCCGAAGCTAAACAAATTAGGCGGGCAGGAATGGAACAAGACCAAAACGCGCGTGCGCGGCGCTGTAAAAGAGATTGCCGGCGAGTTAGTCGAACTTTATGCAGCGCGCCAGAGCAAAAGCGGGTTTGTATATGGACCGGATACCGTATGGCAGAGGGAATTTGAGGAAATGTTCCCGTTTGAGGAGACGGAGGATCAGGAGCTTGCCATTGAAGCAACAAAGAAGGACATGGAGAGCACCAAGATTATGGACCGTCTGATTTGCGGCGACGTGGGATACGGAAAGACGGAGATTGCAATCCGGGCAGCATTTAAGGCGGTGCAGGACGGCAAGCAGGTGGCATTTTTGGTGCCGACAACAATTCTTGCCCAGCAGCACTACAACAACTTTGCCCAGCGGATGAAGGACTTTCCGGTAAATGTAGACCTTTTATGCCGTTTCAGAAGCAGTGCGGAGCAGAAAAAGACGATTGAAGGCTTAAAAAAGGGCAGCGTGGATATTATTATCGGTACACACCGACTGTTGTCAAAAGATGTGGAATACAAAGATTTGGGACTTTTGATGATTGACGAGGAGCAGCGTTTTGGTGTTACGCACAAGGAAAAAATCAAGCAGCTCAAAAAAGACGTGGATGTGCTGACACTTACGGCAACACCGATTCCGAGAACGCTTCATATGAGCCTGATTGGAATCCGCGACATGAGCGTGTTAGAGGAGCCGCCGATGGACAGACTCCCGATTCAGACCTATGTGATGGAATACAACGAGGAGCTTGTACGGGAGGCAATTTCAAGAGAGCTTGCCAGAGGCGGACAGGCGTATTATGTCTATAACCGTGTGAAGGAAATTGCGGACGTAGCGGCAAAGATTGGAGAACTTGTGCCGGAGGCAAATGTGGCTTATGCGCATGGGCAGATGAAGGAAACGGAACTTGAAAATATTATGTACCGTTTTATCAATGGAGAAATTGATGTCCTAGTTTCTACTACAATCATAGAAACTGGACTTGATATCTCAAATGTCAATACGATGATTATCCACGATGCGGATAACATGGGACTCTCACAGCTCTATCAGCTCCGCGGAAGAGTCGGGCGCTCAAATCGTACCGCCTACGCATTCTTGATGTATAAGCGGGATAAGATGCTAAAGGAAGTCGCAGAAAAAAGATTAGCGGCGATTAAAGAGTACACGGAGCTTGGAAGCGGCTTTAAAATTGCGATGCGCGACCTTGAAATCCGCGGTGCCGGAAACCTTTTGGGCGCCGAACAGCACGGGCATATGGAGGCGGTCGGATACGACCTTTACTGCAAGATGTTAAATGAGGCGGTAAAAGAGGCAAAAGGAGACGCAGTCGGAGAGCACTTTGATACGTCGATTGACATTACAATTGACGCCTATATCCCGATGGGCTACATTCCAAATGAGGTGCAGAAACTCGATATCTACAAGCGGATTGCAGACATTGAGAGCGAGGAGGAGACGGATGAGATGCTTGAGGAGCTAATCGACCGTTTCGGAGATCCGCCAAAGTCTGTGGAAAATCTGCTTTATATTGCAAGAGTGAAATCAAAGGCGCACGCGCTTTATATGACCGAGGTGGCGCAGAAAGGGGATTCCCTGAAGTTTACGCTGTATGAAAAGGCGAAACTTGATGTGGCACGGATTCCGGAATTTGTAGCATCGTTTGGAAGTGACGTGAAATTTACGATGGATGCAAAGGCACCGTATTTTTCCTATCTGTTCCGGAAAAATTCCAGAGACAAGGGCGTGGAAGCGCAGGATGCCTTAGAGCAGTTTTTAAACAGGGCAGGAGAAATGCTGCTGCAAAAGCCCGAAGAGCCTGTGTGAAAAATATATGAAAGTAGTTGCGGCTTTTTGGAAAAAGCACTATAATAGAGCAAGTGATTTATGAGAAGATAAGAAGCAGGAGGAACCTATGAGAATCAGGAAAATAACCGCAGGATTGCTTGGCGGTGTGATGGCAGCATCCATTCTGGCTGGATGCGGCAGTCTTAATACAGACGAAGTGGTGGCAACACTTGATGACAAGGAGATTACCCTTGGAGTTGCCAATTTTGCAGCGCGTTTACAGCAGGCGACTTATGATGATTTTTACACCATGTATTTTGGTGAAAAAGTCTGGTCCACCGATATGTACGGACAGGGTACCACGATGGAAGAGAGTCTTAAGAGCAATATTATCGAGGGAATCCAGGCGATGTATACATTAAGTGCCCATGCAGATGAATATAACATTGCATTGACCGATGAGGAGAAAGCTGCAATTACAAAAGCGGCTGAGACTTTTATTGCAGATAACAGCAAGGATGCACTGAATGCCATGGGAGCAACCCAGGAAATCGTAGAGGAATATTTAAGCCTTGCAACCATCCAGAGCCATATGCACGATGCCATTATCGCAGAGGCAGATACTGAGGTGAGCGATGAAGAGGCAAACACCAGCACATACAGCTATGTGACAGTCTCTAAGACCTCTACGACGGATGCAGATGGCAACACCGTTACCTATACAGAGGATGATTTAAAGCTGCTTGCGGCGCAGGTAGAGGCATTTGACGAGGATGCAAAGGAAAACGGACTTGAAACTGCGGCAGAGACAGCAGGTTATACGGTTTCCACCGGTACATTTACGGCAGATACCGATTCTATTGACGAGGCGGTTTTAACAGCATTAAAGGGCTTAGATGAGGGTGAAGTTTCCGATTTGATTGAGCTTGACAGCAGTTATTATGTAGTGCGTCTTGACGCAAAAACGGATGCGGATGCGACCGAGCAGACAAGACAGAGCATTATAAGCGAGCGTCAGAGCAGCCATTACAGTGATGTTTTAAGCGGATGGGAAGACAGCTCAAACTGGACATTAAATGAGAAAGTATGGGCGAAGGTCAGCTTTGACAACTTATTTACAACTGTAGAAGAGAGCACAGAGGACGCCGGAGCTACAGAGTCCGCAGCAGACACAACCGAACAGTAAAAAAATTAGGAAAGAGAGGCTTCTGTGTAAGACGGGAGCCTCTTTTTGGCTGTATAAAGCAAAGGGAATACGAGAAAACTATTAAAGGAAACAGGGCAGATGAAGAAAAATAATATTGTATTGATAGGAATGCCGGGCGTTGGAAAAAGCACCATCGGCGTGATTCTTGCAAAAGTGCTTGGATATCAGTTTGTGGATGCGGATTTGGTGATTCAGAAGGAAGAGGGAAAACTATTGCGGGAAATTATCGCTGAGGTTGGAACGGATGGTTTCATCGAGGTGGAAAACCGGGTCAATGCAGGGCTTACAGTGGAACATTCGATTATTGCCACCGGAGGGAGCGTTGTCTATGGGGCAGAAGCGATGGAGCATTTGAAGGAAATCGGAACAGTTCTTTATCTGAAGCTGCCTTACAAGGAACTGCGGGTTAGACTGCATGACATCAAAGGACGCGGTGTTGTGTTAAAAGAGGGTCAGACATTTTATGATTTGTACGAGGAGCGTGTGCCGCTTTATGAGAAATACGCGGATCTGACGGTGGACGAGAGCGGATGTAGTGTGGAACAGACGGTAGAAAAGATTCTTGGATTGAAGGAACGGTTCTTATGATGCGTCAGAGGGGAAAAAGAATCCGTCAGGCAGCAGGTGTTGTCGTATTTGCAGGGGCAGCGTTGTTTTTTGCAGCATCGGAGCGGACAAGCCTCGGGCAGCACTACCAGAATGTCTATGTGAATGGAGAACTTGTGGCAAGCGTTCCGTCTGATATGGAAGTAAAACCGATGCTTCTTTCTATAAGAAGAGACCTTGCAAACCAGTCAGAAGGGCGGCTTTGCATGGATTTTTCCTGGGAGACGGTGGACGCCGGTGCGCCGTTTGTGACGCTTTGGACGGAGGAAGAATTACAGGATGCACTCAAAACAGTATTACAGAAGCAGGTAGTTGCAGAAAAGAAGCGGGCATATACGGTAAGGATTGGGGATTACCGGGCGGATTTTGAGAGCCTTGCAGAAGTTGCAGACTTTCTGGAGCAGGTGAAGGCGAAGGCGGATGAAGAAAACCACTATCAGGCGGATATGCAGATTGTTACCATGGAAATCGACGGAATTATGCAGGCAGGATTAAAAGAGCGCGGTTATGATTCACAGATGAATGATGGTCAGCAAACGGCATCTGGCAGCAGACAAATGTCAGTGCATCCGACAGAGCTTTCCGCAGGAGTCAGCAGACATATGGGAGAGACATTGTCTGCGGCATCGCCTGATTCCGGTGAAAAAGCTTATGAGACGGGGCTTTTGGGACTGGACTTTGTCGAAGACGTGTATGTCTATGAGAATTATGTGGATGCCAGCAGCCTGTGCAACGTGAAAGAGCAGGTGGAAGAAGTAACAAAAGAGAAGGAATCGAATAAAATATATGTAGTGGAGAGCGGTGAATGTCTTTCCGTCATTGCACTTGACCAGGGAACGACAGTCAGTTCAATTGTGGCACTCAACGGACTTTCGGACGCGGACAGCATCCGGGATGGGCAGGAACTGATTATTTCGGTACCGGAACCGGATTTAAAGCTTCTGGTGACGCAGGGAGAGGTGTACGAGGAAGATTATACGTTAGACCCGGTCATCATTCCGAATGACAACTGGTATACGACAAAAGAAGTCGTACTTGAGGAAGGTGTGACAGGGCACCGGGAACGCAATGATGCGGTGACTTATGAGAACGGTGTGGAAACTTCCAGGGAGATGATTCATGAGACTGTGATGGCTCCGGCAACTGCGGCTGTGATTGAGCGCGGAACGATTGTGCCGCCGACCTATATCAAGCCGATTGCGGGCGGACGATTTACTTCCGGATACGGACCGCGCTGGGGCAGAATCCACCACGGAGTAGACTGGGCATGCCCGGTGGGAACGACAGTTTATGCGTCGAGTGCCGGAACGGTAATCTCGGCATCCTATCACAGGTCTTACGGCTATAATGTTGTGGTGAGCCACCCGGACGGCAGACTGACGCGGTATGCGCATTGCAGCAAGCTGATTGCAAAGGTCGGAGACCATGTCGAGCAGGGCGATACGTTAGCACTCAGCGGAAATACCGGAAATTCCACGGGACCGCACGTACATTTTGAAATATACATCAACGGTGTGACGGTAAATCCGCTGGATTATATTGGTCAGTGATTTCTGTTTGCAAATGCCGGAATAAATGGTATACTATTGACAAAATAAATGAAAGACTGCTATAATTACGAATTTGTAGAGATTGTTCATAGAGGTGTGAGATGGAACAGTATGTAATTAAAGGAGGCAATCCGTTAGTTGGCGAAGTGGAAATCGGCGGTGCGAAGAACGCAGCGTTAGCAATTTTATCTGCGGCTGTCATGACGGATGAGACCGTTACAATAGAAAATATACCAAATGTCAGAGATACAAATATATTGCTCAATGCGATTGCTGAAATCGGAGCAAAGGTAGAGCGCTTAGATGCGCATACCGTCAGAATCAATGGGTCTTTTATCAGAGACCTCAATGTTGACAATGAATTTATTCGCAAAATCCGTGCATCCTACTATCTGATTGGAGCACTTTTGGGCAAATACAAGCATGCAGAAGTGGCACTTCCGGGTGGATGTGATATCGGAAGCAGACCGATTGACCTTCATTTGAAGGGATTCCGTGCGCTCGGTGCGCAGGTGGAGATTGGCCACGGGCTTGTGATGGCATCTGCAGAGAAGCTGACCGGAACCCATATTTATATGGATAAGGTTTCGGTAGGTGCTACGATTAATATTATGATGGCAGCAGCGATGGCAGAAGGAAAAACTACCATTGAGAATGCAGCGAAAGAGCCGCATGTCGTAGACGTTGCAAACTTCTTAAACAGCATGGGAGCAAATATCCGCGGAGCAGGAACAGATGTTATCCGCATCGTAGGCGTGGAGAAACTGCATCAGACGGAGTATTCGATTATTCCGGATCAGATTGAAGCCGGAACCTTTATGCTTGCTGCAGCAGCAACCAAGGGAGATGTGACAGTCAAGAATGTTATCCCGAAGCACTTAGAGGCAATCAGTGCGAAATTATTAGAAGTGGGCTGTGAGGTAAAGGAATTTGATGATGCCGTGCGTGTTGTGGCATCAAAGCCGTTACGCCATACACAGGTGACAACATTGCCGTATCCGGGATTCCCGACGGATATGCAGCCACAGATGGCGGTTGTACTTGGAATTGCGGATGGAACGAGTACCGTGACAGAGAGTATTTTTGAGAACCGTTTCAAATACGTGGACGAAATGACAAGAATGGGCGCAAGCATCAAGGTGGAGAGCAATATTGCGATTATCAGCGGTGTAGAGCGTTATACCGGAGCGAGAGTCAATGCACCGGATTTGCGTGCAGGCGCAGCGCTTGTCATTGCAGGACTTGCCGGAGAAGGAATTACAGTTGTAGACGATATTTATTATATTGAACGTGGATATGAAGCATTTGAGAGCAAACTTGCTTCCCTTGGAGCACTGATTGAAAAGGTTGCGACGGAGAAGGATATTCAGAAGTTTACACTGAAGGTTTCTTAGATGGAAAATAATAGAAAAACCCGGACCATGAGGTCCGGGTTTTTTGTGTGAACGTTTGCAGGAAAACAAAATCCTGTTGTTATAAAACGGTCTTGATAAAAAGTCCTTCCTGCTTGGAAAGATCGATGCACGAGCCATCGTTAAACTGAATCAACGGTCTTGAAAGACGGTTGGAGTTAATCATGACAACGGTTGCAGAGCGTCCATCATTTAGCAGAATACGGTGATTTTTGTAAGTGTCTGCAATGCGGGATAAAAATGTGAGGATGAATTTCGGGTTGTATTTCTGTAAGCCTTCCTCCTCAAATTTTTCAATTACCTGGAATGGACAAAGCGGGGCACGGTAAGAACGTGCGGCAGTCATTGCATCGTACACATCGGCGATGGCGACAATCATGGTGCAGTCGTCAAGGTCGTCCTGCTTAAGTCCCAGTGGATAACCGGTTCCGTCACAGCGCTCGTGGTGGCTTAAGGCTGCTTTTTTGATACGTGTATCAAGCGGAAGTTTCTTCAACAGTTCGTAGCCGAAAACAGGATGTTTTTTTACAAGGGCAAATTCTTCATCGGTGTATTTGCCCGGTTTATTTAAGATTTCCTGTGGAACTTTGAGTTTTCCAATGTCGTGAAGCAGTCCGCAGAGGGTTAAAATTTCCAGGGTTTCATCGTCCACCTTAAGCCAGCGTCCGAGACGGCGGCTGACCAATGCAACATTGAGACAGTGCGCGTAGATACTGTCATCGGAAGAACGCAGATTGTGGAGCATATTAAACAAATCCAGTGAAGTTTTACAGGTTTTGTAGAGATTTACGGTGGCATTTAACAGGTCATTGACCGGAAGAGGCGTTCCTTTCTCTACAAATGCAGTAAAACTTTCCCGTATCATATTAAGCACAACAGAATGATCAATCTGGAACGACTGAAATTCATTTGAACGACGGATTTTCTGTGTGTAGTCAGGGGAAAGCTGTGGTTTTTCGACCGGTGCCGCCTCTTCTCCTTCCACATAAATAAACGGAATATTATAAAATGTAATGCGCAGAATCAGCTTTTTGGTCAGTGGAACTCCCTTTCCCACGACAAGCTGTCCTCCTTTGGTCATGACATCTTCTGCCGGAATCATATCCGGTTTAAGGTCTATTACCTGAATCTTTCTCATAAGCAGTCCTCGGTTCCCCAATAAAATATTTGCTATTACCAGTATAATTTTAAGGAAAAAGAAAGTCAATAAAAAGGTTGACAGTGAACATAAAAAGGTGTAATGTATCTGCGTAGATTTGAAAATTCAATATTGTGAAAATTTTCTTATTCAGAGTGATGGAGATACAAAGGATCGATGAAGTCACGGCAACCCCTATAGTCATATGGAAGGTGCCAACCTGAGCGGGCATATCGCTCCGTCTGATGCAGACGGTGTGTAGAGAAGAGTAGTTCGAACAATAAGAGGATTTGATGATCTCATAACTATCATGTCCGCTTGTTGCTACAAGCGGTTTTTTTACTTTATAGGAGTTTCCTCTGGAACTTCTTATTACGAAGGGAGATACAAATGGAAAAAAGATTATTTACTTCAGAATCAGTAACCGAAGGACATCCGGACAAAGTCTGCGATGCCATTTCCGATGCTATCCTTGATGCCTGCATGGCAGAGGATCCAATGAGCCGTGTAGCTTGTGAGACTGCAAGCTGTACCGGATTTGTTCTTGTAACAGGAGAGATTACCACAAAGGCAAAATTAGATATTCCGTCTATCGTCCGCAAGACCGTCAACGAAATTGGCTACAACGATGCAAAGACCGGATTTGACGGCAATACCTGTGCAGTCATGGTTGCATTAGACCAGCAGTCACCGGATATTGCAATGGGTGTTGACAAGGCACTCGAAGCAAAAGAGGGTGAGCTTACCGATGACCTTGATACCGGTGCCGGTGACCAGGGTATGATGTTCGGTTACGCAACGAATGAGACTCCGGAATATATGCCGTATCCGATTTCTCTTGCCCACAAACTTGCATTACAGTTGACAAATGTGCGTAAAGATGGCACTTTAAAATATTTAAGACCGGACGGAAAGACCCAGGTATCCGTAGAGTATGATGAGAATGGAAAACCAAAGCGTCTTGAAGCAGTCGTTCTCTCTACACAGCACGATGAGGATGTGACCCAGGAGCAGATTCATGAGGACATCAAGAAATATGTATTTGACCCGATTCTTCCGAAGGAGTTAGTCGATGCAGAAACCAAATTCTTCATCAACCCGACCGGACGTTTCGTTATCGGCGGACCGCACGGAGATGCAGGTCTTACCGGACGTAAAATTATCGTAGACACCTACGGTGGATATGCACGTCACGGCGGCGGTGCTTTCTCTGGAAAGGGCTGCACCAAGGTTGACCGTTCTGCAGCTTATGCAGCACGTTATGTTGCAAAGAATATCGTTGCAGCAGGTCTTGCAGAGAAATGTGAGATTCAGTTATCCTACGCAATCGGTGTTGCACAGCCTACATCTGTAATGGTGGATACTTTTGGAACCGGAAAACTTTCTGACGAGAAATTAGTTGAGATTATCCGCAGCAACTTTGATTTGCGCCCGGCAGGAATTATTGAGATGTTAAACCTCAGAAGACCAATTTACCGTGGAACCGCAGCATACGGTCATTTCGGACGTACCGACCTTGATCTTCCGTGGGAGGCACTCGACAGAGTTGAGGTATTGAAGAAGTACTTATAGGATATGTTTATGAAAAGTTTAGATTAATTTATGCAAAAGAAATAGGATTTAAAACTTTTCATGTTATAATAGGTCATAAGGACATGGTTCCTTATGACCTATTTTTGAAAAGAGGATTTGGAATGAAGTTTAAATACAAGATTATTATTTCATTCTGTATTATCATATTTGTCCCGATTGTTCTGGCGGTAGCGGTGGCTTTCAGTTTTCAGCATATTCAGGTGAAGGCAATCCAGCAGACCTATGGAATGGACAAGGATGATTACAGCTATTTCTCCAATTCCATGCAGTTACTCAGCCGTTTTACGAAGGAAGATTACGAAGAAATCTGCCGCACGGCGCAGGACAATCCGGCAGAACTGGAAGATCAGGATTATCTGGAGACGATGAACGCCGACCTTCAGGAAAAAAATTCCTATCTGATTGTGCGCAAAGACAGGGAACTGATTTATATTGGAGCTGACCAGGCGGTATCGCTGTTGACACAGCTTCCGGGCTACGGGGAGGCAACGTGTGATGCAAACGCGGGAACGTATATTGACGGAGACGATCAGGCACTTATCAAACAGGTGGATTTCAACTGCAGCGACGGCAGTGAGGGAAGCGTTTTTATTATAAGTATTCTCAAAGAATCCGTTCCGGAGGTAAAAAAGCTTTTGGCCGATGGCGCAATTTCAATTCTGCTGATTCTGATTCTGACGGCGTGCACACTTTCCATGTGGATTTATACGAGCATGTTAAATCCTATCAAGAAATTGCAGACAGCCGCACAGAATATCAAAGACGGAAATCTTGATTTTACCGTGGAGGCGGACAGTAAGGACGAGATTGGAGAGCTTTGCAGAAGTTTTGAGCAGATGCGCCAGAGATTAAAAGATAATGCAGAAGAGAAATTAGCCGGGGAGAAAGAAAACCGTGCGTTAATCAGCAATATCGCCCATGATTTGAAGACCCCGATTACAGCGGTGAAAGGTTATGCGGAAGGATTGCTTGACGGGGTTGCAGTGACACCGGAGAAGCAGGAGAAGTATTTAAAGACCATTTACAACAAGGCAAATGAGATGGATAATCTTATCAATGAGCTGACGCTTTATTCCAAGATTGATACCAACCGGATTCCATACAATTTTGCCAAGTTAAATGTAGCAGAATATTTTAACGACTGTGTAGAAGAAGTGGGACTGGATTTGGAGACGAGAAACATCGGACTGTCTTATTTTAATTATGTGGCAGAGGATGTGCAGATTATTGCGGATCCGGAGCAGTTAAAGCGTGTGATTCACAATATTATCAACAATTCTGTCAAATACATGGATAAGCAGAAGGGACTTTTGAATATCCGCATTAAAGATGTGGGAGATTTTATCCAGGTCGAAATCGAGGATAACGGAAGAGGAATTGCCCAGAAGGATTTGCCGTACATTTTTGACCGGTTCTACCGGACGGACGCTTCACGCAATTCTGCAACGGGCGGAAGCGGAATCGGACTTTCGATTGTGCGCAAGATTATAGAAGACCACGGTGGCAAAATCTGGGCAACCAGCAGAGAGTCGACCGGAACGGTGATGTACTTTGTATTACGAAAATATCAGGAGGTGCCAAATGAGCAGAGTGTTAATCATTGAGGATGAAGAAGCAATTGCAGATTTAGAGAAGGATTATCTGGAACTGAGCGGTTTTGAGGTGGAGACAGAGAATGACGGAACAGTGGGATTAAAGCGCGCGCTGACCGAAGATTTTGATATGTATATTCTGGATTTGATGCTTCCGGGTATTGACGGTTTTGAAATCTGCAAACAGATTCGCCAGGAAAAAAACACCCCGATTCTGATGGTATCAGCCAAGAAGGACGACATCGACAAGATTCGCGGACTTGGACTTGGAGCGGACGATTATATCACAAAACCGTTTTCGCCGAGCGAGCTTGTGGCACGCGTGAAAGCACATCTGGCACGCTATGAGCGCCTGATTGGCAGCAATACGGTAGAAAATGATATCATTGAAATCCGTGGAATCCGCATTGACAAGACCGCAAGACGCGTGTGGGTCAACGGGGAGGAGAAGCAGTTTACGACGAAGGAATTCGACCTTTTAACATTCCTTGCCGAGAACCCGAACCATGTTTTTACCAAGGAGGAGCTGTTCCAGCAGGTATGGGATATGGAATCCATCGGGGATATTGCAACCGTAACTGTCCACATCAAAAAGATTCGTGAAAAAATCGAAATGAACACAAATAAGCCGCAGTACATTGAAACCATCTGGGGCGTGGGTTACAGGTTCAAATTGTAAAAATATAAATAAAATAAATCTTGATATAATATTGTGCAGAGGGAGGTTTGTAATATGCCGGAGATTTCTCTATTTTACGGGATACGTGTTACAATGTATTATGAAGACCACAATCCGCCACATTTTCATGCGGAGTATAATGGAAACAAAGCATTGGTAGACATTAATGAGGCAAGAGTTATAAAAGGTTCATTGCCTTCGCGGCAATTAAAATTAATACTTGCATGGTGTGTGATACGTCAGGATGAATTAATGCAGAACTGGGAACTTTCAAAGGATGGACTTCCGCTTAACAGGATAAATCCGCTGGTGTAACAAGGAGGAGTCATATGTTTCATGATATAGTACAGGTTGTTCCGTTTGAGGATTACACTGTATATGTGTATTTTGAAGATGGAAAAATCGTATGCTATGATGCAAAACCATTACTGAATAAGAAGGTTTTTGAACCTCTAAAAAACATAGATTTTTTTATGAAGGCGTGCACCATCTTAAATGGAACGCTAGCGTGGGATGTGTCCGGTAATAGAGACTGTAGCAAGTGTTTGGACATTGACGCGGAGATGCTCTATGAATTAGACTATGTAAAAGAGAAAATTGCATAGATTTACTTTGTTGCCGCCAATTATATGGCGGCAATTGTATTAAACTTTAGAAAACGGATATGAGAGACATGGGTGACCAAACATGAAAAAAAGAACACAGGCAGCTTCGGTAATCAGAGGAGAAGATGGACCAACCGCTGTTTTTATTGTTAGCAAAAATGCAAAACTTACACTGCGCCAGAAGTTAGAGCGGTTCAAAAATAAAATAAAGAGATTTTATGTGGAAAAAAGGGTCCGATGCGAAAGCCACAGCTTAGATGAAGTGATGGAGTATCTTGTAAATCATCATGGATTTGTCGAGGTAGAAGGTACGGAAAATACGGAAGAGTACCGGGAGATGAGAGCCTCTTTTATCATTCAGTATGCCCCGGAACTGCTGGGAGAATATGCGACGATTCCGAAGTTAAAGAGCAAATCAAACGAGGATATTCAGGCATACCTTAAGCAGACGGAAGCGCAGATGCAAAGGGCAATGGAAGTACCGAAGGAACAGTTTGACATCGACTTTCATAGGTTTAAAAAGTCATTTGACGATAAAAATAGTAATGTTGAGATTACGATTGAGAAAAAATATGCCTGTATCGGCGGCGGAGCCGGCGGAAGCAAGAAGGTGATTCGGAAGTTTAAGAAGATAGAGAAGGATGTGTACCGTTACTACGGAGTGACAGAAGAAGATATAAAAGAGAAGTCCGACCGGTATCAGGAGCTGGTGAGGACGTTGATTCAATAATAACAGTTATTTGTTGCCGCCAATTATATGGCGGCATTTTATTTTATGACAATGAATATATGGTTTAAGAATGAACCATCGGGTTATGTGACTGCTCCTGGATAAACATCAAAGAGAAGCTGATGAATAAAAGGATGCAGGAAGCCCAAATGGTGCGCATTCCGAAGAAGGAGATTAGGACGCTCCCTAGTCCGGAACCGAGTGCGAACAGAAAGATAATTCCAAAGTAGTGAAAGGACTTGTAAAGGGTCTGCTTATTATGAGTCTGCCTGTAGGAACACAAGGCCTCCATTCCGCTTCGGATATTTCCAATGCACATGGTGCTTGCAAATGCGTAGCTGTCCACTTTCCGGAAAGACTGAACCTGCATGGCACAGGAAAAGGAAACAAGCGCATTTGCAATCAGATTCATTTCCCCGGGAAGAAATCCTACGATAAAGAGCAACAGCATTTCAATTATCAGGACAATCTGTCGCCAGTGGAAACGCTCAAGACTTTGAAAGGACTGTCGAATCAGGGTCGCTGCTGCAACCCCGAAGGAAAAGAATAAAACAGGGACAAAGTAATGAAGCGTGCTGCTCCAGTTATGTGCAAAAATATTCTGACTTAGAAGAACGATATTTCCAGTCTGTGCATTTGCGAATACAGAGCCTCTGGAGATGTAAGTATAAACATCCTGCAGACCGCCTGAGATGGAAAGCAGAGCAGCGGTAAGAAATGACTCTGACATTTGTCTGTTTGGGTGATAATGAAAATTTAACAAGTTCATGTTGCCTCCTGAGAAACGATAAATTTTTGTTGAAACGGAAACAATCAGGTACAGTACCGGAAGGTTTTATCCGTAATAATTCGTGCAAATATAAGCCCCAGAGGCAGTGCCAGTATGATGAGCAGTGCCGATGCAAGCCAGGAAGCGGCAGAATTAAGGTCCATGATGCCAAGATTATAAAATCCTTTATACAGATACAGACCAGGAACCATGATGACAACCGATGGAACCGTAATCGAGATTCTCGGGTATCCGGCAGCGCCTTTGAGTTTAGAGGCGAGGATTCCGGCAATAAATGTCCCGATAAAGGCGGCGACAGCCGGAGGAAAAGAACAGATATCGATTAACTCTAACCGGATGGTATTTGAAACAGCACCTATGACACCGGAGGCAGCGGCAAGCCGGATGGGGCTGTTAAACATAATTGAGAATCCAAAGACCCCAAGAAAACTGGCTGTCAGGCGAAATACAATCCACTGCCACAATGCAAGGTTTAAAGGCAGGAAAGAAACAGGGTTAAGTCCAAGCAGCAGCGCAAGTATCCAGGCGCTCATGGTGGCGACTGTGATGATAAGCAGGGAATACATAAGCCGTTCTGTTCCGGAACGCATATCGAGCTTTGCAAGGTCGATTCCGCTGGTAATAAACGGAAAACCCGGAATAATGAATAACATGGAACAGATGTATCCGGCTTCGTGCTGCAATTTTACAGAAAAAGCAATTTCTAACAGTTTTAACAAAACGGTATAGCTGAGGCAGGCAGCAGAAACCGAGGAGATAATACACAAAAATAAGGTAAAATGGTGCTTTGAGAGCTTGCACCGGATATAGTTTCCAATTCCCGCCCCGACAAATGCGCAGAACATCTCGATGATGCCGCCGCCAAGGAGAAAGGTAAAAGCTCCGCACGCCAATGCAGCGGAAAGAGCAAGGGTAGCGGGAGAGTACAGCCCGTGAATTTTTTCAATTTCATCTAATGCAGAATGAATTTCTTCACAGCTCATGGAGATTTCCCTGGTGGAAAAATTGGTCACAAATTTTTCAAGGCGGTTAAGCTGGGAAGTATTTACGCCGGTGTTCGTCAGACATAAAGACTGGCTGAAGCTGTTATTCCCATCAAAACAGGTATAATTGATAGACATAAGCCCGATATCAACGGTACAGGTCATATTCATAAGTTCGGACAGTTCATTCATGGAACTTCTGACACGCCATGCTCCGGTGCCGCAGGAAAGCATCATAATCCCGACTCTTCCGATGACAGATGCTTTGGCGGACAGACTTGCATTTACAATGGGAGTGGGATCTGTTTTGTCGGCGTATTCATGCCAGAGCACGTCCATATGATTTTTTTTGATGATGGTCTGAGTAGTAGCAGGTTTCATGTGGTATACCTCTCATTTTGCTTATAAATCAAGGCTGTCGGTTCCGGCAGTTTTTATCATTTCTTCCCGACAGGACAAAACCAGTCCGTCAATTACGCCAAGATGCTGGAGCATTTTGCTTTCAAACTGATGAATAGGCAAAAGAACACCAAGCTCGTCAAAGGATTTGCCGGATTTTAGACCGGTTTCCTGTCCATAGAATACAATTGCGGAGAATGCTTCCTTTTGTATTTCGTGAAAAGTGGACCAGATGACGTCGTATGCCTGTGCCTCGGTCAGATTCAGCTTTTTGGTGTCCGGGAGAGCATATAAAATCAGGATGCCACGCTCTTTGTTTTCCTGTTTCTCACAGATATTCATATCGTTTGTGTAGTATCTGACAAGGTCATAACCGTCTGCCAGATACAGCTTTGAACGTGGAGCGGCGGGATGCGCCCGGTAAATTTCCTGAAATTTCTTATATTCATGTTTCGTGACAAGCTCTTTTTTCTCCTCCAGAAGATTACCATTTACATCCGTAAGAAGAACTGGATTCTCACCGGATTTTCCGTGGAAGCGTTTCGGAATCAGATAGGCTTCTTTCAGGAGGTCGAACATACTGCGGTTACAGATTTCGAGTAAAAGAGCACTCACATCTCCGTTTTTGTAGGCATTTAGCAGAACTTCTGCGAAATGATGCGGGTCCGGGTCCATATAGCGGTTGTCATCACACAAATGGTCATAAAATGTCTCAATGAGCCTTTCGCAGGACTCATCGGAGGAAAGGATTCTTGAAAAAATATTTTCAACTTCTTCTTCTCTTGGAAGTACGAATGACATAAACTCATCTCCTTATAAAATGCCGGACAATCCCGGCACCTGGCATGACAGTATCTCTTTTCCTGTTTGCGGGTCGGGGAGACCAAGCAGCGCCATAATGAGCGCCATCCGGATATAGACTCCGTTTTGCACCTGGTCAAAGTAAGCTGCCCGTTTGTCGTCATCCACATCAAGGGTGATTTCATTTACCCTGGGGAGCGGATGCAGAACCGGCATATCAGCAGGGGCAAGCTCAAGCTTTGCTTTTGTCAGCGTGTAGATTCCGCTTAACCGGATGTAGTCTGCTTCGTTGAAAAAACGTTCTTTTTGTACGCGGGTCATATATAGGACGTCAAGCTTTGGAAGAGTGTCTTCCAGGCTGGTTACCTCATGGTATGTTACCCCGGCAGGGTTTAACGTGTCTTCAATCAGATAGTCCGGGACGCGCAGTTCCTCCGGCGAGATAAAATAAAATTCATTGCCCGGGTAGCGGACAAGACTGTTTACAAGGGAATGGACGGTACGACCGAACTTTAAATCCCCGCAGAATCCGACCGTCAGATGGTCAAGGCGGCTCTTTCGCTGGCGGATGGTAAGCAGATCAATCAAAGTCTGTGTCGGATGATTATGACCGCCGTCACCGGCATTGATGACAGGAACTTTTGAATACATTGAGGCACGGAGCGGCGCACCTTCTTTTGGATGCCGCATGGCGATGATATCTGCATAGCAGCTTACAACGCGTGCGGTGTCTGCAACGGTTTCGCCTTTTGAGGCACTTGACAGTTCGGCACCGGCAAATCCCAGTGTTTTTCCACCGAGACTGAGCATGGCAGATTCAAAGGAAAGACGGGTTCTTGTGCTTGGCTCGTAAAAAAGAGTTGCAAGTTTTTTGCCGTCCGCAACATGGGAATAAGCCGAAGGCTGTGCCAGAATACGGTCTGCAAGGTCTAAAATCTGGAGAGTTTCTTCCATGGAAAAATCCAGAGGGTCAATTAAGTGTCTCATAGCCATTCTCCCTTTAATAAATACTGGTTGCGCTCAGCTCCTACAGAAACAAACTGGATTTCATGGTTTAACAGTTCTTCTAAGCGCGCTACATAAGATTTTGCATTGTCCGGAAGCTGTGCAAAATCTTTGCAGGTGGAAATATCTTCTTTCCATCCCGGCAGATATTCCAGTTCCGGATTTATGCAGCTAAAGTCTTCCAATGGGTCAAACTGGGTTGTCAGAGTACCGTTTTTGCGGTAGCCGGTAATGACTGGGATTTCGTCTAAGTTGCTTAACACGTCTAACTTTGTCAGGGCAATTTTATCTGCATGCTGGCATTTTAATCCGTAGCGGCTTGCAACGGCATCAAACGGTCCGACACGTCTTGGACGTCCGGTGGCTGCTCCGTATTCACCGCCAAGTTTTCGGAGATTTTCCATCCATTCTTCCGGCAGGGCATTCTCTGCGACAAACGGTCCGGCACCTACACATGTGGAATATGCTTTTAAGACACCGACAACATGGTTTAAGGATTCCCCTGAAATTCCAGCCCCGATTGGACCGTAAGCTGAAATGGTGGAAGAACTTGAAGTGTAAGGGAAGATACCGTAATCAATATCTCTCATTGCACCGAGCTGGGCTTCCAGAACGACATTTTTGTTGTTTTTAAGGGCGGCTTCGAGATAACTGCCGGTATCACAGATATATGGGGCAAAAAGTTCTGCCTGCTTCCTGCACCAGGAAAGCAGAGCTGGATAAGACATAGGCTCCTGATGGTAACATCCGGCAAGCTCCATGTTTTTGGAATCCAGAATGGTTTTCAGACGTGCCTGGATATGTTCTTCTTCAAGATGGAGAAGGTCTCCGAGACGAATGGTCTTTTTGCGGTATTTATCGCTGTAGGCGTAGGCAATGCCACGTCGGGTAGAACCAAATGCGGAACCGGATTTTGCAAGACGATCCTCTTCAAGTTCATCCTGAACACGATGCCATGGCATGGAAATGGTAGCGCGGGCTGACAGTTTTAAATTGTCCGGGGACACAGAAACACCATTGGAACGGATTTGTGTAATCTCTCCGGCAAGATGTTCGAGGTCTACGACCATTCCGTCACCGAGAATACAGACGACATTCGGATGCAGAATACCCGAAGGAAGCAGGTTTAAAACAAATTTTCCGGCGTCCGTGACAACCGTGTGTCCGGCGTTATTTCCTCCCTGATATCGTACCACGATATCCGCTTTTTCGGCGAGCAGGTCGATGACACGGCCTTTTCCCTCGTCCCCCCAGTTAATTCCTGTAACAGCAGTCAACATAAGTTTATCCTCCTGACGATTGTTTTTTGAAACTAAAGTGATTATAATTTCATGTTAGGAATAAGTAAAAACTATTATTGATATGGCAAAAATAATTATTTGATATGTCAGGAGAAAAAGGATGAATGTAAATTTTGAATATTACAGAATCTTTTATTATGTTGCAAAGTACAGCAATTTTACAAAGGCGGCACGGGCACTCGGCAACAGCCAGCCCAATGTCACCCGGGCGATGAATTGTCTGGAACATGAAGTCAACTGTACCTTATTTATCCGGACAAACCGCGGTGTCTGCCTGACGCCGGAAGGCGAACGGCTTTATGCAAGGGTTTCAGCGGCAATGACGCAGCTTCAGCGGGCAGAAGAGGAGCTGTCGGACAGTGTGGAACTTGAGTACGGCAGTGTTTCCATCGGTGCAAGTGAGACGGCGCTCAATATTTATCTGTTGGACAGACTGAAAAAATTTCATATGGCTTATCCGGGCGTCCGTTTAAAAATCTGCAACCATTCCACACCGCAGGCAGTCCGTTCTGTCCGGAGCGGAGAGATTGATTTTGCGGTTGTCACAACACCGACGAGTTTAGAAACACCATTGAAGGAAATACGGCTTAAGGCGTTTCAGGAAATTCTTGTCGGAGGAAAAACCTTTACGGCACTTGGAAGCCAGGAACTGTCCCTTAAGGAGTTGAAGGAATATCCTTTTATCTGTCTTGGAACGGAAACGGCAACCTATGATTTTTACAATCGGTTATTTTTAGCACATGGAGCGGAACTTGCACCGGATACGGAAGCTGCCACGACAGACCAGGTGCTTCCGTTGGTAAAGAGTGAACTGGGACTGGCGTTTTTACCGGAGCCAATGGCGGAAGAAGCAATCAGAAAACGGGAAATCATTCAGATTGCGTTGAAAGAAGAGGTACCGGAACGGTATGTCTGTATGGTGTATGATTCAAAACGACCGATGGGTATGGCAGCACAGAAGTTAAAAAAGATACTTTTGGAAGAGCATGCCTGAAGAAAAACTCCATCTTTACTATTACGAAAAAATTGAGTATGATATAGATAGTAATTTACGAAAAAAAACGAAAAGATTTGAAGGGCATGGGGAAGGACATGGGAGAACTGGAGATTCTTTATGAGGATGAGGCACTTTTAGTGTGCAAAAAGCCTGCGGGAGTTGCAACCCAGACAAAGCGGCTCGGACAGAAGGATATGGAGAG
Organism: Roseburia sp.; assembly: GCA_050874345.1. Taxonomy (GTDB): domain Bacteria; phylum Bacillota; class Clostridia; order Lachnospirales; family Lachnospiraceae; genus Roseburia. The sequence goes on along the minus strand of JBNMKM010000003.1, from coordinate 47,453 downwards.
CCTGTTAAAAAATTACAGGGTATCGAAGGGAGAAGTGCCTTATATAGGTGTGGTGCACCGCCTGGACCAGCCGGTGTCCGGCGTGATGGTATTTGCCAAGACGAAGGAGGCAGCTTCAGATTTGAGCCGTCAGGTGAAGACGAAGCTCGCGGACAAATACTATTTTGCCATGACAGAGGGTGTGCCGGAGAAGAAAAAAGGAAGCCTTGTCGATTATCTTCTGCACGATGGAAAAACAAATACTTCAAGTGTCGTCACAAAGGATACGCCGGAAGCAAAACGGGCGGAACTGGAATACGAGGTCGTGGAGACGGACGGCAGGAGAGCAGTTCTTCGGATTCATCTTCTCACAGGACGCCATCACCAGATTCGCGTGCAGCTTTCTCATGCGGGATTCCCGATTGTCGGCGACAAAAAATATAACTTCAGGGAACACCTTAAGACTTCAGGGGAGGCGCTTGCGTTATGTTCCTGTCATATTGGATTTAAGCATCCGGTGACGCACAAGACAATGAAGTTTGAACTTGAACAGCCATATCATCTGAAATAAAGCTGACGGATAAAATGGGGAAGAAGTATGATTGAGAAATATTACAATGGGGCAATCGAGCAGGTACTTGGGAGTATCGGCATAACGGAAGAAAACAGCATACTGGTGCACTATAGCAATGAATTTTCCGTGGAAAATTTAGAGAGTGTAAGGGAAGCGAAAAAGGATGAGACGCCTTTCTTTGCGTGTCATGAATTTGAGTATGGACAGATTGCGGGGGCATACGAGCCGTACCTGGATATTATCTGTACCATGTTCAGACGTTATGGGACGGGAAGTTTTGCTGCATTTCTGGAAAAATGTGAAGTCTATAAGCTGCATCGTCCATTGTTGCAAAGTTATTTTGAAAACGGTATCTGCGGGCGGGAAGAGCCGGTTCTTCTGGATGAAGTGGAGTATGAACAGCAGAGAATGACGGAAGCGATTCTTAATATGCTTTTTGCGCTGGCAGAAAAATGTCCGGTGGTCATTCTGCTAAACCGCTTTCAGCTTGCGTCCCGCAGTACGATGATTCTGACCGGACGGTTACTTTCTGCATCCTGCGGAAAAAACATCGGACTGATTCTCGGAGTCAGCGAAACCCAGAGCATTCCGGAATTTTTAATGCCGGTGTGGGAGACCATCTATGAAAAGATGGAGGATGGCAGCAGGGTGTATCACATCGGAAGTTCCGGACAGAAGAAAGGCGGAGCGGGCGAACGAGAATACAGTGAAGAGTACGGGGATGTTCAGGAAAATACAAAACTTGAAAATCTGATAGAACTGTTGGATTATGAGCAGGCGTTTTATATTTATTCGCGGTTGGAACGACGGATTAAGTTTGATAATCTTGCGATGGATGGGCGCACAAAATATCATCTGCTGCTTGGATTTGCAAAGGTTGCGGTGCTGACAAGAGAACTGTCCAAAGCGCTTGAACTCTGTGAGGATCTTGCTGCAATCCGGATTCCCGGCAGGGAAAAAGAGTGCCGCTTTGAGCGGGAGTACCTTATTGCGACCATCTATATGTATCAGGGAAAATTGCCGGAAGCGTTAAAACATGCGGCAGATGCCGGGAAAATTGCACAGGAGCGTGAGGATGAATACGGGAAATTTTTATCCGAGCTTTTGGAAACGCAGATTCAGATGTCCGGCTGGTACAACATCTTTTTCTGCGCACAGGATGTGCAGGTGGCGCAAGGGCTGCTTGGAAAGCTGGAAAAATACCGGTTTAAAAACCACCTTGCCCATGTCTATATTTATGCGTATGACAACAAGCCGGAAATTGTTGCAAAGGCGTACCATTCCGAGGAATCGCTTGTTTATTTCAGCAAGGGAATTGCGATTGCAAAAGAAATCGGAAATGAGCAGTTAATCAACACTGCATACCGCAAAAATATCATGCTGGCATCCACAAATGGAATGTATGAGATTTCGCTGCTGTATTCGGTGCGCACCTATGAGGCATTGCGGGAAAAAGAATCCTTAGAGGGCGGACGCATCTATTCGGGAATCGCGTATAATCTGTGTGCAATCGGGCAGAATGAACGGGCACAGTATTATTATAATCAGGCAATTAGGCTGCTCTACCGTCTGAAACGACCGGAAGACATTGCAGAGGTGCAGTATAATATGTCCTTAAACTGCATCATGCTCGGACAGTATGCAAGGGCAGAGAGTTATCTGATGCAGTGCATGAAGGCGATTGAAAAACTACATTTGAATAGCTTAAGAGTCTGCAATCTGTCCAAACTATACGGGCTTTTAGCGCTCGTGGCAGTGCTGCAGGGCAACCGCTTTAACTGTGAGCGCTACCTGAACAACTGCAGGCAGTTTTTGAATTATGTCCTTGAAAAAGAGAAGATGGAGACCGGGCTTGGAACCGTCCATGACTATGCGAAGGTTGACGATGACCTGTTTTTGTATACATTTTCACAGGCGCTTCTTGCGGAGATGGAGGGAAACTACGACGAGGCGGCCGCATTTTATGACAGGGCAGAAGAGTATCTGCAGCGTGCACAGGGAAACCAGTTTTTCAGCTACGTGTTATTCCGCAGCAGCCGCATGAAGTGCTACCGCGCCATGGGGAGATACGACCTGATGGAAGCGGAAGAAAAGCGTTTGCAAAAATATGAAGAAGCGCATGGAAAGCGCTATGCGGGTCTGCTTGATACGATGGGAGAGCGGCTTTTTTCGATGCACGAGTTAAAGCAGCAGGAATGTCGCGAGGAGATTCCGTTGGCAAAACTTGATGAGCTGTTAACCAATGAGAGTATTCTGCTTGCCTATAAGAGTAAGAAACGACAATTGGAGTTTATTTCGACCTGGCAGAAATTAATTGATGTGACGGGCGTTACTGCAAAAGAAATGACGGAATCGGTGATGCGTGCATTTTTAAATCACTTTAACATCGACTGTGCGGTTTATGTGCGCTACATCGAGCGGAATGCACAGGTTCTCTACAACAACACTCATGTGGTGATGAGTGAGGAAGTGTTAGAACAGATCAGACGCACCTTCCAGCAGAATCCATCCGGATTTGCCATCTCCAAAATCAGCAGCAATTATGCGGAGCATCAGGATGTGACCGCAATTTTTGGGGAAGATGAAGTGTGTTCGATGGTGGCGATACCGTTTTTTAACAATGCAAGGATTGAAAGCTTCCTGATTGCCTATGTATTGATGAAAGACAACTGGCACTCGTCTGTGAACCGCTATATGCTCGATGAGGATGACTTGAACCTCTATCAGCTTCTGTTCCGCGAGGTGCGATATTCCTTGAACCGGCTGGACGCATATGATAAAATCTATGAGATGAATACAAAGCTTTATCTTTCTGCCGTGACAGACCAGCTCACCGGAATTTACAACCGGGAGGGCTTTTACCAGAAACTTGCGGCACTGATGAAAGAAATTGCAAAAGGGCAGCGGAATGCAGCGCTTGGTTTAATGTTCATCGACCTGGATAACTTTAAGCATTATAATGATACGTTTGGACACGATGTGGGCGATTTGATTCTGAAACGGATGGCGGCGATTTTCTCTGCGGTCTGCGATAAAATGGGATTTGTCTGCCGGTATGGAGGCGACGAGTTTATCATTGTACTTGATACGGCAGAGGAAGAACGCTTAAAAGAGCTTGCCGAACAGATTTATGCGCAGATTGCGGCGGCAAACGGATTTGCAGCGGAGATTTCCAAGCAGCTTCACACTACGGTTGAAATCGATGAGGCGCAGAGAATCTCCTGTTCCATCGGTATCGTGGCAAATGCAGAGGTTTCCAGTGAGGATGAAATCAATGAGATGATTAAGCATGCAGATGAACTGCTTTACAGCATCAAAACCTCCAGAAAAGGAACTTATCGGATATGAAAATAAATTTGCCAGAAGAAGTGAAAATGATTATCGGAAGGCTGATGGAGCATGGGTTTGAAGCCTATGCGGTAGGCGGCTGTGTCCGGGATTCTGCGTTAAAGCGCACCCCGATGGACTGGGATATCACCACCTCAGCGAAACCGATGCAGGTAAAAGCACTGTTCGGGCATACGATTGATACCGGAATCCAGCACGGCACCGTGACCGTCATGATAGGGCGTCAGGGATTTGAGGTGACGACCTACCGCATTGACGGAGAATATGAGGATGCGAGGCATCCAAAGGAAGTGACCTTTACCTCAAATCTGTTAGAAGACTTAAAAAGACGTGATTTTACCATCAATGCGATGGCATACAACGACACAGACGGTCTGGTGGACGCATTTGACGGATTGGCAGACTTAGAGCGTGGCGTTATCCGCTGCGTGGGCAATGCCAAAGAGCGTTTTTCAGAGGATGCGCTTCGGATGCTTCGTGCAGTGCGGTTTGCAGCACAGCTTGGCTTTTCCATTGAGGAGGAGACGAAGGCAGCGATGAAACTTTTGGCACCGACCATTGCGAAGGTCAGCGCGGAACGGATTCAGGTAGAGCTTGTGAAACTTTTAACATCAAATCATCCGGAAGAAATCCGCACTGCATACGAGACGGGGCTGACAAAGGTATTTCTGCCGGAGTTTGACCGTATGATGGAGACCGCACAGGAGAATCCGCACCATTGTTACACGGTCGGAGAGCATACCATAAAGGCGATGCAGAACTGCCCGAACGACAAGGTATTGCGTCTTACGATGCTTCTTCATGATGTGGCAAAACCGGAGTGCAAGATAGTCGGAGAAGACGGCATTGCACATTTTCACGGACATCCGGCAAGGGGAAGCGTGATGGCAGCCGGGATTTTAAGGCGGTTAAAGTTCGATAATGACACGACAGACCGGGTGAAACGCCTGGTACAGTGGCATGACGACAACCCGGAATTAAGTGAGCGCACGGTGCGGCGCGCCCTAAACCGTATCGGGGAAGAACAGTATCCGGCACTTTTTGCAGTAAAGCGGGCGGATATCTTAGCGCAGAGCGACTACCACAGAGCAGAAAAGCTTTCGTATGTGGATGCATATGAGAAACAGTACGAAGAAATCCTAGAAAAGAGACAGTGCATCTGCTTAAAGCAGCTTGCCGTAAACGGTTCCGATTTGATTGCAGCGGGAATGAAACCGGGAAAAGAGATAGGAAATGTTTTAAATAGTCTGCTTGAACTTGTGCTCGATGACCCTGCGCAGAACACGAAGGAGAATTTACTTGAACAGGCACATAAAATAATGACCCCGGACATATGATGAAGAGACACGGCGGATAGCCGTAGGATAATCATATGGAGGGGTTTTTGTGTATAATCGACCGGAACAGGTATTAGAACAGTATGAGTTGGAAGTGAAATCTGTTTCCAAGGGGCGTGAAGGCTATATTTGTGACACCAGCCAGGGGAAGAAGGTATTGAAGGAGTACAGAGGTTCTGCCGAGCGTGCAGAATTTATGTATGAAATCCTCACATTCCTGCGGGAAAAGGAACTTTTAGTGGAAACGGTAAACCGCACGAAGGAGGGCAGCCCGCTTGCAGTGGACGAGGAGGAACAGAAATATATTCTGCTCGATACATTTTCCGGCGCAGAGTGTGATACCAGACAGCGGGAAGAAATGCTTCGGGCAGTGCGTATGCTTGCAAAATTTCACAATGCCGCAGAGTACTATGAAGGGAATGTTCCACCCTTTATTCAGACGGAAAAACAGGCATTGTTGCATCTGTATGAAAAACATAACCGTGAGCTTGGAAAAGTGCGAAACTACATACGAAGTAAAAAGAAAAAGAATGAGTTTGAAGTACTGTTTGCCGGAAAATATGACTATTTTATGGGACGTGCAAGAGAAGTGACGGCGATGCTTGAGGCACTTTCGCCGGAGGCAGAAATATTCGGATTCTGTCACGGAGATTATAATCAGCATAACGTGCTGTTTTCAGCAAAGGGGACGGCGATTGTTCATTTTGACAGCCTCTCCTACCATATCCGGGTCAGTGACCTCGCCAATTTTATCCGCAAGATGTTAGAAAAAAATAACTGGAATACCGGGCTTGGCATGGACTTAATCCGGACGTATGACGGGGTGCGCAGGCTTTCTCCCCAGGAATTGAGATACCTCTATCTCTACCTTGCCTATCCGGAAAAATTCTGGAAAATCGCCAACCATTATTACAACACGCATAAGGCATGGCTTTCAGGCAGGAACATCGAAAAACTCGAGAAAGTGATAGCACAGGAAAATGCAAGGAGCCAGTTCCTTGAGATACTATTTCACTTTACTGGTTGATGTGATATAATGAGCGCGTAGGCAAAAGTGAGAATGATATTTTCTGAGGTGTGATGTTTACATACACGCATCAGAAAATGTCATTTGAACGCGCCCGCGGGCTCGAAAAACCGAAGGTTTTTTGAGCTTTTGCCGTACGCGCGATGGATTCGAGCTGCCACGGCGAGTTAGTAGAGCTATTGCCGTACGCGCGATGGAATCGAGCTGCCACGGCGAGTTAGTAGAGCTATTGCCGTACGCACGATGAAGTACGGGGCTGGTAGGGCGACTGCCCGACAGCGAGTTAGGTGGTACAGTGACAGCACTTAGCACAGGAATGAGGAATTTACGTGAGAAAAAAGATATTATTATACATCTGTCTGCTTGCCCTGCTTTTGGTGGCAGGTTGCGGAGAGGAGCCGAAAACGGTAATGGGACAGCGCTATTACACAGGGGAAACCCAGGCACAGGCGCAAACCCAGACACAGGTGCAACCCCAGACTCAGACACAGGAGACGGTCGAGGAGGAAACGCAGGAGACAGAGACGAAAGAAATTACAATCGGAAATGATTTATTTATGGTCATTTCGGTCAATATGCAGGAAGAAAGCATGATATTAGAGCAGATTTCAACCGGCACGCAGTATATGTACTATTACTCTCTGACGACCCGTTTCTTTGATAAGTACGGGGATTATACAACGGTTTCGGCATTTGAACCGGGACGTGTTGTGACGCTTGGTACAAAAGATGAGCAGGGACGGCTGACAGAACTTCAGATTTCAAATCAGGTGTGGGAATATACGGATATCGTGCGGTTTTCGGTGGACATGGACAGAGGAATTTTTTACATCGGAGACACGAAATACTCCTATGATGCAAACCTCTACGTCAATGCGGACGGAAAGGCACTGTGGCTTTCGGACTTAAGCGATATGGATGAGATACGCGCGGTTGGAATCGGCAAGCAGATTCTGTCCGTATCGGTGACCTCCGGGCACGGCAGGCTGGAATTAAAAAATACCGATTTATTTAACGGAAGCTATATGCAGATCGGAAAAGAGGTGTTCTGCGAGGTAAAAGATGACCTTTCGATGGAGCTTCCGGAGGGAACCTACACAGTAACGGTGGCAAACAACGGATATGGCGGCAGTAAAGACATTACGATAGAGCAGGGTGAGACCTTAACGCTTGACCTTGATGAACTTAAGGGAGAGGGACCGAAATATGGCTCGATTCTTTTTGCGGTGGATGTGCAGGATGCAAAGATGCTAATCGATGGAAAAGAGGTCAACTACAGCGAACCGATTTCTTTACAGTATGGACTGCACAGTCTGATTGTCACAGCGGATTCCTACAACACCTACAGCAAGAAACTGTATGTGAATTCCAACGAAGCTACAATTGTAGTGCAGATGCAGGATGCTGAAACGGTTTCCACAGCTTCGGGAAGCAGTACCGGAACCAGTTCAGGAAGCAGCAGTAACACGGGAAGCAGTACTGGAAGTACATCAGGCAGCACAAGTGCGGAAGGAGCCGCAGGAAGCCTTGCGGGAAGTCTTGCAGGAAGCAGTACCGCAGGCAGTACGGGAAGCAGTGGCAGTACCGGAAGCAGTTCAGGCAGCACTGCGTTAGATGCCGCTTCCATAGATACCGTTGTAAATGAACTGCTTGATAATGACAGCAGTTCTACGAGCAGCAGCTCATCCGATTATATCTCTACGTTGACGGAGCTGTTAAAGGCAATAAATGGAAGTTCAAGTTCCAGTAATTAGCAAGATTACGTGGCAGACACGTTATCATATTAAAGAATCATTTTAAAGCAGGAGGAGAAAGATGGGATACAAAGAATCGTATGAAGAATGGCTGAACAACCCTTATTTTGATGAGGAGACCAGAAAAGAACTGCAGGCAATCGCCGGAAATGAAAAGGAAATCGAAGAGCGTTTTTACATGGATTTGGAATTTGGTACGGCGGGACTCCGCGGAATTATCGGAGCCGGAACGAACCGTATGAACGTTTACACTGTCCGCAAGGCAACGCAGGGACTTGCAAACTATATCCTTAATGTTGGTGCAGAGAAAAAAGGGGTTGCAATTGCCTATGATTCCAGAAGAATGTCACCGGAATTTGCAGATGTGGCAGCACTCTGCCTTGCTGCAAACGGAATCAAGGCATATGTATTTGAATCTCTCCGCCCGACACCGGAGCTTTCCTATGCAGTAAGAAAACTCGGCTGCACCGCAGGAATTAACATTACGGCGAGCCACAACCCGCCGGAATACAATGGTTATAAGGTATACTGGGAGGACGGCGCACAGATTACACCACCTCACGATACCGGAATCATGGCAGAAGTAAAGAAAGTGACCGATTATGCGACGGTTAAGACCATGGAGCTTGAGGACGCAAAGAAAGCAGGACTGTATCAGGTCATCGGTGCCGATATTGATGACCCATATATCGCAGAATTAAAGAAACTCGTGCTTCATCAGGACTGTATCGACAAGGTTGGCGCAGAGTTAAAAATCGTGTATACACCGTTGCACGGAACTGGAAATATCCCGGTACGCCGCGTGTTAAAAGAACTGGGATTTCAGAATGTCTATGTGGTTCCGGAGCAGGAACTGCCGGATGGAGATTTCCCAACCGTAAGCTATCCGAACCCGGAGGCAGCAGAGGCATTTGAACTTGGACTTGCACTTGGCAAAAAGGTAGATGCGGATTTAATCCTTGCCACAGACCCGGATGCTGACCGTCTCGGCGTTTATGTAAAGGATTCCAAGACCGGAGAATATCACAGCTTAACCGGTAATATGTCCGGCTGTCTGATTGGTGATTATGTCATCGGACAGAGAAAAGAATTAAAAGGACTTCCGGCAGACGGTGCATTTATCCGTTCTATCGTTTCTACAAACATGGCAGATGCCATTGCCAAATATTATGGCATTGAGCTGATTGAAGTGCTGACGGGATTTAAGTTTATCGGACAGAAGATTCTGGAATTTGAAAAGACCGGAAAAGGAACGTATCTGTTTGGTATGGAAGAAAGCTACGGCTGTCTGACCGGAACCTATGCGAGGGACAAGGATGCCATCGTCGCTTCCATGACGCTCTGCGAGGCTGCCGCTTATTACAAGACCAAAAACATGACACTCTGGGATGCAATGCTTGCAATGTACGAGCGCTATGGCTACTACAAGGATGACGTGACCTCCATTACGCTCAAGGGCATCGAGGGACTTGCCAAGATCCAGTCCATTATGGATACACTTCGCGCAAACGCACCGGCAGAAATCGGCAAATACCAGGTAACAGCCGTACGTGATTACAAAAAAGATACGATTACAGATGTAAAGACAGGGGCAGTGAAACCGACAGGACTTCCTTCTTCCAACGTGCTTTATTATGAGCTGACAGACGATGCCTGGGTATGCGTGAGACCTTCCGGAACAGAGCCGAAGGTGAAATTCTATCTGGGTGTCAAGGGAACCTCTTTAGACGATGCAGAGAAAAAATCACAGGAGCTGTCAGCAGCCGTTCATACGATGATTGACGCAATGCTGTAAAAGTCGCTGAAATAGAGGATTTTTCTTGACAAAGGCACAGAAAACAAGTATAAATATGAAGTAGGTAATTTTTGAGATGAACTTACCGTCATTAATATTTGAAAATCCAGAGGAGGAATTTTTGACATGAACAAAGCAGAGTTAGTTGCAGCTATGGCTGAGAAGGCTGAGTTAAGCAAAAAAGACGCAGAGGCAGCATTAAAGGCATTCACAGATGTTGTTGCTGAGGAATTAAAAAAAGGTGAGAAGATTCAGTTAGTAGGATTCGGTACTTTTGAAGTAGCTGAGAGAGCAGAGAGAACCGGAAGAAACCCACAGTCTGGTAAAGAAATGACCATCCCGGCTTCTAAGGCTCCGAAGTTTAAAGCAGGAAAAGCTTTAAAAGATATCGTAAACGCTTAATTATATGGGATAAGCAAAACGGGCTCCTACGAATGTGGGAACCCGTTTTTAAATACCTTAATCTGGATGAAATGGAGATATGACATGAGACTTGATAAATTTTTAAAGGTATCGCGTTTAATCAAGCGCCGTACCGTTGCAAATGAGGCATGCGATGCGGGCAGGGTGAGCGTCAATGGCAAACCGGCAAAGGCATCGGTCAACGTAAAAGTTGGCGATATCATAGAGATTGCCTTTGGAACGAAAACCGTGAAGGTGAAGGTGTTAAACCTGTTGGACACCACCAAGAAAGAAGAAGCCAAAGATTTATTTGAATATGTATCATAAAAGAACGCACCTCCTAATATAGTTTTCTGTAGGAGGTGCGTTTTTATGGACGAGAAAAATAATGTGGCGAAGACACACAAAGTACTGTTATCGAACCGTAAGAGCGGGGCATTCAGCGGCGTAGTGGATGTGCTGTCCTTTGATGTGGCGGAAATTCTGCTCGAAACAGAACTTGGGATGCTTCTAATCAAGGGGCATGACCTTCATGTAAACAGGCTGACGTTAGAAAAAGGGGAGATTGACATAGAGGGGCGGATTGACTCCCTGACCTATTCGGATGTAAAAACCGCCGGAAAACAGGCGCAGTCCGTTCTCGGAAGGCTGTTCAAATAAATGGCGGTCAGTGAAGTCATCGGGCAGGAAGCGTCATTTTTAGGGGTGTCCATACTCTTAGGGGCGGGAATGTTTTTGTTGTATGACTGCTTCCGGATTCTGCGCAGAGTCTTTCCGCATGGGACAATCTGGATAGGAATTGAAGATTTTTTGTACTGGATGGTCTGCACGGTGGCGGTGTTCGTGATGCTCTATACCCAAAATGACGGAAAAATCCGCGGCTATGCAATCGGCGGCATCGCGGTTGGAATGTTGCTTTATTATGGATTGCTCAGCCGGTTTGTAATCCGGGTCAATGTGCTGGTGTTAAAAGCTGTGTTTGGGGTGGTTGGAAAAGTGGCATCTGTTATTTTTCATCCGTTTTGTTTTATCGGGAAAAAAATCCATGTTTTTCTTAGAAAACAATTGAAAAAAGTGTGGAAAGCGATTAAAATAGGAATATCCAAGCATTAGCAAAAGGGGGGAGCGGTTATGAAAGGACATATGAAACATAAGAAAAACAGCCGTGCAGGAAAACGCTGCATTACCATGATCGCCCTTGTATTTGTGGCAGTAATGTCTGTTCAGATTGTCCGTGTTTACGAGAAGGACCAGGAGTACATACAGAAAGAAGCAGCTTTACGGGAACAGCTTCAGGATGAAGAGGATCGTCAGGCATCGCTTGAGGAGTATCAGGATTATATGCAGTCCAGCGAGTATGTGGAGAACATTGCAAAGAGCAAGCTTGGAATGGCATATGAGAATGAAATCATTTTCAAAGAGACAAAAGCAAAATAACATAGAAAATACGAGATATTCGGGAGACAGGAGTTTTACCTGTCTCCCGTTTTACGTTATGGGAAAGTAAAGGGCAGGCACCGTAAGAGTCTCGAAAGCATCAGGGACTTCAAAGTCCGTAGAAAAGACAAAGCAGAAGAGATTTTGGCGAAAAGTTTTTGAAAACGGAACCCTGCTTTGACAAACATTTCCGGTTCCCAAATCTATAATCAGATTCACCCGAAAAAAGAAAAGGAGAATCGTTGTTATGAAGAAGATGGGAACAAGACAAATGATACTGACGCTGCTTGGAAGTGTGGTCTGCAAGATTGGAGTGATGGGTTGCTACCCGGTAGCACCGGCGTATTTTACGGCGCTGTATTTAGAAAATGGAAACGGGCTTGCACTGCTTGGAATTATGTACATAGGAATGTTCTTATTTATGCCACTGACTGCCATGATAAAATATATGGTAATTCTTTTGGTGACAGCACTCGCGGTCAAACTGGTGGAGTGGGCAAATGAAGGCTGTCCGGCGATACTTGCCGGTGGACTTGCAGGAATAACTACAATTATAATATCGTTCTGCGGAAGTATGCTGCAATGGAAAAACCAGCCGGAGCCGCTTGTCCTGTTTTTGGAAGCCGTCTTTGTGTGCGGGGCGGTGATACTGCTAAACCGCGGGATGCACGGCTTTTTGGAATGGGAATGGAAGCCGCGTCTAAGGGAGGCAAAGGAACACAGTGGCAACGAGGAGCGCCTCAGGGGGTATGCGGAATCTTTTCAGGGGCTTTCCCAGATATTTCTGTCGATGAGCAACCCGAAGAATCAGTACAATCCGGCAGAACTCGGACAGGTGCAAAACGAGTTGACCGGGAAAATCTGTGCCTCCTGCGATTCCTGTGCCGTGTGCTGGGAACGGGATTCCTCGCCGTTATACGGCGCAATTTCGGAGCTTTTAACCGGAATCTGGCATACCGGAAAGCCGGCGGAGGACAGCGAGGAAGTGTTAGGGCAGTACTGTAAAAAGAGCCGTGATATGGTGGAACAGGCAGTCTGGGTGTTTCAGCGGGTTAATTTAAACCGTGCGTGGTATCACAGGCTGCTCGAAAACCGGCAGGTGATTGCGGAACAGCTTGATGCCATGGCGTATATTATGCAGGACTGCGCAAGAGAAGAACAGGTGCTTGACAGGCAGGAACGAAGAAGCATGGCAGAAATCCGTTACCGAGCAAAAGAGCATGGAATTGTAATAGAAGAAATGCACCTGATACGGACACTGGACGGGCACATCCGTCTGGAGGCGATGCTTCGCAGCAAAAAAGGCGGCTGTATTGCGGTGAAGACGTTTGTAACTGCGGCGGGTGGCGCACTCTCAAAGACCCTGCGCCTTGACTCGGAGTGTAAGACCTTTATTGCAAAGGAAGCGGCGCGGTTTGTTTTATATGAGGATACGAAGTTTCGCAATGTGCATGGGATTGCTCGGATGAAAAAAGATGGTGCACAGATATCCGGGGATAACTTTTCTTTTTTAGAGCAGGAATGTGGAGAAGTACTGCTGGGACTTTCCGACGGAATGGGCTCCGGCAGTACCGCCTGCAAGGAGAGCGAAATGGTACTGGATTTGGTGGAGCGGTTTCTGGTAGCCGGATTTTCGGTGGAGACAGCCGTTCGTATGATGAATTCTGCAATGGTGATGAAGGGGGAGGATGATTTGTACTCCACAGTGGATCTTTGCCGGATTAATCTGTACGATGGCAGGGCAAGATTTTACAAAATCGGTGCTGCGGCAGCGTTTGTCAAACATGGCGATACGGTGGAATGTATCAGCTCTAAAAATCTTCCGGTCGGTGCGGATACCCAGGTGGAGATTGAGACGAGCGAAAGAGTCTTACAAAACGGGGATTTTGTTGTCATGGTTACGGATGGTGTGTTAGAATATCTACGTGTTCCGGAACCGGAGAAAACGATGCAGGAGATGATAGAGAGCATCCAGACGAACAATCCAGGGATTCTTGCCAAAAGAATGATGGAGCGGGTGCTTCTTTTTACCGGAGGAAAGGTGCAGGATGATATGACCATCCTAGCTGCCTGCATCTGGGAGAAATAGATGATTAAAAAAATGCTGAACTGGATTTGCGCAGAACATTTAATTGAAAAAGGAGACCATGTAATCGTAGGGCTGTCCGGCGGTGCGGACTCAGTGTGCCTTCTGCTTCTGTTAAAGGAAGCCAGGGAACAGTTATCCTGCACCCTTTCGGCGGTGCATATCGAGCATGGAATCCGCGGGGAAGAAAGCCTTGCAGATGCAGAGTTTGTAAGAAAACTCTGTGAAAAACAGGAAATTCCCTGTCAGATATATCCGGTGGATGCGCCGGCGTTTGCAAAAGAGCATGGAATCGGACTAGAGGAAGCCGCAAGACTGTTGCGCTATGACTGTTATCAGAAGGAAATAAAAAGAGTACGACAAATGTCAAATAATATGGAGTCAGGGATTCGCATTGCACTGGCGCACCATGCGGATGATAATGCGGAGACCATTCTGTTTCAGATGGTGCGAGGAAGCGGTCTGACCGGGCTTTGCGGAATGCCGCCGAAGCGGGAACTGGCAGAAGGGGCAGATTTAATCCGGCCGCTCCTTGGGTGCACCCGTGCAGAAATTGAGGCGGAGCTTCTTCGGAGAAATCAGAATTTTTGCGTGGATGCTACAAATAATGATGTGGAATACAGCCGGAACAGACTGCGGCATCTTGTGATGCCGCAGCTTGCCGAAGTCAACCCGCAGGCGGTTTTGCATATCAGCAGAACCGGAGCGCTTTTGACAGAGGTGCGGGAGTATCTTATGGAACAGGTGCAGTCGGCAGAGCAGACTTACTGTAAGAGAGAGAAGAAAACGGTACTTTTTTGCAGGGAGCTGTTTGATAAAGTACCGGCGCTTGTGGGAAAAGAGCTGATTCATAAGCTTTTGGCAGAGCTTTCGGGCGGCGGCAGGGATATTGGAGAGGTGCATGTGGACGCAGTATATGACCTTGCAGACAGGCAGGTCGGCAGGAGAATGAATCTTCCGGGAACGCTTGCAGCAGAAAGAGTTTACGAGGGAGTGCTTCTTTGCAAAAATAATCCGGATACTGTCGGGGAAAAAAAGGCAGGAAACCGGATTGAAATTGATAGTAGACAATTGTCGGAAACGTTGAAGAACGGAAAACTGAAAATAGAGGCCGGTGAAGAAACATTTTTCTTAAAATTATACCCGGCAGGGGAGCTGTTACGGACACTTGCGGCAGAGGATTTTCAAGGAAAAATGAAGGAAATTGCCAAAAAGCGGTATACGAAATGGCTGGATTATGGTAAAATACAAGATAGTCTCGTGTTTCGCAAGCGGCAGAGTGGGGATTATCTTACGCTCGATGGGGCGGGACATAAAAAGAAATTAAAATCGTATTTTATAGACGAAAAGGTTCCGAAACAGAAGCGGGAGCAGACATGGCTTTTAGCGGACGGTGCCCATATTGCGTGGGTTACCGGAGGAAGGATAAGCGCTGCTTACCGGGTTACAGAGGATACGGAACAGATTCTGGAAGTACAGATGACTGGAGGAAATGAAAAATGAAAATTAAAAACATCAATGTCCACATTACAGAAGAGGAAATCGAAGCCAGAGTACGGGAACTGGGTGCAGAAATCAGCAAAGATTTCAACGGAGAACCGGTTTGTCTGATTTGTATTCTGAAAGGTTCCGTATTTTTTACCTGTGAACTTGCAAAACGTATCACTAATCCGGTGGAGATGGAATTTATGTCTGTTTCAAGCTATGGCTCCGGAACAACTTCAAGCGGTGTGGTACGGATTGTCAATGATCTTGGCACAAGCATCGAAGGAAAGAATGTCCTTGTCGTAGAGGATATTATTGATTCCGGAAGAACATTGAGCTATCTGTTAGAAAATTTGAAAACAAGGAATCCGAAGAGCCTTAAGCTCTGTACCCTTTTGGATAAGCCGGACCGCCGGGTAGTAGACGTAGATGTGGACTATGTCGGATTTGTGATTCCGGATGAATTTGTTGTGGGATATGGGCTTGATTTTGACCAGCGTTATCGCAATCTGCCTTATATCGGATTCGTGGAAATAGAGGAATAGTAAAAGGAGAGGCAAGTATTGAATACAAAGAGAAGCACTTACAGAGGATTCGGTTTTTATCTGTTGCTGATTCTTGCGGTAATCGCTATCTGGTATTGGTTAGACGGTTCATCAGCAACAAATACCTATACCAGAGCAGAATTTGAAATTGCATTGCAGACAGACCAGATTGCAGCGATTCAGGTAATCCAGAATCGGGAGATTCCAACCGGAAGCCTTGAAATTACATTTAAAGATGCGAGCACCAAGGTATTGGTAGTGAGCGATGTGCAGGAGATGGAGCAGTATCTTCAGGAAAACGGATTCTTAAAATATGTCGTACAGAATCCGCCGGAGGAGAGCTGGCTTGTCACAATCCTGCCATATCTTATCATTTTTGCGGCAATGTTTATCTTTTTTATCATTATGTCCAATCAGGCAGCCGCAAACTCGGGCGGCGGCAGTAAGATGATGAATTTCGGTAAAAGCCGTGCAAAGATGATGATGGATGATCCGGCAAAGCGTGTGACGTTTGACCAGGTAGCCGGATTGAAGGAAGAAAAAGAAGAATTGCAGGAGATTGTAGATTTCTTGCGTGCTCCTGGCAAATACACAAAACTCGGAGCAAGAATTCCCAAGGGCGTCCTTCTGGTGGGACCTCCGGGAACCGGTAAAACCCTTCTGGCAAAAGCGATTGCAGGAGAGGCTGGCGTACCGTTTTTCAGCATTTCCGGTTCTGATTTCGTGGAAATGTTCGTGGGTGTCGGAGCTTCCCGTGTCCGCGATTTGTTTGAAGAGGCAAAGAAAAATGCTCCGTGTATCGTGTTCATCGATGAGATTGATGCAGTGGCAAGACGCCGTGGAACCGGTATGGGCGGCGGACATGATGAGCGTGAGCAGACTTTAAACCAGATGCTTGTCGAGATGGACGGATTTGGAGTCAACGAGGGAATTATCGTCATGGCGGCAACGAACCGCGTGGATATCTTAGACCCGGCAATCATGCGTCCGGGACGTTTTGACAGAAAAGTTCATGTGGGACGTCCGGATGTGGGCGGCAGAGAAGAGATTCTTAGGGTTCATGCCAAGAATAAGCCGCTTGGTGATGATGTCGACCTCAAGGAGATTGCACAGACGACAGCCGGATTTACCGGTGCAGATCTTGAGAACCTGTTAAATGAGGCAGCAATCGTTGCAGCGAAGGAAGACCGTGCATTTATCACACAGAATGATATCAAAAAATCGTTTGTAAAAGTTGGAATCGGAGCAGAGAAGCGCAGCCGGATTATTTCAGAAAAAGAGAAGCGCATCACAGCATTTCACGAGTCCGGTCATGCAATTTTATTCCACGTGCTTCCGGATGTCGGACCGGTTTACTCCGTGTCCATCATTCCGACCGGAGCAGGTGCAGCCGGCTATACGATGCCGCTGCCGGAAAAAGACGAAATGTTTAATACTAAGGGAAAGATGTTACAGGATATTATTGTTTCCCTCGGCGGACGTGTGGCGGAAGAGCTGGTATTTGATGATATCACAACCGGCGCATCCCAGGATATCAAGCAGGCAACCCAGATGGCAAAGGCGATGGTTACCAAGTATGGTATGTCTGAAAATATCGGCCTGATTTGTTATGATAACGATGACGACGAGGTATTTATCGGCAGAGACCTTGCACATGCAAGAGGTTATGGCGAAGGCGTTGCTACTGCAATCGACCAGGAAATCAAGCGGATTATTGATGAGTGCTACGACAAGGCGCGCACCATTATCATGGAAAATCGCAGTGTACTTGATGCCTGCGCAAACCTTCTGCTTGAGAAAGAAAAAATCAGCCAGCAGGAGTTTGAGGCATTGTTTGAGTCTTAATTGTGCATAATTACGACGCAAAAAGAAAAACCAGGACGAAGGTACTGTACACAATTGCTAAAACAAAATGCAAAAAATTGTGAAGTTTGTGCACACTTTTGGAGGGCACCATGGTATTATAATACATGTAAAAACCCCCCAATACATTATATATAGTTTTTACTATACCCCATAGTAAAAATACCTTCTCCTAAAAGCCCCCGGTCCCCCCAAGACCGGGGTCTTTTTCAAGCCTGGGAACGTAGACTACTTTTCTATAGAATAAAAGAAACTATACATAATGCACAAAAACATATATGAAAAATTGTGAAGTTTGTGCACACTTATTGGCTGGGACATGCTATTATAATACACGTAAAAACCCCCCAATACATTATATATAGTTTTTACTATACCCCATAGTAAAAATACCTTCTCCTAAAAGACCCCGGTCTCCCCAAGACCGGGGTCTTTTTTACCCCTAAGGCTGGGAACTTTTTTTCAAGCCCAATGTTTTCCATAGGATTTTTATTGTAAACATAAAGTGGATAGATTATAATAAAAAAATATGACAAGAGAAAGCCTGTTAGGGTGAGGGAGGAAAATGGAAAGAGAAAAGTTTGGTTCAAGGCTGGGGTTTATACTGGTTTCGGCGGGCTGTGCGGTCGGACTGGGAAATGTGTGGAAGTTTCCATATATGTGCGGGCAGTACGGTGGTGCCGCATTTATTCTCGTTTATATGCTGTTTTTACTGATTTTGGGATTTCCGATTCTGGTCTGCGAATTTTCGGTGGGACGTGCCAGCCAGAAGAGCTGCGCGGCATCCTTTCATAAATTGGAACCGGAGGGAACAAAGTGGCATCAGTGGAGCTATTTTGCCATTGCCGGAAACTATCTGCTGATGATGTTTTATACGATGGTCGCGGGATGGATGCTATATTATTGCGTGCGCACCATTCGTGGAGATTTTACCGGAAGTGTGATGACGACAGAAGAAATTGCCGGAAAATTTCAGGCGATGCAGTCCTCACCTGGAATCCTTACAATCTGTATGCTACTTGTAGTGGCATTGGCGCTTGGAATCTGCTCGTTTGGAGTGCAAAAGGGTGTTGAGAAAATCACAAAGATTATGATGTTGTGTCTCCTTGGAATTATCGCAGTGCTTGCCGTTCATTCCCTGACACTGCCGGGCGCGATGGAAGGCGTGAAGTTTTATCTGGTTCCGGATTTTGCCGCAATGAAAAAAATGGGTATCGGAAATGTTGTCTTTGGTGCAATGTCCCAGGCATTTTTTACGCTGAGCATCGGAATGGGTTCCATGGCGATTTTCGGAAGCTACCTGGATAAAAGCCGTTCGCTTACCGGGGAGAGCATCAGCATTACATTATTGGATACATTTGTGGCAATTATGGCGGGAATGATTATTATTCCGGCATGCTTCGCCTACGGCATTGAGCCGGGAAGCGGTCCGTCCCTTGTGTTTATCACATTGCCGACAATCTTTAACCGGATGGCAGGCGGGGAAATCTGGGGCGTGTTATTCTTTGTCTTTTTATTTTTTGCGGCGCTTTCCACTGTAATCGGTGTCTACGAGAATATTCTTTCGTTTGCGATGGACTTATTTGGCTGGAAACGAAAAACTGCGGTGGCGGTCAATGCAGTGGCGCTTCCACTGCTTTCCATGCCGTGTATTCTCGGCTTTAACCTGTGGTCTGGAATTGAGCCGCTTGGACCGGGAAGCAATATCATGGACATGGAGGACTTTCTGGTGTCGAGCAACCTGTTGCCGCTTGGAGCGCTTGTCTATGTGATGTTTTGTACCAGCAGAAACGGATGGGGCTGGGACAATTTTATCCAGGAAGCCAATACGGGAGACGGAAGAAAATTCCCTGCGATTTTAAGAAAACATATGACATTTGTAATACCGGTAATCGTTGTATTTATTTATCTGAAGGGATATTATGATATGTTTTCACCGCTGGGAGTAAAATACATGATTCCGTGGTTTATCGTGGCAGCGTTCTTTCTGATTGTAATTTTCAGACTGGCACTGGTGCACAAAAAGAAGGCATAAAATGACCGAAAAATGAAATTAACTCTTGCGTGTCCCAAAAGAGTATGCTATAATCTATTATTGTCAGGGCATTGCTTTAGCAATGGCTTACAATATTGAATGGGCAGATTCCCGAGTGGCCAAAGGGGACAGACTGTAAATCTGCTGCAAATTGCTTCGGTGGTTCGAATCCACCTCTGCCCATATCCTAAAATACCGCGTGAGCGGTATTTTTTTATTTATAGGAAAATGCGTCCTATAGCGGAACAAAAGCTGTGCTATGGAAGAGATTGGAGTGTGTGAATATGCGAAGCACACTTTTGTTCTATGGAGCTCACGGAGAAGAAGCTTCCATAACATATAATACAAGCGAAATTTCGAAAGTTTTCGAGAAAACAAAAAATACATACAAATACCTATGGAAATCTGTGACATAATTTGGTAATATAGCCTATAGAAAGTGGTGAGTCAGGAATCACTATGAAGGGGGATACAGGCTATGGCGGCAAAAAAGGAGAAGCAGGAGAAAAACACAGTTCCATTTTTTCGGAGAATCCAGTTCAAGCTGATAGCGGCGTTTCTGGTGCCGGTGGTATTTATCGTGATACTTGGATACGCGTCATTTCAGCAGGCATCAGACGGGATTATTTCGTCCTATGAAAATTCGGTCAACCAGACGATGCAGACAATGAACCAGTATCTGTCGCTGGTGTTTGACACGGTGCAGTCGAATTATAAGACGTACATCAGCGATGATACGCTTGCACAGTTTTACCGGGGACTTTATGACAATGATTCGGTACAGTTGAATTTTATCCCGTCCGATTACACGTCTACGTTTCGTGGAAATGTGACAAAGGATGCGATGATAGCCAACATATACATCATAGCGGATGCACATGCGTCGATTACAACGACCGGGACGACATCCGAGAAGCTTTACTCTGCGTATACAGCGACGGTACAGGGAGAGCGGGTAAAAGAAGAAAAATCAAAGTATTTCTTATTTGGCAATCAGAATGACGCAGATGGGGCGCTTGGAACAGACAGTAGCAAGTATGGTGCCAGAATTGTGCGCCACCTGAATGAGGTCTATGCGATTCTGATCGTAGATATCAGCAAGTCGTGCGTGCAGGAAACACTTTCGAGCTTAGACGGCGGTGAAAACAGCTATACAGCGCTCGTGACCTGTGACGGAAACGAATATATCAATGCGCCGTCAGGGGATGCACCACAGCAGTTGTTTGTGGGAACCGATTTTTATGAAAATGCGTCAGCTTCGGAGAAGACAAGTGATTCCTATTATGTAAACTACGAGGGGAAATCCTATCTGTTTATCTATTCTAAAATTGACGGCAGAGATGCAATGATTTGTGGGCTGATTCCGGAAGAAAATATCGTGGGGCGGTTGGCGGAAATCAAACAGTTTACCGTTTTTCTTGTGATTTTGGCATGCGTTGTCGCAGTCGGCATGGGAAGTCTGATTGCAGGAAGTTATGGAAGAACGATAAATGGCATGATACATAAGCTCAAAAAAGTCGGGAAGGGAGACCTGACGGTACAGATTACGACGAAACGGCGTGATGAGTTTGCACTTTTGGCGCAGGGAATCAACGACATGGTTGCGAGAATGAAACATCTGATTGCAAATGTAACGGATGCCAGCACGGAGCTGTCGGGAGCTGCAGAGTGGGTGACGAAATCATCGACTACATTCGCGGAAACATCCGGCGGCATAAAAAATGCCATTTCTGAGATTGATGAGGGCGTGTCAAGACTTGATGAGGATTCGGCAGGATGCCTTGGACAGATGGACAAGCTGTCCGAAAAAATCGGTTTTGTATCCGCTAATGCCGAAAATATCAGCAAAATGACAAACGATGCGGGAAGGGCAATTGCAGATGGAATCCATTCCATGGATGCGCTCAATGAAAGTGCGGTTTCCACAAGCCGGATTACGGCAGAGGTTATCGAGGCAATTCAGGTACTTGAGGAGAAATCAAAATCCATTGGTCAGATTATTAAGACCATCAATGAGATTGCAGAGGAGACAAATCTGCTTTCGTTAAATGCCTCTATTGAGGCGGCACGTGCCGGCGAAGCAGGGCGCGGCTTTGCAGTTGTGGCAGAGGAAATCAAAAAGCTTGCAGATCAGTCGCTTCAGTCATCGTCAGAAATTGAGCGGATTGTAAATGAGATTGTGGCAGGTACCGGCCAGGTGGTAACGGTTGCAAGAGAGGCAGAGGATATTGTAAAGAGCCAGGAGACGGCTGTGGGAGAGACTACGCAGGCGTTTGAACAGATTGACGACAAAGTGGCATCTTTAATGGAGTCGCTGACGCAGATTAATGAGAACGTTCTCAATATGGAGACGGCAAGAGAAAACACGCTTGAGGCGATAACGAGCATCTCAGCCGTTTCAGCGCAGACGGCATCCGGTTCTGCTACTGTGTATGGCGAAGCGAAAAAGCAGGAAAACATGGTCGGAGAGCTTGAGGAAGCAGCAGAAATGCTTTCTGCAAAGGCGGAAGAGCTTGCACAGATGTTACAGAAGTTTACATTATAAATATAATAAGAAAAGAAAAACTTCACGTCGAAAACGGCGTGAAGTTTTTTGTGCTTATAGAAACTTACGAAATCGAAAACACTTCCTGGTTTGCCGGCGGCTCATAGCGTGCAGTGGATTCCCGCTCAATTAAGGTGGCACGTATCTGGGTGCGGCAGATTGGAATGTGATGTACAAGTGAGTTTAAAACGACATAAGCACATCTGCCAAGTTCACTTCGTTCCTGCCGGATTGTGGTCAAAGGCGGGTCGAGCGTGGCGGCTAACGGGATATCATCGAAACCGATAACGCTGATGTCTTCCGGAACGCGGAAACCACGCAGCTTGCACTCTGCAATTACGCCGGAAGCAATCAGGTCATTTCCACAGATAATCGCAGTAGCACCGGCGCCTAAAAATGTAGGAACATGATATTTTGCACTGTCGGCAACGTAATAGCCGTAAGCGGTCAGCTCTTCTGCGATTTCAAGACCGTGCGCACGCATACTCTGATAATATGCTTCCTGGCGCTGTTCCGACACCATCGAGTGAAGGGAACCATTTAAAAAGGCAATGCGCTTGTGACCAAGGGTGTAAAGGTGGTGTACGGCTGCATCAATTCCTTCGTAATTATCAGTGCCGATATAGCAGACATTCGGATTGGAAGAAATATAGTTGTCAAACAGTACGGTGGGCATCGTGGTTGTCTCTAACTGTTTCATCCATTCATCGTGCAGGGCAAATCCGACCAGAAAGGCACCACAGAATCCATTTTTTAACAGATAAGTGTCGTATTTTTCGGTGAGCTGGAATGCCGGGGTGACCGGATGGATGGTGACGTCCCAGTTATGACGGAAAGCGTTCTGGCGGAAACCTAATAGAATCTCGTAGCCAAAGGAGCCTGCGGATTCATAATCCATATTTTCTACAAAAACAACGAGCTTGCGGTTTTCCACTTTTTTTGATTTCTTGGTTGCATAGCCCATTTCCACTGCGGTGTCCAACACCATCTGCCGCAGTTCATCACTAATATCGCTGGCGCCATTTAACCCCTTTGAAACGGTACTTACAGATACACCAAGCCGGTTCGCAATATCTTTTATCGTTGCCATAACAGTCCTCTGTTTTCTGTAAAATATTGGTTCTGTTTCCATTATATATAAGTGAAATCTGATTTACAAGAAGTACAAAAAATCTTTTTAGAAAAGTTTCGGAAAAAGAATCGGATTTACTCGTGATATTCCACAAAAACAATTCCAAAAAACAGTGAAAAATGGCAAAATCGATATTAAAATGCCCAAATTCGTTGACAAAAAACGTTACCGGAGCTAAAATAGCCTCAGATACGAAAATTTGCGAAACAAATTCGCAAGGCAGAAATCACTGGGGGAAGGAACGTGGAAGAGAAGAAACTGGTCAGGGGAGCAGGTATCCTTCTGGCAATCACAAGTTTACCATCTTCATATGGAATTGGTACATTAGGAGATGCGGCATTCCAGTTTGTGGATCTTCTGGTGGATTTAAAGCAGAGCTACTGGCAGGTGCTTCCAATCGGACCGACAGCCTTTGGCAACAGCCCGTATCAATCTTATTCTTCCTTTGCAGGAAATCCATATCTGATTGATTTGGATGATTTAGTCAGAGAGGGACTTCTGGAGGATAAGGAAATCCGCAGCTTTAACTGGGGAAGCGATGCAGCAGATATCGACTATGGCATGATTTACGAGAATCGCTTCAAGGTACTTCGGATGGCGTATGCAAGGTTTGATGTGGAGAGTGAAGAATTTCACAGCTTCGAGGAGAACGAAGCCGACTGGTTAGATGATTACGCACTCTATACAGCGTTAAAACGTCATTTTGGAGACCGGGAATGGCAGAGCTGGGATGTGGCAGTCCGGGACAGAGATCCGGATGCGCTTCGGGAATATCAGAAAATTCTGCACAATGAAATAATGTTTTGCAAGTTTTGCCAGTATGAGTTTTTCCGGCAATGGAAAGCACTAAAAGCGTATGCAGGCAGCAGAGGAGTCCGGATTATCGGCGATTTACCGTTTTACGTAGCGGCGGACAGCGTGGATGTCTGGGCGAACCGGGAACTGTTCCTTTTAGAAACGGACGGAACACCGAGGGGAGTTGCAGGTGCACCTCCGGATGCATTTTCTGCAGAAGGTCAGAAATGGGGAAGCCCGATTTATGACTGGGACCGTATGGAGGAAGAAAACTACGCATGGTGGCAGAAACGGATGCACAAGAGCAGAGAATTGTTCGATGTCGTCCGGCTGGATCACTTTATCGGAATTGTGAGATACTATATTGTTCCTACCAATGCACCGAGCGCAAAGAGCGGAAGATGGTGCAAGGGACCGGGAAGAAAGCTCACGGATGTCATTGCAGAAGCTTTGGGTGATACGCGGATTATCGTGGAAGATGTGGGACCAAAAACACCGATACCGGGAGTCAAGAAATTGCTTGCACGAACCGGATGGCCAGGCATCAAAATTTTGATGTTTGCCTGGGGAGATGATACCGCAAACGAGCATCTGCCGCATAATTACACCGATACAAACCTGGTTGTTTATGCAGGAACCCATGACAATGAGACAATTGTAGGATATTTCCGGGACAAGACCGATTACGAACTGGCGTATCTGTATGAGTATTTGAATATCAAATCCAAAGAGGAAATACCGGATGCATTAATCCGAACTGCATATGCGAGCATCGCAGATGTGGTGATTATACAGATGCAGGATTTGATGAAACTGGGCAATGAAGCCCGGATGAACGCTCCATCCACAGTGGGAAGCAACTGGAGATGGAGAATCGGAACTGACACCCTAAGCGAGGAACGCAGGGCATGGATCCGGACACTGGCAGCGGTTTACCGCCGTTAGACAAATCACTTTTGGTATAAGATGCGTGGGGCATTTTATATAAATACTTTTAAAATTATTATTAAAAGGAGAGGAAAGAAATGAAAAAGAAAGCATTATCTTTATTGCTCATCGCAGCAATGACAGCCTCTGTAGCAGCAGGCTGTGGAAATTCATCTAACGCAGGAAGCAACAACGGCGCAGCAGACAACGGCGCAGCAGCAGACAATGGTGCAGCAGCAGATACTCAGGCACCGGCAGATACTCAGGCAGCAGATACTCAGGCAGCAGCCGATGATACAACAGGTGCAGACGAGGAAGCATGGTCTGGTACACTTACTGTTTGGAGCCCACAGGAAGATCAGAACACAAACTGGTTACAGGATACCTGTGAAGCATTTAACGCAGCTCATCCGAACTGGGATATCACATTTGAGTATGGTGTATGTGCAGAGGGTGATGCAAAATCCTTAGTAACAACAGACGTTGAAGGTTCCGCAGACGTTTACATGTATGCAAATGATAACATTACAGACTTAGTTGCAGCAAACGCACTTGCAGAGCTTGGCGGATCTTACTTAGACAGCGTAACAGCTACAAACTCTCAGTCAATTATTGATTCTGTAACAGTAGACGGAAGCGTATATGGTTTCCCATTCACAACCAATACCTGGTATTTATACTATGATAAGAGCGTATACTCTGAGGATGATATCAAGAGCTTAGACACAATGTTAGAGAAAGGTGTTGTATCCTTCCCGCTGACAAACTCATGGTATATTGCATCCTTCTATGTAGCAAACGGATGTACATTATTCGGTGATGACCAGATGGATGAAGCAGCTGGTATCGACTTCTCTGGTGATAAGGCAGTAGCAGTTACCAATTACTTAGTTGACTTAGTTGCTAACCCGAACTTTATCAACGATGCAGACGGTGCTGGTATCTCCGGCTTACGTGATGGCAGTGTAAACGCTATCTTCTCCGGTTCCTGGGATGCTCAGTCTGTAAAAGAGGCTCTTGGCGATAACTTTGGTGCAGCTCAGCTTCCATCCGTAACAATCGATGGAAACAGCGTTCAGATGAAAGCATTTGCTGGTTCTAAGGCAATCGGTGTAAACCCGAACGCAGAGAACCCACAGGTTGCTATGTCCTTAGCACAGTATCTTGCAAGCGCAGATGCTCAGAAGACACATTACGAAGTAAGAAACGTTGTTCCGTGTAACACAGAGCTGCTTTCAACCATCACAGATGACGCAGTTGTAAAAGCACAGAACGATACTTATGAGAATACTTCTATTACACAGCCGTTCGTAGGCAAGATGGGTCTTTACTGGAAACCGGCAGAGAACATGGGTAAAAACATCGTATCTGGTGATGTAAACCATGACAACGCTGCTGAGAAGACAGAAGAAATGAACACTGCAATGAACACAGACGTTGCACAGTAGGCATTTATTTTGCAACACATCAGAAGAAAAACCAGAGTTCGTATAGGATGACGGTTCTTAAGGAAAGCTCCGGGGTGCCGCAGGGCATCCCGGGTGTTTTCATACAAAAAACTTGAAAGACATTGTAAAAGCAATGTATGTTTGAGGAGGCCCATAACGTGAAAAAGATTGGTAAGAAAAAAGAAAAAGAATTTCTGGAACCTTATACCGTTACTGGTGCAGTGACGAAAGGAAATATTATAACAAAAATTTCTCTGCTTATTATGGGCTTTGGAAACATTGCGCATAAACAGATTGGCAAGGGAATTATGTTTCTGCTGGTTGAGATTGGCTATATCTGGTATATGATAAAGTCAGGAATCTACAGCCTGTCCATGCTTCCGTCCCTTGGCTGGTTAGAGCAGCAAAAAGTATGGAATGAAAAGAAGAGTATTTATGAGTACACCGCAGGACATCAGTCATTATTGCTGTTACTGTATGGTGTTGCAGCAGTTTTTATCACCGCAATGTTTATCATTGCCTGGCGTGAATCCGTAAAAAGTGCTTACAAGGCAGAAGTTTTAGCAAAACAGGGAAAGCACTTAAATACATTTAAAGAAGACATCAAGAGTTTGTTCGATCAAAATTTATATAAATTGTTACTGGCGCTGCCACTTGCCGGTATTCTGATTTTTACGATTCTGCCGCTGTTATTTAATATCACAATGGCATTTACCAATTACAGCAAGGTAGATGACAAGCTGATTTTATTTGACTGGGTAGGACTTGCAAACTTCAAGAAAATCTTAAATATCCGTGATGGAATTGGAAAACAGTTTTATTCGGTATTGGGATGGACCCTTATCTGGGCAGTGTTTGCAACTGTATTAAACTATATTTTCGGTATGATTCTTGCAATCGTTATCAACCGAAAGGAGACACGTGCAAAGGGATTCTGGCGGTTCTGCTTCGTGCTTACCATTGCAATTCCGCAGTTCGTATCCCTGTTAATTATGCGTTCCATGTTACAGCCGACCGGTATTGTCAACACCCTTCTGTTGAAATACGGACTGATTGATACCGCAATTCCATTCTTCTCAAATGCAATGTGGGCGCGTGTAACTGTTATTGTTATCAACCTCTGGGTAGGTATTCCATATACGTTACTTCAGGTAACCGGAATTTTACAGAATATCCCGGGCGAACTTTATGAGGCAGCAAAGATTGACGGTGCAAATTCCGTACAGATTTTCTTTAAAATTACATTGCCATATATGCTGTTTGTTATGACACCGTACCTGATTACCCAGTTTACAGGAAATATCAACAACTTTAACGTTATCTTCCTGTTATCCGGAGGAAATCCGACAGGTGTTGGAGATACGGCAGGAAAGACCGACCTTCTGGTTACATGGCTGTATAAGTTGACAATTGATAATAACTACTACAACTTAGGAGCCGTTATCGGTATCATGACCTTCGTTGTTCTTGCAATTGTTGCACTTGTGACCTACCGTAATACCGGATCATACAAAGATGAGGAGGGATTCATGTAATGAGCAAAACAAACAGAAAGCCAATGACGGCGCCAAGACTTCGGAAGATTATCGGAAACGTGCTGATTCATGTTTTGCTGGCAGTCCTTGCATTTATCTGGGTGCTCCCTATTTTCTGGGTGGTACTTACCAGCTTCAGAAAGCAGCCTGGTTCCTATGTGACAACATTCTTCCCGACCGAGTATACATTAAACAACTACGTGAAATTATTTACCGATACAAGTATTTTGAACTTCCCACAGATGTTCTGGAACACATTTATCATCGGTGTGTGCTGCTGTGTGATTTCTACGGTGTTTGTAATTTCAGTAGCCTACTGTATGTCAAGAATGCGTTTTAAGATGCGGAAACCGTTTATGAACATCGCAATGATTTTGGGATTGTTCCCATCCTTTATGTCCATGGTTGCTGTATATTATATCTTAAAGGCAATCGGTCTTGCAGAAGGTTCCATGATTCGTATCGCATTGATTGTGGTCTTTTCTGCAGGCTCCGGAGCAGGATTCTATGTGGCAAAGGGATTTTTTGATACGATTCCGAAGTCACTGGATGAGGCAGCAATTATTGACGGAGCAACAAGATGGCAGGTATTTACCAAAATCGTTGCACCGCTTTCCAAACCGATTATTGTATACACGATTTTAACTTCCTTCATGGGACCATGGCTCGACTTCATTTTTGCAAAAGTTATCTGCCGTGCAGATGCGAAATACTACACCGTTTCCATTGGTCTTTGGAAGATGCTTGAAAAAGAATATATTGATAGCTGGTACACCTGCTTTGCAGCCGGAGCTGTAGTTGTCTCCATCCCGATTGCAATCCTGTTCTTATTCACACAGAAGTTCTATGTAGATGGAATGGGTGGAGCAGTAAAAGGCTAAAACAAAAAACACGTATGTGGGTTATGTGGGGACGGAGAATATTTCTCCGTCCCTTTTGTATAAAAAGAAATAGGAGAAAAAGGAATGAAACAAAAAAGAATTGCAGCAAAAATTGCGGCGCTTACTCTGGTATGCACCATGAGCATCGGGATGTTCAGTGGATGTGGAAAACAGGTGGCAGAAGACAGTACACAGGTGGCAGAAAACGACACACAGACAGAAGACGGCACACAGGCAGAGAGCAGCAATGTGGATGCGCTTTCTCTGATGAAGCAGTACAATACGGCGCAGGCGGATGTTTTTGATGATAAGTACCGCACCTGGTATGAGGTGTTTGTCTACAGCTTTTATGATGGAAACGGAGACGGTATCGGGGATTTACAGGGACTCATTCAAAAACTTGATTATATCAACGATGGGGATGATACAACCGACACGGATCTGGGCTGCAATGGAATCTGGCTGATGCCGATTATGCCGTCTACGACCTATCACAAATATGATGTGAAAGATTACTGTGAGATTGACCCGGAGTACGGAACGTTGGATGACTTTAAGACGCTTGTAAAAGAGTGCCATGCGCGTGGAATTGACGTGATTATTGATTTGGTCATGAATCATACTTCTTCTTTGCATGAATGGTTTACGCAGGCATCTGCCTATTTAAAGGGATTAAAGGATGGGGAGACGCCGGATGCTTCGGTCTGCCCGTATGTGGACTATTATAACTTCTCAGAGGAGACAAAGACCGGATATTCCAAACTGCCTGGAAGCGACTGGTATTATGAGGCACAGTTCTGGAGTGAAATGCCGGATTTGAATCTTGGAAATGAAGCAGTGAGAAATGAGTTTGAAAATATCGTTTCTTTCTGGTTAGATCTTGGCGTGGACGGCTTCCGTCTGGATGCGGCAAAAGAGTATTATACCGGAGCCGATGACGCAAACGTGGAGGTATTAACCTGGTTTAATGACATGGTGAAATCCAAAAAGGAAGACGCCTATATCGTCGCAGAAGTATGGAACGATATGAGTACCTATACAAAATATTATGCGAGCGGCATTGACAGTTGTTTTAACTTTGCATTTGCAAACAGTGACGGTATTATTGCAAACACTGTGAAAGGGGCAAGTGCTGCGTCTTCTTTTGCAAATTCACAGGTACTCTTTCAGGACATGGTTTCACAGTACAGTGACAGCTATATTGACGCACCATTTTACACCAATCACGATATTGCAAGAGGGGCAGGCTATTATTCCGGTGAGTATTCTGAAAACCAGACAAAGATGGCACAGGCGATGAATCTGTGGATGAGCGGAAGTGCATTTTTGTATTATGGGGAAGAGCTTGGAATGAAGGGTGCCGGTAAGGATGAGAATAAGCGTGCGCCGATGTACTGGTCGATGGATTCTGCCGCAGAGGGAATGTGCCGTGGACCGAAGGATATGGATACGGTAAAGATGAAATATGAGAGCTTAGAGGAGCAGGAAAAGGATGGAGATTCGATATACAACTTTGTAAAGCAGGTGATTGCCATTCGAAATGCAAATCCTGAGATTGCCCGCGGAACGGTTTCAGTGGAAGAAAATCTATCAAATGAGAGCATCTGTGCAATTCGTAAGACCTATGAGGGAAGTGAAGTGCTTCTTGTCTATAATCTGTCGGCGGAAAGTCAGGATGTGTCGCTGTCAGGGGTTACGGTAAACGGAACGGAAATGGATTTAAGCCATGCAGCTGGAGTCCTTTTGACGGGAGAGGAAGATCTTTCACAAAACGGCAGCACCATTACGATGCCGCCGTATTCTGCGATAGTATTTCGTTAAGAATTTATCAGAGCTTTGCAACGTTTAATTTGCGGATTAACTCTCTTAAGCTGTCAGCCTCGCTGCTCATTTCCTGGCTGGCGGCTGCACACTCCTGGGAGGTCGCAGAGTTGGTCTGCACAACATCATTAATCTGGTCGACACCGACATTAATCTGGTGGATTGCAGTTGTCTGGGAATCAAGGGCATCTGCAATGCCACTGACTTCCTGTGTAATCGTTCTGGAACTTTCAGCCACTTCTTTTAACTGTGTAGCAGTCTTATCTGCAATGACCATTCCCTTTTCAACTGCTTTGACAGAGGACTCAATGAGTGCTGTGGATTCTTTTGCCGCATTGGCACTCTGCTCGGCAAGAACCGTTACCTGGTCGGCTACAACGGCAAATCCTTTTCCGGCTTCTCCGGCTCTTGCAGCCTCGATGGATGCGTTTAATGCAAGCAGGTTTGTCTGGGAAGCAATTTCGTTGATTGTGGCAATAATTTTGCCAATTTCTTTGGAGGACTCGCTGATTTCGTTCATGGAATCAACCATTTCCTGCATCTTTCCATTACCATCTAAAATTTCAGAACCAAGGCTGTCTACCTTGCCGCTGATTTCTTTTGCATGTTCCGCATTCTTTGCAACCTGTTCCGCAACACTTGCAATCGTGGCGGTTAATTCTTCAACAACGGCAGCCTGGTCTGTTGCACCCTGTGCTAAGTCGGTAGAACTTGCAGATACCTGTTCTGCACCGCTTGAAACCTGATTGGATGCCGACTGGATGCCTTTTACGGTCTCAGCCATACTCGCTTCAAATGCCATAAAGGAATCTAAGATTCCGACAAAGTCACCGCGCCATTCGACTTCCGGTTTTACATCAAAGTTTCCGGAGGAGAATTCTTTCATTGCACGGTCGATATCATCCACATAGGTACCAAGAATCCGGATGGATTTGCGCAGGCTGTGAGCAAGTTTACCGATTTCGTCGGTGGAATGATACTCGAGGACGCTGTGAAGATTTCCTTCTGTCAGTTCTTTGGCAACCTCTTCGATGGCACCGAGTGGTGTCAGAATGGATTCAATAATAAGTTTGGCAATTCTCTGTGCCTCGATAATAGCAACGATGACAAATAGAATAATGATGGTAATGCCAACGACTGCCAGTACCGTCATTAACTGGACGGTACGGTTCATTTCGACGTCTGTGAGGTCGTCTAACTGTTCCCCGATTGCAACAACCTGATTTAAGGCTGGCGTACACTGATTTAAAATTGCATCGGAAGCATCGTCAATATTGCCGCCCTCAATCATTTGGATAATCTGATAGCCGATGGTGCCCCAGTCGTTTAAGGACTGTGCATACTGGTTGTAGAGTGTATCATCAATCAGACCGGTTGCCTTTAAGGCTTTTAATTCGGAGTCAACATCGGTGAGCGTATCTTCCACGGTCTGGCGATAGGTCGGGTAAGTGGATTTGTCCGGGTTTAACGCCATCTCTCGGATGCTTCGCGCAGCGGAATTGACATCCATCTGGCAGATTTTTACGGCAGAGTCTGCACGTTCTGTCTTCTGGATATAATTTTTCATACTGAGAAAAAGCGTAAGGATAATAAGAAGTGAAATAACACCTGATATCATCATGATGTTGATGACCCGCTTGTATCCATAGGCGAGTCGGGAGCGAATCTGCATAGATTCGAGTTTTTGTTTTAATTTCATAGCGCATTCCCCAAACGGCAGTGCCGTTTTTTTCCCTTTCTAATGTAAAAAATAGTTTGATAATAAAGGTATCCTGTAAGATTAATAGGACTTTAGCACTGCTAATGGGGAATGTCAATAGAAAAATCAGTCATTTTCAACCAGGAATTGTAGAAATTTTACCGCATTGTCATGGTTAGGGCAATTGGCGAAAATTCCAACGTAGCAGGGACCGCTATAATAGTCCTGTTCGGTGAGCCAGTTGTCATCTGTGAACTCAATAGCGCACGGATAAGCCTCGCTTTCGCCGCCGTTTGTGGTGTAGAGCAGATGGTCTGCATAGCGCTCTAAAATATCCGCAGAAAGAACGGTCGATAAGTCAAGCAGCGCACCCTGGTCGGTATAGCTGGTGTAGATATCTCCATTTCCGATAAAAATGTCAACGCTTCCGGTTGCAATCTGCACGCCCATTACTTCATAATCGGTGTAGGTATCTGCGGAAGATGTGTTATCGCCGAAATAAGGGGTGGAGGCAAAAGAGACGCAGGATTCTGAAGGGTCAATACCGGCATACTCCAGATATGCATCAAATGGCGTCATATCCGTGTATTCGTAATGATTGGAATTAATCATAATAATATTGAGTGCTGGTTCCTGATAGGTCACGTAATGGTACACCAGCGAGGTGATAATTCCAACGACAAGAATTGTGCCGATGATGTGCCAACGGTAATAGTCCCAGATATACTGGAATTTTGATTTGGTGGGAAGTGCTTTAAAATCTGTTTTTTTCTCCATGGTAATCTCCCGATTCTGTTTTTGTAGCTTTGTAAATCATTATTCTAATAGGATAACACAGACTGAAAGATGAAAAAAGTGGCAAATCGTGAAGTTTTTCTAAAATTTTGGGAAAGCGGGTGGGGGATATCGACCATCTGTAGGCAAAAAACGACCAGTTATGGTGAAACAGTGGATAATTATTGGAAGAGAGCTATACTGGAAACCAGAGAGGAGGAAGGCGATGAAGCTGAATATTAAAATTGACACAGGGATAGAGGAACCGGAAACGGTGATTACAACGCCAAAGATGACCGCGGAAGTCAACCGGGTGGTAGATTTCATAGGCAGATTAAATGATATGGCAACGGTAATTTCCGGAATCAGGGAGGACAAAATTGAACTGCTCGAGCAGGCGTCGCTTGTGAGAGTGTATGCACAGGACGGAAAAGTGTTTGGAAGGACGGGAGACGGGCTGTATCAGATTCGGTTACGGCTTTATGAACTCGAAGAACGGCTGGATAAAAATACATTTGTAAGAATATCCAATTCCGAAATAGTAAATCTCAAAAAAGTGAAGAGCCTTGATTTGAGTTTTGCGGGAACGATTTGCATGGAGCTGTCCAATGGTGAAGTAAGCTATGTTTCGAGAAGGTATGTTTCTAAAATTAAGAGAACACTGGGATTGTGAGGGATAACTATGAAAAAAAATTTGTTGATGAGAATTTTGACAGGACTGTTAGGTGGAATTGTGATTTGTTATCTGATAACGATTGGCGTTTCGCTGGCGTTTCATGACGGAAATTTCTATCCATGTGTGCCGGGGCTGGCAGAGCGCTATGGGAGTGAGCTGACAGCCGTCATCATTCAGACCCTGTTAAGTGCACTTCTTGGAGCCGGATTTGCAGGAGCGTCTGTCATCTGGGAAAAGGATGACTGGAGCCTGCTAAAACAGACGGGAATCTATTTTGCAATCGTAACAGCGCTTATGATGACGGTCGCCTATGTATGTGAGTGGATGGAACATTCTGTAAAGGGTGTGGCAGAATATTTTGGAATGTTTTTTGGAATCTTTCTGGTGATATGGGTGATACGCTACCTTACCTGGAAGGTGCGAATTGCAAAGATAAAAGAAAAGCTGACACAGTAGAGCGGGTGAGTGCGAACCGGAGGTTCGATTCACATCACCGACCGAAGCGGAGCGGAGAACGAACCGGAGGTTCGATTCACATCACCAAAACAATAAAAAAAGAAATCTTTGATTCCAAAGATTTCTTTCAAAGAAGCGGGTGATGGGAATCGAACCCACGTATCCAGCTTG
Source organism: Roseburia sp. (assembly GCA_050874345.1). Lineage (GTDB taxonomy): Bacteria > Bacillota > Clostridia > Lachnospirales > Lachnospiraceae > Roseburia. The sequence goes on along the minus strand of JBNMKM010000003.1, from coordinate 12,926 downwards.
GAAGGCTGGTGTTCTACCATTGAACTACACCCGCAGATAAGTGCCCAGTTCCGGAATCGAACCAGAGACACGAGGATTTTCAGTCCTCTGCTCTACCAACTGAGCTAACTGGGCGTCTCACAAGAATAGATTCTACTAGAAAATGAACCAGATGTCAAGCATAAAATGAAAAAAATTGCAAAAAGTCGAGTCGAAGGGGGTGGGCGTGCAATATGTGCGCCTCACAGCATGTGTCGCATACTGCGAGGGCGCAAAATAAAATTCCGCTTTATGCAAGATATGGCAGGATATCCTGCGTATAGGCACGTAACACTTCTCCAACGCTCCAAGCCTGTGCGTAGCAGCCTCTTGGGTTGTGCGGGGCATTACCGTCAAAAATCTCGGAGATGGAACCGATGCAGCCGTTGTCAAACAGATGATGTTTTACCGGTTCTAACATCGTAAGCGCTTCTTTGACACTCTCCGGGGAATGATGGTTTACTTTCAGGTAGGCGGAGAGAAAACCGCCTAAGAGAAAGCCCCACGCAGTACCCTGATGATAAGCGGCATCGCGCTTTGCAAGCGCACCGCAGTAAATGCCGTGGTAGTCCGGGTGTGAGGTCGACAGGGAGCGAAGCCCGCAGCCCACATAGAGTTCACGGCGCACCAAATCGACAACGGCGCGTTCCTGTTCCTTAGGAAGGATGCCAAACGGAAGCGAAACCGCGTAAATCTGGTTCGGTCGAATATGGTCATCCGGCTCATCACCATCTACGACGTCAAAAAGACAGCCGTGGGCAGCATCCCAGAATTTTTCACAGAAGGAAGCGCGGGTATGCTCTGCCATTGCGGAAAAATCTGCCGAAGTGAGAACATCAGAAGCATTTTTTTTGCCTTTTGCAGACTCAAAATGAAGCGCAAGCTGTTCCATAATCCGCAGTGCGTTGTACCAGAGCGCATTAATCTCAACAGGTTTTCCATGACGCGGGGTTACGACCCATTCGCCGACGCGCACGTCCATCCAGGTAATCTGGTCTAAGCCGCTTCCGGCGTGAATTAATCCATCTTCTTCCATATAAATAGAAAAATCAGTTCCATCCCGGTAAGCACAGATGATTTCCAGAAGATGCGGATAAATCTCTTTTTCTACAAAATTCCATGCCTCCGTTGTTCCGGTGTACGCAAGGTACTGCCAGACTGCGTAAAAATACCAGAGGGAAGCATCTGCCGTATTGTAAAGCGGCGGCTGGTTGTCATCCGGGAACATATTCGGAACAATGCCGTGCTTTATATAGCGGGAAAAAGTAAGTAAAATTTCCTCTGCCTCCTTAATGCGTCCGGTGGCAAGTGTCAGTCCGGTGAACGCAATCATGGTATCGCGTCCCCAGTCAGTAAACCACGGAAGTCCCGCAAGAACGGTTTTAAGCCCTGAGGACTGGCGGTCAGATAAAAACTGGTCAGCGGCAAGTGTCAGTCGTGCCGAAAAATCATCCTTTGCACTGGAAAGAATGGATTTCGTGTAGGCAGCTCTGGCATCTAACAGGTCAAATGCGGTCTGCGGTAAAACAGAAGGCAGAGTTTTGCCACATTCGGTCACGGAACAGAGAACGGAAACCTTCTTTCTGGCACCCGCAGGCAGGGAAATGGTTATGGCATAAGGATGATAGTGGCAGTCTAAACCGTCTGTCTCCAAATCCACTTCAATCTGTAACTGCATATCGATATCGAAGGCGTTTTCTAGCGGGACAAAGGTTCCCTCGCTGCCCTGAAACTGGATGGCAGTATCTTTTTTTGCTTCCGGAATCAGGCAAAGCTCAGATTCTTTCTGACTTGTTGTAAAACGAAGCGTTTCCGGCGTGCTTGAAGCGCTGTGTTCCCGGAAATTAAAAAGTGGCATCAGTGTGATGACGGCATCGGGACCTTCATTTTCCAGCTCGTAGCCAACGGCGCAGACATTTTCCCCCTGCTTTAAGCAAATGTGTTTTTTTAACGTGACAGCACCGGCATGATAAGTAAAATGCACACTGCCATCGTAGCAGAAATCAGTGAGATATTGCTGACCGTTGGCGTAGACGGTCTGTCCGTTCTTTTTGTGCTGAGAGGTTTCCAAATCGTAGATGGTCGGCGTCTCATTATCCATGACGGCAATCGATTCATTGATTTTGGAAAATACCAGATAGCGCTCGATTGGGGGATGCAGGCTTGCAATCAGATATCCCTGATGGGTGCGGTTGTGTGCGCCAATCAAAGAACTTCCGGCATAGCCGCCAATACCGTTGGTAAGTGCCCATTCCCGGACGATTCCATCTTTAAAAGTCTGCCAGCTGTCTTTTTTGTATTCGTAGGTAACCATAAGAACCTCCTTCTGTGGTATGATTTATGTTATTATTTATATAGAAACGAAAATTTACGAAAACCCTTTCTGCCCTTATTTTACAGGAAAAAAGAAAAAAAAATAAAGAAAAATTCATAGAAGGACTGGCTTTTTTTCAGAAAACGAATTAGAATAGAAAGAGCACTTGCTATGACAAAATGGAGGGAATTATGCACGAAAAATTAGTAATTGTTCCGAAACAGAGAACAACAGGAAAGAAAATTTTAATTATGGTATGGTTTGCACTGGCATGTATCTGTATTCTGATGTCTACATTTGTTACGCCGTTAATTTTTTCAGTTCCGGCAATCCTTTTTGGCGTTATCTGGTACTTCCAGGCATTCCAGTCTGACATCGAGTGGGAATATACCTATTTTGATGGAGATTTACATATGGCACGTATCAAGGCAAAACGGAAACGGAAACGGATGGCTGACATTTCCATGGAAGATGTGTTAATGATTGCGCCAAAGGGCGACAGAGGCGTTTACAAGTACGAAAACGACAAGAACGTTCCGTGCAAGAACCTGACTTCCGGAAATGCGGATGCAAAGGTTTACGAACTGATTGCAAAGAGTGAGAATAACATTACGCGTTACGAATTCGAGCCGGATGAAGAGATGCTTGATGCCATTATGGTAAAATACCCGCGTCTGGTAGTAAAATAACAGGCACGGATTCGGAGGAATGGAATGTTAGAGTTAAGGAATATTTCCTATGAAGTGGATGACAACCACGAGAATAAAGAAATTTTAAAAAATATCAATCTGACCATCGACAATCATTTCGTGGCAATTACCGGGCCAAATGGCGGCGGAAAATCGACGCTCGCAAAGATGATTGCCGGAATTATCAAACCGTCCGAAGGACAGATTTTGCTTGACGGAGAGGATATTACAGACTTAAATATTACAGAGCGTGCAAAAAAGGGTATCAGTTTTGCATTTCAGCAGCCGGTTCACTTTAAAGGACTTACGGTAAAAGACCTCGTTTCGATTGCTGCGGGCAGAGAGATGTCTGTGACGGAAATCTGCGAGATTTTATCCGAGGTTGGGCTTTGTGCCAGAGAATATGTCGACAGAGAGTTAAACGGCAGTCTTTCCGGTGGAGAGTTAAAGCGAATCGAGATTGCAATGATTCTTGCACGTGGAACCAAATTATCAATTTTTGATGAGCCGGAGGCAGGAATCGACCTCTGGAGCTTTAACAGTCTGATTCGCGTATTCGAGAAAATGCGGGATGAGATAAATGGAACGATTCTGATTATTTCCCATCAGGAACGGATTTTGGATATTGCAGATAAGATTATCGTCATTGCAGACGGCACGGTAAGAAAAGTGGGAACAAAGGAAGAAGTACTTCCGGAACTGCTTCACACGACCGAAGCGTGCAAGACGTTACTCGACAAGGCATGATTCTTTAGGGAAAGGCATTGGTTTTTGAAATGGATTTAGTGCAGAAGAACTTATTAGAACAGGTAGCGGGACTTCATGATGTGCCGCAGGGAGCTTACAATATCCGTGCAAATGGGGCGAAACTTGCAAGAAATACAACCGCAAATATTGATATCGTTTCCAAGACGGACAAGGACGGCATCGATATTATCATCAAACCGGGAACGGTGAACGAGAGTGTGCATATTCCGGTACTCTTAAGTGAGAGCGGGTTTTCCGAGTGTGTATACAATGATTTTTATATCGGAGAAGGTGCCGATGTGACAATTGTAGCGGGATGCGGAATCCACAACTGTGGCGTGGACACATCCAAGCATGATGGTGTTCACACGTTTTACCTCGAGAAAAATGCCCGTGTGCGTTATGTGGAACGTCATTACGGGGAGGGAGACGGCAGAGGCGAGAATATCATGAACCCACAGACCATTGTGCATCTTAAGGAAGGTGCCTACATGGAAATGGAAACGACCCAGATAAAGGGAATTGATTCCACAAACCGTGTAACGAAGGGAGACCTTGCGGCAGGCGCAACGCTTGAGATTCATGAGAAAATCATGACACATGGCAGGCAGCTTGCAAAAACGGATTTTTCAGTGGACTTAAACGGGGAAGGAGCAAGTGCCAATATTGTTTCCCGGTCAGTGGCAAAGGGAGAGTCCAGACAGGAATTTTTCTCCGTTATGAACGGAAATACAGCATGTGCAGGACACAGCGAATGTGATGCGATTATTATGGACCATGCCTGCGTAACAGCAAGTCCGCAGCTTACGGCAAACAGTGTGGATGCAAATCTGATTCACGAGGCAGCCATTGGAAAGATTGCGGGAGAACAGTTAATCAAACTGATGACGCTTGGACTGACAGAGCAGGAAGCAGAAGAACAGATTATCAATGGATTTTTAAAATAGAAAAAAGCCCGTAAAACGGGCTTTTTTGCGCTGTAGATGTTCAGATATCAGATGGCGGACTGTCGAGATAACGCATCCTTGTGTTCTCGCCAGAGGATGCGGATGCAGCAGCGTGACCGGAAGAATTCAGAAGTTTTAAGCATTTCGGACAGAGCGTTCCAAATGTAACCGGCGCACCGCAGCGCTCACAGTGAAGATTCATAAGAGAAGGCGTATTGTCTTTCTTATATTCAATCCGTCCTTCCCGAATCCACTTGCGAACCAGCGAAAGCGGGATGTTAAAGTGGTCTGCAACATCAAATTCCGTCACGTCATTTGCACGGATATAATCGCGCACATCATGAAAGAGCGCCGTCTCCTGACAGGCGAGACAGAATGTCTCCTTATAGCCAAGTGGAAGCGGACGTCCGCAGTATTCACATGTTCTGTAGTTTTGTATATTTTTTTCTTCTTCCATCGTTAAGCCCCCAGTACAAATGACCTATAATCATATTATAGCATATCATGAATTGAAAGGACAATACCCATGAAGTTTTTTCATTTGTCAGACCTTCACATCGGAAAACAGCTTCACCATTACAATATGAGTGCAGAGCAGACCGATATTTTACAGCAGATTCTTGCGCTTGCCCAAAAAGAACTGCCGGATGCGGTTTTACTCGCAGGGGATATCTATGATACGCCGGTTCCGTCTGCGGAGTCGGTCGCAATTTTTGATAAATTTTTAACAGGGTTATCGGAGATTACGCCGCAGATAACGATTCTTATGATAGCAGGAAATCATGACAGTGCGAGAAGGCTCTCATTTGCCAACAATATTTTGGAAAAGCACGGGGTGCACATTGCAGGACTTCCGCCGATGCAGCCGGAGGAACACTTAAAATGTGTGACGCTTTCGGATGAGTATGGGGAAGTGGATTTTTATCTGCTTCCGTTTACAAAGCCGTCTTATGTGCGGAAGGTTTTTGACGAGGAAATCACAGGGTACGATATGGCAGTGCGCAAGGTGCTTGAACGGGAAACGATTGACACATCAAAGCGCAATGTCTTAGTCAGCCACCAGTTTTATACGGCATCGGGAAAGGCACCAGAGGTGAGCGATTCCGAGGTACATATGGCGGGCGGCATTGAAAACGTGGATGTATCGGTGTTAGAGCCGTTTGATTATGCGGCGCTTGGGCATATTCACAGACCACAGCGGATGGGAAAAGAGATTTACCGCTACTGTGGAACACCGCTTTCCTATTCGGTCAGTGAGGCGTCAGAGGAAAAGAGCGTGACGGTGGTGGAACTTGGCGCAAAGGGAAGCGAGCCGCTTATCCGTAAACTTCCTCTGGAGCCATTACGGCAAGTGCGCAAATTAACCGGAACACTAGAGGAAATCTTAAACGATACCAAGACGGAGTGGAACCATGATTTTGTCAGCATCACACTGACAGATGATGTGGAGGCATATCGTCCGAAGGAGCGGTTAGAGGAGCGGTTTGATCACATCCTGGAAATCCGTGTGGACAATGCGAGAACCCGTAAGATGCTTGCATTTTCCGGGGAAAAGGTTGAGCTGAAAAGTCCATATGAAGCATTTCAGAGCTTTTTTGGGGAAATGAACGGCAGGGAGATGACAGAGGAGGAGAGCCGCCTGATTCAGGCAGTAATCAACCGGCAGAAGGAGATGGAGGACGCATGAGACCACTGAGATTAGTTTTATCTGCATTCGGCTCTTACGCAAACCGGACGGAGATTCTGTTCCCGGAGACAGAGAGCGGGTTGTTTTTGATTACCGGAGATACCGGAGCCGGAAAGACGACAATTTTTGATGCGATTACCTATGCGCTTTACAATCAGACCAGCGGTGGAGAGCGCAACGGTGCCATGATGCGCAGCCAGTATGCGTCCGAAGAGATACAGACATATGTAGAGTTCACATTTCTGTATGGAGAGCAGGAATATACAATTCGCAGAAATCCGGATTACCGGATTGTAAAGCAGTTAAAAAATGGAAAGCGCAAGGAACAGAAGGTCGCAGGTGCAGTGGAACTTGTGATGCCGGACGGAAGCGTCTATCCGGAGAAAAAAAGTGCGACCGATGCCAAAATCGTGGAGATTATCGGGCTGACGGTTGACCAGTTTACCCAGATTGTGATGATTGCGCAGGGCGATTTCTTAAAATTATTGTATACAAAATCAGACGAGCGGAAAAAGATTTTTTCCAAACTGTTTCATACAGATTTGTACCGGAGAGTGGAGGAGGAGCTAAAGGAGCGTTCCGGTGCACTTGACGAAGCTATCCGGGAGACGGAGCGGGCACTTTCACAGGAGCTTGCGCGTGTCGTGACACCGCCGGAACTTACACATATCGTTACACCATCGGAGTTGTCTCTGGAAGTGAACACTCTAAGCATAGAAGATGAGCAGGAAGAACAGAAGGAACAGAAAGAACTTTCGCTGCCGGAACTTGTGGAGAGCCTCAAAGAGGCGGTAAGAAATGCCGAAGAAGAGCGGGAGACGGCGCAGAAACATCTGACCGAAGAGACCGGAAAATACAGTGCCATGGAAGCGGACGAAAAGTTGTTTGAGCGGCTTTTTGCCGCACAGGCACAACGGGAAAAACTTTTTTTAAAAGAAGCGGAGGAGGTTGAGAGAAAGAGAAAGCTTGAGGCGGCAGAGCGTGCAAATCAGGTAAAAGGCGAGGAAGAAGCATGGCTGAAACTACAGAGAGACTATCAGCAGACTTTGAGGGAGTTAGAAACACTAGAAGCATGGATTCTTGCCACACAGAAGAAGCAGGAGAAGGCGGCGGATGAATTAAGTGCGATGGAAGCGCAGCTTAGTGTCTTTGAGGAGGAAAACAGCAGGAAGATTCACCGTATCGAAGAGAGTCTTCCGCAGTATGCGGCGCTTGAGGAGAAGCGAAACCTTACGAAAAAGGCGAAAGAACACTATGAGGAATTGGAGAAAGCTTATCGGGAAGAGCTTGAGAGAAGGACAAAGGACGTTGAAAAACAGGAGTCATCGAGAGCGCACCAGGAGAAGCTTTTAAACGAAAGCCGGGAGAACTGGGAGAAGCAGAGTGAACTGGCAAGGGCAAAAGGGGAAGCGTATGAGAGAACCTATGCCGCATTTTTACGGGAGCAGGCAGGAATTCTTGCGCAGGAGTTAAAAGAGGGGACACCGTGTCCCGTATGCGGCGCAGTGCATCACCCAAACCCGGCAGAACTTTCAGCAGAAGCGGTGACAAAAGAAGCGCTAGAGCTTGCCAAAAAGGAACGCCAGAGAGCGGAGGAGGTAAGAGAGCATGCAAACCGTGAGTTTGATGAGAACCGCACGGCGTTAGAACAATGTCTTGCCGGACTTGAGGCGGCACGTCAGGAGCTTGCGCGCATGAGCGGACAAAAGACAGCAGAGCTTGCGAAGCAGGAATGGGAAAACTGCCGCAGCCAGGCGGAGCAGCTTGCAGAGGGGCTTGCGTTTAAAAGCCGCAGGGAAGCGGAACAGGCAGCAGAAGCGCTTCGGAAGGAACAGGATACAAAGCGCGGGCAGGTGGACGCTGCAAAACGGGAACAGATTACGGTAAAGGAAGCGCTTGACCAGAAGCAGGGACAAAAAGAGCAGACTATCCTATCTGTCGAAAAACTTTTATCCGAGCAGAATGTGCAGAAACAGAAATTCCAGGCAGCGATGGAGGCAGCAGGGTTTGCATCTGCAGAAGAATACAAAAGTGCACTGCTTACGCAGGCGGCTTACGAGAAGTTACAGGAAGAGAGCAGGAACTATCAGGATGCCTGCAAAAACAGTGAGGGACAGGTGGCGGCGCTTACGGATGCCACACGCGGAAAGCAGCGTCCGGACCTTGCGAAACAGGCAGAAGTGTTACAGCAATTAAAGGCAGAAGGTCAGAACTTAGAACAGATTTATCTGAATCTGCATACTGCATACAAAACAGACTGCGCGGTGCTTCAAAACAGCGAAGAGCTGCGCAAAAAGCAGGAGAAGCTTGCAAAAGAGGATGCGGTGGTAAAAAGTCTTTATTATACGGCAAACGGCAGGCTTGCAGGGTCATCAAAAATTGATTTTGAAACCTATGTACAGCGGCAGTATTTCAGACAGATTATCGGCGAGGCGAACAAACGCCTGTTGACGATGAGCGGACATCAGTTTATGCTGAAATTAAAGGAAGATGCCGACGTGGGGAAAAAGACCAACGAAGGACTCGACCTCTCGGTGTACAGTCTGATTACCGACAGTGAACGGGACGTCAAGACGTTATCCGGGGGAGAGGCGTTTTTGGCGGCACTTTCGATGGCACTCGGCCTTTCGGATATCGTCGGAAAAAATGCGGGTGCACTCCGGTTTGATATGATGTTTATTGATGAAGGATTTGGCTCGTTAGACGCCACGTCGCGGGCACAGGCGATTGAAGTATTAAAGGAGCTGGCAGGCGGAACAAGGCTCGTTGGGATTATTTCCCATGTGACAGAGCTAAAGGAGCAGATTGATAAGAAGCTTCTCATTACGCGGTCAGACAAAGGAAGCAGGGCTGCATGGGACGATGCAGCCCTCTAAAGGAAAGCAGGGATGGAAATGGATACAAAAAAACAGCCGATTGGCGTATTTGACTCAGGTGTGGGCGGAATCAGCGTTCTGCGGGAGCTGGTAAAACTGATGCCGGAAGAAAATTATATTTATTTCGGGGACTCTAAGAATGCACCCTATGGAACAAAGACGCTTGAGGAGGTGCGCAGGCTTTCAATTGCAGATGCGGAGGCTTTACTGGAACAGAATGTGAAGGCACTTGTAGTGGCATGCAATACTGCCACAAGTGCGGCAATCCAGATTTTGCGGGAAAAGTATAAGGAGATGCCGGTTATCGGAATCGAACCGGCACTTAAGCCGGCAGTTTCCTTTAAACCGTCTCCGCGGGTGCTTGTGATGGCGACACCAATGACACTGCGGGAAGAAAAATTTCATCAGCTCTTAGTGCGCTACGAAGACCAGGCGGATATCGTGCGTCTGCCAAGCCCGGGACTGGTGGAACTGGTGGAGCGCGGGGAGCTTAGCGGGGCAGAATTGGAACAGTTTCTTAACGAACTGTTTGCACCGTACCGCGGAGAACGGATTGACTGCGTGGTATTGGGCTGTACGCATTTTCCACTGGTGCGGGAAACAATTCAGAAGGTGCTCGGAAATGAGGTGGCAGTTTTTGACGGAGGAGCGGGAACAGCGCGTGAGACGAAGCGCAGACTGCTTGCTGCTGGAATAAAAAATGATGCCACAGAACAGGGTGTTATTCAGATGCAAAACAGCCTTGGAACGCGTGAGATGGAGGAGCTTCAATGGACGCTTTTGAATTTTAGAAATCTTAAAGAAAAATAAAATTCTTCTTTTGTTTTTTTAGAAATGTTTTTGAAAATCGACACAATTCAGACACATTTATTTCGTATACTGTAACCATCGAAAGGAACGAAAGACATCTCGCCAGGGTGTCATTCGTGCAGGACATGGAATAAAGGCTGTGCCGCTGCGGTGCCTCTTTCGATAGAATCCTTTATATAGATTAACATTTTCATAACTAAACTCCTCGGAAAACCCCGGAACAGTAATGTTTCCGGGGTTTCTCCATTAAAGGAACCAGATGTCTTCGTTGGTGGAGGAGACGGAGGTAACGCCTGCCTGTAGCAACGCCATGATATCTTCTTTTTCTGAGACCAGACCGCCCGCAATAATCGGCGTGGTGGTCTGGGCGCAGATGCGGGAGATAATTTTGGGCATTAACGCGGGGAGAATCTCAATCAAATCCGGGCGGGCTGCCTTTACCTGACGGTCGATGTTTTCATATGCCATCGAGTCAATCACAAACAGACGCAGGATGGTGTAGAGTCCAAGCTCCTTTGCGCGTTTGATAAGCGTCGGCTTCGTGGTGATGATGCCGTCTGCATGAGTATATTTTTTCAGAAAATCTACCGCAATTTCCTTGGAGCTTAAGCCGTTGATTAAATCCAGATGTACCATGGCAATTTTTCCGGAGGACTTTACGCAGTCCACAATATCTGCGATATTACAAATGTCTCCGTACAGGATAAAAATCACACGGCTTTCGCTCGAAAGACATTTTTTTAAACCGTTGTCATCCTTGATGGCAGCGATGATAGGAGAATCTTCTAACGCTTCTTTGAATTCTTTTTTCATGGGAAAAGACACCTTTCGTAAATGATACTCCCATTATATAAAAATTATTGGCGGACTGCAACGGACTTTGCGGCAACAATGGCAACTCCGGTGCCGCAGACATCGGGAAGAATGACGTCTCCAATATGTACAGGGGCGGAAACTTCCACGTCGCGGAGCGCTGCGATGCAGTCAAAAATCCGGGTTTTTGGAATGTCGGAAGCTGTTTTTACATTTACCATCGGGGAGGCGCCACCCTTGACGCGGACCGTTGTGGTGACAATCCGGGTCGGGTTGGTGACTTCCTTTCTGGCGTAGGCTTCGCCTCTTGGACAGGTATTTCCGGTGACGGAGGAGACAGTACCGTCTGTCAGGGTCACGGTGATGGCACAGCCGAGCGGGCAGCCAATACAGGTCAGTTCTTTGATTTCAGATGTATGTTCACTCATGAGGATGCTCCTTTCTAGTTTTCGGTGGCAGGTGCGATTTTGATGGTAATCTGTGCAAGGTTAGGAAATGCTTCGATTTTTTTGCGGTCAAGAATGACCTGCTCCATTTCTCCCGGAGCCATTACCGGACGCTTGCGGCTTGAAATTAACGTATCGTTAAAATAGGTGGCGATACAGCAGTTTTTGTAAACATCACCGACACGGAAGCGGACCGTAAGTGTGTCATCCATCTGCTCCGGGCGGATGCAGGACGGAACCGTATAGCGCACGCCGTCGGTAGGGATGATTTCAATGGTTTTGCCGGAAAATGTTTCTGCCGGTGCTGTATCGGAATGGTCTTTGATGTAACGTGCCGCATTTTTACCGGCAGCGGCAGCTTCCTGGGAAACATAGTCGACCAGATCATGGACATGAAGGACATTTCCACAGGCAAAAATGCCATCGACATTTGTCTCCAAAGCATCGTTTACAATCGGACCGGAGGTAACAGGATTTAAGGTGACGCCTGCACTTTTACTCAGCTCATTTTCCGGAATCAGACCGCAGGAGAGTAACAGGGTGTCGCAGGTGTAGCGCTCTTCGGTGCCCGGAATCGGCTTTCTGTCCGGACCGACTTCGGCGATGGTGACCGCCTGCACACGTTCTTTTCCTTCGATATCGACAACGGTATGGCTTAATTTTAACGGGATATCAAAGTCGTTTAAGCACTGAACGATATTTCGCTTGAGACCGCCGGAGTAAGGCATCAGCTCTGCGACAACCTTTACCTTGGCGCCCTCTAAGGTCATACGTCTTGCCATGATTAAACCAATGTCACCGGAGCCTAAGATGACAACCTCTCTGCCCGGCATATAGCCTTCCATGTTGACTAACCGCTGTGCGGTTCCGGCGGAATAAATGCCAGCCGGACGGTAGCCCGGAATATTTAAGGCACCGCGGGAGCGCTCCCTGCAGCCCATTGCAAGGATGACCGCTTTTGCATGAAGTTCAAATAAGCCGTCAGTGCGGTTCATCGCAGTTACTTTCTTGTTGTAGAGCCCGGAAGCGGTAACGGTGTCGATTGCGAGCACCATGGTATTTAATTTGTAAGGAATCTTGCGCTCGGCTGCCTGGTCGATAAAACGTGCTGCGTATTCCGGGCCGGTGAGTTCCTCTTTGAAGGTGTGGAGACCGAAGCCGTTATGGATGCACTGGTTTAAGATGCCGCCAAGTTCCTTGTCACGCTCTAAGATTAAAATGCGTTCAATCCCGTTGTCTCTTGCAGAGATGGCTGCTGCAAGTCCTGCCGGACCTCCGCCGATGATAACTAAATCGTATGTATTCATAATCAATACCGTCCTTTCTGGAATTAAAGGTTTTTATTTATGCCAACTACAAAATTAGAGCCAACGCCGTTTTTGGTGATGTCAAACATGGACATCGGAACCTCGCGCTCTAAGATTTCCATGACTCTCGGAGAGCAGAAGCCTGCCTGACAGCGTCCCATACCGGCACGCGTGCGCCGTTTGACGGCATCTAAGGAGCGTGCACCGAGCGGGCGGTGAATGGCATCCATGATTTCGCCCTCGGAAATCATTTCACAGCGGCAGATGATATT
>JBNMKM010000002.1:0-162265 GCA_050874345.1 Roseburia sp. | reverse complement strand
GGAGGGCTGAGACCGTGTGCCAATATTACCTATGATTCTCTGAAAAACAGTGGATATGATGAGGTAGTGTGTGTGGTGCTGACCGGAATGGGAGCCGATGGAACAAACGGAATTCTCTCTCTTGCCAAGAGCAAACCGGTTCATGTAATCGCACAGAATGCTCAGACCTGCGTGGTATATGGAATGCCAAAAGCAATTGCGGAGTCTGGCATGGTAGATGAAGTGGTTCCACTCGAAGATGTTGCACAAACAATTATAAAGAATGTGGGGGTACAGTAATATGGATGTAAGCCAGTATCTTGAAGTATTTATTGATGAAGCAGATGAGCATCTGCAAAGTTTAAGTGACCAGATTATGGTGCTTGAAAAAGAGCCGGAAAATATGGATACCATTAATGAAATTTTCCGTGCAGCTCACTCGTTAAAGGGAATGGCTGGTACCATGGGATTCAAGCGTATGCAGCGACTGACCCATGATATGGAAAATGTATTCCAGGAAGTTCGTAGCGATAAAATAAAAGTAAACAGTTCCATGATTGATTTATTGTTCAAATGTCTGGATGCAATCGAGGGCTATCTGAATCATATTAAAGAAAGCTCTGATGAAGGAACAGAGGACAATGAACTGATTATCAAAGAACTGAATGACTTTATTGCAGGTTCTGAGGGCGGTGCAAAAGCTCCGGAAGAGAAAAAAGAAGCTCCGAAGGCTGAACAGCCGTCAGAAGACGCAGACGCTGGAAAGAAATATTTTGCAGTTGAGTTGAATGAGGCAGAAAAAGCCAAAATCAAGGCGGCAGAGGACGCAGGCTCTCATATTTACGGTTTTACCGTGTCTATTCAGAAAGAATGTCTGTTAAAGGCTGCTCGTGCATTCCTTGTATTTAAGGCAGTAGAGGAGTTCGGTGAAATTCTTGTATACAGTCCAAGCTCACAGGAAATCGAAGATGAGCATTTTGAATACGATTTCAGTTTCTTTATAGCATCTGATGAACCATTTGAAAAAGTGAATGAAGCTGCAAAGGCTGTATCAGAAATTGAGAGCGTTATCGGTGAGGAAGTACATTACGAGACATTAGTCGAAAAACAGCGGAAGGCTGAAGAAGTAGCAGCAAATGAGGCTGCAAAGGAAGCTGAGAAAGAGGCTGCAAAAGAGGCACCGGCGGCAGAAAGTGCACCAGCGGCACCGGCAGCAGCTCCGAAGTCTGCATCTGCAGCAGGCAGCAAAAAGCAGGCGGCTGCAAAACCGGTTACAAACCGTACCGTACGTGTTGATATTGAAAAACTCGATACATTGATGAATCAGGTATCCGAGTTGATTATCGAGAAGAACAGCCTTGTTTCAATCGCTGACAGCAACGCATCATCCGGAGACGGACAGGCTCAGGTATTCCATGAGAGAATTGAATCCTTAGAGCGTATCACAACAAGCCTTCATGAATCTGTCATGAAAGTACGAATGGTGCCAATCGAAAGCGTTGTAAGTAAGTTCCCACGTATGATCAGAGATCTTGACCGTAAGCTGAATAAGCGTATGGAATTACATATGACCGGTGAAGATACCGAGTTAGACCGTACGGTAGTAGATCAGATTGGTGATCCACTGCAGCATTTGCTCCGTAACTCCGCAGATCATGGACTGGAAGATAATGCAGTACGTGTTCAGAGAGGAAAGCCGGAAGTCGGAACCATTTTCTTAAACGCATTCCAGGAAGGAAATAACGTTATTATCAAAGTAGGTGATGATGGTAACGGTATTGATGTAGAAGCAGTACGTAACAAAGCAGTAGAGCGTGGTGTTATTACAGAAGAACAGGCAGAAAATATGTCACAGAAAGAGATTATCAATCTCTTGTTCCTGCCGAGTTTCTCCATGGCAAAGAAAATTACGGATATTTCCGGACGTGGTGTAGGACTTGACGTTGTAAAATCCGGCATCGAGGCATTAGGCGGAGATGTAGAAGTAGAAACAGAACTGGGAGTTGGAACAACCTTTACCGTTCGTCTTCCACTTACCCTTGCAATTATTCAGGCACTTCTGGTAGAAGTACGTGATGAAAAATACGCAATTGCACTTGGCTCTATCTCCAATATTGAGGATATTCCAATCAGCGACATCAAGTATGTAGAGGCAAAAGAGGTTATTCACCTTCGTGGAAAGGTAATTCCGTTAATTCGTCTGGATCGTATGCTTGACTGCCCGCCGAAGGATGAGGAACCGGACAATCTGACCGTTGTTATCGTACAGAAGGGTGATAACCTGACAGGACTTGTAGTTGATGGGCTGGTAGGCCAGCAGGAAATCGTTATCAAGTCCCTTGGCAAATACATGAACAACAGCAAGATTATCAGTGGTGCAACCATTCTTGGTGATGGTGAAGTTGCCTTGATTTTGGATGTCAATACATTAATGTAATGGAGGGTGACAGGCATGGCAAATAATAGCTACGAAGTAGTAGAAAAAGAATCAAAACAATATATTGTCGTTATGGTTGGCAGTGAGCAGTATGGAATTGATATCGGATATATTGACAATATCGTCCGTATGCAGAGCATTACGAGAGTTCCGAAAGTACAGCCATATTTCAAGGGAGTCATGAATCTCCGTGGAGAAGTAGTTCCGGTTATGAGTCTGCGTTTGAAGATGGGACTTCCGGAAGATGAATTTACCAATGCAAGCCGTATTATCATTTTGAAAATTGATGAGTTAGGAGCACTTGGAATCATCGTTGACGAGGTAAAAGAAGTTGTGATGCTCAGTGATGATGACATTGAGAAAGGCTCCAATCACGGAGAATTTATCAATGGAATCGGAAAGCACGGCGATGAGCTGATTTCCCTGTTTGAAATCAATGCAATCGTTGGAGAAAGTTTATAATCAGAAATAGTAGTTAGTGAGACCGCTAAGGTCTCACTAACGTTCTATATACGAGAGGAGAACAGGAAGAATCCATGGGAAAATTAGAACTGGAAACCGTAAATGAAATGTACTTTGATGTACTGAAAGAAATCGGTAACATCGGTGCAGGAAATGCGACGACAGCGATTGCCAATATGCTTGGCATGAAGATTGACATGAATGTACCGAATATCCGGTTGATGGAAGTGTCAAAACTTGGTACAGCGGTTGGAGCAGAGGATGATACAATTGTAGGCATTTTCCTTGAGGTGACGGAAGACATTGAAGGAAGCATGATGTTTCTGATAGATATTCCGTCAGCGCGTTATCTTGTGAATAAACTCATGATGACAGATATCCCGGTAGATCAGCCGTTTGGCGAAATGGAACTTTCTGCATTAAAGGAAGTCGGAAATATTATTGCAGGCTCTTATCTGTCTGCATTGTCTTCGATGACAAACCTTGTGATTGCACCTTCTGTTCCGTATATTGCGGTCGATATGGCAGCTTCTATTTTAAGCGTTCCCGCGATTGAGTTTGGACAGTTTGGTGATAATGCACTGCTGATTCAGACAGAAATCTGCGCAGATGTTGCAATCAACGGATACTTCATATTGATGCCGGAACAGGAATCTTATGAAAAAATCTTAAAAGCACTTGGAGTTCCGCTATAAGGAGAAATCATATGAGTGAAGTGATAAAGGTGGGAATGGCAGACCTGAATATATGCAAAGCCCCCGATGTTATCACTACTTTGGGACTGGGGTCATGTATTGGCTTGACTTTTTATGATCCGGTTTCTAAAGTGGGCGGGATGGTTCATTATATGCTGCCGGACAGCACGAAAGTAAGAAACAACGGAAATATTGCCAAATTTGCAGATACCGGAATTGAAGAACTGTTAAAAAGGGTTCTTGCCGCAGGGGCAAACCGTGGAAGACTGGTTGCTAAAATTGCGGGCGGGGCAAAGATGTTCGAGGTAAGCGGCTTGTCTGATATTGGAAATATCGGTGCAAGAAATGCAGAGGCAGCAAAGGCAAAATTAAAAGAACTGGGAATTCGGCTTGTGGCAGAAGATACCGGATTGAATTATGGTAGAACGGTAGAGTTGCACTGCGACAACGGAGATTATTATATTAAATCTGTAGGAAAACCGGTAAAGATTATCTGATAGAAAGGTTTACCGCAGAACCGGGGAAAGGCATGGGCGGTTTATGAAGACAAAATCAATACCTGCAGTGATAATGCTGACAGCGGGTTTTGTGGCATGCATCATCGGTATTGTGAAAAAAATAGAATTTTTTCCATTTATCAAGATGCTGCTGCTTGCCCTGGTAATTTTTTACATACTTGGATGTATTGTAAAAGCAGTGTTTGACCGTAACTTTAAGGAAGAAGAACAGGAAGAGACCACGGAAGGTACGCAGGATTTGGAAGGCGAAGAAGCAGCAGACGCAGAGGAAGCGGATGAAAAGGAGCCGGAAAATAACAGTAAGAATGAAAAATAACTGAAACGTGGGGGCTTCGGATGAAAACAGTAGACAGAGAGAAACTTTGGGGAGAATATCAGAAACACCCAAGTGCAGAACTGCGGGAAGCAATTATTGTCGAGTATGCACCTTTAGTAAAGGTGGTGGCAGGCAGACTCAGTATGTACCTTGGGTATAATGTGGAGTATGAAGATTTAGTCAGCTATGGGATATTCGGACTCATCGATGCCATCGATAAGTTTGATCTCGGAAAAGATGTGAAGTTTGAAACCTATGCGAGCCTTCGAATTCGTGGAGCAATCCTCGATCAGATACGTAAGATGGATTGGATTCCTAGAACTGTAAGGCAGAAACAGAAAAAAATTGACGAGGCAATCCGTCAGATTGAAACGAGAACGGGAAAGAATGCTTCAGATGAAGAAATCGCAAAAGAACTTGGAATTGCGGATGATGAGTTAAATGAGTGGCAGTCACAGCTGAAAGTGACAAATGTTGTATCACTGAATGAATTTGTTGAGCAGGGCAGCGAGCCGGTGATGGACGCAACCTGCAATTCGCATTTTGTCCAGCCGGAAGACTCCGTCGCAGAGGAAGAATTGAAAAAAGTCCTGATGGAATCGTTAGATGGTCTGACAGAAAAAGAGCGGAAGGTAATTTTACTATATTATTATGAAGATTTGACACTGAAAGAAATCAGTAATATTTTAGAGGTATCGGAATCCAGAGTGTCTCAGCTCCATACAAAAGCGTTGCAGAAGATGCGCAAAAAAATGGGAAATTATATGGGAATTCTGGTAGACTAAAGCGCAGATAGGGGTGACTGTTATGTCAATACGGCCGGTCGATTTAAATGGAATGATTCAGAGAACACAGGATGTTGGAAACATGAAACAGGCAGAGGATAATAAGCCTGTGGTGGAACAGCACAATATTCAGGTTCATCAGCAGAAGCAGGAAGACCAGCTTGCGCATAAAGTGCAGGATACACAGGAAAAAGAGAATTTTGCATTCCGTTATGATGCCAAGGAAAAAGGCAGCAATGCCTATGAGGGCAGCGGAGGTAAAAAGGAACATAAGAAAAAGAAAGAAGACCAATCAGAAGGAAAGGTTATTTTTAAAGGACAAAAAAGCAGCTTTGATATTAAAATATGATATAGGGGAATGATATGACCGGGATAGAGATTGTCCTGCTTTTGGCAGGATGCGTATTCATGATTGGAAGTTTTTTTGTGGCAGAAAAGCTGTCTCCCACGGAACTCAATAAAATAGCGGAGCTTAGTGAGGGAGAATTGCGAAATATCATTACAAAAGAATTGAAAAATGCAGATCAGAAGATAGAAGATACCATCGAGGAACAGCTTGAGAGTTCTGTCGGTAAAGTGGAACGTGCCATGGAACAGGTGAGCAATGAAAAGATAATGGCTATCAATGAGTATTCAGACACTGTCATTGAGAACATGAATAAAACTCACAACGAGATCATGTTTCTTTATAATATGCTCAACGACAAGCATACAGAACTGACGGGGATGACTTCTGAACTGCAGCGGCTTGCAGCAGATGTCCGCAGTATGCAGGAACAGGCTGCCAGTATGCAGGAAATGGCAGCATCGGCTGTCACTGCGTATGCAGCACCGCAGAGAGTGAATCTCCAGGCTCCGGAACAGATTATTACAGAACGGAGTGCAGAAATGCCGGCAGAACAGGAAATTCCGGAGAAAACAGAGCCGGAAGAGATGGCGGCAGAAATGGCAAAGCAGGAGAGAATTGAAAAAGAGAATCACAACAGTGAGATTTTGAGACTGCATGGTGAAGGGGTAAATGATGTTGAGATTGCCAGAAGACTTGGACTTGGTCTTGGAGAGGTAAAACTGGTGATTGGACTTTATAAGGGAGAGTTACATACGTGAAGCTGAAGTATTATCTGAGGGGACTTGGAATCGGAATCATTATTACAACCATTATTCTTTCCATTGCTTCCGGAAAAGACAGCAAGTCCATGTCAGATGCGGAAATCATTGCAAGGGCATCCGAACTTGGAATGGTAATGGAAGGAAAGGACGACGGGCTGTTTGACGCGGACACGGAGGAGACAGAAACCGAAGAGCCGCAGAACTCACAGACGCAAGAAGCTCAGACGGAGGTCAGGGAGACCGAGACCCAGGAGACTGAAAACAAAGAAACTGAGAGCAGGGAGCCTGAGACGGAAGTCAGGGAAACCGAGAGTGAAGAGCCACAGACCGAGGAGAAGCAGACCGAAGAAACGGAAGTAGAAATTTATACACTTATAGTACAGCCGGGTGAGGTTTGCAGGAATGTCTGTGAAAAGCTGGCAGCGGCAGGAATCGTTGATGATGCGGAAGCCCTGCGAAAATATCTGTCGGAGAAAAACATAGCAGATTTTATCAGTGTGGGAACTTACGAAGTACCAATGAATGCTTCGATGGAAGACATCGCTGCGATTCTTCAAGCGGGATCAATTGAAAAACAGCAGGAAAGACAGAATCAATAGAAAGATAAAAATGCAACGCGAAATGTGTTGCATTTTTTATTTTTTGCTTGCATATCAGAAAGCCGTATGATATAATTGGCAAGGCTCAATTAAAAGACACATATGCAGACCAAAAGGCGGGTGCCGGAAACGGTTGCCTTTGGGGGTGAGGCATATGGAAGAACAAAACCATGGAGGTAAGAAAATGAGTGTTATTTCAATGAAACAGTTATTAGAAGCAGGTGTTCACTTTGGACATCAGACAAGAAGATGGAACCCGAAAATGGCTCCGTACATCTACACCGAGAGAAACGGTATCTACATTATCGACTTACAGAAGTCTGTAGGTAAAGTAGACGAGGCTTACAAGGCAGTATCTGATATTGCAGCAGAGGGCGGCACAATTCTTTTTGTTGGAACAAAGAAACAGGCACAGGACGCAATCAAGACAGAAGCTGAGCGTTGCGGAATGTTTTATGTAAATGAGAGATGGTTAGGTGGTATGCTTACCAACTTCAAGACCATCCAGAGCCGTATTGCAAGATTAAAAGAAATCGAGACAATGGCTACAGACGGTACTTTTGAAGTACTTCCGAAGAAAGAAGTTATCGCTCTTAAGAAAGAGTGGGAGAAATTAGAGAAGAACCTTGGCGGTATCAAGGAAATGAAGAAGATTCCGGATGCAATCTTCATCGTTGATCCGAAGAAGGAAAGAATCTGTGTACAGGAAGCTCATTCTTTAGGAATCACTTTAATTGGTATTGCAGATACTAACTGTGATCCGGAAGAACTTGATTATGTCATTCCGGGTAACGATGATGCAATCAGAGCTGTAAAATTAATCGTATCTAAGATGGCTGATGCAGTAATCGAGGCTAATCAGGGCGCAGAGATGACTGCAGAGGAAGCTGAGTCCGCAGCAGCAGACGAGGAAGCAGTAGAAGCTGAATAATTGGAATTGATTCTATAATTTTGGAGGACGAGAGAATGGCTATTACAGCAGCTATGGTAAAAGAACTGCGTGAAATGACCGGCGCAGGTATGATGGATTGCAAAAAAGCATTAAACGAGACAAACGGAAATATGGATGAGGCTGTTGAGTTCTTAAGAAAGAACGGACAGGCAAAGGCTGAGAAGAAAGCAAGCAGAATCGCAGCAGAAGGTCTTTGTACCGTTGTTGTAAAAGATGATACAACAGCAGCAGTTGTTGAAGTAAACTCTGAGACAGACTTCGTTGCTAAGAACGAGACATTCCAGAACTTTGTAAAAGCAGTTGCAACTCAGGCTGTAAACTCTGATGCAAAAGATATGGATGCATTTATGGCAGAGGCTTGGAACGAAGATGCTTCTAAGACTGTTAATGATGCTTTAGTAGAGAAAGTAGCTGTAATCGGAGAAAACTTAAAAATCCGTAGATTTGAGAAAGTTGTTGCTGCACACGGCTGTGTCGTATCTTATGTACACGGTGGCGGAAGAATCGGTGTTATCGTAGACGCTGATACAGATGTTGTAAACGACACTGTAAAAGAAGCTATGGTAAATATCGCAATGCAGATTGCTGCTTTAAATCCAAAATACGTTTCCAGAGACGAAGTAAGTGCTGATTATATCGCACATGAGAAAGAGATTCTTCTGGCTCAGATTATGAACGACCCGAAAGAGTCTCAGAAGCCGGAGAAAGTAATCAACGGTATGATTGAGGGACGTGTAAGCAAGGAATTAAAAGAAATCTGCCTTGTTGACCAGGTATATGTAAAAGCTGAAGACGGAAAACAGACCGTTGCAAAATATCTTGAGGAAGTTTCCAAGGCAGTTGGTACAACTGTTAAGGTAAACAGATTCGTACGTTTTGAGACTGGTGAAGGTCTTGAGAAGAAACAGGAAGATTTTGCAGCAGAAGTTGCAGCTCAGATGAACGCATAAGAATTCCGTGCACCACAGATGTGAAGGGCGGATGCAGATAGGAAATAGAATCCGAAAGGCTTCTGTTAGGAGAAAGTCAGAATTTATTTCTGACTTTTTCTTATATATAGGAAAAGGATTGAAGCAGTATGAATGAAGAGCAGAGAAGGCGGAAAGCAAAAGAGCGTGCAAGACAGAAAAAAATCAAGCGGATGAGGCGTCAGCGCCGGATTCTGGTTTTTTGTATGCTTGTGATTCTTGCGGGAATTGGATTCGCGGGATATAAAATCTTCTTTGACAGGGTTTATGCAAAGTGTGTGGTAGAAGCTGGCTCAGAGATCACAATCGCAGACTTTATGAAAAGTGAAAAATATGAGGGCGCTTTTACGGAGGCAAGCCAGACTGTGAATACGAATGTGCCGGGAGTCTATCATGTCTTTATCAAGTCGGGTGTGTTTACCTATCGTTCTGAGGTAACGGTTTCGGATACGACTCCGCCGACAGGCACTGCAAAAGATGTTACGACAGCGGTAGGCAATACGGTGAGTGCTGCGGATTTTGTAGAGACCTGTTCGGATGTGACAGAGGTGACCATATCTTATGCGAAGTTACCGGATTTTGACACTGTTGGGGAACAGGAGGTTACAATTCGTCTCACCGATCAGGGAGACAACGTAACGGAGTTGACCGCAAACTTACAGGTATTGCCGGAGGATGACGAAGCACCGGTGATTTCGGGTGTGGAAGATTTGATGGTTGAGGTCGGAAAGAGCATTTCATTTAAGAAAAATATTACGGTAACCGACAACTGTGATACGGATGTAGAACTTGTTGTTGACAGCAGTGAAGTAAATCTGAATGAAGTGGGAACTTATACGGTAAACTATTCTGCGACAGACCATGCAGGAAACACGGCAACCGCCAGTGCACAGGTGTTTGTGATGGAATCCGGGGCATCGCTTGCCACAGCGGATGAGGTCAATGCCCTTGCGGACGAGGTGCTGGCACAGATTTTGACGGATGGCATGACACAGAAGGAACAGGCGTATGCGATTTTCCGTTATGTGCATGATAATATTTCCTATATTGACAGCTCACCAAAGGACAACTGGATAGAGGGGGCGTATCTTGGTTTGGTAGAGCATAAGGGGGACTGCTATGTTTATGCGATGACCTCCAAATGTCTTTTGACCAGAGCAGGAATTACCAATATGGATATCGAAAAAATACCGTCCACAACCAGACATTACTGGAATTTGATTGATATTGGAGAAGGCTGGTATCATTTTGATGCCACCAGACGGAAAGATGGTACCGAATTTTTCTATTGGACAGATGCGGAGCTGATGGAGTATTCCAACGCAAACGATGGAAGTCATAATTATGACCCGGAGCAGTATCCGCAGATACAGTAAGCGGGAGGCAGGAAAGGAGTATGTCCGAAAAATGAAAAAGTTAGGAGTAATCGGTGGCTTAGGACCTATGGCAACAGCCTTTTTCATGCAGATGGTAATTGAGATGACGGATGCCAGAACTGACCAGGAGCATATTGAAATGCTGATTCACAATTGCCCATGGATACCGGATAGAACCAGTTATATTCTTGGAAAAAGCAAAGAGAATCCTTATATTCCGATGGCAGAGATTGGAACCAATCTGGTGAAAAATGGTGCAGAGGTGATTGCAATTCCCTGTGTGACCGCAAATTATTTTTTTGACGCACTGGCAAAAGAAATCGGTGTGCCGGTGATTCACAGTATTCAGGAAAGCGTTTCTTATTTAAAACAGCGGGACGTAAAAAAGGTCGGCGTGATGGCGACTGATGGAACAATACAGAGCGGACTGTTTGACGCAGCGCTGCATGAAGCCGGAATTGCTGAGACAGTTCCGTCTCCACAGATGCAGCAGTATGTGATGGATTTAATTTATGAAGATGTCAAAGCAGGCAGACCGATTGAAATGGACAAATTTGATGCGGTATCAGAGGAACTGCGGGCAAACGGCGCAGAGGTGATTTTGCTGGGGTGCACAGAACTTTCCATGATTCGCAGGGATGAAAAGATTGGAGCCGGATACCTGGATGTAATGCAGGTTCTGGCGAAATGCTCTGTGGAACGGTGTGCTGCGTTGAAGAAAGAATACCAGGAAATCATTACCGGATAGGAGGATACAATGATAAACAATGTTTTAAATTATCTGGATGAAATTGTGACGAAAGTTCCCGAAAAAATTGCGTTTGCAAATGAAAACGAGGGATTTACCTTCCGTCAGGTGTATGAGCAGAGCCGGGCAGTAGGAACCTGGCTTCACAGACAGCAGGTCTACAGAAAACCGGTCATTGTTTTTATGAATAAACACCCGAAGACGATTATTGCCTTTTTTGGTGTTATCACGGCAGGGTGCTATTATGTTCCGATTGACGAGGAAATGCCGGAGAGCAGAATCAATCTGATTTTAGAGAACTGCAAACCGGAAATCATTATCTGCGACAGTGTGACAGCAGAGAAGGCAAAGACCTTCCAGTTTAACGGAACGATTTGTCTGTATGATGAGATTGCCCAGACACAGGCAGACGATGTGGCACTGGCACAGATTCGTGCGGCTTCTTTGGATGTTGACCCGATTTATATCGTATTTACATCTGGTTCCACCGGCGTGCCAAAGGGTGTTGCAGCGTGCCATCGCTCTGTCATTGACTATATTGAGCAGTTGTCAGAGACCCTTGGATTTAATGAAAATACGATTTTTGCAAATCAGACACCGCTGTATTTTGACGCCTGCTTAAAGGAAATCTATCCGACGTTAAAATTTGGTGCGACAACTTATATCGTGCCGAAGAGTTTGTTTATGTTCCCGGTGAAACTGGTTGAATTTTTAAACGAGCACAAGGTAAACACAATCTGCTGGGTGGTATCGGCACTTACGATGATATCTGCATTTGGAACCTTTAAAACCGTGAAACCGGAATATTTAAAGACAATCGCATTCGGAAGCGAGGTATTCCCAATCCGGCAGTTCCGTATCTGGAGGGAGACACTTCCAGACGCATCCTTCACCAATTTGTATGGACCGACAGAGGGAACCGGAATGTGCTGTTTTTACCATGTAGAGCGGGAACTCTCCGATGACGAGCCGATTCCGGTTGGAAGACCGTTCCCAAATACGGAAATTCTTCTGCTTAACGAGAAGGACGAACCTGCCGGAGAAGGAGAACCGGGAGAAATCTGCATCCGCGGAACATCGGTGACCCTTGGTTATTATAACAATCCGGAGAAGACAAAGGAGTCCTTTGTGCAGAATCCGTTAAATACAGCGTACCCGGAGATTATCTACCGTACCGGGGATATTGGAAAATACAATGAGCATGGAGAACTGGTGTTTGTATCCCGGAAGGATTACCAGATTAAGCACATGGGGCACCGGATTGAGCTTGGAGAAATCGAAGCCAATGTGAATATGGTAGAAGCCATTAAAATTTGTGGTTGCATTTATGACAATGAAAAGGGTAAAATAGCGTTGTATTACGTGGGGGACATTGCTTCGGGAGAGTTAGTAAAACTGTTAAAAGAAAAACTTCCACGCTACATGATTCCGAATTTTGTGGAACAGCTTGAAGAGATGCCCTTTACGGCAAACGGAAAGATTAACCGTGTTGCATTGAAAGAAAAATATCAGAAAGGCAAATAAGGAGGATATTAAAAATGGAAGAGATTAAGAGCGCATTATTGGAGATTTTGGAAGGACTGCATCCGGATGTGGATTTTGCATCCTGTGATGCCATGGTAGACGATAAGATTCTGGATTCCTTTGATATTGTTTCATTAATTTCCGAAATCAACGATGAATTTGATGTTACAATCGGTGCGGACAAGATTGTTCCGGAGAACTTTAATTCTCTTGAGGCACTTGCACAGCTTGTTTCAGACCTGATGGACGAGGATTAAACATTGCTGTTCACATCTTATGAGTTCCTTGCGTTTATAGCAGTTTTATTTATTCTGTATTATGTAATTCCAAAGAAATTTCAATGGAAACTGTTACTGCTTGCCAGTTATCTTTTTTATCTGGCAAGCGGACCAGAAAATCTGCTTTATATATTATTCACCACAGTCACAACCTATTTCCTCACAAAAAGTATCCAGAAAAATAAGGATGCGCAGTCTGCCTATCTGAAAGAACACAAACAGGAGATGAGCAGGGAGGAGCGCAAGGAATATAAAGAGGGCTGTAAGAAGAAACAATGGCACCTTCTTGTCTGGTGTCTGGTATTAAACATCGGAATGCTGGCAGTCATCAAGTACACAAACTTCATGATTTCCAATATCAATGGCGTGATGAGCTGGTTTGGAAGCACGCGGACGTTATCGTTCTGGGACATTGCACTTCCGATGGGAATTTCCTTTTACGTATTTAAGACGATGGGCTATGCCATCGATGTTTACCGCGGCAAATATCCGGCGGAAGAAAATCCGTTTAAGCTGGCATTATTCGTGTCCTTCTTCCCACAGCTGGTACAGGGACCAATCAGCCGCTATGATTATATCGCGGAGAGTTTGTTTGAAGAACATACGTTTGATACCCGGACAGTTTCCTTTGGATTACAGAGGATTCTCTGGGGATTTTTCAAAAAGTTAGTCATTGCAGACCGGATGCTTGTAGCGGTCAATGCAATTATTGGTGATACACAGACTTACCGGGGCGCTTATGTATTCCTTGGAATGTTGTTTTATGCATTAGAGCTGTATGCGGATTTTACGGGAGGAATCGACATTACAATCGGTGTCTCACAGGTGCTTGGCGTAAAGGTGGAGGAAAACTTTATCCGCCCGTTCTTCTCCAAAAATATCAAAGAATACTGGAACCGTTGGCATATCACGATGGGAAGCTGGTTTACCGATTATATCTTTTACCCGATTTCCGTATGTCAGCCAATGTTAAAGCTGAGCCGTTTTTCAAGAAAACATCTCGGAGAGGCAATCGGAAAGCGTGTGACCGTATATCTGTCCTGCTTTGTCGTATGGTTTGCAACCGGTATCTGGCACGGCGCAAGCTGGAATTTTATCGTATGGGGACTGGCAAACTATGTGGTAATCATGGTTTCACAGGAATTAGAGCCGTTTTACCGCTGGTTCCACAGCAAAGTGAAGGTGGAGGGAACTTTTGGATTCCGACTGTTTCAGGTTGTGCGCACAGTACTTTTGATGAGTGCACTGCGTACATTTGACTGTTACCGCGATGTACCGCTTACATTCCGGATGTTCGGAACGATTTTTACCACCTGGAACTGGAATGAAATTTTTAACGGTTCTCTGATGGGACTCGGACTTGGCATGGCAGATTATGTCATCCTTTTTGCAGGACTGGTACTTCTTATTACCGTCAGCCTTTTCGGACGCAGTGGTTCTGTCCGGGAAAAGATTGCGGCAAAGCCGTATGCAGTACGCGTTGCAGTATGGTTTGGACTTTTCCTTATCGTGATTCTGCTCGGCAATTATGGAATCGGATATGACGCAAGCCAGTTTATTTATAATCAGTTTTAAAGAAAGGGCGTTACCGTGGAAAAGACATTGAGTAAGAAGAAAAAAATACTGCGTTTCGTGGTGACCGCTGCTGTAGTAATTTTAGTACTTTACTTTTTACAGCGCCTTTTGATGCCTAAATATATGACAGGTGTCGTGGAAGGCGCTATGATAGCAGAATATTATAATGAAGAAAAAGACCATGATGTCATCTTCGTAGGAGACTGTGAGCTGTATGAGAATATCTCTCCGGAGGTACTCTGGGAGGAGTATGGAATCAACAGTTATATCCGTGGAAGCGCGCAGCAGCTTATCTGGCAGTCCTATTATCTGATG
Organism: Roseburia sp.; assembly: GCA_050874345.1. Classification (GTDB taxonomy): domain Bacteria; phylum Bacillota; class Clostridia; order Lachnospirales; family Lachnospiraceae; genus Roseburia. Next base: position 147,628 of record JBNMKM010000002.1, on the reverse strand, counting down.
GAAGAGACTCTTCGCTACGAGAAGCCGGATGTAATGGTATTTAATGTACTTTCGATGAAATATAATGAGCCACAGAGGGAGACCTACAACCGCATGACGTTAGATGGAATGCGCTGGTCCCCATCCAAGGCGAAGAGCATTTTTGCATCGATGACGGAGGAAGAGAACTTTGTGGACTATGTATTTCCCCTGCTTCGTTATCATTCGAGATGGCAGGAACTTACTTCCGACGATATCAATTATTTCTGGAACCGCGATCTGGTGACACATAACGGCTACTATATGCGTGTGGATGTGCTTCCGGCGGAGGATGTACCGGAGGGAAAGATTCTTGCAGATTATACCTTTGGCGATAATGCCTATGCTTATCTGGACAAGATGGTGGAGCTCTGTGAGAAGAATGGAGTAGAGCTTGTGCTGGTGAAAGCTCCAAGTCTTTATCCTTACTGGTATGATGAGTGGGAAGCGCAGATGGAAACCTATGCAGCGGAGCATAACCTTAAATATTATAACTTTTTGGACTTGACCGATGAAATAGGACTGGACTATAATACAGATACCTACGATGCGGGTCTGCATCTAAATCTTTCCGGTGCAGAGAAGCTGGCTCATTACTTTGGTGCAATCTTAAGAGATGAATGTGGCCTTGAAAGCCGCAGGGGAGATGCGCACTTAGAGGAGGTCTGGGCAGAGAAGAAAGCTGCCTATGAGAAGGACCGGGATGACCAGTATCAGGCATTGCAGGAGAAAGAGGGAAAAAATGAAGAATAAGATTCGTTTATTGATTACAGCCGGACTTTGTTCTGCCATGGTACTTGGTGTGACTGCATGCGGCAGCGAACCAAAAGAAATCGGAAGCAGCCAGGGAGCACAGACAGGAACAGACAGCCAGACTTCATCCGCTTCTGGTTATGTATTTACCTATAACGGAACCACAATCGCAGCAGATGCAGATATGGCTCCGATTGCAGAGGCGCTTGGTGAACCGGCAAACTATTATGAGGAGCCGAGTTGTGCAGCGCAGGGCATCAGCAAAATTTATAATTATTCAGATTTTGAAGTGTACACCTATCCGGACGGAGACAATGACCTTGTCCAGACGGTTATTTTAAAGACTGATAATGTGGCAACACCGGAAGGAATCGACCTGTCGAAGGAGAAATCCGATATCATCGCCACTTATGGAGAAGATTACGAGGAAGCAAACGGACAGATGATTTACAAAAAGGACGGTATGAAGCTGTGCTTTATCATGGATGGAGACAGTATCCTTTCGATTGAATACAATTCTGGAGTCCTTGATTAGACAGTGGAATGAAAATTCAGAAAATATAAGAAAAAGTGCAAAAAAATTAATCAATTTTTTTGCGCTTTTTTCTTTGAAAAATGAAAAAATGTGATACAATAGAAAGGTACTAACGATTAACGTGGGGGTTCTATATGCAAGATACAGATGCAGACGTAATCAGCAATCAAAGAAAACGTAGAAAAAGAATTGGCAGGATAAAGACCGGAATCGTGTTGATTATCACCGGGTGGATTCTTTTATCCATGATTCTTATCATAGTGTTACTGGTAAAGACAGCTTCCTTAGAACATAAGGTGGAACAGCTTATGGCCAGAGAGAGCACTTACAGCAGTGTTTCAAAGCCGACCGGGGATGCCGGAGAGACAGCAGTAGAACCGCAGACGGAGGAGACCGAGGAGCCTGCCGGACAGGTAGATGGACTTATCAGCACGATTCCTGAGGTTACCGGAACGGATGATCCGGAGAACATGGCGGAGACAGGAGATGTACATAAGGTTTATCTGACGTTTGATAACGGACCGTCGGAGAACACATCCGAAATTCTTGACATTTTGGCGGAGTATGGTGTCAAGGCAACCTTCTTTGTGACTGGAAATGAGGACGAAGAGGTACAGGAACTTTACAAACGCATTGTAGAAGAAGGACATACGCTTGGTATGCACTCTTTCTGCAATAAATACAGCGTACTGTATCAGTCGGAGGAAGCATTTGAGAAGGATTATAATGAACTGCATGATTATCTGTATGAACTGACCGGAGTGGATAGTGTGTATTATCGGTTTCCGGGTGGCAGCAGCAATCAGATTAGCAATATATCCATGGCAAACTTTATTCATTTTCTGAATGAAAAGGGCGTTACCTATTTTGACTGGAATATTTCCTCGGGAGATACGGTAGCATCCTACACACCGGAAGAAATTGTAACAAATGTTACGTCGGAAGTAGAAAAATACAAGACGTCTGTCGTACTGCTTCACGACTCCGGAGATGCGTCAACAACGGCAGAGGCACTTCGTCCGCTGATAGAACAGCTGCAGACGATGGGCGCCGAGATTTTGCCGATTGATGAAGATACACAGGTTATCCAGGCTGTCAAAGCTGAGAGCGTGGAATAGCCAGAAAATAAACGGAGGAAGAGAAATGGGATTTTTTAAGGATTTTAAGGATGACGTTTCCCAGGCAGTCAATGAACTGATGCCGGGCGACACAAATCAGGACAGCTTGACAAATGATGATGACCTTGTCGTAAACACCCTGGAAGGTGAAGTAGATGTAGAATCTGAACTTTCCAAATTAGACGGTCTGTTAGAGCAGGTGACAAAGAAAGAAACCGCACAGGCAGCTCAGGCTGCACCTGTCGTACCGCCGGTACAGCAGGTGACACCGGTTGTAACACCCGTACAGACAGCAAATACTATGAGAGCAGCACAGGAGGAGAGAAAAATGGCTGACAATACCATTATGCCAACAGTAACACAGCAGAAAGCAGCAGTTGCAGATGAGGTTTCTGTAATTACAGAAGGAACAATTATCAAGGGAGACGTAATTTCCAACGGTTCCTTAGATATCAGAGGACAGGTAGACGGTAATGTAGGCTGCAATGGCAAACTTGTAGTTACAGGTGTGGTAAATGGAAACAGCAATGCATCTGAATTTTTGGCAGATGCAGCTAAGATTGAAGGCGAAGTTGTCAGCAGCGGAACTGTTAAGATTGGTCTTGGTTCTGTCATCATTGGAAATGTAACATCTACTTCTGCAGTTATCGCTGGAGCAATCAAAGGTGACATTGACGTTCAGGGACCGGTTGTAGTCGATACTTCCGCAGTTGTAATGGGTAATATCAAATCCCGTTCCGTACAGATTAACAATGGCGCTGTTATCGAGGGATTCTGCTCTCAGTGCTACTCTGATGTGGACGTACAGAGCCTGTTTGATACCAAGAAGGAGACAAACTAATTCATGAAGCGTGTTTTATTAAAATTGAGCGGTGAGGCTCTTGCCGGAGAAAAGCATACCGGATTTGATGAGCCTACGGTAACGGAAGTTGCCAGACAGGTAAAACAGATTGTAGACAGTGGCGTCGAGGTTGGAATCGTAATCGGCGGCGGTAATTTCTGGCGTGGAAGAACCAGTGAGACGATTGACCGCACGAAGGCAGACCAGATTGGAATGCTTGCAACGGTGATGAACTGTATCTATGTCTCAGAGATTTTCCGTTCGGTTGGAATGATGACGCAGATTTTAACTCCATTTGAATGTGGAAGCATGACGAAACTGTTTTCCAAGGATCGTGCGAATAAATATTTTGCCAAGGGAATGGTAGTATTTTTTGCCGGTGGAACAGGACATCCATATTTTTCAACAGATACCGGAATTGTATTGCGCGCAATTGAAATGGAAGCAGACGGAATTTATCTTGCAAAGGCGATTGACGGCGTTTATGACAGTGACCCGAAGGTAAATTCGAATGCGGTGAAATATGATGAGGTATCCATCCAGGAAGTGATTGATAAGAAACTTGCAGTTGTGGATTTAACGGCTTCTATCATGTGTATGGAGAATCATATGCCAATGTATGTATTTGGCTTAAATGAAGAAAATAGTATCGTGAATGCAATGACCGGACATTTTAACGGCACAAAGGTCACGGTATAGGAAGGAAAAGGTTTGATATGGACGAGAGATTAGTTTCGTTTGAAGAGAAAATGCAGAAAACAATGAATAACCTGTCGGAGGAGTTTGGAAGCATCCGCGCCGGACGCGCAAACCCGCATGTGCTTGACAAGTTAAGAGTTGATTATTATGGAACACCGACTGCAATCCAGCAGGTAGCAAACGTCAGCGTTCCAGAACCGAGAATGATTCAGATTCAGCCATGGGAAGCATCCCTGGTAAAAGAGATTGAGAAGGCGATTCTGACCTCAGATCTCGGAATTAATCCGGCAAACGATGGAAAAGTAGTCCGTCTGCTGTTCCCGGAGCTCACAGAAGAGAGACGTAAGGATTTGGCAAAAGAAGTAAAGAAAAAGGGTGAGAATGCCAAGGTTGCAATCCGCAATATCCGTAGAGAGGCAAATGATTCATTCAAAAAGCTTGCCAAATCTGCAGATGTGTCTGAGGATGAAATCAAGACATTGGAAGACCAGGCACAGAAGATGACAGACAAGTATATCGCAGAAGTTGATAAGGCTGTGGAAGTAAAGTCAAAAGAGATTCTTACCGTATAAGAGATGCTGATAGCAGAAGGAAAATGTGGGGACATGACAGGTTGCGTGTCCTCATTTTTTCCATTTATAAGTGCGGGCAGGAAAAAGAAAGGCGAAGAAAAGTTATGAAGGTACCACAACATATTGCAATCATACTCGACGGAAACGGACGCTGGGCAAAGAGCAAAGGAATGCCGCGGAATTATGGACATACGGTGGGCGCAAAGAATGTAGAAACGATTTGCAGAGCCGCTCACGACATGGGAATCCGTTATCTGACATTGTATGCATTTTCAACGGAAAACTGGAACCGTCCGCAAAAAGAAGTGGATGCGTTAATGAAGCTGTTGGAGAGCTATCTGAAAAACTGTACCAAAACAGCCGAAAAGAACAATATGCGTGTGCGTGTGATTGGAGACAGAAGCAGGCTCAGTGAACGGTTTCAGGAACAGATTTCGGAGCTTGAGCGGGTATCGGCACAGTATGACGGATTGAATCTTCAGATTGCAATCAATTATGGAAGCAGGGACGAGATGGTTCGTGCAATGAAAAAAATGTGTCAGGACATCGGTGACGGCGTTCACGGGGTAGAGGAAGTGGATGAGACATTGTTTGCTTCCTATCTTGATACTGCCGGAATCCCGGACCCGGATCTTTTAATCCGCACCAGTGGGGAACAGCGTCTGTCAAATTATCTGCTCTGGCAGTTAGCTTACAGTGAATTTTATTTTACAAGTGTTCCATGGCCGGATTTTGACCGGAAGGAATTAGAAAAAGCTGTGGAAGCGTATAATAGCAGAGACAGAAGATTCGGCAAAATTGCAGAGGAACAGTAGAGGCGGAGGGAGAAAGATGTTTAAGACAAGACTGCTTAGTGGAATCGTGTTAGTGGCGCTTGCACTCGTTTTGATTATTACCGGAGGCAATGTACTTCTTGTATCGACATTAGTAATATCATGGATTGGAATGTTTGAGCTATATCGCGTTTTTCATATGGAAAAATCGGTTATCGCCATTGCAGGGTATGTGGCAGCAGCGGTATATTATGCGAATCTGCGGTTTGCTTTTTTGCCGGATATGATGATGTTCGTGCTTGGATTTTTGATTGTGCTGATGTTTCTCTATGTATTCTCTTATCCGAAATATCATGCCGAACAGATTTTAGCAGCATTTTTCGGCGTATTTTACGTGGCAGTGATGCTGTCTTACGTATACCAGACGAGACAGATTACCGCCGGTGCCTATATTGTATGGTTGATTTTCCTGTGCTCCTGGGGCTGTGATACCTGCGCTTACTGTGTTGGTGTTTTATTTGGAAAACATAAGATGTCTCCGAAATTAAGCCCAAAGAAGTCCATCGAGGGAGCTGTGGGAGGTGTTGTTGGAGCAGCACTTTTGACAGCGCTTTACTGCACTATTTTCCGTCAGGCGATGGCAATTGACACAGCACAGATTTGGATACTTTCCGCAATCAGTGCGGTGGGAGCGCTGATTTCCATGGTGGGGGATTTGACGGCTTCCGCAATCAAACGCAACTACGAGATTAAGGATTATGGAAAACTCATTCCGGGACACGGTGGAATCTTAGACCGTTTTGACAGTGTGATTGTGACGGCGCCGATTATCTATGCGTTAGCGACCGGTTTGATTCGTCTGTAATATTCGTAGATGGAAATGGAGAGGCATATGAAAAAAATTGCTATTTTAGGATCTACCGGTTCCATCGGAACCCAGACCCTTGAAATCGTAAGAGAGCAGAAGGATATCCGTGTGACAGCACTTGCTGCCGGAAGGAATATCAAACTTTTAGAGGAACAGATTCGGGAATTCAAACCGTCGCTTGTCTGCGTGGGAGACGAGGAGAAGGCGGCAGAGTTAAAGCAGAGCATTGCAGACCTTTCTGTGCGTGTGGTAACCGGGATGGAAGGGCTGATTGAAGTTGCAGTGGAACCGGAGAGCGAAATACTTGTGACTGCAATTGTAGGTATGATTGGAATCCGGCCGACAATCGCGGCGATTGAAGCGGGAAAGACGATTGCGCTTGCAAACAAGGAAACACTTGTGACGGCAGGCCATCTGATTATTCCGCTTGCAAAGGAACATAACGTGCAGATTCTTCCGGTGGACAGTGAACACAGCGCTATTTTCCAGTCCTTACAGGGAAATGAGGGAAACCGGATTCATAAGATATTGTTGACCGCTTCCGGTGGACCATTCCGTGGCAGAACAAGAGAAGAGTTAGCAGACGTTACCTTAGAGGACGCCCTAAAACATCCGAACTGGTCGATGGGAAGAAAGATTACGATTGATTCTTCCACACTTGTAAATAAAGGTTTAGAGGTCATGGAGGCAAAGTGGCTGTTTGGAGTGGAACTTGACCAGATACAGGTGGTTGTACATCCGCAGAGTGTCATTCATTCAGCAGTAGAATATGAGGATGGTGCAGTGATTGCGCAGCTTGGAACACCGGATATGCGTCTGCCGATTCAGTATGCACTTTATTATCCGAACAGACGCCCACTTTCCGGAAAACGGCTGGATTTGTTTGAACTGGGAAGCCTTACCTTTGAAAAACCGGATCTGACCGCATTCCGTGGACTTTCACTGGCATATGAGGCGATGAAAAAAGGTGGAAATGTTCCGACTATTTTTAATGCAGCAAATGAGCGCGCAGTGGCATTGTTTCTGGAACGGAAAATCCCGTATCTGGAAATTCCGGAACTGATTGAGGCAAGTATGAATGAGGTTGCTTATAGGGAGGCACCGGATGTGGATGAGATTCTTGCCACGGAGCGGGCAGTTTATGAGTATATCGACAGCAGGAAAGGTTTTTAATCAATGAAAATTATTATAGCATTACTGATATTCAGCATCATTATCCTGTTCCATGAGCTGGGACATTTTTTACTGGCAAAGGCGAATGGAATCCGGGTAAATGAATTCTGCCTTGGATTGGGACCGACATTATTCGGCGTGACAGTGGGGGAGACAAAGTACTCCCTGAAGCTATTGCCGTTTGGTGGAGCGTGCATGATGGAAGGGGAAGATGCCGAGAGCAAGGACAGCCGGGCATTTAACAATAAGTCTGTCGGTGCGCGGATGAGCGTTGTGGCAGCTGGTCCAATCTTTAACTTCATCATGGCATTTCTGTTTGCCTTAATCGTTACCTGTAACGTGGGATATGACCTTCCGGTGCTTACGGGGGTGAGTGAAGGATATGCGGCAGAACAGGCGGGAATGAAAGAGGGCGATGTGATTGTAAAAATGAATCACACCCGAATCCATTTTTACCGGGAAGTAAGTTCGTACTCGGTCTTTCATCCGGGAGAGGAAGTAGAAGTTACCTATGAGAGAGATGGGGAGCGCTATACGACGACTCTTGTTCCAACCTATGATGAGACAACCGGACGTTATCTTTACGGATTTATCGGCAGCTTACAGGGCACGAAGGGAAATTTTTTCTCAAATCTCAAATACAGTGTGTATGAGGTGAAATACTGGATTTCCACCACCTTATCAAGTCTTCGGATGCTTGTGACGGGTGGATATTCGGTGAAGGACTTAAGCGGGCCGGTAGGAATTATTGATGTCATTGGCGACAGCTATGAGCAGAGTGTTTCCTATGGCTATTTCCAGGCGTTTTTACAGATGCTTTATATCGGCGTAATGCTTTCTGCAAACCTTGGGGTTATGAACCTTCTGCCGCTTCCGGCGCTTGATGGCGGACGGCTGGTATTTTTAATTATCGAGGCAATCCGGAAAAAACCGGTAGATCCGGATAAAGAGGGAATGGTTCACTTCATTGGTTTTGCGCTGCTTATGGTACTTATGGTCGTAGTAATGTTTAATGATATCAAAAATGTATTTTTTGGAGGCTGACATGACAAAAACAGTGACAATCGGAAACAGGGTCATCGGTGGGGGAAATCCCATTCTGATTCAGTCCATGACAAATACGAAAACGGAGGATGTTGCAGCTACCGTAGCACAGATTCAGGCGCTTACGGCAGCAGGATGTGATATCATCCGCTGTGCGGTTCCTACAATGGAAGCAGCAGAGGCGTTGACGGAAATCAAAAAACAGATTTCCATTCCGCTTGTAGCAGATATTCATTTTGATTACCGGCTGGCAATTGCGGCAATCGAACACGGGGCAGATAAGATTCGGATTAATCCGGGAAATATCGGCGCAAAAGAGCGTGTGCAGGCGGTTGTAGAAGCGGCAAAGGAACGCAATATTCCAATCCGTGTAGGTGTCAACAGCGGTTCTCTTGAAAAAGACCTGGTAGAGAAATATCACGGTGTTACTGCAGAGGGAATTGTGGAGAGCGCACTTGATAAGGTGCATCTGATTGAGGATATGGGATATGACAATCTGGTGATCAGTATCAAGTCATCGGATGTATTAATGTGTGTCAAAGCGCATGAGCTGATTGCGAAAAAAACGGACCATCCGCTTCATGTGGGAATCACAGAGGCGGGCACGCTTTTAAGCGGAAACATCAAATCGGCAATCGGACTCGGGTTAATTTTACATCAGGGAATCGGAGATACCATCCGCGTGTCTCTGACTGGAGATCCGTTAGAGGAAATTAAATCCGCCAAACTGATTTTGCGTACATTGGGACTCAGAAAGGGCGGCATAGAGGTTGTCTCCTGTCCGACCTGCGGAAGAACCAAAATTAATCTGATTGAACTTGCCAATCAGGTAGAGACGATGGTAGCAGATATTCCGCTTGATATTAAAGTGGCAGTTATGGGTTGTGTGGTAAACGGACCCGGAGAGGCAAAAGAGGCAGATATCGGAATTGCAGGAGGCTGCGGAGAAGGACTGATTATCAAACATGGGGAAGTTTTCAAGAAAGTACCGGAGGACGAACTGTTAGAAGCGCTTCGCTATGAACTGCTGCACTGGAATGAATAAGGATGTGAACGAGAATGAACAAACTGTTTTTTGATGTTTTCCCGACTCTTCAGGTAGAAGGGGATATGAAAAAGCTGTTGTCAGAGACCGAAGTGACCAGAGTGAGCATGAATCACGAAAAGGACCATATCCGCATCTATTTAAGCGGCACGCGTCTCATACATAAAAATAATATTTATCAGCTCGAGAAGGCAATCAGGGAGCAGATTTTCCGCGGCAGGAATATGGACGTGAAGGTCATTGAAAAATACCGTCTGTCCGAACAGTATACGCCGGAAAAACTCTTAGAACTCTATAAGGACAGTATGCTCGAGGAACTGAAAAATTACAGCCTGATGGAGTATAATCTGCTTCGTTCGTCCAAAATGGAGTTTTCAGACGAAAAGCATATGGTGCTCACACTGGAAAATACAATTATTGCCCAGACCAGGTCACATGAAATTGTAGAATTTCTTGAGAAGGTTGTCTGTGAGCGCTGTGGGCTTGACCTTGCGGTAGAGCTTGCCTATGAGGAACCCAAGGAAAGCCGGCACAAGAAAAACAGCGATTTGCAGATTCAGTTTGAAATCCACAATATCATGCAGAAGGTCAATCTCCATCAGGAAGATGGGGAGAGTCCTGCTACGGAAGAAAAAGAAAAACAGATTCCGGTAGAGAAGGCAGGCAGCGAGCCAACGCAAAAAGCGACCGTTTCTTTAAATGCAAAAAAAGATGCAAAATCTCCAAACGATACAGGAAAAAATGCAGGATTTGGAGGAGAAAAGAAAGAATTTCGCCGCAAGTATGAGGGCGGCAGTTACAAAAAATCCGATAATCCGGATGTCATTTACGGAAGAGATTTTGACGATGAACCGATTGCAATCGAAAAGATTGTAGGTGAGATGGGAGAAGTCACCATCCGTTGTCAGGTTATGAGTGTAGAGACAAGAGAAATCCGAAACGAAAAGACGATTGTGATTGTCTCTGTCACGGATTTTACGGACTCCATCGTATTAAAAATCTTTTCCAAAAACGAAAATCTGCCGGAGCTGATGGAGGGCTTAAAGAAAGGTGCCTTTTTAAAGATTAAGGGTGTGACGACCATTGACAAGTTCGACAGTGAACTGACCATCGGCTCGATTGTGGGAATCAAAAAGACAGCGGATTTCACAACGACGAGGATGGATACAAGCCCGGAAAAGCGTGTGGAGCTTCACTGCCATACCAAGATGAGTGATATGGATGGTGTTTCGGATGTCAAGGATATTGTTAAGCGTGCCATGAAATGGGGGCACAAGGCAATTGCAATCACGGACCATGGAGATGTGCAGGCGTTTCCGGATGCAAACCATGCACTTTCCCCGGATGATGACTTTAAGGTAATCTATGGAGTGGAAGCCTATTTAGTTGACGACTTAAAAGAGATTATTCTTCATTCAGACGGGCAGGGCTTAGATGCAACCTATGTGGTCTTTGATTTGGAGACGACCGGATTTTCGCCGGATAAGAACCGGATTATTGAGATTGGTGCAGTAAAAGTCGAGCAGGGCGTGATTACGGATAAATTTTCAACCTTTGTCAACCCGGAAGAACCGATTCCGTTCCGTATAGAGGAACTGACCTCAATTAAAGACGAGATGGTAATTGACGCACCAAAGATTGAGGAAATTCTGCCGGAATTCATGAAATTCTGTGAGGGTGCTGTGATGGTGGCACACAATGCGGAGTTTGATATGAGCTTTATCAAAAAGAACTGTGAGAGACAGGGACTGCCTTGCAATTTTACAATTGTAGATACTGTGGCACTCGCGCGTGTGTTGCTGCCAAATCTGAATCGTTTTAAGTTAGACACCGTGGCAAAGGCACTTGGCGTTTCATTGGACAACCATCACCGTGCGGTGGATGATGCAGGCTGTACGGCTGAGATTTTTGTAAAATTTATCCAGATGCTGAAGGAACGCGGGATGGAGACGCTTGACGATGTCAATAGGATGAATGCAACCTCGCCGGAAACCGTGATGAAGCTTCCAACATATCATGCCATCATTCTTGCAACAAATGATATCGGACGAATTAATCTCTACCGTCTGGTTTCCATGTCGCACCTGACCTATTACAATAAAAGACCGCGTATCCCAAAGAGTGAGCTGGTAAAATGCAGGGAGGGGCTGTTACTGGGCTCTGCCTGTGAGGCAGGAGAACTCTACCGTGCATTGGTAAACGGCAGACCAGAGGAAGAAATCGTCCGTCTGGTCAAGTTTTATGATTATCTGGAAATTCAGCCGCTTGGAAATAATGAGTTCATGCTGCGAAGCGACAAGGAGCCGGTAAATTCCAGGGAAGAACTGATGGACTTAAACCGCCGGATTGTGCAGCTTGGCGAGACGTTTCACAAGTTAGTGGTCGCTACCTGTGATGTGCATTTCCTGGACCCGGAGGATGAAGTGTACCGCCGGATTATCATGGCGGGAAAGGGCTTTAAGGATGCAGATGAGCAGGCACCGCTATTTTTGCGCACGACAGAAGAGATGTTAAAGGAATTTGAATATCTCGGAAGCAGCAAGGCGGAGGAGGTTGTCATTACCAACCCGAACAAGATTGCGGATATGTGTGAGAAAATTTCGCCGGTTCGCCCGGATAAGTGTCCGCCGGTCATTGAAAATTCTGACCAGATGCTGCGTGACATCTGTTATACGAAGGCACACAGCATGTATGGCGAAGAACTGCCATCGATTGTAAAAGAGCGGCTTGACAGAGAGTTAAATTCCATTATTTCCAACGGATATGCCGTAATGTACATTATCGCCCAGAAGCTGGTGTGGAAGTCAAACGAGGATGGATATCTGGTAGGCTCCCGTGGATCCGTAGGTTCTTCTTTTGCGGCGACCATGTCCGGTATCACGGAGGTAAATCCATTGCAGGCGCATTACCGTTGCGAATACTGCAAGTACAGCGATTTTGATTCGCCGGAGGTAAAGGCATTTTCCGGACGAAGCGGCTGTGATATGCCGGATAAAATCTGCCCGGTGTGCGGCAAAAAGCTGACAAAGGACGGATTTGACATTCCGTTTGAAACATTCCTTGGATTTAAGGGAAATAAAGAGCCGGATATCGACTTAAACTTTTCGGGAGAATATCAGAGTAAGGCGCACGCCTACTGTGAGGTTATTTTCGGATATGGACAGACCTTCCGGGCTGGAACTATCGGTACACTCGCGGATAAGACGGCATTCGGTTACATCAAAAATTATTATGAAGAGCGTGGAATCAGAAAGCGGAACTGCGAGATAGACCGGATTGTGCAGGGCTGTGTCGGGGTGCGGCGTACAACCGGACAGCATCCGGGAGGTATTGTCGTGCTTCCGGTGGGAGAGGAAATCAATACCTTTACACCGGTACAGCATCCGGCAAATGATATGACAACCGCAACCGTCACCACACATTTTGATTACCACTCGATTGACCACAACCTGTTAAAACTTGATATTCTCGGACACGATGATCCGACCATGATTCGTATGCTTCAGGACTTGACCGGAATTGACCCGGTAACGATACCGCTCGACGATGAATCGGTCATGTCGTTGTTTAAAAATACCAGTGCGCTTGGAGTGGAACCGGAGGATATCGATGGCTGTCCGCTCGGATGTCTGGGAATCCCGGAGTTTGGAACGGATTTCGCAATGCAGATGGTTATTGATGCCAAACCACAGGAATTTTCAGATTTGATTCGTATTTCCGGTCTGTCCCACGGAACCGACGTGTGGCTTGGAAATGCGCAGACCTTGATTGAACAGGGACTAGCAACGATTTCAACGGCAATCTGTACCCGTGATGATATCATGATTTACCTGATTCAGATGGGGCTAGAGAGTGAGCTTTCCTTTACGATTATGGAGTCTGTGCGAAAAGGAAAGGGACTCAAAGAGGAATGGAAAACGGAGATGCGGGCGCATGGAGTGCCGGAATGGTACATTGATTCCTGCTTAAAGATTAAGTATATGTTCCCGAAGGCACATGCGGCGGCATATGTTATGATGGCATGGAGAATTGCCTACTGTAAGGTATTTTATCCGCTTGCCTACTATGCGGCATATTTTTCCATCCGTGCAACCGGTTTTAACTACGAGATTATGTGTCAGGGAAGAGAACGGTTAGAGTATTTCAAAAAGGACTATGAGAGACGGAAAGATTCTCTTTCCAAGAAGGAACAGGATGTATACCGCGATATGAAAATCGTGCAGGAAATGTATGCAAGAGGTTATGAGTTTATGCCGATTGATGTTTATCGCGCAAAACCGGACCGTTTTCAGATTTTTGACGGAAAACTGATGCCGGCATTAAATACGATTGACGGAATGGGAGACAACGCGGCAATTGCGGTAGCAGAGGCGGCAAAGGACGGAAAATTCCTCTCCAAAGATGATTTCCGCCAGCGGACCAAGGCGACAAAGACGGTCATCGACCTGATGGCAGACCTTGGAATCTTAGAGGATATGCCGGAGTCCAACCAGTTGTCACTGTTTGATTTTGGTTAAAAGATAAAAATAAGGGAGCATCACGATAAACCAGTTTTCGTTTATCGTGATGCTCCCCTTTTTCATATTCGGAAAATCCAATCTTTATTCTGCCGTCGGTGCAAAGATTTCAAGTGCATCCGGGGAACTAAGCGGTGCCCGGTAGAGGTTTTCCGTATAATATTCCTTTGCATACACATAGGAAGAGGTGACGTTGATGGAATTGTAAACGCCGTTTGCGAGCACCTCATAATCAGAACCATCCGTGCGGATACGGCAGAGAGCCGGATCATCGCCGCTTCGTGCAAAATAAATATAGTCGCCGCAGAGGTTGTAGGTGTCGAGGCGGTCTTCGCAGAGAATCATTTTCTCTCCGGTTGAAAGGTCGACACGGGCAAGTGCGTAATTGTTGTCACAGTCCATAAAATAGGCAACACCGTCATCCGTGACTGTCGGCATAAAGCAGTTTCCGTTGTAAATAGAAACAGCGGAATCCGAAGCAGTATCAAGTTTCCAGATGTCATGGTTGTTTGTCAGTCCATTATAGTAGACATACTGTCCGTCTGCGTCGCAGGGAAGAAACGCCTCAGAGGAGACGGCAGTGACATCTTCACCGTCAATCCGTATCTTGGAAAGAACGGCGGTATTGTTCTTGTCAGAACGCAGGTAGTAGAGATAATTGCCAATCAGTGATGCATCACTGCACCGGCTTGAGTCTAATATTTTGACGCTGTCGCCGCCGGTTCGCCGGATGCGGCACAGACAGTTCGTATTGATATTTAAAAACGAGAAAGCCGTGTCAGAATCTTTTTTTTGATTATTACGGATATAGTACACGTAATTGGCATCTGCATTGATGGAGACCGCCGTATCATCACAGAGTTTTTTGAGACCGGATCCGTCACTGTTCATCGAATACAGTCTGTTTTCATCTGTTGGATTTGAAAAGAAGATGGTCCCGTCATTTTCACAGAAAAGCCCGGAATTATAAAGGTTTCCCGCCACATTTCCGTTCACGTAAGTCTCATTGAACTTTGTTTTTTCACTGAGATGGCGGTAGATGCCGAGTGCAGCTGCAATGCAAAGCAGCAGAAAAAGAACCAAAAAAGGGGTCTTTTTTTTCATGGAAAACGCCTCATTTCTTTTACAAAAAATTTGTATTATTTTTACTGAAATTATAGCATTTTTACCGGTATTCTTGCAAGGGTGACTTGATATTCATACGTTAATGGACTATAGTATAAGTAGAATATGATAAAATTTTCACGGAGAATATATGAGAGATTTAAAAGACTTACGCAAAGAAATTGACACGGTAGACAAACAGATAGTGGAACTGTTCCAGAAACGGATGGGAATTGCCGAGGAAGTGGCAGAATATAAGATTTCTACCGGGAAAAAGGTGTTTGACAAGGAACGTGAAACGGAGAAGCTTCAGACACTGAGCGCACTTGGAGACACTGAGTTTAACCGGATTGGAATCGGGGAACTGTTTGAACAGATTATGGCAGTGAGCCGCAAGAGACAGTATCAGATGCTGACAGAGCATGGAATCTATGAAAAACCGGATTTTACACAGATTGAAGCACTTGATTATCACAATGCCAAAATTGTTTTTCAGGGAACGGAAGGCGCTTACAGCCAGCTTGCATTGAAAGAATATTTCGGAAATGAAACCGACAGCTTTCATGTTGAAACCTGGCGGGACGCGATGGAAGCAATCCGGAAAGGGGAAGCAGATTATGCGGTGCTTCCGATTGAGAATTCTTCTGCAGGAATTGTTTCAGAAAACTATGACCTGCTGATTGAATACGACAATTGTATTGTTGGCGAACAGATTATTTCAATTGAGCATGCGCTTTTAGGACTGCCGGAGGCAGAACTTTCCGATATTACCGAAGTTTATTCCCACCCACAGGCGTTAATGCAGTGTGGCAGATATCTTGAGAATCACAGGGAGTGGGAGAAACACAGCCTGAAGAATACAGCAGTTTCTGCGTGCAAGGTAAAAGAGGATGCGAAAAAGAATCAGGCGGCAATTGCAAGTGAGCTGACAGCAGAAATCTATGGCCTTAAGGTACTTGATAAAAAGATTCAGGACAGCCAGACAAACGCCACCCGTTTTATCATTGTGACAGGTAAAAAGGTGTATACAAAGGCGGCACAAAAAATCAGCATCAGCTTTGAGATTCCACATGAAAGCGGTTCTTTATACCGGATGCTTTCTCATTTTATCTATAATGGATTGAACATGAACCGGATTGAATCGAGACCGGTTCAGGGAAAAAACTGGGAATATCGGTTTTTTATTGACTTTGAGGGAAATCTTGATGATGCAGCAGTACAGAACGCACTGCGTGGAATCAGGGAAGAAGCAATTCGTCTTAAAATTCTCGGAAATTACTAGAAAAGGATTATGGGGGGAAATGATATGGCAATTCATACGTTTGCAGCAATCTACATCGGGTCTTATGAAGTGAGTCTTAAGATATTTGAATTGTCTGCCAAGCATAAGATTCGGGAAATTGATTATGTCAGAAGCAGAGTCGAACTCGGAAGAGATGCCTATTCCATCGGAAGCATCGGTTATGAGCTTGTGGAAGCACTCTGCGATACACTCGAAGAATTCGGAATGATTATGAAAGGATACCGGGTGGACGATTACCGGGCGTATGCAGCAGCCGTGCTGCGCGATGTCAGCAATGAACTTTTTATCTTAGACCAGATAAAAATAAGAACCGGACTTGACGTTCATGTGTTAAGCAATTCGGAACACCGTTTTATCAGCTACAAGGCAGTGGCAATGCGCAGCGAATTTGAACAGCTGATTCAAAAAAGTGCTGCAGTTGTTGATGTCAGCGGAAGTGGAATGCAGATTACGATTTTCTCAAAAGGCAAGGTTATCACAACGGAGCATCTTGGCTTAAGCACGATGCGGATGAGGGAACAGCTTTCCAGAAAAAGTGTCAATCTTGCGCAGTATGAGCTGCAGATTGAAGAACTTGCAGAAAAGGAACTTGAGGTATTCCGTTCCGTCTATATGGATGAAGTGGAAATTGAATACCTTGTGATTATTGGGGATTACATCACAGAGCTGTTCCGCAAAGTTGAGAAAAATAAAGACGGTCACACCGTGAGCGTGAAAAAGTTTTCAAAATTGTTAGACCAGGTCTGCTGTAAGAGTCAGGAAGAGATGGCAGAAGAATTAGGTCTTTCAAGCGACCGGGACGGACTTTTTATTCCATATCTGATGATTTTCAAATGTATGGCGAAGTATCTCGGGGCAAAGGAACTCTGGGCACCAGGCTCGAATATCAGTGATGGTATTGCGTGCGATTATGCGGAAAAACATAATATCTATAAAGTGACGCATGACTTCGATGCGGATATTTTATCGGCGGCATGGAGCCTGTCAAACCGTTACAGAAGTTATTCCCCGCATATTGATGCCTTAACGCAGATGGCGACACTTTTATTTGATACGATGAAGAATGTCCATGGACTTGGCAAACGGGAGCGTCTGCTCCTTCAGGTGGCGGCAATCTTACATGACTGCGGCAAATATATCAGCTTTGCCAATGGACCACAGTGTTCTTACGATATTATTATGGCGTCCGAAATTATCGGTCTGACGCACTTAGAGCGTGAGATTGTTGCGGAGACAGTTCTTTACAACACACACCCGCTTGGAGATTATGAAGAGGTGTCCGATAAACTGGACAAGAACAGTTATATTATCGTGGCAAAATTATCCGCAATCCTTCGGGTATCCAACGCGATGGACAGAAGCCACAAGCAGAAGTTCAAGAACGTAAAGGCGGCTGTAAAGGGAAAAGAGCTGGTGATTACTGTCGAGACAGAAGATGACATTGCACTGGAAAAAACTCTTTTTGAGGCAAAGACGCTGTATTTTGAGCATATTTTCAGTATCAAGCCGGTATTAAAAGAAAAAAGGGTTTACAATTCATAGGAGTGAGGAATATGGAGAAGCAGAAAGATTTTAAGAATCCGGAATATTATGAGAACAGGGAGTTAAGCTGGCTGAAATTTGACGGCAGGGTGCTAAACGAAGCAAGGGATAAAAGTATTCCACTGCTGGAACGCTTGAAATTTGTCAGCATCACCTCATCAAACCTGGATGAGTTTTTTATGGTTCGTGTGGCATCGTTAAAAGATATGGTGCACGCAAACTACAAAAAGAAAGATATTGCGGGCATGACAGCGTCAGAGCAGCTTGCAGCAATCAATGAAAGAACGAGAGAACTGGTAGGATTACAGTACAGTACGTATAACCGCTCGTTAATTCCTCTGCTGAACAAAAATAATATTTATATTGTCGATGAATTTGAAAAATTGACGGAAGAGCAGAGCCGTTTTGTAGACCGGTATTTTGAAGATAATGTATATCCGGTATTGACCCCGATGGCGGTCGATGCGTCAAGACCGTTTCCATTAATCCGCAACAAAACGCTGAATATTGCAGCTCTTCTTTCCCGAAAAAAGGGAAAAGAGAAAAAAGAAGGCAGTGAAGTGGAATTTGCAACGGTGCAGGTGCCGAGTGTTCTGCCAAGACTTGTGCAGATTCCGTCTGATAAGCCGGAAGAGAAAACCTTTATCCTGTTAGAGCAGATTATTGAAAAAAATATTGATAAACTCTTTTTAAGTTATGAAATTCGCTGTGCGTGTCCTTACCGGGTTATGCGTAATGCCGATTTAACCATTGACGAAGATGAGGCATCCGATCTTTTAAAAGAGATTCAGAAACAGTTAAAAATGCGCCAGTGGGGGGAAGTCATCCGGTTGGAAGTAGAGGAAGGCATTGATGAGACACTGCTGCAGTTTTTAAAGACAGAATTAAAAGTGGCAGAGGAAGATGTTTTTTCAATTGCCGGGCCGATTGATCTGACTTTTTTGATGAAGATGTATGGAATGGAAGGCTGCGATGAACTGCGTTACAAACCGTATACGCCGCAGCGGGTTCCACAGATAGAGCCGGGCAGCGATATCTTTGCCGCCATCCGGAAAGGGGATATTTTACTGCATCATCCGTACCAGACATTTGACCCTGTGGTGGATTTTATCCGTCAGGCGGCACTTGACAAAAATGTACTTGCCATCAAGCAGACACTGTACCGTGTCAGCGGTAATTCTCCGATTATTGCTTCTCTTGCAATGGCGGCAGAAAATGGCAAACAGGTATCCGTTCTTGTAGAGTTAAAGGCGCGTTTTGATGAAGAAAACAATATCGTCTGGGCAAAGAAACTCGAACAGGCAGGCTGCCATGTTATTTATGGTCTTGTTGGACTCAAAACACACAGCAAAATTGCACTTGTAGTAAGAAGAGAAGAGGATGGTATCCGGCGTTACGTTCATCTTGGAACCGGAAACTATAATGATTCTACCGCAAAATTATATACAGACTGCGGAATATTTACCTGTCAGGAGGCAATCGGAGAGGATGCTACAGCGGTGTTTAATATGCTTTCCGGTTATTCAGAGCCATTGTCCTGGAATGAGTTAGCACTTGCACCACTCTGGCTTCGCTCAAAGTTTATGCGTTTGATTGAACGGGAAACAAAACATGCAAGAGAGGGAAAGCCTGCAAAAATTATTGCCAAGATGAACTCTTTGTGTGATGCGGGAATTATTGCAGCTCTTTATGAGGCGTCGGCAGCGGGCGTAAAAATTCAACTGATTGTACGTGGAATCTGCTGTTTAAAGGTTGGAATTCCGGGGGTCAGTGATAACATTGAGGTACGTTCAATTGTAGGAAATTTCCTGGAGCACAGCCGCATCTTCTATTTCTTCAACGATGGGGAGGAAGAAGTTTATATGGGAAGTGCAGACTGGATGCCGCGTAACCTTGACCGTCGTGTGGAAATTCTTTTCCCGGTACTTGATGAGAATATTCGCAGACAGGTGATGCATATTCTGGAAGTGGAACTTGCGGACAACACAAAGGCACACTTCTTACAGGCAGACGGAACCTATGAGAAGGCAGATAAACGTGGAAAAGTGCTTGTAAATTCCCAGGAGCAGTTTTGCGCGGAGGCACTTGAGGCAGTTCCAAAGCAGGATCATGTTTACAGAGAACGTGTGTTCATTCCGGCACAGCCGGCAGAATAGACCGTAAGAAAAAAAGAGGGAGTGGGGGAAATGAGCCAGAAAATCTTGTTTGTGGATTTGGATCAGACATTACTGTGCGATGATAAGAGTATTTCTCTTAAAAATCGCGAGGCAATTCAGAAGATGCTTGATGAGGGACACTATATTGCACTGGCAACCGGACGTTCGGTGGAAAGCGGAAGACGTGTGGCGAGAGAACTGGGATTGTCGAGACCGGGGTGTTATATGATTGCATTTAACGGTGCAGTTTTATATGACTGTGCGGCCGACCGCACTCTTTTGATAAGATCCCTGGCAGTGGATGTGGTGCAGGAACTATTTGAGCGTGCTGCGCGTGCAGGAATTTATGCACAGACTTATAACAGCACGGATGTCATCACGGTAAAGCATACGAAAGAACTCGATTACTACCGAAATCGTACACACTTAAATTACAAACTGGTACCAAATGTGCTTGATGCATTGGAGGAAGAACCGCAGAAGGTGTTGTTAATTGATTTGGAACATCATGACAGACTGGAACGGTTTCAGAAACGAAATCTTCATTGGGAAAAGGGAAAGTGCAACAGCCTTTTTTCCTGCAGACAGTATCTGGAGTATTGCCCGCCCGATACCACAAAAGGAACCGGAGTGGAAGAACTGACACGCATTTTAAATATGCCGCTTGACAGTACAGTGGCGGTCGGGGATGAAGAAAATGACATTTCGATGATTCAGAAGGCACACATTGGAATTGCCGTAAAAAATGGAATTCCGGAAATCAAAAAAGCTGCGGATTATGTGACGGAAAATGATAACAATCATGATGCCATCGCTGAGGTAATCGAGAAATTCATTTTATAATATAGAGAAAGAGCAGAAGAGGTTAATACCTTTCTGCTCTTTCTTTAATGTCCGAAAGGACGGAATAGGGGATATAAAGATGCCCGCGTCCTTTGCCGAGATGGATGGACGGTTTGTTGGAACCATGAAAATCAGAACCACCGCTGATAAGAAGCTGGTTTTGTGCGGCAATTTTTTTGACAAGCTGTTCTTCGCCGACCGTATAGGTGGAATAGATGGCTTCGATTCCGTCAAGACCTGCGGCTTTTAAGTCATCAATCAATGCCTGGAGCCTTACGGAACTCATGTGGTAGAGCAGAGGGTGTGCAAGGATGGCAACACCGCCAGCCTGATGGATGAGGGAAACTGCCTCCATAGGGGTAATCTTAAATCGCCCGATATAACAGCGGCAGCCATCTCCGATATATTTTTCAAATGCCTCCTGTACACTTTTGATGCAGCCGTGGTTGAATAAAAACCGTGCAATATTAGCACGTGTGATGACGCTGTCCGGGTTTTCTTCCCGAAGTGCTTCCATTGTGATTGGAAATCCTTCCTGTCTTAACGCCTCTAACATTTTTTCGTTTCGGTTGTCTCTGCATTCCCGGAATTCCCTTGTCTTTTGAACGAGAAGCTCGTTGTCCGGGTTGATATAAAGACCTACGATATGAATTTCTTTTTCTCCATAGGCCGTGGAAAGCTCGATACCCGGAATCAGTTCGATGCCCATGCGGCAGGCGAGAGCAGATGCTTCTGCAACGCCGAGGGTTGTATCGTGGTCAGTTAAGGCAAAAGCAGAAAGTCCGGCATCCTTTGCGAGGGATACAAGCTCAGAAGGGGTGCAGGTTCCGTCGGATGCTGTGGAATGGACGTGAAGGTCTACAATGCGTTGTTCCATAAAATGTTCAGTCCTCATTTCCGCGTCATTAGGACGCTTATTGTATGTATCATAACGGAAAAAGACAGAAAAGTCAAAAAAGAGAGGTTATTGCTTGCTGAAAGGAGGGGCAAGTGATAATATATTAGAAAGAAAGAAAAACTGGAGGGAACAACGATGCAGCTGTTGACATTTTTACTTGGGGGAGTGGAATACGGGATGCCGGTCAGTGATGTGGTGTCCATTGAAAATCGGATGGACCCGCTTCGGATTCCGGATTCGCCACAGCATATTGACGGAATCATCAATCTTCACGGAAGTATTGTGCCGGTTTATAATCTTGCAGCAAGGTTTGGATGCAGAGGAGAGCAGATTCATAATATTATCGTTTCAAATGTAGGAGGAATGAAAGTCGGACTGGAAGTGGGAAGCGTCCGTGAGATTATGGAAGCTGGAAAGTCAAGTGTGAATGCAATGCCGGAACTGATGAATTCCACACAGAATTTTTTCCGGGAGGTTGTGGCACGCGACAAGGCACTGATTGGGGTCTTAGACGTTAATTCACTGATTACACAGGAGGAACAGGAAGGTATCCGCAAGCTGATTGATGACAATTCAAATCGTTAAGGGTGGAATGTCTTGACAGATGTACTTTACAGTGGTAAAGTAAAAAAGGTTTTACACTAGGAAAGAAGAAGGAGAGGTTATGAAATGAAAAAATTAAAAATGGCAGCAGTTATGCTGGTAGCTGTTCTGGCACTTGGACTGTTAGGGGGATGTGGGGGTTCTTTTGATGCAAGCGCATATATTAAGGCGCTGCTGGACAACTCCTACAAGGATGATTCTACGGAATTTGTAGCACAGAAGGTTGGAACTGCGGAAGAAGCATCCTCACTTTATGAGCAGGGAATCGAGTCTGAGCTGACCGCATTACTTGCAGGAAACACAGTTTCTGATGAACTTCAGGATGAATACCGTCAGGTGTTAAAAGATATTTTCAAAGCTGTGAAATATACAGTTGGAGATGCAGAAAAGCAGGATGACGGCTCCTACATTGTAACTGTAAATTATGAACAGATGCAGATTTTTGGCGCAGCAATGGATGCTTACATGGTGAAAGTGGAAGAAATGACGGATGAGTGGACACAGGCTGATGAACTTCCGTCTGACGAAGAAATGTACGAGCAGATTTATGCAACATTAAAGGATTGCCTGAAAGAGGCATTAAGCAATGCAACATATGCAGACGAGGCATCCGCAACTGTCCGGGTTGAGATTGTAGACAATACCTACACACCAAACAATGATGACATCGCAAATCTTGAAAGTGTTATGTTTGACCTGGATGCGGTCAATTAAAGCGGCAATATGAAAAAAGGACTTCATTTCCGAAGTCCTTTTTCTTTGTTTGCGCAGGAAGTGGGGAAAAGGGTTGCCTGTCTGAGTAAAAAGTATTACAATAGTACCAGATAGTAGGTATTGATAATACTAAGGAGGAAGAGGAGAATGGAAATCGAAAAGAACAGTCAACAGACACCGAATCCAAACGGACAGGCTGCCATGTTGAAAAAAATTATGGCGGAGACGTACCGGATTATGGTGGTTGGAATTTTGTTCCTGCTGGTGTTTATCGGATTTAACGTATATTTGAATTCTGTGACAAGTGAGCAGCTTGAAGATACCATGTATCTGAACCAGTACCGCCTGGGGTCTAAAACACTTACATTTGAAGTACAGTCGTATGCGGCAACAGGGGATAAGACCTATTATGACAATTACATGAAGGAACTGAATGAGGATAAGAATCGTGACATTGCCTGGGATGGTCTTAAGGCAAATAACCTCAAAGACAATGAATGGGCAGAATTAGAGCATATTGCAGAATTGTCGAATGGTCTTGTTCCGCTTGAAGAGCAGGCAATGGAGTATGCGGCAGCCGGGGATACAGAGAGCGCAATTGCACTTGTATTTGGAGACACCTATGAACAGACGGTAACGGAAATCAGTGCCGCAACAGATACCTGCATCAGCGATATTCAGACACGTATGGCAGGAAAACAGAATAAAATACAGATTATCATGTTAGTGAGCATGATTGCCTTTGTTCTTTCCTTTGTTCTGATGGTGAGAAAAGTTGTGTTTATGATGAAGTTCTCAAAAGAAGAGCTGTTAGTTCCAATTGTGAAAGTTTCCGAGCAGATGACAGAACTGGCGCAGGGACGTTTTGAAAATAAGATGGATTTAAAAGCCGATGAGAGCGAAGTCGGAAGCATGGTCGGTGCAATCCTTTTTATGAATGACAATTTTACCAAGATGATTTCCGAGATTTCAAGCGTACTTGGAAGTATGGCACAGGGCAAGTACAATGTGGAGCCGAAGGAAAAATATGTCGGGGAATTTATTGCAATCAAGGATTCCATGAACCAGATTATTGAGAGTACGAAGAAGAGCTTAAATACCATTTCGGATGCCGCAAAAGAAATTGATGCCGGTTCCGAACAGCTTGCACAGGCGGCAACAGAGCTTGCAGATGGCTGTACGGTACAGGCAGCACAGGTATCGGATGTCACAAAGATGATTGATGAGATGGCAAAGAGCATGGAAGAAAAGACAAAGGATGCGCAGAATACAGCACAGATTTCCTCGCAGGCAGGTCAGGTGCTTGAGGTCAGCAACCGTAAGATGCAGGAGTTAAAAGAGGCAATCGGAGAAATCAGCAGACGCTCCGAAGAAATCCGTAATATTATCGGTGCGATTGAAGATATTGCAAACCAGACCAACCTGTTATCACTGAATGCGTCCATCGAGGCAGCGCGTGCCGGAGAGGCAGGAAGAGGATTTGCGGTTGTTGCAGAACAGGTAAAGAATCTTGCGGAGCAGTCCACACAGGCAGCAGGAGAGACTACGAAACTGATTGAAGATACCATTGCAGCAGTAGAAAAAGGAATCACGATTGCAGATGAAGCCGCTGCCAATATGAGTGAGGTCATGGTCGGTGCAAAGGAAGCAACAAGCAAAATGAGTCAGATGGCAGAGGCACTGCAGATGGAGGCAGAGAGCATCCGCAAAATTGATGAGAATATCTCCCAGGTTGCAGAAATCGTGGACAACAACTCGGCTGCATCCCAGGAGACGGCGGCAGTCAGTGAAGAGCAGACTGCTCAGGTACAGACGATGGTACAGATTATGGATCAGTTTGAATTACAGTAAAAAACTATTGACAGGAGTTTTATTACGTGTTATAGTTAGATAGTTGTTAGAAAACAAAGTAGAGTATCCACTCTCACCGGAGCACCGGAAATGTATATTTCCCCCGTGTGACTCATGGTTCATATTTCAAAGTAGCACAAATAATTGTGTCTGGAAGAAATAAAAGTGGATAGTCTGCCTATCCACTTTTTTTGATGCAAAGACACAACAAAATTATTTGGAGGTGCAATACCATTAGCGACTTAATGATTAATGAACAGATCAGGGATAAGGAAGTTCGACTGATCGGAGAAAACGGAGAACAGCTTGGCATTATGCCGGCAAGAGAGGCATTAAAGCTTGCCGAGGAAGCAGAACTGGATCTGGTAAAGATTGCTCCGACGGCAAAACCGCCAGTGTGCAAAATCATTGATTACGGCAAGTATAAGTATGAGCTGGTCCGCAAGGAAAAGGAAGCAAAGAAAAAGCAGAAGACAGTGGAACTCAAAGAGATTCGTCTGTCGCCGAATATCGATACCAACGATCTGAATACCAAGATGAACGCAGCAAAGAAATTCTTAAGCAAAGGCGATAAAGTGAAAATCACGCTGCGGTTCCGTGGACGTGAGATGGCTCACATGAACGCCAGCAAGCATATTCTCGATGATTTCGCAGAAAGCCTTTCTGACGTGGCAGTCGTAGAGAAGGCACCAAAAATCGAAGGCAGAAGCATCAGTATGGTGTTGGCAGAGAAAAAGTAAATTATATTTAAGGAGGAACATATCATGCCAAAAATGAAAACAAGCAGAGCAGCTGCAAAACGTTTCAAATTAACAGGAACAGGAAAATTAAAGAGAAATAAGGCTTACAAGAGACATATCTTAACCAAGAAGACAACTAAGAATAAGAGAAATCTTAGAAAACCGGCTATGACGGATGCAACAAACGTTAAGAATATGAAGAAGATTTTACCATATTTATAGGATTCAGGGTTAAGGAGGAAGTAAGAAATGGCAAGAGTAAAAGGCGGTTTAGGCGCTAAAAAAAGACATAACAGAACTTTAAAATTAGCAAAAGGTTACAGAGGAGCTCGTTCTAAACAGTACAGAGTAGCAAAACAGTCTGTTATGAGAGCATTAACAAGCTCTTATGCAGGAAGAAAAGAGAAGAAGAGACAGTTCCGTCAGCTTTGGATTGCACGTATCAACGCTGCAGCAAGATTAAACGGAATTTCCTACAGCCAGATGATGCACGGCTTAAAGGTTGCTGGTGTTGACATCAACCGTAAGATGTTAGCAGAGATGGCAGTAAATGATGCTGCTGGATTTGCTGCATTAGCAGAGCTTGCAAAGAAATCTGTTGCTTAATTGAATGACAGAATAGAAGCGAAAAGCACTTGGACAAGTTATTACTCAGGTGCTTTTAACGTTATAGAAACACTGCAAAAAAGGGCGATGCCCCGAAAATTACCGGAATTGCTTCCGGTAATCCTTCGGGGACATCGCCTTTTTTTTATGGAATGTCTTGGAAAAATACAGGCTGTTGTCAAAGCCAAGAGAATTTGCAATTGCCGTAATGGAGAGGTCGGAGTGTTCGAGCAGATAGCATGCCTGCTTTAAACGGAAGTCTGTCAGATATTCTTTTGGGGACTGTCCGAGAACTGTTTCAAATGAGCGGAACAGATGACTTCGGCTGACTCCTACATAATCTGCAATGTCCTCTACGGTAATCGCATAAGAATAATTGGAAGAAATATATTCAATCCCTTTTTGAACATAACTGTTGGTCGAATTGCGGCTTCCGGAGGAGGTTGCACCGTGCAGAAATAATGCCAGCATGGTATAGAGCCTTCCAGTCATTTCTACTGCGTGTTCAAATTCGTTTCCCCTTGCGTCATAAATATGAAGAATCTGCCGGTGAATGGCATCGCCGGAGGGCGTATCTGCAATGATAGGATGCGAAGGCGAAAAATCGGTTGCCTTTAAAATCATGGAGGCATCACTTCCGGTAAAACCGACCCATGCATATTCCCAGGGATCACTGCGGTCGGCATAGTAGAGAACTTCCGTGTTTGGGTAAACTAAAAAGCTGTCGCCGGCATGCAGGGCATAGGTCTGACCGCCGACCTGGTAGAAGCCGTGTCCGCAGATAATATAGTGAATGAGATAGTGGTCCCGGATACCGGGACCCCATTGATGCAGAGGGTCGCATTTTTGGAATCCAACGTTATAGACGGAGAGGGAGACCAGTTCTTTTTCTGTTACCTTGTAGGAATTTTTGTAATTTTTGTTCATGGAGATACTCCTTTAAAAATACTTCCTGTAATTTCCATTATAAAAAGAAAAGACGGTGTGTGCAACATTTTTACATATAATTTATACATTTTTGGCTATACAATCCGGGCAGAATGAGATAAGATGTAGTCATGCAAAAGGAAGTAAGAGTGTTAGAAGAAAGGAAGAGGGAATATGGCAGTTTTAGTTACGGGAGGAGCCGGTTATATCGGCAGTCACACTTGTGTGGAATTATTAAATGCAGGCTATGAAGTAGTTGTACTTGATAACCTGAGCAATGCATCAGAAAAATCATTAGAGCGTGTAGAAAAACTGACGGGAAAGAAAGTTACCTTTTATAAAGGAGACATTTTAGACAGAAGCATTTTACAGACTATTTTTGAAAAAGAAAAGATTGAAAGCTGTATTCATTTTGCAGGATTAAAAGCAGTTGGGGAATCTGTGGCAAAGCCATGGGAGTACTACAATAATAATATTGCAGGAACTTTAACACTGGTGGATGAAATGCGAAAGAACGGCTGCAAGAATATTATTTTCTCTTCTTCGGCAACCGTTTACGGAGATCCGGCAGAAATCCCGATTACCGAGGAGTGCCCGAAGGGACAGTGTACCAATCCGTATGGCTGGACGAAATCCATGCTGGAACAGATTTTAACGGATATCCAGAAGGCTGACCCGGAATGGAATGTGATTCTGCTCCGTTACTTTAATCCGATTGGTGCACATAAGAGCGGCATGTTAGGGGAGAATCCAAACGGTATCCCGAATAATCTGATGCCGTATGTGACACAGGTGGCAGTCGGCAAATTAAAAGAGCTCGGTGTGTTTGGTAATGATTATGATACGCCGGACGGAACAGGTGTGAGAGATTATATCCATGTAGTAGACCTTGCGCTTGGTCATGTAAAGGCATTAAAGAAGATTGAAGAAAATATCGGACTTGGCATTTATAACCTCGGAACCGGTCACGGCTACAGTGTATTAGACATTGTGAAAAACTTTGAGGAAGCAAACGGTGTAAAAATTCCATATGTGATAAAGCCAAGAAGAGCAGGAGATATTGCGACCTGTTACTGTGATCCGTCTAAGGCAGAACGTGAACTTGGCTGGAAGGCACAGTACGGAATCCGTGAGATGTGTGAGGATTCCTGGAGATGGCAGAAAAATAATCCAAATGGATATGAGGCGTAAACCCGCAGTTTTTCGGGGAAAATTGACGTAATAATATATTTTTTTCAAAAAAATTAAAAAATATAAAAAAAGTACTTGCATTTTTTGTGAGAGGGTGTTATAGTATCACTTGTCCGGTTCATTGGTCAAGCGGTTAAGACGCCGCCCTCTCACGGCGGAAACAGGGGTTCGATTCCCCTATGAACTGCTTATCTCTGACACAGAGATAAGAAATGGCTCGTTGGTCAAGCGGTTAAGACGCCGCCCTCTCACGGCGGAAACAGGGGTTCGATTCCCCTACGAGCTGCTCTATTCAAATAGAATAGCCCAACCCGAAAAGAACTGTCACGCAGGTGACAGTTCTTTTTTTAATTCATAGAGACTGCGCCCTATGAATGAAAAAGCCCTATCGGGCAGAATGCGCAGCTCACAAAATAATATTTCAAAAATCACAAAAACGTCACATTGCCATAAATTAACACACACAAAGCTCCTCTATGATAAGACCATAACAAAGAAACAGTTCAGAGAGGAGAACAAATAAATGTTAAACAAAACAAAGAAAAGAATTTTATCAATCCTGCTGGCAGGAACAGTTGCAGCGGTGCCGGCTTATCATATGACACTTCTGACAGCAGAAGCTGCATCTACAGACCAGAGCACAAGCGACAGCAGTACAAGTGACAGCAATGCAGGTCAGGGCGAAAAACCGGATGGAGAACCGCCGGAAGGAGGCGCACCGGACGGAGCACCGGGCGATGGAACAGCGCCAAGCGGAGACGGAACAGCACCGAGCGGAACACCGGGCGAAGGAGGCGCACCGGGCGGCGATGGAACGGCGCCTGGAGGAGATGGAACAGCACCGGATGGAGCGCCGGGCGGTGACATGGCAGGCGGAGCACCGGGCGGCGGTTCCTCTTCTGCACCTACTGAGTATACAGCCGTTAATCATTATACAGAAGATACAACGGTAGAAGGGGAAACATTAGAGTCCACCGGAACAGATGAAAATGCAGCCTGGATTTCAGACGGGGCAACGGTAAGTTTCCGGAACATAGAATTAAAACGTACCTCTGAGGACAGCACCGGAGGAGATAACTCCAGCTTTTACGGAGTCGGTGCAGGACTTTTAGTAACAGAGGGAACAGCATACATTGATAACAGTACGATTACAACGGATGCAGCCGGTGGTGCAGGCGTATTTGCTTACGGAGATGGTGTTGCATACGTGGCAGACACGACAATTCAGACCACAAAAGATACATCTGGTGGTATCCATGTAGCAGGAGGCGGTACGTTATATGCGTGGGATTTGAATGTGGAGACACAGGGCGCATCTTCCGCAGCCATTCGTTCTGACCGTGGAAGCGGAACTATGGTAGTAGACGGCGGAACTTATACGTCAAATGGCAGTGGATCGCCAGCAGTCTATACCACAGCAGACATTACTGTGCATGATGCTACATTGACAGCGACCGGTTCTGAGGCAGTCTGCATTGAAGGATTAAATACGCTCCGTTTGTTTGACTGTGATTTGACAGGAAATATGCCGGACAATGAACAGAACGACTGCACCTGGACGGTAATTTTATACCAGAGTATGTCCGGTGACAGTGAGGTCGGAAACAGTATCTTTTCCATGGAAGGCGGAAGCCTGACCAGCCAGAATGGTGGTTTGTTCTATACCACCAACACAGAGTGTGACATTGTACTTTCTGATGTACAGATAAATGCATCCGAGGATGATGATTTCCTGTTACAGGTAACCGGAAATACTAATGCAAGAGGCTGGGGAACAAGTGGTGCAAATGGCTCCCAGTGTACCTTTACCGGAATCTCTCAGGAGCTTGCCGGTGGCATTATCTATGACAGCATCAGCAGCCTTGATTTTTATCTGACAGATGGCAGTACACTGGCAGGTTACTTTGTGGATGATGAGACCTGGGCAGGAGACGGCGGTGACGGTTACTGTAATGTTTATATCGACAGTGATTCCACCTGGACCGTGACAGCAGACAGCCTGGTAGATGCGCTTTACAACGCAGGAACCATTACGGATGAGGATGGAAATACCGTCACAATCAAGGGTGAGGACGGAACTGTTTATGTAGAAGGAAATAGTGCATACACAATTACCGTTGCTTCCTATTCAACAGAGGATAACACTTCCGGTGCAGACACCATGACTTCCTGGAGCGATTATGAAGTAGCACGTCCGGCAGAGGTTGGCGGAACAGGAACTGTTTCGGTGGCAACTGATGAAACACAGGCAGCAGAGAATACGGACGCAAACGATAACACTGCAGATGCCGAGGAGACTGCGGATGCAGGACAGACAGAAGTAGAAAAGAAATCCAATGCCGTTCCGGTTGCGGTTGGCGTAGTAGCGGTAGCAGCCGTCGCAGGTGGTGCGGTAGCAGTCGCAAGAAAGAAGAAAAAATAAGTGAAAGCGGAATCCGTGATAAAATGCTTGCATTCAGAAACAGAAAGTGGTAAAGTATATATGATACATGGTGACTAGATTGAGAGAGGACATAAGTCCTCTCTCAATTCACGTTAAAAGGCAGGCAGGAATGTCTGCCGGATGAAAACTGAATAAAGGAAGAAGGTGTAGATATGTCAAAACGAGAGGCGTATGAAGCGCGCACCGAAGAACTGATGACTCCCATTCTCGAGCGGATGCAGTTTGAACTGGTAGATGTGGAGTATGTAAAAGAAGGCGCAACCTGGTATCTGCGTGCCTATATTGACAAGGAAGGCGGTATCACGGTAAATGACTGTGAGGCAGTGGCAAGGGAAATGAACGACATCCTCGACAGAGAAGATTACATTGAGGATTCTTATGTGTTCGAGGTAAGTTCCCCGGGGCTTGGCAGACCATTAAAAAAAGAAAAGGATTATGTGCGGAGCATGGGAAAGGAACTTGAAATCCGAACCTACCGTGCAATTGACAAAAAAAAGGAATTTTATGGAATTTTAACATCATATGATGAAAAAACCGTAACCATAGAGACAGAGGACGGAAGCGAGCTGACATTAGAGAAGGCGGATATCGCTCTGATTCGACTGGCATTTGATTTTTAAATAGAAAAAGCGAGAAGAAAGTCCGTAAACGCGGCAGAATGGAGGAAAAAATGAGCAGTAATAACGAGTTGTTGGAGGCACTTACCATATTGGAACAGGAGAAGAATATCAGCAAGGAGACATTGCTTGAGGCAATTGAAAATTCCCTTGTGACAGCCTGCAAGAACCATTTTGGAAAGTCAGAAAACGTAAAGGTAAATATTGATCCGCAGACCTGTGAGTTCCAGGTATATCAGGAGAAAACGGTTGTCGAGAACGTGGAAGACCCGGTAGAGCAGATCAGCCTTGTGAATGCCAAAATGATTAATTCCAAATATGAGCTGGGTGATGTTGTGAATGTGGAAGTGAAGTCCAAAGAGTTCGGACGTATCGCAACACAGAATGCGAAGAATGTCATCTTACAGAAAATCCGTGAGGAGGAGCGCAAAGTTTTATTTGACCAGTACTACAGCAAAGAGCGCGATGTGGTAACAGGTGTGGTACAGCGTTACATCGGCAGAAATGTCAGCATCAATCTTGGAAAAGTAGATGCAATTCTCACCGAGAACGAGCAGGTGAAGGGTGAGGTATTCCAGCCTACCGAGCGTATCAAGCTCTATATCCTCGAAGTAAAATCAACCTCCAAGGGACCAAAGATTCTGGTATCAAGAACACATCCGGAACTGGTAAAACGTCTGTTCGAGTCTGAGGTAACAGAGGTAAAAGAGGGTATTGTGGAAATCAAAGCAATTGCACGTGAGGCAGGAAGCCGTACCAAGATTGCCGTATGGTCAAATGACCCGGATGTAGACCCGGTAGGAGCCTGTGTTGGTATGAACGGAGCCAGAGTCAATGCCATTGTAAACGAGCTGCGCGGAGAAAAAATTGATATCATTACCTGGAATGAAAACCCGGCAATGCTCATTGAGAACGCATTAAGCCCGGCAAAGGTCATTTCCGTTATTGCAGATGCAGAAGAGAAATCTGCAAAAGTAGTTGTTCCGGATTACCAGTTATCCCTTGCAATCGGAAAGGAAGGACAGAATGCAAGACTTGCAGCACGTCTGACCGGATTTAAGATTGATATAAAGAGCGAGACACAGGCAAGAGAGTCCGGCGACTTCCTTGATTATGAGAACGAGTACGAGGACGATTACGACGAGGAAGAAAACGGAGCTTACGAAGAGGAGTCCTATAGCGAAGAAGGTTACGAGGAGGCTCCGAAGGAAGAATATGACGAATAAGAAAATTCCGATGCGTCAGTGCATTGGCTGTCAGGAAATGAAAGCCAAAAAGGATATGATACGGGTGATAAAGACCACATCCGAGGACGGTTTGGAAACAGAGTTTATTTTGGATACGACCGGAAGAAAAAACGGCAGGGGTGCATATATCTGTCCAAACAGTGACTGCCTGAAAAAAGCCATCCGCTCCAAAGGACTTGAGAGAGCCTTTAAGATGCCGGTGCCAAAGGACGTATACGAAATGCTGACAAAGGAGATGGAAAAACTTGAAACCAGATAGGGTATTATCCATGTTAGGCATTGCGGCGAAATCCGGCAGTGTGGCGAGTGGAGAGTTTTCAACGGAGAAGGCGGTGAAAGAGGGAAAGGCATGGCTTGTGATTGTTGCGGGTGATGCGTCCGACAACACCAGGAAGATGTTTGCCAATATGACCGAGTTTTATGGAGTTCCGATGTATACTTATGCGGATAAGGAAACACTCGGACATTTTATCGGAAAAGAATTCCGGGCATCGTTAGCAGTCACGAATGAAGGCCTTGCGCGTTCCATCGAGGAAAAATTAAAACAGACAGTAACAACTGAATAATGGAGGAATCAGGATATATGGCAAAAATGAGAGTCTATGAACTCGCAAAAGAGTTAGGGATTGAAAATAAGCAGATGTTAGAATTTTTAAATACGAAAGGATTTGCAGTGACATCCGCAAGCAGCGGAGTAGAAGAGGATGCACAGAATCTTGCACGCGGCAAATTCGGACGTAAGGCGGAAGCTCCGAAGGCAGAAACACCGAAGGAGCAGACACCAAAAGCAGAGGCACCAAAAGCAAAGACAGAGCAGCCGAAGAAGGAAGAAAAGCCGGAGAATACAGGTGCAGATGGACAGAAGGCAGCAGACCGTCCAAAGAAAAAATCAAGTATAACAGCGGTTTTTAATGCACAATATAGTAAACAGGGAAACAGACGTCCGGGACAGGGAGGAAACCGCCCGCAGGGAGGTAATAACCGTCCGGGACAGGGAGGAAACCGTCCGCAGGAAAACCGTCAGGCTAGACCGCAGACATCCGGCTACGATGTGCGCAAGGCATTTGAGCGTGCGATTAATCCGGAGGCTGCAAAGGCAGCAGAAGAGGCTGAAAAGCGCGCACAGGAAGCAAAGCGTCTTGCAGCAGAAAAACAGGCAGCAGCACCGGAGAAGCAGCCGCAGCAGGCAAAGCCGGTTGAAAATGTATATGCAAATATGGAACCTCCAAAGCAGACAAAACCGGTTGAAAACGTGTATGCTAATATGGCGCCGGAGAACATCCCGTCAAGAGACCGTGGAAACACAGACCGTAGAAACGGCGGACAGAACCGTTCCGATGACAGAAGAAACGGACAGAACCGGTTTGATGACCGCAGAAATGGCGGACAGAACCGTTCCGATGACAGAAGAGGAAACAGACCGTATGGAGACCGTCCGGCAAGAGGCGATGGCAGAAATGACGGAGGCAGACCGTTCCAGAACGGCAGACCAGGTGACCGTGGCACAAGACCTGGCGGCAATGGACAGAACCGTTCCGATGACCGCAGAAATGGTCAGGGCGGCGGAAACTTCCGTGGAAGAGACGGCGGTAACTTCCGTAATGATGGCAATTTCCGTGGTGATGGAAATGGACGCCTGAATCGTGAAATCGACAAGTTTAATAAAGAATCTGCA
This sequence comes from Roseburia sp., assembly GCA_050874345.1. Classification (GTDB taxonomy): domain Bacteria; phylum Bacillota; class Clostridia; order Lachnospirales; family Lachnospiraceae; genus Roseburia. The sequence goes on along the minus strand of JBNMKM010000002.1, from coordinate 113,212 downwards.
TCTATGGTGACGGAGGAAATCCGTGGAAAAGAAACCAGAGAAAGACAGAACGACAGAAATAAGAATAACAAGCAGCGCGGAGATTACGATGCACTCGGAAGCAAGAAGCAGGAGCGTTTCGTAAATCTTGAGAAGAACGGTGGCAAGAAGAAACCGGTTCAGCAGCCACAGCCAAAACAGGAAGAGGATGTAATTCGTACCCTTGTTCTTCCAGAGAAGATGACAATCAAAGAACTCGCAGATAAGATGAAGATTCAGCCATCTGTGATTGTAAAGAAGCTCTTCTTAAAGGGTACGATGGTAACGGTAAACCAGGAAATTGAATACGATACCGCAGAGGAAATTGCACTGGAATTTAACTGCATCTGTGAGCCGGAAGAAAAAGTCGATGTGATTGCAGAACTCTTAAAAGAGGAAGACGATCCGGAAGAGACACTTGTTCCGCGTCCACCAGTTGTCTGCGTTATGGGACACGTTGACCATGGTAAGACTTCCCTGCTTGATGCAATCCGTTCAACAAGAGTGACAGACCGCGAGGCAGGTGGTATTACACAGCACATCGGAGCATCCGTTGTCTCTATCAATGGTCAGAACATTACGTTCCTGGATACACCGGGACACGAGGCATTTACCGCAATGCGTATGCGTGGTGCAAACTCTACGGATATTGCAATCCTTGTAGTAGCAGCGGACGACGGTGTGATGCCGCAGACCGTGGAAGCGATCAATCATGCAAAGGCAGCAGGAGTTGAAATTATTGTTGCAATCAATAAGATTGATAAGCCGAGTGCCAACATTGAGCGTGTAAAACAGGAGTTATCGGAATATGAACTGATTCCGGAAGACTGGGGTGGAAGCACCATTTTCTGTCCGGTATCTGCACATACCAAAGAAGGTATCGACAACCTGTTAGAGATGATTCTTCTTACCGCAGAGGTATTAGAGCTTCGTGCAAATCCGAACCGTCATGCACGTGGTCTTGTCATTGAGGCACAGTTAGATAAGGGACGCGGCGCGGTTGCAACCGTTCTGGTACAGAAGGGAACTTTAAAAGTTGGTCAGCCGATTGCGTGCGGAAGCTGCTATGGTAAAGTGCGTGCGATGATTGACGACCAGGGAAGACGTGTCAAGGAAGCAGGACCGTCTATGCCGGTTGAGATTTTAGGACTTTCTTCCGTTCCGGAAGCAGGTGAAACATTTGTTTCCACGGAAACAGATAAAGAGGCAAGAGCATTTGCAGAGACTTATATTTCCGAAGGCAAGAATAAGCTGATTGAGGATACCAAGGCAAAGATGTCCTTAGATGATTTGTTCTCACAGATTCAGTCCGGAAATGTAAAAGAGTTGAATATTATTGTAAAGGCAGATGTACAGGGTTCTGTAGAGGCAGTAAAACAGAGTCTTGTGAAGTTGTCTAACGAAGAAGTAGTAGTAAAGGTAATCCACGGCGGTGTAGGTGCAATCAACGAGTCTGATGTCATTTTAGCATCCGCATCCAGCGCAATTATCATCGGATTTAACGTTCGTCCGGACCCGACTGCAAAGGTAACGGCAGAGCGCGAGAATGTAGATGTACGTCTTTACAAGGTTATTTACAATGCCATCGAGGATGTCGAGGCAGCAATGAAGGGAATGTTAGACCCGGTATTCGAAGAAAAAGTACTCGGTCATGCAGAAGTGCGCCAGATTTTCAAGGCATCCGGTGTCGGCAACATTGCAGGTTCCTATGTGCTTGACGGTGTCTTCCAGCGTGGATGCAAGGTTCGTATCTCCCGCGAAGGCAAACAGATTTTCGAGGGCGATTTAGCTTCCTTAAAGCGTTTCAAGGATGATGTCAAAGAGGTAAGAGCCGGATATGAGTGCGGACTTGTATTTGACGGATTTAATGATATTGCAGAACTCGATGTGGTAGAGGCTTACACGATGGTGGAAGTGCCAAGATAGAGTTTGAAAGGGCAGGAATGAGAAAGAACAGTATAAAAAATACCAGAATCAATGGTGAAGTTTTGCGGGAATTAAGCAACATCATCCGCGGAGAAATCAAAGACCCGCGGATTGCACCGATGACAAGTGTAGTTGCGGTGGAGGTTGCACCGGATTTAAAGACCTGTAAAGCATATATCAGCATCCTCGGCGATGAAGAGGCGCAGAAAAACACACTGATTGGTCTTCGCAGTGCAGAAGGCTATATCAGAACCAAGCTTGCAAAGAGTATCAACTTGAGAAATACACCGGAAATCCGTTTTATTCTCGACCAATCCATCGAGTACGGAATCCGGATGTCCAAGATGATTTCGGATGTAAACAAGGATTTGAATGAGAACCCGGAGACTGAGACGGAAGAAGAAGGGGAATAAAAAGTGACAAATCTGGATGATTTTCTGAAAGAGGCGGGAACCGTTGCCATTGCCGGTCATATCAGACCGGATGGCGACTGTGTGGGTTCCTGTCTTGCCACCTATAATTATATCAGAACGTATTATCCGCAGATTGCGGTGGATCTGTATTTAGAGCCGATTCCAAACATTTTTAAATTTCTGGCGCGCTCCGAAGAAATCAAAAGCGAGTACCCGGAGGGAAAACGCTATGACCTTTTTATCGCACTTGACTGTGGAGACACCGGAAGACTTGGAAATGCGGCGGAGTACTTTGAAACTGCAAAGAAAACAATCTGTGTCGACCATCACATCAGCAACCAGAGTTTTGCGGATGAAAATTATATTTTCCCACAGGCAAGCTCAGCGAGCGAGCTTATCTTTGATTTGCTGCCAGGAGAACGCCTGAACAAGGAACTTGCGGAGTGCCTTTATACAGGAATTATCCATGATACAGGCGTGTTCCGTTATTCCTGTACTTCTAAGGCAACGATGGAAAAAGCAGGCGTGCTGATGGAACTTGGGATTGATTATCCCAAAATCATTGACGACACTTTTTTTGCGAAAACATATGAACAGAACCGCATCATGGGGCTTGCACTGTTAAAAAGCAGGTTGCATCTGGATGGAAAATGTATTTCAAGCATTATCACAGAGGCGGAAATGAAAGAATATGGCGTTTTGCCAAAGCATTTAGACGGAATTGTAAGCCAGCTTCGTGTCACAAAGGATGTGGAAGTTTCTATCTTTTTGTATGAGACTGGAGACGGCAGCTTTAAAGTCAGTGCACGGTCTGCCTCCTATGTGGATGTGGCAGCGATTGCCATGAAATACGGCGGGGGCGGTCATGTCAGAGCGGCTGGATGCTCTGTGACAGGCGAGCCGGAGGATATCGTGGAAAAATTTGTGGCGGAAGTGGCAGAACAGATATGATTAGTGGAATTATCAATGTATACAAGGAAAAGGGATACACTTCCTTTGATGTCGTTGCAAAATTAAGAGGCATCTTAAAAACAAGAAAAATCGGACACACAGGGACACTCGATCCGGATGCGGAGGGAGTGTTGCCTGTGTGTCTTGGCAAAGCAACAAAAGTCTGTGATCTTCTGACGGATAAGAGCAAGGAATATGAGGCAGTCATGCTTCTGGGAAAGACAACCGACACACAGGATATCACCGGAACGGTGTTGGACGAAAAGCCAGTAAACGTGACGGAAGAAGCCGTGCGGGAAGCCGTGCTTTCCATGCAGGGCAGTTACAGCCAGGTCCCGCCGATGTACTCTGCATTGAAGATAGATGGAAAAAAACTTTGTGATTTGGCAAGAAATGGTGTGACCGTGGAACGTGCGGCACGGGAAGTGACGATTCATGAGATTGAAATTCTTTCCATGGAACTTCCGCGTGTGAGAATGCGTGTGTACTGCTCCAAAGGAACCTATATCCGGACACTGTGTCAGGACATTGGGGAAAAACTGGGATGTGGTGCCTGTATGGAAACGCTTCTTCGTACCAGAGTTTCCGAGTTTGCGTTAAAGGATGCAATGAAGTTGGCACAGATTGAGGAAGCAGTAAAAAAACAGGCGGGAGAACTGCCGCCGGAACAGTGGACATGCCATACATTTGACTTTATAAGACCGGTAGATTCGGTTTTTTTGACGTATGAGAGCGCTACGGTAAAGAAAGAATATGAAAAACTTCTTTATAACGGAAATCGTCTGACAGAGAATTTCTTTAGGGAAAAGACCATGAAAAAGAGTCCGCTGCGGATTTATGACGAAGCAGGACAATTTATCGGAATCTACGAGTATATGTCAGAAAGAAAAGATTATAAACCAGTGAAGGTGTTTATGGAATCATGAAATATATCAGGAATACAACCGATTTTCAAATCGAAGAACCGACTGCCCTGACTGTCGGAAAATTTGACGGGCTTCACAGAGGGCATGAACTTCTGATGGAGAAGTTGGCACAGAAAAAGGCAGAAGGACTGAAGGCTGCAGTATTTACCTTCGACATTCCCCCGAAACAGAATGTGGAAAAAAAAGACAGCCAGGTAATTACGACAAATGAAGAAAAAATGCACCGGATGGAACAGATGGGAATCGACTATCTGGTGGAATGTCCGTTTACCCCGGAGATTATGTGCATGGAGGCGGAAGATTTCCTGAAAAAAATTGTGCAGCAATTGCAGGTGCGCTGTTTTGTCGTGGGGGAAGATTTTCACTTCGGACATAACAGACGGGGCGATTTTCAGATGCTGCAGGCATATGCAGAGACGTATGGTTATGAGGTTCTTGTCCTGAAGAAAATAAAAGAGGACGAACGTGATATCAGCAGCACCTTTGTCCGTGAAGAAATTGCAGCAGGAAAGATTGAAAAGGCGAACCATCTGCTTGGATACCGCTATTTTATCACCGGTGAGGTAGAACATGGGAAACGGATTGGCAGAACCATCGGGATTCCGACGGTCAATCAGATTCCACCCAGAGAGAAACTGCTTCCTCCGTTTGGCGTTTACGTGACGGAGGTCTGGATTCATGGAAAATCTTACCGCGGTGTCACAAATGTCGGATGCAAGCCGACGATAGAGGGTGTCCGTCCGGCTGGCGTGGAGACACATCTTTTGGACTTTGCGGAAGACGTCTACGGACAGGTGATTACGGTGGAGTTTCTGCACCGGATTCGCAGTGAAAAAAAATTTGAATCCATTGAAGCATTAAAGCAGCAGATGCAGAATGATATTGCGGAGGCATCCCGTTACTTTAAAAATATTACATAAATGTTACAATTTTGTGTTGACATTGTAAAATATGATTGTTATACTCGTAAAAGGGATTTTTTTAGAGTCAGGTAGTCAGTAAGAGGATTGTGTGAATTGTTTCGCACGCAGGAATGGAGACTAACATGAAAGCGAGAATGATAAAAGTAGCGGGCTTATTGCTTGCAGGAACGCTTGTTTTTTCAACTGCATATATGAGTAAAGGAACGACAGAGGCGGAGGCAGAAACCATCGAGGCAGATGGAAGCGGATATGCGGGTGTCGCCGCGGCATTTCAGGATGAGATGCAGGCTTATTCCGGAACAGACAACGGGGGACGTGCCGGAATCGCAGAGACTTTTTCACAGAGCCTTAACAGTGCAGAAATAACTGCCGCACAGGTGTCTGAGATGAATGCAGAAAAGACGGCTTCCGGTCAGGAAGAAGAGGAAGAGACGAAAGAGGAAGAAACAGCAGAGGAGACGACTGTCTGTGGTTATACCAATCTTGGAATTGCACGTGTAGATGGAAATCTGAACGTGCGGGAAGGCGCCGGAACGGAATATGAGGTAGTCGGCAAGATGCAGAACAATGCCGGATGCGAAATCCTTGGCGTAGAGGGAGACTGGACAAAGATTCAGTCCGGAAAAGTAACCGGATATGTAAGCACGGAGTTTCTTGCTTCCGGTGACGATGCGGTGGCACTTGCAGATGAGGTGAAGCAGACGATTGCAACGGTAAAGGAAGGAACGGTTACGTTATTCGTCCGTGAGGAAGCAAACACGGATTCCGAAGTGGTTACAATGGTGCCGGACGGAGAAGAACTCGAGGTAATTGAGATGTTAGACGGCTGGGCAAAAGTTGCAGTCGACAATGATGAGGGATATGTCTGCACGGATTATGTGGAGATTTCCACACAGCTTCCAAAGGCACAGACGCTTACAGAACTTCAGTATGGACAGGGCGTATCGGATGTCCGTGTAAATTTAGTCCAGTATGCGCTTCAGTTTGTCGGAAATCCTTATGTATGGGGCGGCACAAGCCTTACAAACGGAGCAGACTGTTCCGGATTCGTGCTCAGCGTATTTGCAAATTATGGAGTTTCACTGCCACATCATTCCGGTTCCCAGGCGGGATATGGCACAAAAATTTCAAGCTCCGAGGCAAGACCGGGAGATTTATTCTTCTATGGAAATGGAAGCACCATTAACCATGTCGCAATTTACATTGGAAACGGACAGGTTGTGCATGCAAGTTCCCCTTCTTCCGGAATTAAGATTTCCAGTGCGTTTTACCGCACACCGTTAAAGGTTGTAAACATTCTGGGAAATTAAAATTTACTATTTACAGTACAGCTTTTTTATGCTATACTGACCAAGTATGAATTCAGCCCGTATTCGGTGGATGGACACTCCGACCTTCTGCTGAGTATCCAGAGTTTTTGGGCGATTATAATAATTTAAAGGAGGATCATAAACATGATCGCAAAGGAAAAGAAACAGGCTATTATCGCAGAGTATGGCAGAACAGCAAACGACACAGGTTCACCGGAAGTACAGATCGCAATTTTATCTGCACGTATCGAGGAGCTTACCGCTCACTTGAAAGAGAACCCGAAGGACTTCCATTCTAACAGAGGTCTGTTAAAGATGGTAGGACAGAGACGTCGTTTATTATCTTACTTAAAGCAGGTCGACATCGAGAGATATCGTTCTTTAATCGAGCGCTTAGGTTTAAGAAAATAAGTAGCAACCAGCAGAGGAGGTGTCCGGGAGACCGGATGTCCTCCTCTTGTCATGCAGAACAAAACCTGTATGACAAATGATAAGAAAAGACAGCCCGGCGGAGCGTAAATCCGAGACCACTGAAAAGAATAGGGAATGTTCCTGTTTTTTTCAGTAGTTTCGGGACATCCGCCGCAGGAAAAAGGAGAAATGATATGTATAAAAGTTTTTCAATGGAACTGGCTGGAAGAACGCTTACCGTAGATATCGGAAGGGTATGTGCACAGGCGAACGGAGCAGCTTTGTTAAAATATGGTGAGACAACCGTATTATCAACCGTAACCGCTTCTGACAAGCCAAGAGACGGAGTGGATTTCTTTCCGTTAAGCGTAGAATTTGAAGAGAAAATGTACGCAGTAGGTAAGATTCCGGGAGGTTTTAACAAGAGAGAGGGAAAGGCATCTGAGAATGCAATCCTTACTTCCCGTGTAATTGACCGTCCGATGCGTCCGCTTTTCCCGAAGGATTACCGCAATGACGTAACGATTAACAATATGGTAATGTCTGTTGACCCGCAGTGCCGTCCGGAAATCGTGGCAATGCTCGGAGCAGCACTTGTAACCACCATTTCCGATATCCCGTTTGACGGACCATGTGCCATGACCCAGATGGGAATGGTAGACGGTGAGTTTATCGTAAACCCGTCCCAGAAAGACTGGGATAACGGAGACTTAAAGCTCACAGTTGCATCTACCGCACAGAAAGTTATCATGATTGAGGCTGGTGCAAACGAAATTCCGGAAGAAAAGATGTTAGAAGCAATCTACAAATGTCATGATATCAACCAGACAATCATTGCATTCATGAACAAGATTGTAGAGGAAGTCGGCAAGAAGAAACATGAATATACAAGCTGCGCAATTCCGGAGGAGATGTTTGCGGCAATCCGTGAAATCGTAACACCGGAGCAGATGGAAGAAGCTGTCTTCACCGATGAGAAGCAGAAGAGAGAAGAGTATATCCGCGAGATTACTGAGAAGTTAGAAGAGGCTTTTGCAGACAAAGAGGACTGGCTTGCAGTTCTTGGTGAGGCAGTTTACCAGTACCAGAAGAAGACGGTCCGCAAGATGATTTTAAAAGACCACAAACGCCCGGATGGACGTGCAATCAACCAGATTCGTCCGCTGGCAGCAGAAGTGGATTTGATTCCGAGAGTACATGGTTCTGCAATGTTTACCCGTGGTCAGACACAGATTTGCGATGTGGTAACTTTAGCACCGCTTTCTGAAGTTCAGAAGATTGACGGACTTGATGAGAATATCACCACCAAGAGATACATCCATCAGTATAATTTCCCGGCATATTCCGTAGGTGAGACAAAGGTTTCCCGTGGACCGGGACGTCGTGAGATTGGTCATGGAGCATTGGCAGAGCGTGCATTGATTCCGGTGCTTCCTTCTGAGGAAGAATTCCCGTATGCAATCCGTGCGGTATCCGAGACCTTTGAGTCTAACGGTTCTACTTCCATGGCATCTACCTGTGCCTCCTGCATGGCACTGATGGCAGCAGGTGTTCCGATTAAGTCCATGGTTGCAGGTATTTCCTGCGGACTTGTAACCGGTGATACCGATGATGATTACATCGTACTTACCGATATCCAGGGATTAGAGGATTTCTTCGGAGATATGGACTTTAAGGTAACCGGTACTCATAAGGGAATTACCGCCATCCAGATGGATATTAAGATTCATGGTCTGACAAGACCAATCGTAGAGGAAGCCATCGCAAGAACCAGAGAGGCAAGACTCTATATTATGGATGAAGTAATGTCTAAGGCAATCTCTGAACCGAGAAAAGAAGTTGGTCAGTATGCGCCGAAGATTATCCAGATTCAGATTGACCCGGCAAAGATTGGTGATGTAGTCGGACAGAGAGGAAAGACCATCAACGAGATTATCGACCGTACCGGAGTGAAGATTGATATTACAGATGACGGTGCTGTATCTGTTTGCGGAACCGATGCAGACATGATGGCAAAGGCCGTTGATATGATTAAGATTATTACCACAGACTTTGAGGAAGGTCAGATTTTCACCGGTACTGTGGTAAGCATCAAAGAGTTTGGTGCATTCTTAGAGTTCGCACCGGGCAAAGAGGGAATGGTTCACATTTCCAAGATTGCAAAACAGCGTATCAACCGTGTGGAAGATGTGCTGACGTTAGGAGATACCGTGAAGGTAGTCTGCCTCGGAAAAGACAAGATGGGAAGAATCAGCTTCTCCATCAAGGATGTTCCGGAAGAAGCATAGAATAAGTTCATTGAGAGACCGCCCGGGAAACCGGGTGGTCTTTTTGGCTTTATAGGAAATTCCTGTAAAGCAAAAAGCCCTTGTGTGGAACAGACACGTTTTTTGAAACCGTCGAATAAGATGGAAGAAAAGGATTTTTTATGGAACGGGTCAAACGTCTGATTCATACAGATTACGCATATAAAATGGGACTGTCCGGGAAAAATGTTACCGTGGCGGTCATGGATACCGGAGTGGCACCGCATCCGGATCTGGAGGGAAGAATTCTTGCATTTAAGGATTTTTTTCAGAAAAGAGAAGGTGCTTACGATGACAACGGGCATGGAACCCATATTTCCGGTATCATTGCGGGAAGCGGGAAAATGTCTGAGGGGAGGCGTTACAGCGGGATTGCACCGCGCAGTAATCTTGTGATGTTAAAGGTATTAGATGGGGGCGGAAACGGCAATACGGAAAAAATGTTACAGGGAATTGACTGGATATTGAAAAACCGCAAAATATATCATATCCGGCTTTTGAATATTTCGGTCGGGATGCTTCCGACCGCCGGAAAAAAGGAACAGCAGGAACTTCTCGCAGCAGTGGATGAACTTTGGAATCAGGGAGTTATGGTTGTGGCGGCTGCCGGAAACAATGGACCTGGCGAGGAGACGGTCACGATTCCGGGAATTTCAAGAAAAGTACTTACGGTGGGAAGCAGTGATGATGAGGAAACAGGAAAAAACAGACGTGCCTTGCTGCCGGGTTACAGCGGAAGGGGACCGACGCGATGCTGTATTATCAAGCCGGAAATTCTTGCGCCAGGAACCGGAATTGTGAGCTGCAGCCGGGATAAAAAGGGGTATACGGTCAAAAGCGGGACTTCCATGGCGGCACCAGTGGCAGCGGGAGCGCTGGCGCTGGCATTTGAAAGGCTGCCGGATTTTTCGCCGACAGAGATGAAACTGCGGTTATACGAGCGCGCGTATCCGAGGGGAGAACAGATGGGGAAAAACTGCTGGGGAATGATACATGCAGACCATCTGGTAAGAATTTGACTTTTTCTGGAAAACTAATTAGAATAGACTTTATATCAAAAGACGGGGAGGACACATATGAAGAAGATTGCACATCTGATTCTGGGGCGCTTTTTTATCGTAGCACTTTCAATTATTTTACAGGTCGGCTGGATGAGCCTTGTTCTGTGGCAGTTCAGCTATCAGTTTACGTATGCCAATCTCGGGATAAGAATTTTTGCAGTTATTCTGGTGCTTGTGATTGTCAACCGCTGGATTAACCCGGCAAATAAACTTTCCTGGACATTTTTAATTCTGTTGTCACCGGTATTCGGTATGCTGGTCTATGTTATTTTTGGAAGGTCTGGACTGACAAAGCGGACTGCGCAGCGGATGGATGCGGTAAACCGCGAAGTGATTGCGGCAAAGGAACAGGATGAAGCAATTTTACAGGAATTGCAGTTTGAAGAGCCGCGTGTATACAGCCAGAGCCGTTATATCCATGACTGGGCAAAGTTCTCCGTATACAAAAATACCACTACAAAATATTATAAGTGCGGCGAAGAGATGTTTGCAGAGATGCTTGAAGATTTAAAAAAAGCGGAGCACTATATTTTCCTGGAATATTTTATTGTGCAGGAAGGACATATGCTGACGCAGGTTCTTGATATTCTTGAAGAAAAAGCAAAAAATGGTGTGGATGTCCGCTTTATTTACGACGATGTTGGCTGTATCAACACGCTGCCGCCACGTTATTACGAAAAATTACGAAAAATGGGAATCTCATGTGTGGCATTTAATCCGTTTCGCCCGTTCCTTTCCGTTATCATGAACAATCGTGACCACAGAAAAATATTTGTGGTGGACGGAAAAGTAGGGTATACCGGAGGCATTAACCTGGCAGACGAATATATCAACGAGGTGGAGCGGTTCGGTTACTGGAAAGACACCGGTGTGCGCATTGAGGGAGAGGCTGTCTGGGGGCTTACCACGATGTTCCTTGAAATGTGGAACTACATCAACCGCACCTCCGAAGACTACACGAAATATTTTCCGGAAGTATGGCAGAAAGAACCGTTTTTGAATGACGGATTTGTGCAGCCATACGGAGACAGCCCGTTAGACCATGAGACGGTAGGCGAGAATGTGTACCTGAATATCATCAATAAGGCAAAAAATTATGTATATATTTTTACCCCGTATCTTATTATTGGAAATGAAATGCTCACCTGTTTGTGCAATGCGGCAAAAAGTGGTGTGGATGTGCGGATTGTAACTCCGGGAATTCCGGATAAGAAGGCAATTTTTCTTCTGACACAGTCGTACTATGCACCGCTTCTTGCAAGCGGCGTAAAAATCTATCAGTACAAACCGGGATTCATCCATGCAAAGAGCTTTGTCTGCGATGATGAGATTGCAACGGTCGGAAGCATTAATCTTGATTTCCGCAGCCTGTATCTGCATTTTGAGTGCGGCGTGTTTATGTACCGCTCAAAAGCAGTCCTGGAATTAAAAGAGGACTGTCTTAAGACGTTTGAGGCATCCGAGGAAATGACACTCGAATTTTGTAAAAACCGGAATGTATTTGTGCGGATGCTTCAAAGCGTCATGCGGCTGTTTGCACCACTGTTATAATAGCAGGCAGTGAAGCGCTTTTACAAAATAATCCCGATAGGTGGCAGCGTCTACGCTGTCGGTATATAGAATAGGTACGGTTCCGATTTCGGTTCCATTTAAGGTGTAGACCGCTTTTCCGGCGGCTGCACCTTTTTTGATGGGAGCTTCCACGCTTTGGGGAAGTTCGATGGTCTTTTGGATGCCGGAGAGGTCGCTTCCGTCGGTAGAGAGATATTCAAACGAACCTTCGTATGCAAGGGAGACCTGTTCAGATACCCCCTTGTGAACGCTTATGGGTGGGAGGACATCTTCGTTTGCATCGGTGTATACACGGCATCTGCTAAAACCATAGTTTAAAAGAGTGGCGGCATCAGAAAAACGTACCTTATAATCCGGGGCTGCCATGACGACCGCAATCAGTTCCATGCCGTCTTTTACGGCAGTGGCAGAAACACAGTATTTGGCAAGCCCGGTGGAGCCGGTTTTTAAGCCGGTGGCATATTGGTACTGCCGGATGAGCTTGTTGGTATTTGTCAGACCGAACTCACTGGAACCACGGGCAGTCGTATGGGTGATGTTTTCCATCCAGATGGTACAGTAGTTATGAATTTCAGGGTAGCGTGAGGTTAGTTCCCGCGACATAAGCGCAACATCATAGGCACTTGTAATGTGCCCATCTGTGTCCAAACCGCAGCAGTTGACAAATGTGGTATCTTCCATGCCAAGCCCGGCAGCGCGTTCATTCATCATGCGGACAAATTCGGATTCACTTCCTGCAATCAGTTCGGACATGGCGACACAGGCGTCGTTGGCACTTGCGATACTGATACATTTTATCATGGTTTCTACGGTCTGGGTTTCTCCGGGTTCCAAATAGACCTGGGAACCGCCCATGCTGGCAGCATATTCCGACACCGTCACGGTATCTGTCAGAGAAATCTGCCCGTTTGCGATGGCATCAAAAATCAGAATTAACGTCATGATTTTGGTGATGCTTGCAGGACGCAGCTTTTCGTGTGCATTTTTCTCGTAGATGACAGAACCGGTCGATGCTTCCATTAAAAGAACACTGGGCGCAGAAACCGCTGGTTCAGCAGTGCCTGTTTTGGTACTGGCTTCCGGCAGCAGGGATGCGGTGAAAACAGACACCGGCGAGAGCAGGATGCTGACCGATAGTAATATAGAAAGAAAGAATTTCATGACAGACCTCCGGCGGGTAACTGGATTCTAATTTATTTTACCGGCAAAGCCTGTATTTTATGTCAGAAAGATGGCGGGAAGTCCTACTTGAATTTTTGGATAAAGCAGGGTAAAATAAAAAAGTTGAGAAAAAATGCAGGAGACGCTTTGAGGTAACGGAATGGATATGACGGTAAAATTGCAGGTGTTTGAGGGTCCGTTGGACTTGCTGCTGCATCTGCTTGAAAAGAATAAAGTAAATATCTATGACATCCCGATTGTGGAAATCACCAACCAGTATATGGAATATATTGCGGAGATGAAACGGCAGGATTTGAACGTTATGAGCGAATTTCTTGTGATGGCGGCAACCCTGATTGATATCAAGTCAAAGATGCTGCTCCCTGCAAAAGAGTCTGAGGGAGAGGAAGAAGCGGAAGACCCGAGGGCAGAATTAGTGCAGCAGCTTCTGGAATATAAGATGTATAAATGTATGGCATATGAACTGCGCGACCGTCAGATGGATGCGGCACGTGTGCTGTTCCGGGAACCTGCGATTCCGCCGGAGGTGGCAGAGTACGAACCGCCGGTTGATTTAAAAGAACTGGTGAGCGATATGACGTTAAGCAAACTAAACGATATCTTTAAATCTGTCATGCGCAAACAGGCGGACAAGATAGACCCGGTGCGCTCAAAGTTTGGAAAGATAGAGAAAGAAGAAGTGTCGCTGGCAGATAAGATGGCATATCTGGAAGAGTATTGCCACACCCACGCAAACTTCAGCTTCCGTAATCTCTTAGAGAGACAGCCCGGCAAGATGGAGATTATCGTGACATTTCTGGCAATTCTGGAGCTGATGAAGATGGGAAAAATTTTTATCTCCCAGGAGAAAACATTTGATGATATCAAAATCCAGTCAAAAATTGTTGCATAAGGCAGGATGTAGCTGGGGCGGGAGGCAGAATGGAAGAAAAAAATTATGAGGCGATTATTGAGGCAATTCTATTTACCATGGGGGAATCCGTGGAACTTGAGAAAATTGCCGATGCCGTGGAATTGGATAAAAAACAGACAGAGGAAATCCTCGCAAAGCTGATGGCGCGTTATGAAAAAGACGACCGGGGAATGAAGATTATAGAGTTAGACGGGGCTTATCAGATGTGCACCAAAAGCGAAATGTATGAGTATCTCATCCGGGTTGCAAAACAGCCCAAACGGCATGTGCTGACAGACGTTCTGCTGGAAACGCTTTCCATCATTGCATACAAACAGCCGGTGACAAAGGCGGAAATCGAAAAGATTCGCGGAGTTGCCTGTGACCATGCGGTCAATAAGTTAGTGGAATATAATCTTGTCTGTGAACTTGGCAGACTGGATGCACCCGGAAGACCGCTCTTATTTGGAACGACAGAAGAATTTCTGCGCAGCTTCGGCGTACAGTCAGTGGACGAACTTCCGGTATTAAATCCGGTACAGGTGGAGGAATTTAAGCAGGAGGCAGAGGAAGAACTGAAAGTAAAACTGGATATCTGAAAAAGACACCGCACGGCTTCCTTTTGGGCTGTGCGTTTTTTTGAGCAGGTATTTTTGCGGGAGAAATGGAATAAGAATTTATGAAATGATTTCCGGAGAAAAATTTTGAGAAAACTGATTGCAGTTCTGTTAATCATAGTGTGCCTGCCGTTTCAGAGCCTTTTGATACAGGCGGCGCCGCAGGAGGAGACGGTAAGCGCGCCGGCGGAGTCGGAATTGTATGCAAAATCCGCAGTACTGATGGATGGTGATTCCGGCAGGGTGCTTTATCAGAAGAACGGGCAGGAAGCAATGGCAAATGCCAGTACTACAAAGATAATGACCTGCATACTGGCACTTGAAAACTGTGATTTGGACCGTGAGGTGGAAGTGTCGGCGCTTGCGGCATCCCAGCCGAAAGTTCATCTTGGGATGCGGAGCGGACAGCACTTTTATCTGCGGGATCTGCTCTACGGTCTGATGCTGGAGTCCTTCAATGACTGTGCCGTGGCGATTGCCGAATATGTGGCTGGAACGACGGAAAATTTTGCATCGCTGATGAATGACAAGGCGGAAGAAATCGGCTGTAAGGATACTTATTTTATTACGCCAAACGGGCTGGATGCGACGGATTCGGAGGGCTTTCATCACACAACAGCGGAGGACCTTGCGAAAATTATGCGTTACTGCATCCGTATTTCGGATAAGGCGGAAGAATTTCTTGCGATTACCGGTACGGCACAGTATTCGTTTACGGATATGGAGGGAACGAGCAGTTACAGCTGCTATAACCACAATGCGTTTTTACAGATGATGGAGGGGGCACTTTCCGGAAAAACCGGATTTACCGGAAATGCGGGCTACTGTTATGTCGGTGCGCTTGAACGCGGAGAACGTACTTACATTGTGGCACTTCTTGCCTGCGGCTGGCCGAATAATAAAAGTTATAAATGGGCGGACACCAAAAAACTGATGAATTACGGATTGTCTGCGTTTGTAAAGAAAAGGATCCGGGATGTGGAACCGGATGAAAGCAGGCTGGTTCCGGTTGTGGTGGAAAACGGGCAGACGGCGGAGATTGGAGGGACTGCCTATGTAACGCCTGTCGTGAAAGATGACGGTGCAGACTTGGAACTTTTGCTGCGGGAGGAAGAAGAGATTACAATCACGTATGAAATGGCAGATTCTCTGTGTGCACCGGTAGAAGAAGGCAGCCTTCTGGGAAGGATTACCTACCGGCTGGGAGATGAGATATTAAAGGAATACAGGGTTGAGGCGGGAAATGGCGTAGAACGGATTGATTTGCCCTGGTGCGTGCAGATGGTAGCCGGAAAATTTTTCTTCCGGTAAAATTCCGGTAAAAAATGTCAAAAAATTAACAAATTACTTGAAAAAAAGAAGAAAAGCATCTATAATTTAACCTAGCGAAATTTTTTAATTTTTATAGATGGAGGTCAAAAGAATGAATAGTAGCAATGATAGCTTGGCAATGCAGCGCATTCTCAAGTTAGTCGATGAGAACAGTTTCATGGAAATCGGTTCTCTCGTAACCGCAAGAAACACAGATTTTAATCTTGCAGACAACGCCACACCATCCGATGGTGTTATTACCGGACATGGACTGGTGGACGGAAACCTGGTATTTGTATACAGCCAGGATGCAGCCGTATTAAATGGTACAATTGGTGAAATGCACGCAAAGAAAATTGCGGCAGTTTACGATATGGCAATGAAGATGGGAGCACCGGTCGTTGGTCTGATTGACTGCGCAGGTGTCCGTTTACAGGAATCCGTAGACGCTTTGGAAGGCATGGGAATGATTTATGCCAAAGAAGTAGAGGCTTCCGGTGTCATTCCACAGATTTCCGCAGTATTTGGAAACTGCGGCGGTGGACTTTCCGTTGTTCCGGCATTATCTGATTTCGCATTTATTGAGGAGAGCAAGGGCAGAATGTTCTTAAATTCTCCAAATGCCATCGACGGAAACCGTGTGGACAAATGTGACACTGCAGCAGCAAAATTCCAGAGTGAAGAGAATGGCTGTATCGATGCAGTGGGAAGTGAAGATGAGATTCTCGGACAGATCCGTGAATTAATCGGTATGCTTCCACTGAACAACGAAGGTGATATCTATACAACAGACTGCGAAGATGATTTAAACCGTGTCTGCGAGAATTTAGATACCATGAAAGGAGATCCGCGTTTTGTATTAAGCGAGATTTCCGATGGACATACGTTCTTTGAGACAAAGAAAGATTATGCAAAGAATATGGTAACCGGATTCATCAAATTAAACGGTATGACCGTAGGTGCAGTTGCAAACTGTACCGAAGTATACGATGAAGAAGGAAAGAAGACAGAGACCTTTGATGCAGCACTTTCCGCAAGAGGCTGCAACAAGGCAGCAGAGTTCGTATCCTTCTGTGATGCGTTTGAAATTCCGGTTCTGACATTGACAAATGTTTCCGGATTCAAGGCTTGTATGTGTTCTGAGAAGAACCTTGCAAAAGCACTTGCACGCATGACAGCTGCATTTGCACAGGCAACCTGCCCGAAGGTAAACTTAATTACCGGAGAGGCTTATGGAAGCGCTTACGTTGCCATGAACTCCAAGTCAGTCGGTGCTGATTTCGTTTACGCATGGACAGGCGCAAAGATTGGTACGATGAATGCAGAATCTGCTGCAAAGATTATGTATGCAGATGCTTCCGCAGAAGTTCTTGCAGAGAAGGCAAAAGAATACGAGAACTTACAGTCCTCCGTTCTTTCCGCAGCAAGAAGAGGCTATGTGGATTTAATCTTAGAGCCGGCAGACACCAGAAAATACCTTGTGGATGCCTTTGAACTGCTTTACACAAAATGTGCAGGAGCACCGGACAAGAAACACGGAACAAAATAGAAAGGTGAAGTTATGAAGAAAAAATTATCTCTTATACTTATGCTTTGCTTCATGGTTCTGGGACTGGCTGCGTGTGGTGACCCTACAACACAGGATTACTATGGTATGACTTATAACGACCTGCAGTCACTCATTCAGTCGGAAGTGACAACCCTTGTCAACGCAGGCGGAATGATTGATACCAATGGAAATGAAATCGCAGAAAAACTGGTTGCAGCATGGGATGATGCAGTGACGGATCTCGGCGCATTTGAGGGATTCGGCAAATTCACCATCACTACCGCACAGGATACCATGACACTCGAACAGTATGTAGAGTTTCCGGGAAGAGAAGTAAGCGTTACATATGTTTATGAATACAATTATCAGGATGAACGCATGGAACTGACCGATGCCAACGCAGACTTGGTGTACACCATGGGCGAGAAGATGGCAAAGGCAGGATTAAATACCCTGATGGGAATGGGAACCGTATTTGCAGTCCTGATTCTTATCAGTTTAATCATTAGTTGCTTTAAAATTATTCCTTATCTGCAGAACAGAAAGAAAGAAAATAAAGCAGAGACCGATTCTGTGGTAGCACAGATTGAGCAGAGAGAAGAACAGCAGCTCACAGATGATCTTGAATTAGTAGCCGTAATCACCGCTGCCATAGCAGCAAGCGAGGGAACCTCCACAGACGGTTTTGTGGTTCGCTCCATTCGCAGAAGATAATAACAAATTTAGGAGGATATAATCAATGAAAAGCTATACAATTACTGTAAATGGAACTGTTTATGATGTTACCGTAGAGGAGAACGGAGCAGTCAGCGCACCGGCAGCAGCACCGAGACGTGCAGCAGCTGCAGCACCGGCAGCAGCACCAAAGGCAGCACCGGCAGCAGGCGCAGCTGGAAGCGTAAAGATTGAAGCTGGAGCAGCAGGAAAGGTATTCAAGGTTGAGGCAGCAGCAGGCACAGCCGTTAAGAAAGGTGATACTGTTCTGATTCTTGAAATCATGAAGATGGAGACTCCGGTCGTTGCACCGCAGGACGGAACAGTCGCAAGCATTAACGTAAACGTTGGAGATATGGTAGAGTCCGGTGCATTACTTGCAACTTTGAATTAATTTTTTAGGAGGATGACAATGAGTTACTTTACGGAGACAATGAGCAACCTCCTGCATCAGACCGCCTTTTTTAATCTGACATGGGGAAACTATGTAATGATTCTCGTTGCATGTATTTTCCTTTATCTGGCAATTAAAAAGGGATATGAGCCGCTGCTTTTGGTTCCGATTGCATTCGGTATGCTGCTTGTAAATATCTATCCGGATATTATTGCAAGCCCGGAGCAGACCAGCAACGGAGTAGGTGGATTACTCTATTACTTTTATACCTTGGACGAGTGGTCAATTCTGCCGTCTCTGATTTTCATGGGCGTCGGAGCAATGACCGACTTTGGCCCTTTGATTGCAAACCCAATCAGCTTCCTGCTTGGAGCTGCCGCACAGTTCGGTATCTTCTCAGCATATTTTCTGGCAATCCTGCTTGGATTTAACGATAAGGCAGCAGCAGCGGTTTCAATCATCGGTGGTGCGGATGGACCAACCTCCATCTTCCTTGCCGGCAAACTTGGACAGTCCGGTCTGATGGGACCGATTGCCGTGGCAGCATACTCTTACATGGCACTCGTGCCGATTATCCAGCCGCCAATTATGAAACTGTTTACCACAAAGAAAGAACGTGCGATTAAGATGCAGAACCTGCGTCCGGTATCCAAACTGGAAAAGATTCTGTTCCCAATCGTGGTTACAATTGTGGTATGTACAATCCTTCCGACAACAGCACCACTTGTTGGTATGCTGATGCTTGGTAACCTGTTCCGTGAGAGCGGCGTGGTACGTCAGTTGTCCGAGACAGCATCCAATGCTTTGATGTATATTGTAGTTATTCTGCTTGGTACTTCCGTTGGTGCATCTACCAGTGCTGAGGCATTCTTAAACTGGACCACTATCAAAATCGTAATCCTTGGACTGATTGCATTTATGGTTGGTACTGCTGCAGGTGTTCTCGTAGGAAAACTTCTCTGCTGGATTACCAAGGGAAAGATCAATCCTTTGATTGGTTCTGCCGGAGTATCTGCTGTTCCAATGGCAGCACGTGTATCTCAGAAGGTCGGAGCAGAAGAGGATCCTACAAACTTTTTACTTATGCATGCAATGGGACCAAACGTTGCCGGAGTTATCGGTACTGCGGTAGCAGCCGGTGTATTTATGGCAATCTTTGGAATTTAAGGAGGGAATATCATGTCAGAAGTGACGAAGAAACCAATCAAGATTACAGAAACTGTACTGCGTGATGCACATCAGTCTCTGATTGCCACCAGAATGACAACAGAGCAGATGCTGCCAATCGTAGATAAGATGGATAAAGTTGGATACAATGCTGTAGAGTGCTGGGGCGGCGCAACATTTGATGCGTGCCTCCGCTTCCTGAAGGAAGATCCGTGGGAGAGACTGCGGAAATTAAGAGACGGATTCAAAAACACCAAATTACAGATGTTATTCCGTGGACAGAACATTTTAGGTTACCGTCCATATGCAGATGATGTTGTAGAGTATTTCGTACAGAAATCTATCGCAAACGGAATTGATATTATCCGTATTTTTGACTGCTTAAACGATATCCGCAACCTTCAGACAGCAGTTACCGCCTGCAACAAGGAAAAAGGTCATGCGCAGGTTGCACTCTCCTATACATTAGGAGATGCCTATACATTAGAGTACTGGATGGATATGGCAAAGAGAGTAGAAGATATGGGCGCTGATTCCCTGTGTATCAAGGATATGGCTGGACTTCTTGTTCCGACTAAGGCAACCGAGTTAGTACAGGCATTAAAGTCTTCTACAAGCCTTCCAATCGAACTGCATACACATTACACCTCCGGTGTAGCTTCCATGACTTACATGAAAGCAGTAGAGGCAGGCTGCGATATCATTGATACCGCAATGTCTCCGTTTGCACTTGGAACCAGCCAGCCGGCAACCGAGGTTATGGTTGAGGCATTCAAGGGAACTGAGTTCGACAGTGGTTTAGACCAGAACTTACTGGCAGAAATCGCTGATTACTTCCGTCCGCTGCGTGAGCAGGCATTAGAGAGCGGTCTTATGAACCCGAAGGTTCTTGGCGTAAATATCAAGACCTTATTATACCAGGTACCGGGTGGTATGCTTTCCAATCTGATTTCCCAGTTAAAAGAGCAGGGAAAAGAAGACAAATACGAGGAGGTTCTTGCAGAAGTACCGCGTGTGCGTAAAGACCTCGGTGAGCCGCCTCTTGTAACACCGTCTTCCCAGATTGTCGGAACCCAGGCTGTATTTAATGTATTGATGGGTGAGCGTTACAAGGTTGCAACCAAAGAGACCAAGGATATTTTACTTGGTAAGTATGGTCAGACTGTAAAGCCGTTCAATCCGGAAGTCGTAGACAAGGTTCTCGGCGAAGAGAAGAAGAACGCAATCACCTGCAGACCGGCAGATTTATTAGAGCCGGAGCTTGGTAAGATCGAGTCAGAAATGAAACAGTGGAAACAGCAGGATGAGGATGTCCTCACTTATGCACTGTTCCCACAGGTTGCAACAGATTTCTTCAAGTACCGTGAGGCACAGCAGAAGAAAGTGGATGCGACAATTGCTGATACAAAGAACGGAGCTTATCCGGTCTAATAAAAACGTGCCGTCAGGTACAGAATCCCCACAGGCGGTTTACAGAGCCGTTTGTGGGGATTTTTGCGCGATTAGCGGGCAGCTTGCAGAAAGATTTGACGCGTATTGCGTGAACAGTTCAGACAGAAAGAGGATTTGGTTTTATGAAAAAGCAGGAATCTGAGATTGAAGTATTTAAAAAGAAGACAGTTCCAAGAAATCAGACGGATGTGGAAAGCTGGTTTATTGAAAGTTACCGGAGACATCAGGGACATCCGTTGAAAATATTAATTTCACTGTATAAGGGAAATTATCATAAGTTTGTGATGGCAGTCATCTGCTTTTTCATCAAACACGCCTGCGTGTGGGTGCTGCCAATCATCACGGCTAATATTATCAATGATGTAACACAGGGAAATCCGGATACGGTGCGCAATATTCTTTTTTATGCACTGCTTGAAACGGCACTGATTGCGGCAAATATTCCGTTTAACTATCTGTACACATCCTACAAAAGTCTCGCAACGCGCTATGCGGAAACGGGACTTCGGAAAGCGCTGATTCGGAAATTACAGCAGCTTTCTATTTCCTATCATGTGGCAACGCAGTCCGGAAGGCTTCAGTCAAAAATCATGCGTGATGTGGAAGCAGTGGAAACCCTGTCGACACAGATGTTTTTGAGTATTCTGAACATCGTGTTAAATATCGGTGTGGCACTTGTCGTGACAGCTTCTAAGAGTGCGATTGTGTTTGTATTTTTCCTTCTGACGGCTCCGGTGGCGGCGATTACAATGGTTTCATTCCGCAATGCCATGCGCAAACGCAACAATGAGTTCCGGAAAGAGATGGAAGAAACATCCGCCCGGGTTATGGAGATGGTGGAACTTGTGCCGGTGACCCGTGCACATGCACTTGAGGATGAAGAAGTCGAGAAGATGAGCGGTCAGCTCTTTGCGGTAGCGGAAAAAGGATATAAGTTAGACCTGGTACAGGCATTATTTGGCTCTGTCGGCTGGGCGGTATTCCAGGTGTTTCAGGTCATCTGTCTTGCATTTACCGGCTATCTTGCACTGAAAGGCAGAATCCTTGCGGGAGACATTACGCTTTATCAGAGCTATTTTGCAACAGTTGTCAATCAGGTTTCTGCAATTGTGACATTGCTTCCGACGATTACAAAGGGAATCGAGTCGGTGAACTCTATCGGGGAAGTCCTGCTTTCCGAAGATGTGGAGGACAACGAGGGAAAAGAAGTGTTGCAGGATGTGCAGGGAACATTTGACTTTGCGGATGTTTCCTTCCATTATAAGAATTCCGATAAAAAAGTGCTTAATCATCTGAATCTTCAGGTAAAGCAGGGAGAAACAATTGCGTTTGTAGGAGAATCGGGCGCAGGAAAATCTACAATTTTAAATCTTGTCATCGGATTCCATCTGGCGGATGAGGGAAAAGTCCTGCTTGATGGCAGGGATTTGAAAGAAATTGATCTGCGCAGTTACCGGAAATATCTTGCGGTGGTACCACAGACCTCGATTCTGTTTTCCGGAACCATCCGGGAGAATATCACATACGGCTGCGAGAATGTGACGGAAGAACAGCTCGCAGAGGTAGTAAAGGCAGCGAACCTTTCCGATTTGGTAGAGGGGCTGCCACAGGGACTGGATACGATGGTAGGGGAACACGGTGGAATGTTATCCGGTGGACAGAGACAGCGTATTTCGATAGCGAGGGCATTGATCCGGAATCCAAAGATTATCGTGTTGGACGAAGCAACGTCTGCGTTAGACAGTATTTCAGAGCGTCTGATTCAGGAGGCATTGCAGAATCTGACAAAAGGACGGACTACTTTTATCGTTGCACACCGGCTTTCCACTATCCGCGATGCGGACAAAATTGCAGTCATTGCAGATGGACATTGCGTCGAGTACGGAACGTTTGAAGAACTCATGGAACAGAAGGGTGAGTTTTACCGGATGAAGATGATACAGAGCTGAAATCATGTTGCAAAACCATTGGAATTTGCTATAATAAGAATATTGGGATTAGAACGGAAAATAAAAGAATTGAGAGAAAAAACATGAGTAACAGCAATGATTTGAGCAGCCGTATCAATGAAGTTTACGGCAAATTGAGCAAGGGGCATAAGCTCCTTGCTGCCTACATCACCGACAATTACGACAGAGCGGCATTTTTGACAGCGTCAAAGCTCGGGGAAGCGGTAGGTGTCAGTGAGTCTACCGTGGTACGGTTTGCGACACATCTGGGGTATAAGGGGTATCCGGAGTTTCAGAATGCCTTGCAGGATCAGGTGCGCGGAAAACTTGATTCCATGCAGCGGATGGAGGTTACCTACGGAAGAATCGGACAGTCGAAAATTCTTGAAACGGTGTTAAAAGGAGACGAGGAGAAGATTCATTCGACGCTTGAAAAACTGGATCAAAATGCTTTTGAACTGGCAGTGGATACAATTTTGCAGGCAAAGAATATCTACATTATCGGTCTTAGAAGCTGTGCACCGTTAGCGTCGTTTCTGGCATTTTATCTGACGATGATGTTTGAAAATGTACATTTATTGCAGACAAGCAGCGCAAGCGAGATTTTTGAACAGATGCTTCGCATTGGAAAGGAAGATGTGATGATTGGCATCAGCTTCCCGAGATATTCCATGCGTACGTTAAAGGCAATCGAGTTTGCCAATAACCGGAGCGCAAAAGTAATCACGCTGACGGACAGCGTACACTCCCCGATGAATCTGTATTCCTCCTGCAATCTGATTGCGGAGAGCGATATGTCCTCGGTGGTGGATTCGCTTGTGGCACCGTTAAGCGTAATCAATGCGCTGATTGTGGCACTTTGCATGAAAAAACAGCGCGAAGTGGCAGGGACGCTGGAACTGTTGGAAGACCTCTGGGATGAGTATCAGGTGTCCGGAAATGATGAGATTAATTATGTGGATGACTCGATAAAAATGCGTTATGCCAAAATAGGAGATGGGAATGAGTAAGGTAATTGTAATAGGCGGCGGACCGGCAGGAATGTTTTCGGCAATTGCAGCGGCAGAAAACGGTCATTCGGTGACACTGTTAGAGAAGAATGAAAAACTTGGCAAAAAATTATATATTACCGGAAAAGGCAGATGCAATATTGCAAACGCCAGTGAACTGGATGTGATTTTTGCAAATGTCATGAGCAATTCCCGCTTTCTTTACAGTGCATTTTATACGTATGACAACCAGAGAGTCATGGATTTTTTTGAAAAAAATGGGCTTCCAATAAAAGTGGAACGCGGAAACCGCGTATTCCCGGTGTCAGACCATTCGTCAGACGTCATCGCAACTTTGCAGAAGGTATTAAAGGAAAAGGGCGTGAAGGTTTCCCTTCACACGGAGGTGGAAGAAATCATGACGTCAGAAGGGCAGACGACAGGCGTACGCTTAAAAGATGGTTCTAAGCTTCCGGCGGATGCAGTAGTGGTTGCCACGGGCGGATTTTCCTATCAGACGACAGGCTCCACCGGGGATGGCTACCGGTTTGCAAAGGAACTTGGACATGGTGTGACAGAATTAACGCCTGCGCTGGTGCCGTTTGAGACGGAGGAAGATTATCCGATGAGGATGCAGGGACTTTCCCTTAAGAATATCCGTGTCCGCATTTACTGGGAGAAAAAGCTGTTATATGAAGAATTTGGAGAGATGCTTTTTACCCATTTTGGAGTAAGTGGTCCGGTCATCTTAAGCGCCAGTGAAGCGATTGCACCGAAGTATACCTCACAGAAATTAAAACTTCTGATTGACTTAAAACCGGCTATCGACGAGGAACAGCTTGATAAACGACTGATACGCGAGTTTGAAGAGGCGAAGAACCGTCAGTTTAAAAATGCGCTCGGAGGACTTTTTCCGGCAAAGATGATACCGGTGATGTTAGAAGTAAGCGGAATTGACCCGGAACGGAAAGTGAACGAAATTACAAAAGCAGAACGACAGCAGTTCTGTAAACTGATAAAAGCATTTCCACTTACCTTAACCGGACTGCGTGATTTTAAGGAAGCTATCGTGACAAAGGGCGGGGTAAAGGTAAAGGAAGTCAATCCGTCCACGATGGAGTCAAAACTTGTAAACGGACTGTATTTCTGCGGCGAAGTGCTGGATTTAGATGCCATGACAGGGGGCTACAATCTTCAGATTGCATGGTCGACCGGCTATCTTGCAGGAATCAGTATTCCATAAAAAGAGAACAATGGAAAATTCAGGAGGAACGAAAAAATGAGCATGAATATAGCAATTGATGGACCGGCAGGAGCCGGAAAAAGCACAATCGCAAAGCGCCTTGCAAAGAAACTTGGATTTATCTATGTGGATACCGGCGCAATGTACCGTGCAATGGCGTATTATTTTTTGCAGAAACATACAGACCCGTCAGATGAGAAGGCAATTGCAGCAATGTGTCCGGATGTGGATGTCACAATCGCCTATGAGGAAAATGAACAGCAGGTATTGTTAAACGGAGAAAATGTAAACGGGTTTATCCGCACGGAAGAAGTCGGTAATATGGCATCTTCGGTCAGCGTGTATCCGGTTGTCCGCACAAAGCTGGTGGAGTTGCAGCGTGAACTGGCAGCAAAGTCAGATGTTATCATGGATGGCAGGGATATCGGAACCTGTGTACTTCCGGACGCCCAGGTAAAAATTTATCTGACCGCAAGCGCTAAGACACGTGCCCAGAGAAGATATGAGGAACTTACCGCAAAGGGAGAAACCTGTGATTTAGAGCAGATTGAGAAAGATATTATCGACAGGGACTACCGGGATATGCACCGTGAGACATCCCCGCTTGCACAGGCAAAGGATGCCGTGCTCGTAGACAGCTCTGAGATGAATATTGATGAAGTGGTAGATGCGATTTATCGAATCTATGAAAAAACAAAGCAGTAAAGGAATGGAACATTCATGAACGTAATTTTGGCGAAAAGCGCAGGGTTTTGCTTTGGCGTGAAACGTGCGGTCGATATGGTTTACCAGGAAGCCGGCAGGGGAGATGTCCCTATCTATACGTATGGTCCGATTATTCACAACGAAGAAGTGGTGGCGGATTTAGAGGCAAAGGGTGTGCGGGTCATTGAAGATGTAAAGGAACTAAAAGAAGCGCCCAGGGGAACGGTCATCATCCGCTCACATGGAGTTGGCCCTTCTGTTTACCGGGAAATCCGCGAACTTGGTTTTGAGATTGTCGATGCGACCTGCCCGTTTGTGTTAAAAATTCACAGACTTGTGGAACAGCACAGCAGAGAGGGAGAACGGATTGTCATTATCGGAAATGCCAGCCATCCGGAGGTCGCGGGAATCCGGGAATGGTCTGAGGATGCACAGACAACAATCATCGGAAACCGCGAAGAAGCGGAAAATTTTACCGTAAAAGACGGCAAAAAGGTATGTATTGTATCACAAACGACATTTAATTACAATAAATTTCAAGAATTAGTTGAAATTATTTCAGAAAAAGGTTATGATATTATTGTTTTAAATACAATCTGCAATGCGACCGAGGAGCGGCAGACCGAAGCAGCCCGGATTGCGGCCGAAGTGGATGCTATGATTGTCATTGGAGGCAGGAGCAGTTCCAATACGCAGAAATTATTTGAAATCTGTAAAAAAGAATGCAACAATACTTACTATATACAAACTGTAAAGGATTTGGATTTGACGTGCTTAAAGTCCATCGATAACGTAGGTATTACCGCAGGGGCTTCTACCCCAAACAAAATTATTGAGGAGGTTCAAAAGAATGTCAGAAATGAGCTTTGAACAAATGCTGGAGGAATCATTTAAAACAATAAGAAATGGAGAGGTAGTTGAGGGTACCGTTATTGATGTTAAACCTGATGAGATTGTTTTAAATATCGGTTACAAGTCAGATGGAATCATTACACGTAATGAATATACCAACGAATCCAATGCGGATCTTACCACAATGGTATCTGTCGGCGACACCATGGAAGCAAAGGTTCTGAAAGTAAATGACGGCGAGGGACAGGTATTACTGACCTACAAACGCCTTGCAGCAGAGAAAGGCAACAAGAGATTAGAGGAAGCATTCGAGAACAAAGAAGTGCTTACCGCAAAAGTATCACAGGTATTAGACGGTGGTGTATGCGTCAATGTAGACGAGACCAGAGTATTTATTCCGGCAAGCCTTGTATCTGATACTTATGAGAAAGATTTATCCAAGTACAAAGACCAGGAGATTCAGTTCGTTATCAGCGAGTTCAACCCGAAACGCAGAAGAATCATCGGCGACAGAAAGCAGCTTCTTGTTGCACAGAAGATGGAGCAGCAGAAAGAACTGTTCGCAAGAATCCACATCGGTGATGTAATGGAAGGAACTGTTAAGAACGTAACCGATTTCGGTGCATTCATCGACTTAGGCGGCGCTGACGGATTACTTCATATCTCTGAGATGTCCTGGGGCAGAGTTGAGAACCCGAAGAAGGTATTCAACGTAGGCGACAACGTTCGTGTATTTATCAAAGATATTAACGAGAACAAGATTGCACTCAGTATGAAATTCCCGGCAGATAACCCATGGAATGGTGCAGCAGAGAAATATGCCGTAGGAAATGTTGTAACCGGTAAAGTCGCAAGAATGACTGATTTTGGCGCATTCGTAGAGCTTGCTCCGGGTGTGGACGCATTACTTCATGTTTCTCAGATTTCCAAAGAGCATGTTGAGAAACCTTCTGACATCTTAAAAGTTGGTCAGGAAATCGAAGCAAAAATCGTTGATTTCAATGAGGATGAGAAGAAAATCAGCTTATCCATGAAAGCATTACTTGCACCGGAAACAGATGCTGATGTTGCAGATGTAGATATCGATGCAGTTGCAGGCGAGGATAAATAAAGATTTTGATTCTAAGACAGGTAGGCTTGCACAGTTTTGTGGAAGCCTATTTTGTTCCTTTACAGAATGAAGGAGGAGATTTCCAATGCTTGAAACAGACAATTATGAAAAATTTAAAAAAGATATCCTTCTGTTGGCAAAAATTGATTTGAATGCGTACAAAGAAAAACAGATGCGCCGCAGAATCAATACGCTGATTACCAAAAATAACATCAAGACATATGACGAATATGTGGCATTGATTAAGAAAGACAAAGAAAAATTCGAACAGTTTATTAACTTCCTTACGATTAATGTCTCGGAGTTTTACCGGAATCCGGATCAGTGGAAGATTCTCGAAGGAGAAGTGTTCCCGGAACTCATCAAAAAATTCGGCAAGAACTTAAAAATCTGGAGCGCAGCTTGTTCGACAGGAGATGAACCGTATTCCCTTGTCATGGCACTGTCCAGACAGGTGCCGCTTGCAAACATCAAGGTGATTGCAACGGATATTGACAAGCAGGTACTTGATACTGCGCGGATGGGACTTTACAACGAGAAGAGCATTGCATCTGTACCGCAGGATTTGAAACAGAAATATTTCACGAAAATCGGCAATTCTTATCAGATTTCCGATGAAATCAAAAAACGTGTGGAATTTAAGGAACATGATTTGTTAAAAGACCCGTATCCGAACGGCTGTCATCTGATTGTCTGCCGAAACGTGGTAATCTACTTTACCGAGGAGGCAAAGGATGAGATTTACCAGAAGTTTTACCGTGCATTGGCGCAGGGTGGTGAACTTTTTATCGGCAGCACAGAACAGATTATGAACTACAAAGAACTCGGATTTGAACGGTTAAAATCCTTTTTCTTCGAGAAAAAATAAGAGTTAAGAGCGGGGCGGTTTCCTGGAAAACTGCCGGAAAATATGTCTTACATAGGCGGTTAGCGTTTCGTCCGAATGAAGAAATGCTTCGGAAAGTTCAAAGTAGCTTTTTTTCTCTTTGGGAGAATGGATGCGAAACTCCGGTGTGACGACAGGCTCATACTGGGGGAGAAAAATACCGCTTTTTTTCGTAAAGCAGGTGGCTTTGGTCGCCTGCTTTTTGTGTGCCTTATCGACGCCGGAAGCAATGCTTTTTGGATAGGCGGTATCCTCCTCGGGCAGATAATAATAATCCTTTGGATTATCCAGGAAAAATTTAAGTTCCCCATCATAGAGCCGGATAGAAAGTTTTGCAGTATTGCCCTCCGCAGTCAGATAAAATTCTTCAAAGCGGCAGGAGATACGCTTTGGAAGTGAAATCTCACTGGAAAGTGTGAAAATAAGCTCTTTGCAGACAGTGGTGCCGTCTAAGGAAGGCGATTCCGCCGCATCAATGTCTGTGACAATGCAGTCACTCTCAAAGAAACGTGTGTAGGAGAGGATAGACAAAAGTGCCGGCATCCCGAGCACATCATCGTAGTTGTGCTGCTTTAACAGATAGAGCGCCTCTTCCTCTGGATGTCTGACGTAGGATTTGTAGACGTCAATCAGTTCCCCGCCATTAAAACGGTCCTCTCTGTCAATGCCCAGGAAACGCTCGATGGATTTTTGCTTGAAGTTCGGAAGCTGTAATGCAAATTTGAGTTTGGAAGCAGCTTTGTAGAGGTCAAGATATTCAAAATCGGAAAAGTGTTCCGAAAGGTGCAGCGATTTGCATCTGGCGGTGAGAAATGGGATGTCAAAACCAATGCCGTTAAATGTGATAACGGTGCAGAATGACGCAAGACGTTTGTAGAAAGCATCAATAACCGCAGCTTCTTCTTTTGGAGTTTCTGCAAAAAACTGTTCGATGACAAGAGAGTCTTTCTGCCTGCTGCAACATCCAATCAGATAGACGGTGGAGTAGGAGGGGGAAAACCCGGTTGTCTCGATGTCGAAAAAAATCGCATCCGGTGTGAAATAAGAGTCTGCAATAGGATTATCAAATGTATAGGGAAGCGTTTCCTGCCAAATTTTCATGAAAATCTGCCTTTCTGCTGCGGGTAAAATATGATATGTTTCCGAACGTATTTTAGCATAGGGCGATTTCTTGTGCAAGGGGCACGGATATTGTAAAAAACAGATAAAAAAAGGAAAGAAAAAATATATTTATTATTAAAAGGTATTAAAAAAAATACAAAAAAAGGATTCTCACGTGCGTTGATTGTGATATAATTTATAGGATAGATGTTCTATAAAATTACATAGAACATAAATACAAAATAGAGAAAGTGGGGCACGAAGAATGGGTCTTAAGACATTTAAAGGCGGCATTCATCCTTATGAAGGAAAGGAACTGGCAAAAGATCAGCCAATCGTTCCTGTTTTACCTAAGGGTGATTTGGTGTATCCGTTATCACAGCATATCGGTGCGCCAGCCAACCCGATTGTAGCGGTTGGTGATGAAGTGTGCAAGGGACAGAAAATCGCAGAAGCGGGCGGTTTCGTTTCTTCTCCAATCTATGCGTCTGCGTCCGGTAAGGTAAAGGCGATTGAGCCACGCCGGGTAGCAGTTGGTGACATGGTGAATTCCATTGTCATTGAAAATGATGGCGAATTCCGGGAGGTGGAATACACTGCCTGCGAAGATGTGACAAAACTTACCAAAGAAGAGATTATCAATAAGGTAAAAGAGGCCGGCGTTGTCGGAATGGGTGGTGCAGGATTCCCTACACACGTAAAACTTTCCCCGAAAGAGCCGGAGAAAATTGAGTACATTATTGCAAACTGTGCAGAGTGTGAGCCGTATCTGACTGCGGATTACCGCAGAATGTTAGAAAATCCGGAAGAGTTAATCGGTGGTATGAAGATTATTTTACAGCTGTTTGACCATGCAAAGGGTGTACTCGGAATCGAGAACAACAAACCGGACTGTATTGCAAAATTACAGGAACTGGTAAAGGATGAACCGAGAATTGAGGTCTGCCCGCTGGAGACAAAGTATCCGCAGGGTGGTGAGCGTCAGCTGATTTATGCGGTAACCGGACGTTCCATCAACTCCAAGATGCTTCCGGCAGATGCAGGATGTATCGTAGATAACGTAGAGACAATTATCGCTGTATACAATGCGGTAAAACTTGGCAAACCGGTGACAAACCGTATTTCCACCATCACGGGTGATGCGATTGCCAACCCAGGAAACTTCTTATACAGCATCGGAACCAGTTATGCTGAGTTAATCGAGGCAGCCGGTGGCTTTAAGGTTCAGCCGGAGAAGATTATTTCCGGTGGTCCTATGATGGGATTTGCAATGTTTGGAACAGACGTTCCTACGACAAAGACATCCTCCTCCCTGCTTTGCCTTGGCAAGGATCAGGTTGCTGAGGTGGAACCGTCTGCGTGCATCAATTGCGGTCGCTGCGTAGAGGCATGCCCGGAACAGCTGATTCCTTCAAGACTTGCAAAATTTGCGAACCATTCCCTTCCGGAAGAGTTCGAGAAATGGCATGGCCTTGAGTGTATCGAATGTGGAAGCTGCAGCTATGTATGTCCGGCGAAGAGACAGCTTGCGCAGTCCATCAAGACGATGAAGAAGCAGGTTCTTGCAGCAAAGAGAGCAAAGAAATAAACATACAAAAAAGAAAAGAGAGAGGTGGATTATCGTGAGTGATTTATATCATGTTTCATCATCACCACACGTGCGTGCCAAAGATACCACAGGCAGAATTATGCTTTATGTGATTCTGGCATTACTGCCGACAAGTTTGTTTGGTATTTATAATTTTGGCGTAAAGGCACTGATTTTAATCTTGGTTACCATTGCAAGCTGTGTGGCTTCTGAGTGGATTTTCAACAAGATTGTACATAAAGAGCAGACCATTAAGGATTTGAGTGCAGTCGTAACCGGTTTACTGCTTGCATTAAACCTTCCGGTAAATCTTCCATGGTGGGAGGCAGTTATCGGCGGTGTATTTGCAATTATCGTGGTAAAATGTCTGTTTGGCGGACTGGGACAGAACTTTATGAACCCGGCACTCGGCGCAAGATGTTTCCTTCTGATTGCATTTGCAGCAGATATGACAAACTTTGTAACAGATACCTATACCGGTGCAACACCGCTTGCAGCACTTCGCAACGGAGAGGCTGTAAATACGATGAATATGCTGGTTGGCCGTACTTCAGGAACCATTGGTGAGACTTCTGCAATTGCAATTTTAATTGGAGCAATCTTCCTGATTCTGATGGGAGTCATTGATTTACGAATCCCGGCATCCTACATCATTACATTCGTAATTTTTATGTTGTTATTCAGCGGTCACGGTTTCGATGGAACCTATCTTACCGCACAGCTTTGCGGCGGTGGTTTAATGCTTGGTGCATTTTTCATGGCAACTGATTATGTAACTTCGCCGATTACACCGCGTGGACAGATTATTTTCGGAATCTGCTGTGGTATCTTCACTGGTTTATTCCGCTGCTTTGGAGCAAATGCAGAGGGAGTTTCCTTCGCGATTATCTTAAGCAACATTTTAGTTCCGATGATTGAGAAGTACACGGTTCCGAGAGCTTTCGGACAGGTGAAAGAGGCAAAGAGCAAGGAAGGGGGCAAATAAGATGAACAAGAAGATTGTGCATGACGCATTGGTTTTATTTGCTTTTACAATTGTTCTGGGACTTTTGCTTGGTGTCGTATACGGTATCACAAAAGACCCGATTGACAAGGTAAATTATGAAAAGACACAGAGTGCTTTTAAGGCAGTCTTTTCCGATGCAGATTCCTTTGAGGCATATGAAGGCTTCGATGCAGATGCAGCACAGGCATTGTTAGATGAAAATGGTTATGCAGATGAAATCGGAGATGTGGAGACAGCGCTTGACGCATCTGGTAATACGCTTGGCTATGTTATCACCGTAACTGCCAAAGATGCCAGCCAGTCCACCATTACATTCTCAGTCGGAATCCGCAATGATGGAACCGTAAACGGCTATTCCATCACATCTATCGCAGAGACACCGGGACTTGGTATGAAGGCACAGGAAGAGGCATTTTACAGCCAGTTTGAAAACAAACAGGTAGATTCCTTCACCGTTGTAAAATCAGCACCGACTTCTGACAATGAAATTGAAGCAATTTCAGGTTCCACCATTACTTCAAAAGCAATGGCAAACGGTGTGAATGCCTGCCTGGTATACTTCCAGAATGTATTAGCAGGAGGTACAAATGAATGAATAAGAATGTAGAACGTTTATATAACGGTATTATTAAAGAAAACCCGACATTCGTATTGATGTTGGGTATGTGTCCGACACTTGCAGTTACATCTTCAGCAGTCAACGGACTTGGTATGGGACTTTCCACAACAGTGGTATTGATTCTTTCCAATATGCTGATTTCCGCATTCCGTAAGGTAATCCCGGACGGAGTACGTATGCCGGCATTTATCGTTATTGTAGCATCATTAGTTACCATGGTACAGTTTATCATGCAGGCATACACCCCGAGCCTTTCCGATTCTCTGGGTGTGTATATTCCGCTTATCGTTGTAAACTGTATTATCCTTGGTCGTGCAGAAAGCTACGCATCCAAGAATCCGGTCATTCCGTCCATGTTTGATGGTATCGGTATGGGACTTGGTTTCACCTTTGGTCTTACCTGCATCGGTCTGATTCGTGAGCTGCTTGGTGCCGGACAGATTTTCGGATTCCAGGTATTATCCTTAAGCTGGTTCACACCAATCACCATTTTCGTAATGGCTCCGGGTGCATTTATCGTATTATCCTGCCTCGTCGCAATTATGAACATTGTGAGAGCTAAGATGGAAGCAAAGGGCAAACCGCTTGCAGCTCCTTCCGGATGTCTGACCGGTGACTGTGCAGGATGTGCCCAGTCTGCAATGTGTACCGGAAAAAATGTTTCCGCAGCCACAGAAGCAGCAGACAAAAAAGAAAATTAGGAGGATAGGTACAGATGAAAGAATTACTTTTAATCGCAATCGGCTCTGCCATTGTAAATAACGTCGTATTAAGTCAGTTCCTCGGTATCTGTCCGTTTTTAGGAGTTTCCAAGAAAACAGAGACAGCAGCCGGAATGGGTGCGGCAGTTGTATTCGTTATTACAATTTCATCCTTTGTAACAGCGTTAATTTACAAATTTATCCTTGCAAATGACTATCTGATGAGCAAGGGAATCAATCTTACTTATTTACAGACAATCGTATTCATTCTTGTAATTGCCGCACTGGTTCAGTTCGTAGAGATGTTCTTAAAGAAATCAATGCCGTCACTGTACCAGAGCCTCGGTGTTTACCTTCCGTTAATTACAACGAACTGTGCAGTACTTGGTGTTGCTCTTACAAACGTAACAAAAGAGTATGGCGTTTTAGAGAGTGTTGTCAACGGTTTTGCAACAGCATTTGGATTCCTGATTGCAATCGTTCTGATGGCAGGTCTGCGTGAGAAGATTGAATACAATGATATTCCGAAGCCATTTCAGGGTACAGCAATCGTTCTGATTACTGCATCTTTAATGTCAATTGCATTTATGGGATTCTCAGGAATGATTTAGGAGGAAAAGAAGATGAACGTTACAGCAATTTTAGTTGCAGCCTTAGTAGTGGGCGGCGTAGGTATCTTGATTGGATTTTTCCTCGGTATTTCTGGTGAGAAATTTAAAGTAGAAGTAGATGAGAGGGAATCTGCAATCTTGGAAGTACTTCCGGGAAATAACTGTGGTGGCTGTGGCTATGCAGGATGTTCCGGTTTGGCAGCAGCAATTGCCAAAGGAGAAGCTCCGGTCAACCAGTGTCCGGTCGGCGGTGCACCGGTTGCTGCAAAAGTAGGCGCTATCATGGGCGTTGATGCCGGAAGCGGTGAGCACAAAGTAGCATTTGTAAAATGTGCCGGAACCTGTGATAAGGCAGGAAAAGATTATGAGTATACAGGAAATGAGGATTGTGCATCTATGGCATTCGTTCCAAATGGTGGTCCGAAGTCCTGCAACTATGGATGTCTTGGATATGGTTCCTGTGTGAAAGCTTGTCCGTTTGATGCAATTCATATCGTAGATGGAATTGCTCTCGTAGACAAGGAAGTATGTAAGGCATGTGGTAAATGTGTTGCTGCCTGCCCGAAGCATTTGATTGAACTTGTACCGTATGATGCAAAACATCTGGTACAGTGCAGTTCCAAGGACAAGGGCAAAGATGTAATGAAAGCATGCTCCGTTGGATGTATTGCCTGCCATCTGTGCGAGAAGAACTGTCCTTCCGATGCAATTCATGTAGTGGACAATGTTGCATACATTGACCAGACAAAATGTACCGGATGCGGTGTCTGCGCACAGAAATGTCCGAAGCATATTATTCTGTAAAATTTTTAACAGGAATTTCCTGTACAGCAAAAATGGCTGTTGCACAATCGTGCAGCAGCCATTTTCTTACGTTATAGGAATTTTTGATAAAGTATATTAATTCTTTATTTCCTGGAATGGGATATCTGTTCCGATGCCGGAGCTGGTATGCAGTGTGTAATCATCGGTAATAAAAACAGCTTCCGTGTCCGGAAGGCTTTCAATCAGTGCCATACCATCGGAAAGCCCGAGGGCAAAACAGGTGGTGGAGAGCGCATCTCCGTCCACAGAATCTTTGGTAATAATGGTGACGCCTAAAAGCCCGTTCTGGTAAGGATAACCGGTTGAAGTATCTAAAATGTGGTGGTACAGGACGCCGTCTACGGTAAAACAACGTTCGTAGACGCCGGAAGATACCACGGTCTCATCGTGTACCTCCACTGCGGCGATGGAAGCGCCGGTTTCATCGAAAGGCTTCTGGATGCCAATCTTATAAGCACTTCCGTCCGCTTTCGGACCTAACACTAGGACATTTCCGCCCAGGTTGATATAACCGCTTGTGACACCCTTCTCGTTGAGGTATGCTTTCATCTGGTCTGCAATATAACCTTTGGCGATTGCACCGAGGTCAAGCCGTGCATCCGGATTTGTGAGCGTGACTTCGTTCCCATTTATCTCAATACAGTGGTAATCCACCGTTGCAAGCGCCGCCTGAATGTCTTCCTCTGACGGAATCATTGACGGTGTGGCTTCCTCAAGCAGTGCCTTGGTGGAGAAGTCCCACAAATCCGATAACTGTCCAATCGTCAGGTCAAATTTGCCACCACTTAATTCACAGTAGGAAAGCCCGGTTTTCAGCAAATCAGCCGTTTCTTCATGAACCGTTACCGGAGTGCCGCCGGAAGCATTTATCCTGGAAATATCACTGTCTGGAATCGTATTGGAAAAATAGTTTTCATACGTCTGTGCCAGGTCAAAGCAGTCCTCTAAGAGCTGTTCCTTTGAGCTGTCATAGAGGGTAATGGAAATCACGGTATTAAAATAGAAGCCGGATTTCGTGATGGTGTCGTTCGATGCAGAAGTACAGCCGGAAAGCAGTCCGGTGAAAAGTGCGCCTGCCGCCACCAGAGAAAAAAATTTCTTTTTATGTTTCATCATAGAATCAGTCCTTTGTTATGCTGGGATTCATTATACTAAAAAACGGTGGGAAAAGCAAAATATTTTGCCATTTTACAAAAGATATGATACAGTATAAGGTGTGTTTAAAATGTAACATAGGTGTAACATGGAATGTGACATAGAAGGAGTATGGGGACGGGAATGGAACAGAAGAACTTTCAGTTTGATAAGAAAAAACGTGTGGTTGTAAAAATTGGTTCCTCTTCTTTGAATTATGAGGAGACCGGGAATCTGAATTTTACCAAATTAGAGCATCTGGTGCGGGAACTGTGTAATTTAAGAAACCGTGGGATGGATGTGTGTCTGGTAAGCTCCGGTGCAATTGCAGTTGGAAGAAAATCGTTGGGACTTACAGAGCGACCGAAGGATATTTCTACCAAACAGGCTTGTGCTGCGGTAGGACAGGCAAAGTTGATGATGGTTTATCAGAAGCTGTTTGCAGAGTATAACCAGGTGACAGGACAGGTGTTAATGACCAAGAACACCATGGTAAATCCGACTTCCAGAGAGAATGCCGTACATACGTTTGAAGAACTGTTCCGTCTTGGGGTTATTCCAATCGTGAATGAAAATGACACGGTTTCCACGTATGAAATGCAGTTTGGAGATAATGATACGCTGTCTGCTATCGTGGCATCGCTGGTGGGGGCTGACCTTTTGATTTTACTGTCGGATATCGACGGCCTCTTTACGGATGACCCGAGACAGAATCCAGCGGCAGAGCTGATTGAGGTTGTGGAACAGATGGATGCTTCGATTTTCGGAATGGCAAAAAGTTCTACCGGAAGTGATGTTGGAACCGGCGGAATGGCAACAAAACTTACCGCGGCAAGGATTGCAACGTTATCCGGTGCGGATATGATTATTGCAAATGGTGCGGATGTCTGTGTGCTCCATCATATTTTTGATGATACATTCCGTGGAACGATTTTTAAAGCACAGAAAAAAGAGAGTTTTCATATAGAGGATTTCATCCTTGAGACGATTGGATGATGAAGAGAAAGAAAGGCATGGTTATTTAAGTTGAAACAGGAACAGATTGACCGCATTAATGAACTTTACCGCAAATCGAAGGCGGAAGGACTGACGGCGGAAGAGAAAAAAGAACAGGATTTACTGCGTAAGCAGTTTGTTGCAGATGTGCGCGGAAATCTTGTGGCACAGTTAAACAACATTGACATGGTAAATGCGGATGGAAGTGTTGAGAATCTGGGAGAAAAATATGGAAAGAACAAAAAGCTTTCCTGATGAATTAAAAGAGACTCCGCAGGAACTCCGGAAAAGACATAAAAGACTGCGTGAGGAGATGACCATAGAGGAGGCAGAACGGGCGGGAGAACAGATATGCCAAAAGATTCTGGCATCGGACTGGTATAAAGCGTGTACGGTGCTTTGTGGTTATTATCCGCGTGGAAAAGAAGTGAACTGTCTTCCAGTCTTAAGACAGGCATTGGCAGACGGAAAAATGGTAGCACTTCCGAGAACCGAAGAACATTATCAGATGAATTTTTATCGGATTACTTCATTGGAGGATGTCACAGAGGGAAAATTTCATGTGATGGAACCAAAGGAAACGTGCGAACTTTACACAAAAATGACAGGAGTAGTATTAACACCTGGTGTTGTGTTTGACAGGACTGGTGGCAGATACGGCTATGGAAAAGGGTATTATGACCGCTATTTTGCAAGATATCCGGGATTACTTCGGATTGGGCTTGCCTATGAGCATCAGCTTGAGGAGACACTGCTGTTACAGAGTACGGATATCAGAATGAACCGGGTTATCACAGATGGGAGGATATGGGATGGAATTGGAGGAACTTTGTAAGAAAGCAAAGGAAGCAAGTCGTCTGACTGCGACACTTGGAACACAGGCAAAAAATGAGGCATTGCTTGCGGTGGCAGATGCACTTCTTGCACATGATGCTGAGATTATCGCGGCGAATGAAAAGGATTTGTGTCGCGGAAGAGAAAATCATATGCCGCAGGGACTGTTAGACCGCCTGCTTTTAGACGAAGGCAGAATCGCACAGATGGCGGAAGGATTGCGCCAGGTCGCTGCGTTAGAGGACCCAATCGGGGAAGTAATTTCGATGAAGCAGCGCCCAAATGGCTTGCGGATTGGGCAGAAACGTGTTCCACTTGGGGTCGTGGGAATGATTTACGAAGCGCGCCCAAATGTGACAGTAGATGCGTTCGGACTCTGCTTTAAGACCGGAAATGCCGTGATCTTAAAAGGTGGAAGTGATGCTATTTCTTCTAATATTGCCATCGTATCGGTCATTGCAGAGACACTTGAGGCATGTGGACTGCCGAAGGAAGCGGTTTCTCTGATTGAAGATACTTCCAGAGAGACGGCGGCGGCTTTTATGAAAATGAATGAATATGTGGATGTTCTGATTCCAAGAGGCGGTGCCGGGTTAATCCGTGCCGTGGTGAATCAGGCAACGATTCCGGTCATCGAAACCGGTACCGGAAACTGTCATATTTTTGTAGACGAGAGTGCTGACCTTGACATGGCAGTTTCGATTATCATGAATGCCAAAACACAGCGGATTGGCGTGTGCAATGCCTGTGAGTCTCTGGTGCTTCATGAGAACATCGTGGATGCGCTTATGCCAAAGCTTGTTGAAACGTTACAGACGAAAAATGTAGAACTGCACGGAGATACGCGTAGTTTATCAGCGGTGGCAGACCCTGCACTTCCATTGAAACGGGAACTGCTTCTTCCGGCAGACGAGACGGACTGGGGAAAAGAGTATCTCGACTATATCATTTCCGCGAAGACGGTGTCCGGAATTGATGAGGCGATTGCACATATCAACCGCTATAATACCGGACATTCCGAGGCGATTATCACAAATAATTACACAAATGCCGAGCGCTTCTTAAACGAAATTGATGCGGCATGTGTCTATGTGAATGCGTCGACACGTTTTTCAGACGGATTTGAATTTGGTTTTGGGGCAGAAATCGGAATCAGTACACAGAAACTTCATGCCAGAGGTCCGATGGGACTTTTGGCGCTTACAAGCACAAAATATATTATTTACGGAAACGGACAGGTGCGTCCTTAAGAGTGCACTGTCACGTTAGAAATTAGAAATGAGGATTTGTTTTTTCAGATGAATAAAAAGATAAAAGTAGATATTATTGATAAAAAACAGGTACCGGTAACAGAACCGGAAAGACAGTATTATTTTATGGAAATTGCATCCGCATACATCAAGCAGCTTGCCGCACAGAAGGGAAGCCCGCTGACTTTTCATGTGACGACATTTGGCTGTCAGATGAATGCGAGGGACTCCGAGAAACTGGTCGGAATCCTGGAAAAAATCGGTTATGTGGAGACGGACAGTGAGGATGCGGACTTTGTCATTTACAATACCTGCACGGTGCGCGAGAATGCAAACAATAAAGTATACGGAAGACTCGGTTATCTGAACGGATTCCAGAAGAAAAATCCGTACATGATGATTGGACTCTGTGGCTGTATGATGCAGGAGCCGTCTGTCATTGAAAAATTAAAAGAGAGCTACCGGTTTGTAGACCTGATTTTTGGAACCCATAATATTTACAAATTTGCCGAGCTGATTGTGACCGCACTGGAATCTGATTCCATGACGATTGATATCTGGAAGGATACCGACCAGATTGTAGAAAATCTTCCGGTGGAACGGAAATATTCATTTAAGTCCGGTGTCAATATTATGTTCGGCTGTAACAATTTCTGCAGTTACTGTATTGTGCCGTATGTGCGCGGCAGGGAGAGAAGCAGAGAGCCGGGTGAGATTATAAGAGAGATTGAGCGTCTGGTGGCGGATGGAGTTGTCGAAGTCATGCTGTTGGGACAGAATGTCAATTCCTATGGCAAGAATTTGGAACAGCCGATGACATTTGCCGGGCTGCTTCGTGAAATTGAAAAGATTGAAGGGTTAGAGCGCATCCGTTTCATGACTTCTCATCCGAAGGACCTTTCGGATGAATTGATTGAGGTGATGCGGGATTCCAAGAAAATCTGTAAGCATCTGCATCTTCCACTTCAGTCGGGCAGCAGCCGCATCTTAAAGCTGATGAACCGCCACTATGATAAGGAACATTATCTGGAACTGGTAGAGAAGATTCGTGCAGCAGTTCCGGATATTGCACTTACAACGGATATTATTGTGGGATTCCCGGGAGAGACAGAGGAAGATTTTGAGGAAACGATGGATGTAGTGCGCAAGGTGCGCTACGACAGTGCGTTTACTTTTATCTATTCCAAGAGAACTGGAACTCCGGCGGCTTCCATGGAAGACCAGATTCCGGAAGATGTGGTAAAGAACCGGTTTGACCGCCTGCTTGCAGAGGTGCAGAAGATTTCTGCCGAGAAAGCGGGAACGCTCACAGGTCAGACACTTCCAGTGCTGATTGAAGAGCAAAATGATCACGATGCGCATCTTGTGACGGGACGATTAAGCAACAATGCAGTTGTGCATCTGCCGGGAAGCGTGGATTTGATTGGCTCCATCCGTAATGTAAAACTTCTGGAGTGTAAGGGCTTTTATTATATGGGAGAACTGGTTTCATAGATGAAAACAAAAAGAAAACGGTTTGGAAAAAATGATGCCTGGTTTCTTGGCATTGTTGGTGTTGTGCTTGTCATATTTGTAATTTTATACAGTGCTTTCGGGAAGCAGGGCGCAAGTGTGCTTGTGACTGTAGACGGAAGCACGTATGGAACCTATTCTCTGGCACAAAATCAGCGTGTGGAGATTGTTATTGACGGCGTGACGACAAACATTTTGGAGATTCAGGACGGAAAGGCGGACATGGTAGAAGCGGACTGTCCCGATAAGCTCTGTGTGCACCAGAAAGCGATTTCCAAAAATAATGAGACGATTATCTGCCTGCCCAATAAGGTTGTGGTTCAGGTGACAGGCGGAGAGGAAAGCGAGTTTGATTCCGTTGCGAAATAAAGTGGCATATATGGGTGTCTTTCTGGCACTTGCATTAATCTGCAGTTATGTAGAATCCCTGATTCCGATATCCTTTGGAATCCCTGGGGTAAAACTTGGACTTACAAATATCGTTGTTGTGTTGATGCTCTATTGTATCGGGGCGAAGGAAGCACTTGCGGTATCCGTATGCCGGATTGTGTTGGCCGGGTTTCTTTTTGGAAATCTTTTTTCCATCCTCTACAGCCTGGCAGGCGGTATTTTAAGCTTCCTTATCATGTGGGCAGTGAAACGCACGGGAAAGCTTGGAATTCTGCCGGTGAGTGTCTGTGGCGGTATTTTTCATAACATAGGACAGCTTGCAGTGGCAGCATTTGTGGTGGAGAATTATAACGTATTTTATTATCTGCCGGTGCTTTTACTTGCGGGAGCTGCAACCGGGCTTGCAATCGGAGTTGTGGCGCAGGAGCTGATTATCCGGATTGGAGACCGGATGAATTTTAACAGATGAAAGTGAGGATGCAAATATGTATTCTTATATCAGAGGAATTTTAACAGACCAGGACGAAGAAACCATCGTTGTGGAAGCGGCAGGAGTCGGTTACAATATCTATACGACGGGACAGACGTTTCAGGCATTGCCGCCCATTGGCAGTGAGGTCAAAATCTACACGTATTTACAGGTGCGTGAGGATGCCATGACGCTGTTTGGATTCCTGACAAAGGATGACTTAAAGGTCTTTAAACTCCTTTTAGGAGTGAATGGAATCGGACCGAAGGGGGCAATCGGAATCTTGTCCGTGATGACGACGGATGATTTGCGGTTCGCCGTGTTAGCAGACGATGCCAAGGCGATTGCCAAGGCACCGGGAGTTGGAAATAAGACGGCACAGCGTTTGATTCTGGAACTGAAGGACAAGTTAAGCCTTGAGGAGGCATTTGAACAGAAACTTGCCCATACCGCACAGTCCGAGGAGGCACATACTTCCGGGATGCAGAATGAGGCGGTACAGGCGCTTGTGGCATTGGGTTATTCCTCCTCTGAGGCGCTTAAGGCAGTCAGCGCGGTAGAACTGACCGAGCAGATGGATACAGAGGCACTGTTAAAGGCAGCCTTAAAGAAGATGGCTTTTTTATAGAAGGACGGAAAGGGGTATCTTTATAGAATGGAAAAACGTGTGATATCGACGCAGGTTGAAGAGGAGGACTATCCGGTTGAGACAAGTCTCCGCCCGCAGACACTCGACGATTACATCGGACAGCAGAAGGCAAAGCAGAACCTGAAAATCTATATTGAGGCGGCAAAACAGCGAAAAGAGTCCCTTGACCATGTCCTGTTTTACGGACCGCCGGGACTTGGAAAAACCACACTCGCCGGAATTATCGCCAATGAGATGGGAACGCACTTAAAGATTACGTCCGGTCCGGCGATTGCAAAGCCGGGAGAAATGGCGGCAATTTTAAGCAACCTTCAGG
This sequence comes from Roseburia sp., assembly GCA_050874345.1. GTDB lineage: Bacteria > Bacillota > Clostridia > Lachnospirales > Lachnospiraceae > Roseburia. The sequence continues at coordinate 70,381 of JBNMKM010000002.1, read as the reverse complement.
AGGGCGATGTACTTTTTGTTGATGAGATTCACAGGTTAAACCGCCAGGTGGAAGAGGTGCTTTATCCGGCGATGGAGGACTATGCGATTGATGTAATGATTGGAAAGGGCGCAACGGCGCGGGCAATCCGTCTGGACTTGCCAAGGTTTACACTTGTAGGTGCCACAACCAGAGCAGGACTTCTCTCTGCACCGCTTCGAGACCGTTTTGGCGTTGTGCACCATATGGAGTTTTACAGCGTGGAGGAGTTACAGACGATTGTGCTTCATTCGGCAAAAAAACTCGGCGTGGAAGTGGAGCCGGAAGGTGCATATGAACTTGCGAGGCGTTCAAGAGGAACGCCGCGTCTGGCGAACCGTCTGTTAAAGCGGGTGCGCGATTTTGCGGAAGTAAAATATGACGGCAGAATTACAAAAGATGTTGCAACGTTTGCACTTGACCTTTTAGAGGTCGATACGTATGGGCTTGACCAGAACGACCGCAATATTCTGATGACGATTATTGAAAAATTCGGCGGAGGCCCGGTGGGACTCGAGACACTTGCCGCATCGATTGGAGAGGATTCCGGTACGATTGAGGATGTTTATGAGCCGTATCTGGTGAAAAACGGATTTATCAACCGGACACCGAAGGGCAGAGTGGCGACAGAGCTGGCGTATGAACATTTTGGAGTTGCTTTTCTGCAAAAATAATTTTATAATATCCATATGTTGTATTGGTAGAGAAAAAAGGGACAAAATAAGCGGATTTTGTGCTACATCAGGGAGGAACGGAATATGTCGGAGAAAACCAGCGCAGAGGTCATCATCGGCGGCAAGGTATATAAGCTGAGCGGCTATGAGGAGGAAGAATATCTTCAGAAGGTCGCTGCCTACATAAACAATAAAATCAATGAGTATGACGGCATGGAGGGCTTCCGACGGCTTCCGGGAGATATGAAAGCAACCCTGATACAGTTAAATATTGCGGATGATTATTTCAAGGCAAAATCCCAGGCAGAGAAGCTCGAACATGAAATCGAGGCGAAGGAAAAGGAAATCTACAATTTAAAGCATGATTTAATTTCCAATCAGATTAAGGCAGAGAGCGATGAAAAGACCTTGAAGGATTTAGAGGCGCAGAACAAGGAACTTTTACTCAATAAGGCAAGATTAGAGGCGTCCTTAGAGGAAAAGCTTTTAGGAAAGCTGCCGGCTGAGAAGGATTCCAAAAAGGAACCGGAATCCGCACCGCAGGATAAGAACGGAAAAACAAAAGAGAAGTAAAGCAGAGGGGGGACGAGCGTATTTTCGTCCCTTTTCCCTTTTTATGCGAGTTTGATACAGGAGAACGAAAAGGAATGAAAAAAATCGAACTATTGGCGCCGGCAGGCTCCTATGAGACATTCCGTGCGGTCATTACCGCCGGAGCGGATGCAGTATATCTTGGGGGAAGCCAGTTTGGTGCCAGAGCCTATGCAAATAATTTTGAAGAAAAAGAACTGTTAGAGGCAATCGATTATGCCCATCTGCATGGGCGGCAGGTTTATCTGACGGTCAATACACTTTTTAAGGAGAAGGAGTTAGAGCAGGAGCTTTATCACTACCTTCTGCCTTATTATAAACAGGGACTTGACGCAGTCATTATTCAGGATATGGGGGCTTTTTCGATGATCCGCCGGGAATTTCCGGGGCTTGATATCCATACCAGCACGCAGATGACGGTGACGGGAGTTTCCGGAGCCAAAATGATGAAGGAGCTTGGCGCAACAAGAGTGGTGACAGCGCGGGAAATGTCGTTTGCGGAGATTGCTGCCATTCACCGTGAGGTGGATATTGAAATCGAGAGCTTTGTCCATGGGGCACTCTGTTACTGCTATTCAGGACAGTGTCTTCTCAGCAGTATGCTTGGTGGCAGAAGCGGTAACCGTGGCAGATGTGCACAGCCGTGCAGACTGCCATATGAGGTTTTTGATGAAAATAGAAAGGCAATTTTACGAAACGGCAAAAGGGCAGCGGAAACTTATGTGTTAAGCCCGAAGGATCTGTGCACGATTTCCCTGATTCCGAAACTCATAGAAGTGGGAATCGACTCCTTTAAGATTGAAGGGCGGATGAAACAGGCAGAGTATGCGGCAGGTGTGGTATCGGTTTACAGAGAGTACCTCGACCGGTATTTTGCAGACCCTTCCTCGTTTGCAGTGGCAAAGGAGGACGAGCAGAAACTTTATGATTTTGGAAACCGCAGCGGCTTTACGAGGGGATATTATGAGAGGCATAATGGAAAAGACATGATGACCTTTGACAAGCCAGGTCATACCAAGGGAAATGAGGCACTGCAGGAGGAAATCAAGGAGCGTTATGTCCACCAGGAAATCAAAGAAAAAATCAATGGAAAATTAAGATTATCACAAGATTTTCCTGCTACAATGGAATTAAGCTTTGGCGAAGTCCATGTGAGTGTTCAGGGAGATACGCCGCAGCCGGCGAAAAAGCAGCCGCTGACTGCAGAGAAGGTGGGAGCGAGTCTTAGAAAAACCGGAAATACACCGTTTGAGTTTGATAAATTAGAACTTGCATTAGACGGCGAACTGTTTCTGCCGGTACAGTCGCTAAACGCACTCCGCAGGGATGGATTAGAAGCGTTGACCGAAGCACTTTTACAAAAATTCCGCAGAAGTCTTCCAAAAGAGGAAAAGACGACGGAGCCGGAAAAAGTTTTTGCGAATGTAAGCGAAAATGCAGGGGAACAGACGATGCATTTGGCTGTTTCGACAGAAAACCGGAAGCTGCTTCCTGTTCTTATAAAAGAGCCGCTCGTTTCGGATGTGTATCTTGACAGCACAGCATACACGAGAGAGACACTTGTAAGCGAATTGAAAGAGGATACAGCAAGGCTTCATGAGGCAGGAAAAAAGGCGTATTTCTGCTTTCCGACGGTATTCAGACAAAAGACGGCGGACTTTTATGAGAGCATCAAAGAGGAGCTTACCGGAAGCAGAATCGACGGTGTGGTGGTGCGAAGCTATGATGCATTACAGTTTGTAAGAGAACAGTTACCGCTTCCGATGATTTTTGACCAGAATCTTTATACATTTAATTCCCGTGCAAAAGAGCTGCTCTGGAGCTTTTCACCGATAAGGGATACAGTTCCTTACGAGTTAAACCGCAAAGAGCTGTTTGCACGCCCAAATGCAGGAAGTGAGATGGTATTGTATGGGTATCTTCCGCTGATGACCTCTGCACAGTGTGTCCATGCCAATATGAAAGCATGTGACAGGACACCGCAGGTTACCTATTTAAAGGACCGCTATGGAAAATATTTCCCGGTGAAGAATCAGTGCATGGAATGTTATAATACCATTTATAACACAACGCCGTTAGTGCTGTTTTCACAGCGGAGCGATTTGGAGCAGATGGGAATACATAACGTACGGATTTCCTTTACGATAGAAGATGAGGCAGAAGCAGAGCGGACTTTAGCAGCCTACCGCACCATTTTTGTGGAGGGAACGGAGACGGTGGCGGATGTTTTTGCAGGGGAATACACGAACGGCCACTATAAAAGAGGAGTAGAATAAATGATATGACAACGATTATCATAGAAGTAGCAAAATATGCCATGATATTTTTGTTTGCATTTTATGCATACGAATGTTTCGCGGCGTTCCGGCAGAAAATCGATGATGAAAAACGGGAGTGGATTTTTCACCGGCAGACGATGTTTATGTATCTGATTCATCTGGCAGCGTTTGTCGCAATCTATGCGGTGACGGCGGATGAAAAGATGATTGGATTTTATGTCATGCAGGTCATCCTTCTTCTGGCAGTGCAGATTTTATATCGGGTGATTTATAAGAATGCCTCCCGGCTGGTACTCAACAACATGTGTATGCTTCTTACGGTAGGATTTATCATTCTGACAAGACTTTCCTATGATAAGGCACTCAGGCAGTATCTGGTGGCGGCAATTTCAGCGGCGGTGACACTTGTAATTCCGTATCTGGTCAGCCGGGTGCGGTTTGTGAGGAATCTGACCTGGCTTTATGCAGGAATCGGAATTTTGGGACTTCTCGTGGTTGCGATGCTTGGTTCTACAAGTTACGGTGCCAAGCTGTCAATTTCAATTGGAAGCTTTTCTTTACAGCCGTCCGAGTTCATCAAAATACTGTTTGTTTTTTTTGTGGCATCGATGCTCTATCGTGTGACCGATTTAAAACAGGTGTGCATCACGACAGCAGTGGCTGCAGCACATGTCCTGATTCTTGTAGCGTCAAAAGACCTTGGCGGTGCATTAATCTTTTTTATGACGTATCTGGTGATGCTATATGTGGCAACGAAGAAGGTGGCATATTTTGCCGGGGGACTGATTGCAGGAAGCGCGGCATCTGTAGTTGCATATCAGTTATTTTCCCATGTGCGGGTGCGTGTTTTGGCGTGGAAGGATCCGCTCAGCGTGATTGACGATGAGGGCTATCAGATCTGCCAGTCGTTATTTGCCATTGGAACCGGCGGATGGTTTGGAATGGGACTTTATCAGGGGGCTCCGAATAAAATTCCAGTGGTGGAGCAGGACTTTATCTTTTCTGCAATATCGGAGGAGATGGGCGGAATCTTTGCACTCTGTCTGATACTGGTGTGTATCAGCTGCTTTTTGATGTTTTTAAATGTCGCAATGCAGATGCGGGATATGTTTTATAAGTTAGTAGCACTTGGGCTTGGAACGGTGTACGCTTTCCAGGTATTTTTAACGATTGGCGGCGTCACAAAGTTTATCCCGTCTACGGGAGTCACACTGCCGCTCGTCAGCTACGGCGGAAGTTCTCTTTTGTCAACCATGATTGTATTTTCGATTATTCAGGGACTTTATATTTTAAGGCAGGAAGAAGGAGAGAGACGTGAAAAAGAAGCCCGGTAAAAACAGAGAATTTGCAGTGATTACGTATTCTTTTCTGGCAGTATTTCTCTGCCTGATTGGATATTTTGCGTATTTTCAGTTTGTGAAAAGTGAAGATTTTATCAATAACCCGTACAATACCAGACAGGATATTCTGGCAAACCAGGTCGTGCGGGGAAAAATATTAGCGGCGGATGGAAAGGTGTTAGCCGAGACACTGACTGATTCGGAGGGAAATGAGACCAGAAGTTATCCGTATGGCAGAATGTTTGCCCATGTGGTTGGGTATTCTACCAATGGAAGAACTGGAATTGAATCAATGGCGAACTTTAATCTGCTGCGTTCCAATGCCTTTTTCTTAGAGAAAACAGCGGATGAGCTGCAGGGAGAAAAGAGCATCGGCGATAACGTCGTGACAACATTAAACTACGATTTACAGTCGGTTGCCTACGAGGCACTCAGCATGTATGATGGCGCGGTTGTGGTGTTAGAGCCGTCTACCGGTAAAATACTTGCCATGGTGTCCAAACCGGATTATGACCCGAACACGATTGCATCCGACTGGGAGACGCTGACTGCGGAGGGAAGCGACAGCTCGGTGTTATTAAACCGTGCAACGCAGGGACTTTATCCGCCCGGTTCTACGTTTAAGATTTTTACGATGCTTGAGTATGTGCATGAAAACAGCGATTATGAGTCGTATCAGTTTAACTGTACCGGCAGCTTTGTAAAGGATGAACAGAGTATCCGCTGTTATAACAGCATCAGTCATGGGCTGGAAAATTTAAAGGATTCCTTTGCCAATTCCTGCAACGCTTCGTTTGCCTCGCTTGGCACAACGCTCGATGTGGATGCTTTTGCCAAATTATGTGACAGTATGCTGTTTAACTCGGAGCTTCCGACAAACTTTGCCTACTCACAGAGCAGTTTTACCTTAAGCGCAGACACTGCCACTACCGGTGAAATCATGCAGACTTCCATCGGGCAGGGCAAAACGCTTGTGACACCGTTTCATATGGCGCTTGTGGTCAGCGCAATCGCCAATGACGGTGTTCTGATGAATCCGTATGTGATTGACCACACTGAAAATTACAATGGTGCGACAGTAAAAGAATATGAGCCTTCCGTATACGGAAATCTGCTTTCCGAGGACGATGCGGCACTTTTGCAGGAATACATGAGTGCGGTAGTGGAAAACGGAACCGGAAAGAAATTAATCAGCGACAGCTATGATGCTTATGGAAAAACCGGTTCTGCGGAATTTAAGGATGGCTCAAGCTCCTGTCATTCCTGGTTTGTCGGCTATGCGCACAGAGAAGGAAAAGAGGATATTGCAGTGGCGGTCATCGTGGAGGATTCCGGTTCGGGAAGCGAGTTTGCGGTTCCAGTTGCCAGAAAACTGTTTGATGCATACTATAGCGATGCGGGCGAAAGCGGAATGTAAGGCACGTTGTTCGTAACGCAAAGAGGGTGTTGCACGAACCTGCGAAAAGTATTATACTGAATCTAAATTTAGAAAAACCACATCAGGAGGTATTGCAATGATTGAAGCAACGAGTTGTGGTGGTGTGGTAATATTCCGTGGGAAAATCCTGCTTCTTTACAAAAACTACAAGAATAAGTACGAAGGATGGGTGCTTCCCAAAGGAACCGTGGAGGCTGGCGAGGAATATAAAGAGACAGCGGTCAGAGAGGTTTTAGAAGAAACCGGTGCCAGAGCCAATATTATAAAATATGTCGGTAAGAGTCAGTATAGTTTTACAGTTCCGGAAGATACAGTGGAGAAAGAAGTTCACTGGTATCTGATGATGGCGGACAGCTATTACAGCAAACCACAGCGTGAAGAGTATTTTGTCGATTCCGGTTATTACAAGTTTCATGAGGCATATCATCTGCTCAAATTTCCAAATGAGAAGCAGATTTTGGAAAAGGCATATGATGAATATCTGGAATTGAAAAAGAGTAATTTGTGGGGAAACCACAAGTATTAGGCGGGATGAATGTTCAGTAGAATGAGGATTTTACATGATCTGGTATGAGGATTTGTATGTAGGAGAAAGTATCATACATAAGACAAATAAAATAAAATGGAAAATCCGTCACAATGCAGGGACGATTGATATTTATGTCATTTGTCTGGCATCGAATGAAGAAAATCTGCTGGATATTATTCCGTCGTGGGAACTGCTGCAGCGCGGATATCCCAAACAAAAGATTTTTGTTGTCGGACTTGCGAAAGGGTATGAGGAAGCACTTGACGTGGCATCCTCTATCGTAGAGGAGGTTTACAGACAGACAGGTGGATTTGATGTGAGGGAATATCTATGGAATAAGAGCAGACAGAAAGGACAAAGGGATTTGAGATGACAGTAGTGTTATGGATTCTAAAGATAATCGGAATCATTCTCCTTTGCCTGCTTGGACTGTTACTTGTTCTGATTGCAGTGGTGCTGTTTGTTCCCGTGCGTTACCGGATACAGGGGGAATTAAAAGAAAAAGAGACACAGATTCATATCAGGGCAAACTGGTTTCTTCATGTGATTTCCTTCCTGGGAGATTATGTAGATGGAGCATTTGACTATACGCTGAAGATTTTTGGAATTCGCAAGGAATTCGGTGGCAGCGAAGAAGAAACCTCCTCTGAGGCGGAAGAAACCTCGCAGGAGGCGTCAGAGGGTGCCGCGGAGGCAGAGGATGTCGGGAAGCTGAGTGAGTCCACGGAGCAAAAAGAAACCTCTCAGAAGGCGCCAGAGGGCACCACGGAGGTGTCTGTACCGGAAGGAGAAACAAAGAAAGAGCAGGAGACAGGCAAAAAACGCTCCTTTGTTAGTAAAATTGCTTCCAAATTAAAAAAAATACGAGAGACCATAAAGAAAATCTGGGATTTTATCGTGCATTTGCCACAAAAATTTGATAAAATCAAAGAGGTAGTAACGGATGCCGGTAATAAAAATGCACTTTCCCTCACATGGCGGGAACTGCGGTATCTGTTGCGGCACTTTAAATTCCGTAAGATTTATACCGATTTGGAATTTTCTGCGGGGGACCCGGCACTGACAGGTCAGATTTTAGGCGGAATAGCGGTGATTCCGGCGGTTTACCGATATGATGTGCACATTTATCCGGACTTTGCATCCGATACATTTTATGTGCGCGGAACCTTTGATATCAAAGGCAGAATCCGGCTGGTACATCTGCTGTGCTCTGTGATTCGCCTGATGAAAGAGAAGGATGTGCGGAGAGTGCTTTCACAATTTCGAAGATAAAAGAAAGACATCAAAAGAAAGGGGTATTTTATATGTCAGATATGAATTTTAACGCAACTGTAGAATCATTATTTAAAGGAATGGACAGCTTTATTACAACGAAAACGGTAGTGGGCGATGCCATTCATATCGGGGATACCATTATTTTACCGTTGGTGGATGTGTCCTTTGGTGTGGCAGCGGGAGCATTTTCCCAGGACAAGAAAAACAATGGCGCCGGCGGTATGGGCGGTAAAATTATGCCGAGTGCGGTATTAGTTATCCAGAATGGAACGACAAAACTTGTCAATATTAAGAATCAGGATGGCGTCACAAAAATTCTTGATATGGTGCCGGACTTTGTGAATAAATTCACATCCAAAGGTGAGAAAGGCTCCGTAGAGCAGAAGGGCGAAGAAAATGATGAGGCTGCAAAAGAAGCAGCAGCCAAGGACATGGAAGAACAGCTTAAAAATTCCGTAAATTCATCTTCAAACGAATAAAATAAAAAAGAAAGAAGAAAATCAGACCTGGAAAGCATATATTAGAATGATATATGCTTTTTTTGGTGGACAAAATGAAACGTTTGCTGGGGTTTGCGCTCTTTTGTTTTTCGATGGGAATGTTGGTCATGTTAGTCATCCATAACCGTTTTCTTGGTTTTATTCTGATTATCTGCTGTATGTTGGCAGGCTATTATGTATTTAACTGCGATTAAAAAATCCGCACAGATTCCCTGCGCGGATTTTTTGTAATTGATAAAATTATGCCAGAATTTCTTTGACACAGGCTGCAATGGCGTCATCCTTGCAGTTTGCGAAGAAGTATTCTGCAAAATGCTCGCCGCTTAAGGCACCCTTTACTAATTCCGGGTCAAGCTCTTTTAAGATGGAAACGAGGTCTCTGTGAGTTACCTTTTTCACTTCGTCTAAGATTTTCTTATTGCGCTGCTCCGGTACGACACGCTCCTTCGGATATCCGCCGCCACCTGGTGCACAGAACAGTTTTTCAAAGATGTAAGTAAGGTTTAACTCGCCGCCCCAGCCGAAATTCTCAGCAAACGGAAGAGCGATGCAGTTTCCGTCGTTTACCTGGGAGAACAGGTAAGCGTCGAGCGGAGACTCTACGTGACCACAGAGTACCTGTGGGAAAGAGTTGCAGGCAAGCATAGCGCCTTCACCGGTTCCACAGCCTGTGATTACGAAATCAGCAGCGCCGGAGTTTAACAGGACAGCAGCAAGAATACCGTTCTGAACATATGTAAGCTGATGCTCATCCTCTGCAGAGTACATACCGTAATTGAATACGGTGTGTCCCATCGGCTCTACTACTGACTTTAAGGTAGCACAAATCATTTCATTTTTTGCTGCCTGGCTGTTTTCATTAATTAATGCAATCTTCATAACGTGTTCCTTTCTTTTATAACAGATCCTTCATTTCAACGCCGTCCATATCGTCGAAATCCTGATTCTCGCCAACCATACCCCAGATAAAGGTGTAAGCCTGTGTACCGCAGCCGGAGTGGATAGACCAGCTTGGGGAGATGACAGCCTGCTCATTACGCATAACGATATGTCTTGTTTCGGTCGGCTCGCCCATGTAGTGCATTACAAGCGCATCTTCCGGCATATCAAAATACAGATAAACTTCCATACGTCTGTCATGGGTGTGACATGGCATGGTATTCCATACGCTTCCCGGCTCTAATTTGGTCATTCCCATTTCGAGCTGGCAGCTTTCTACCTGACCCGGCAGAATGTATTTACAGATGGTTCTGTGGTTTGCAGTCTCAAGAGAGCCAAGCTCAACCTTGTTGCAGTCTTTTACGATGACAACGCCTTCTTCCGGTGTTCCTTCCGGTTTGATTAAAACGGTCGGATAGGTCTTGTGTGCCGGAGCGCTGTTTAAATAGAATTTTGCCGGAGCAGAAGCATCGACGGAGGCAAAGGAGATATCCTTTGCGCCCATGCCGATGTACATACCTTCTTTGTGGCCAACCTGATATGCCTTACCGTCAATTGTAATCACACCGGCACCACCGATGTTGATGACGCCAAGCTCACGTCTTTCACAGAAATACTGTGCACGAAGCTCGTCTCCGGCAGTCAGTACAAGTGTTTCCTTTACCGGAACGGCAGAACCGGTGATGATACGGTCGATGTGGCTGTATACCAGTTTGATGACATCCGGCTGGAATAAATCGTCAATCAGAAATTCTTCTCTTAAACGCTCGGTTGTGTAATGTTTGACATCTCTTGGAGATGCGGCTGTTCTAAGTTCCATGATAAAAGTTCTCCTTTTTTATAAGTTAAAACCAAAATATTTGACAGCGTTGTTGTAGCAGATTCCCTTTACAATCTCCTCAAGGATTTCGTAGTCAGCCGGGAATTCACCGTTCTCTACCCAGTTACCAATCAAGTTGCAGAGGATTCTACGGAAGTAATCATGTCTGGTGTAGGAGAGGAAGCTTCTGGAATCGGTAAGCATTCCAACAAATCCGGACAGATTTCCAAGGTTTGCAAGAGAAGTCATCTGATCCTGCATACCGGTCTTGTGATCATTGAACCACCATGCGGAACCCTGCTGGATTTTTGCAACAGCGGTGGAATCCTGGAAGCATCCTAAAATAGTGCCGATTGCCTGGTTGTCGTTCGGATTTAAGCTGTAGATAATGGTCTTTGGCAGATTTCCGTCCTGATTTAAAGCGTTTAAGAAATCAGCCATCTGGGAAGACGGAGCGTAGTTGTTGATGCAGTCATAACCGGTATCCGGTCCAAGGCGGTCGAACATCGGAGTGTTGTTATCGCGCTTGCAGCCATAGTGAAGCTGTAATACCCAGCCGCGCTTTGCATATTCTTTACCGACATAAAGCATGAATGCAGTCTTGAACTTTAACTCGTCCTCACGGGAAACAGCGTTTCCTGCAAGACGGGAAGCGAAGATATTCTCGATTTCCTCAGCAGAAGCCGGTGCATACATAACATATTCTAATGCGTGGTCAGATACGACACAGCCCATGGAAGCAAAGAAATCCATGCGGACAGAAAGTGCTTTGCATAAGTCTGCGAAAGTAGCGATTTTTACATCAGAAACAGAAGAAAGCTGGTTTAAGTAGTCGAGGTAGGTCGGTTTCTCGATGTTCATGGCCTTGTCAGGTCTCCATGCCGGAAGTACCTGTACGTCAAAGGAAGCATCCTCAGCAATCTTTTTGTGCCACTCTAAGGAATCTGCAGGGTCATCTGTGGTGCAGATTAAGGTAACGTTGGACTGCTTGATGATGTTGCGGACGGTCATGGACGGCTCAGCAAGCTTTGCATTACATAAGTTCCATACTTCTTCTGCGGTGTTTTTATTTAAAACGCCGTGATAACCGAAATATTTCTGTAACTCGAGATGGCTCCAGTGGAAGAGCGGGTTGCCGATGGCCTTACCAAGGCACTCAGCCCATTTGAAAAACTTTTCCTTGTCGGAAGCATCGCCGGTGATGTATTTCTCGTCTACACCGCAGGAACGCATAAAACGCCACTTGTAGTGGTCTCCGCCAAGCCATACCTGGGTGATATTCTCGAACTGACGATCCTCATAGATTTCCTGAGGGTTAATGTGGCAGTGATAATCTAAAATCGGGGTGTCTGCTGCAAAATCGAAGTACAGCTTCTGTGCTGTTTCGGTCTGTAATAAAAAGTTTTTGTCCATAAATGGTTTCATGAATGAATCCTCCTTGTATTAAAATAATGTAGTTCCACGTTTGATAAGTTTGCCGGAAAAAACGGATTTTTTCGGCATTTCCTCGCCGGATAAAACGCCGAGAAGCGTTGCGACGAGCTGGTGTGTCTGGGATTCCAGACGGTTGTCAACGGATGTCAGTTCCGGAGTACAGCAGGTTGTCAGCATGGAATTATTATATCCGATAATTGACAAATCTTCCGGAATGGAGAGGTTTCTGTAGTGTGCGTATTTTACAGCGCCAATGGCAAGATTGTCATCAGCGGCAATTACGCCTGAAAAATGGATTCCACTGTCTGCAGCCTCTGCAACAAAATCGGCGATTTCGTTCATGTTCTGCATGTCTCCACGGTAGAAGAGCACACGCTTCTCATAATCCGCAACTCCATGCATATCCATGGCGGCACGGAAACCGTTCAGTTTCTTGGTTCCACTGTAGGAGTTGGAATTGTAAAGGTAAAGAACATCATGGATTCCGTATTCCAACATGGAACTGGCTGCCTCATACATGGTGGTGTAATCGTCACACAATGTGCTGTAGACATTTGGATAATCGAAAGATGCATTTAAAAGCATGATAGGTACCTGGGCAGAAACATCCTTAATATATTGGTTCTCATCCTCGTTGGTCCCGATAAAGTTAGAACCAACTAAGATAATGCTGTCTACTTTTTTGGAAAGAATCAGATTCAGATAGCTTTCCTTGATGTCACGGTTATATCCGGTACAGCAGAGAATGGACTCATAGCCGTTTTCCTGCAATTCCTGCTCTAAGTGGTAGACCGCTTTGGCGAGAAACAGGTCGGAAGAGTCTGCACATAAGATACCGATGGTCTTTAAGGAATGAAGTCCCATTCCCCTTGCAAACGCATTTGGTGCATAGTCATACTTTTCAATAATATCCATTACTTTCTGGCGTGTAGCAGGACGCACTTTGTCACTTCCGTTTAAGACACGGGAGACAGTGGCGATGGATACACCTGCTTTTTTTGAGATGTCATAAATCGTCATTTTTTCCCCTAACTTGCCGAACTGGATAAAAATGTGCTTTCATAAAATGGAAAAACCCAGGAAACATGGTAATGAAAGCAGTTTCATTTCGGCTGAAAACATTATACAATAAGCACGATAAGAAAGCAAGAACCGAAAAAAGAAAAATGCTTGAAATGTAAAAAGAAAGTCCCGAAAAATAAGGAAACTGGATGTTTTTACTAAATTGTGCAAAATTACATATTGACTAATTGCAAAAAAGGTGCAAAAATACAAAGTGTAAACGCTTACAAAACAACATTAAGTTCAAATAAACTTTCAAGTATCAGGAGGATCATATGGAGTTATTAAGCAAAGCAAAAACAGGAAAAGTAGAAAGACCGGTAAAGGTTCTGCAGTTTGGAGAGGGAAATTTCCTTCGTGCGTTTGTTGACTACATGATTGACATTGCAAATGAGCAGGGCAAATTTAACGGGGACATCGTTCTTGTAAAACCAATTGAGTTCGGTAATCTGGACCGTTTCCATGAGCAGGAGTGCCAGTATACCGTACAGCTTCGCGGAATCGTTGACGGCGAAGCAAAACGTATCAACCGTGTCGTAACAAGCGTTGCAGACGCAGTAGATGCTTACGGAGAGTATGAGAAATACGCTGCATATGCAAAACTCGATACACTGCGCTACATCGTATCTAATACCACAGAGGCTGGTATTGTATATGATGAGACAGACCGTATGGAATTCAATCCTCCAAAGACTTACCCGGGCAAACTGACCAAGTTCTTATATGAGAGATACAAACACTTTAACGGAGCAGCAGACAAGGGTCTTGTAATGCTTCCGGTTGAGTTAATCGATGACAACGGAATCCACCTGAAAGAGTGCGTTTTGAAATTCGCAAAACTCTGGAATCTTGAGGACGGATTTGTGACATGGTTAAATGATGCCTGTGTATTTACCTCTACTTTGGTAGACCGTATCGTAACTGGTTACCCGAGAGACGAGGCAGAAGAACTCTGCAAGGAATTCGGCTATCAGGACAACCTGATTGTAACAGGTGAACCGTTTGCACTCTGGGTTATCGAGAGCGCAAAGGACATCAGCAAAGAGTTCCCGCTTCCGGATGCAGGACTTCCGGTTATTTTCACCGATAACCAGAAACCGTATAAACAGAGAAAGGTACGTATCTTAAACGGAGCACATACCTCTTTCGTACTGGCATCTTACCTTTGTGGAAATGACATCGTACTTGAGTCCATGAAGGACGAACTGATTTTGAAATACATCAAGGCTACTATTTTTGACGAAGTAATCCCGACATTAACCCTTCCGAAGCAGGATCTTATAGATTTCGCAGAGGCAGTGCTTACAAGATTCAACAATCCGTATGTAAAGCATGCACATCTGTCCATCTCCTTAAACTCTGTTTCCAAGTGGAGAGCAAGATGTATGCCAAGTTTCTTAGAATACATTGAAAAAGAAGGAAAACTTCCGACACACTTAACCTTCTCATTAGCAGCACTGATGGCATTTTATACCGGTACTGAAATCCGCGACAAGGCATTAATCGGACACAGAGACGGACAGGAATACAACATCATGGACGATGCAGATGTATTAGAGTTCTTCGCAGCAAACAGCTCCAAAGAGCCGGCTGAATATGCACATGCCGTTCTTTCCAATGAGAACTTCTGGGGTCAGGATTTAACCAAGCTTGCCGGAGTAGAAGAGGCAGTGACAAACTACATCTCTGATATCCGCAGCATGGGTATGCGTAAGACCATGGAAAAATATTTTGCATAAAAACCGGGAGGTTGTGCGTGAAAGATTTTATTAAGATTAATGAAAAAGACAATGTAATCGTAGCGTTAAAAGAGCTTGCACCGGGAGAAACCGTTTCCGTTCAGGGCGTTGATGTCACTGCAGCAGAGACCATTCCGGCAGGACATAAAATGGCGATTGCAGATATTGCAAAGGGTGCAGAAGTCGTGAAATACGGCTTCCGCATCGGAAATGCCAAAGAGGATATCAAGGCAGGACAGTGGGTTCATACGCACAATGTAGGAACTGCGCTGGGCGATTTGTTAGAGTACAGTTATGAGCCGGTAGAGACAACGGTTCATCCGTCCGAAGAGCGCACCTTTATGGGATTTGAGCGCCCGGATGGCAAAGTCGGTGTCCGCAATGAAATCTGGATTATTCCGACTGTTGGCTGTGTAAATAACATTGCGACCGCAATGGCAAAAGCGGCAAACGTTCATGTAAAAGGAAGCGTGGAAGAAGTAATTGCATTTCCGCATCCGTATGGCTGCTCCCAGATGGGCGATGACCAGGAGCACACCAGAACGATTTTAGCTGACCTTGTAAATCATCCGAATGCAGGTGGTGTGTTAGTGCTTGGTCTTGGCTGTGAAAACAGCAATATCGGGGAACTGAAACGCTACATCGGCGATTATGATGAGAACCGTGTCAAATTCCTGGTATGCCAGGAGTGCGAGGATGAGATGGAAGCAGGCGAGGCACTGCTTGAAGAGCTGATTGACTATGCAGCCGGATTTGAGCGCAAGCCGATTAGTGCATCCAAACTTATCATCGGAATGAAATGCGGTGGAAGTGACGGATTTTCCGGTATTACAGCAAATCCGCTTGTCGGAAAATTCTCCGATATCCTGATTGGAAAGAACGGAACAACTATTCTGACAGAGGTTCCGGAGATGTTCGGTGCAGAGACACTTCTGATGAACCGTTGCGAGAACCGCGAGCTGTTTGATGAAACTGTGAAGCTAATCAATGATTTTAAACAGTATTTTAAAGATAATCATCAGACCATCTATGAGAATCCGTCTCCGGGAAATAAAAAAGGTGGAATTTCCACACTGGAAGACAAGTCTCTTGGATGTACACAGAAATCCGGAAGTGCACCGGTAAAGGGTGTTCTTTCCTATGGCGAAAGAGTATCTGTTCCGGGCTTAAATCTTCTGAGTGCACCGGGAAATGACCTTGTAGCAGCAACTGCACTGGCAGCAAGCGGCGCACATATTGTACTGTTTACGACAGGACGCGGAACCCCGTTTGCATCACCGGTTCCGACGGTTAAGATTGCAAGTAACAGCGCACTGGCAGGAAAGAAGAAGAACTGGATTGATTTTAACGCAGGCGTACTGGTAGAAGATGCCGAGTTAGAAGAGACCGGTCAGAAGTTATTTGACTATGTGCTTGAAGTTGCTTCTGGCAAAAAGGTTTGCAGCGAGGAAGCAGGTTTCCACGATATGGCAATCTTTAAGCAGGGTGTCACACTCTAAAAGGTTTTTGGGTATCGGATGTTACAGTCCGGTACCTGACAATAGAACATGTAACTAAAAACAGCATCAACAAGAAAAGGAGAACACGAATATGTCATACATTGACAATTTTTCACTGGAAGGTAAAGTAGCACTTGTAACAGGTGCATCTTACGGAATCGGATTTGCAATTGCATCTGCATACGCAAAAGCAGGCGCAACTATCGTATTCAACGATATCAAACAGGAATTAGTTGACAAGGGAATTGCTGCATACAAGGAAGAGGGCATTGAGGCTCACGGATATGTATGTGACGTTACCAACGAGGATGCTGTAAACGCTATGGTAGCTCAGATTGAGAAAGAGGTTGGCGTTATCGATATTCTGGTAAACAATGCCGGTATCATCAAACGTATCCCGATGACTGAGATGACAGCAGCAGAGTTCCGTCAGGTTATCGACGTAGATTTAAATGCTCCGTTCATCGTTTCCAAAGCAGTTATCCCGTCAATGATTAAGAAGGGACACGGAAAAATTATTAACATCTGCTCTATGATGTCTGAGCTTGGACGTGAGACCGTTTCTGCTTATGCAGCAGCAAAGGGTGGATTAAAGATGCTGACAAAGAACATCTGTTCTGAGTACGGCCAGTACAACATCCAGTGTAACGGTATTGGACCTGGTTATATTGAGACTCCGCAGACCGCTCCGCTTCGTGAGATTCAGCCGGACGGCTCCAGACATCCGTTTGACCAGTTCATCTGCGCTAAGACTCCGGCAAACAGATGGTTAAAACCGGAAGAGTTAGCAGGTCCTGCAGTATTCCTTGCTTCTGAAGCATCCAATGCAGTAAACGGACATATCCTTTACGTAGATGGCGGTATCTTAGCATACATCGGAAAACAGCCACAGTAAGAGATTTTGCACAAAAGTGTGTTGTAAAAAAGTGTATTGCAAACATAAATAAAAAACTGGGCAGTTTCTTAAAAAGAAGCTGCCCAGTTTTTTTATACGAGCTGCATGCGCCTTGCAGTGCGTGTCTCTATGCAAGCGTTCCGTACAAATGTCCCTGAAATTCCGTAAACAGGCTTTCTTCCTGTTTTTTTAAGAACACGGTGACATCATTTTCGCCAAACGAGAACTGAAAATGTACAGAACCGACAAAGGAATCGATAATGTGAAATTTTAAATATAAGGTCGTATCGTTCTGCCACATACCGCTGGCGGCATAGCGCATGGAATAGATGGGGAAAATTCCGGTTTCCAGGTGTCCCATGCCAAAGTTAAGTTCGCAGTCTGTCCCGTTTAAGGTAAAATGGAGCGTTCCAGTGTCATCTGCAAAGGAAAGAGAGAGTCTGGAAAATCCCATTTTATTTTCAACAAGTTCAAACATTTTGCCGGAAAGGGATGCTTCCTGTGATGGATGGGTATCCGCTTTCAGTGGACAAATCTTTAAATTTTCCAATAGAGAGAGAAGCTCTGTATGCGTTTTTTTATCCTCCGGGAGTGCATCTGATGCCATAAAAGGAAGAATCTCTTCATACAGGGCATCATAAATCACCTGATTGCCGCCACCGATTCCCTGTGTGTCTGCGGTCGTAACGCAGATAAAATCATACTGCGGAAGAAAAATAATGAACTGTCCCCCCATGCCATAGCACACATAGCCGCCTTTTTCATTCTGCCAGAACTGGTAACCATAGCCGCAGGCTTCACTTCGGACAGGCGCTGTGACGCGGGTATCAGACAGATTGGAAACCGCTGTGCGGATATAGTCTGCGGAGAGCAGTTGTTTACCGTCTATATAGCCCTCACCAGAAATAAAACAGCCAAATTTTAATAAGTCCATCGGGGTTGCAACCAGACCGCTTCCACCCATAGAGATGCCAAAGGGGTCTGTCAGCATATAAGATTCCTTTGAGAATCCCAAAGGTGCTAATTTTTTTTTCAGGTAATCGAGCATTGGCATTCCGGATAACCGTTCTACAAGCGCAGCAAGTGTATGCGCAGAGGAGGTATCATAGTGAAAGAGCTTTCCAGCAGGGTGTGTCGGCGGAACGGTGAAAAAGCTTTCGACCCAGTCCTCTTTCATATTTACCTTATAAGTGGTAGAAGCATGGCAGGTTCGCATCATTAGCATATCGCGAATAGTCATGGATGAAATCCAGGGATGGACATCTGCCGGAACTTTATCCGGAAAATAATTTACGATGCAGTCATCAAGCGAAAGTTTTCCTTCATCAGCGAGAAGTCCGATGGCAATGGATGTAAAACTTTTGCTGATGGAAAACATCCGGTGCAGGGTATCGGCACGATAAGGTGCGTAATAGCCCTCTGCGGCGAGCTTCCCATGACGACAGAGCAGAACACTGTGCATGGGAATCCCGTAACGATCGAGACGTGTCAGAAAATTAACAATACAGCCGGAGGGGATTCCGACCGCCTCCGGAATTGTGACTGGAATCGTAAGCATTGCGTCAAGATACCTCCTGTCTTATTGTGCTGCCATGGCACTCGGTGTAACACCGAATTTCTTTTTAAATGCCCGGCGGAAGGAAGTTGGGTTGTTGTAACCTACTTCAATGGAAACTTCGGTCAGATTGGAGTTTCCCTCTTTGATAAGGCGCGCTGCCTCATTTAAGCGAAGGTCTTCAAGGTAAACCGAGAAATTAATATTCATATTTTCCTTGAACATATGGGAAAAATAGCTTTCTGATATTCCAAATTCGTCCGAGAGTTTGTTCAGACACAGGGATGGATCTTTGTAATTAGCACGGATATAGGCAACGATATCTTCAATCAGCGTATTTTTCTCCTGCTTCGGATGGAACAGCGTACAGAGCTTTAATGCGGTATCGTAGCAGGAACGGAAACTTAAGTTTTCATCTGCCAACAGCTCATCAATCTCGTGCAGGGCGCTTTCCTGTTCTGCGGTCGGCGTTGTGATGGAAAAACGTGCCTTCAACAACGTATTGCGGATGTCTGAAAGCAGGAACCGTAAAAGCTGAATTGGAAGGGAACGCTGTTCAATATTTTCCTGATGAATCAGTCCAAATAATTCAATGACAGAAGTAGTGCTTCCGGTTGTAACTGCCTGTATCATACGGGAAGAAAATTCTGCCGGATAGTAATAAGCATGGGAATCCTTTTTTAACATCTCATACGGCAGGAAGATATAGTTCTTGCTGGTGTAGCCGGAAGCATCCTTTGCCTGCTGATAGGATTCCCAGATATTGGAAAACGCACACGGAAGACCGATTCCGGTGAAAAACCAGATGGAATATTCTTCTAACAGTCTGGTATGTACCTTTAAAACTTTTTCCTGAAGCGAAATCAGCATTTCATCGCTGTCTCCCTCAAACGGGAACAGGAGTGCATAAGTTCGTTCCTTCGGAGAGAAGAGATAGAGCATATTATGGTAGGAAAAATATTCTGCAAGTGTATTGTGAACGAGGCTGTTGAGGTCTGAGGTGCTCATGGTGTTTTCGGTGGCGCCGTCTGTCACAAAATCACTTTCATAGATAATGCCATAGAGAACATAATAGGATAATCCCGGGTTCTCTAAGTGCAAAAAGGAACGGATGTAATCTAATTCGTCCTGTGTGGAAACGCTTTCATACATTAACTGCCGCAGATAGGTGTCGTAAATAATCGGTTTTGTGGCATTGACAACTTCCTGAAGCTGGTTACGGTCTGTAATCGTTTCCTGAAGCTCTGAGTTTAAGGCAACGTAAGGACGCATACTGTTTTTGACAAGCAGAACTACAACAAACAGGCCGAGAATCACTGCCGCAGCAAAAATCATGATAAACAGGTTCTCATAAGCGGACACATACAGTGATGCGGGCTGTATCAGATAGTAGTGCCAGCCATTTGCCATGGAAATGCTTCTGGTAATGTGCATGGATCTTCCATTAAAAGAGAAGGTTGCGGTCTCATTATGGAAGGAAAGCGCAGGCAGCTCATCCGAAAGGGACGCATAATCGGAAGTTGCAAAGGCTGTGCGGTCGGAATCACTTTCTGTAAAATAAAATACCGGTGCATTGTTTTCATCAAGCGCCAAAAGACAGCCGCCATCTTCTAAGGAAATGCCGGAGAAAATATTGCGCAGTTTCTGGCTGCTGATTTGAAATCCGGCGGTTACCGGAATGTTTTTGTAGGAGAGCGTATTTAAATTCACCAGATATAAATAGCTGTCTGTCACGCCGTCCGCACTTTTTCCTGCGATAAAGTGCATAGTCCCATTTCCGTTGTCTGCATAAATGTAGTCTTTCCATGTTTCATAATCTGGAACACCGGAAGGGTAGTTCCTCTCATAAAAAAGAGTGTCGGATTTAAAGGAATTAATGGAAGCTACATATTGCGTGTTTCGTAAATATATAAAATAGGAAGTAACCGGGATGCCCGGGTAGCTTACTAAAGAGGTCGGCATCTCATTTTTCAGCCGGAAACCGTTTAAGAAAAACTCATTCTGACTGGTATCTTCTGCACGGGCAAGTGTTAAAAAGGTGCTTTCCTGCGTAAGCTGTCTGCAATAGGTCTCGATTGCCATGAAATCATTATCTAAGAGCGTGACAGCGTTGTTGAAGGAAACATGGTTCTGATACCAGAATTCTGCCTGTGAACTTTTCGATGCGGAAAGATGCAGATAAATGACAAGAAATAAAATGATACACAAAAAAAGACTGTACAAGATGGTAAAACGCACAGATATTTTGGTATGTGAATCCTGTGAGGATACAATATTTGTCTGATGTAAATGCTTTCTATTCATAAATGGTATAATCCTTTTTTAATCGGAAAGATTCAAAAATTGCATGGAAAAATGTCCTGCTTTTGACAGTTCCTGCAACTCCTTTACTGTATCACAAAAAAGAAAAAAATACAACAGAAGATGTTGAAAAGCCCGAAAATAAAGGGTGTACGGGAGCGAAAACAAAATTTGTTCCCTGCCTCAAAATTTGTTTCTTGCAGAAAATGGTAAAAAATGATAATGTAAACGCAGGACATGAAAGAGCTTACATTTCGTGTCACACAAATCAATTTTTTATAGGAGGTCCTTATGAAAAAGAAAGTAGTTTCATTGCTCATGGTTGCTGCTATGGTAGCAAGTATGGCAGGATGTGGTTCCAATGGAAGCACAAATTCTAACTCCAATGCAAACGCAGGTTCTGATTCCAATGCTTCCAGCAATGCTGGGGGAGCAGCTGCTGGTACAGAAGCAACTGGAGCAGAAGACAATGGTGCAGCTGACACAGCAAGTGATGTTGAGAAGCCGGAAGAAATCACCATTATGGTTGACGGTACCGTATTCACAGAGGAAAACGGTCAGGCAGAGTTCATCGCAAAATTGGAAGAGCTTACAGGCATCAAAATCAATGTTATCCAGCCGGACCATGATGCATACTACGATGTAGTAGGTCAGACAATCGCAAGCGGTGACTGGCCGGATGTTATCATCCTTGGTTCTACCTATTATGCAGGTTATGCTGCAGAGGGCGTTCTCTGGGATATGACAGATGCATATGAGAACTCTGAATTAAAGCAGAGACAGGATGCATACGGCAGCACAGGTGTTATCGACGGTGTTAAGATTGACGGCAAGTTATATGGTATGCCGGCAGCACGTGGTAACGGATGTGTTACATATGTAAAACAGTCCTGGTTAGATGAGGCTGGCTTAGAGGCTCCGACAAACTATGAAGAGTACATCAACATGCTGACAGCATTCGCTCAGAATGGTCACTATGGTGTATCTGCAGCAGGTTTCATCGGAACAGAAGCTCCTTACACCAACTATCTGCCAGAGTTCTATCAGGATGCACATCCAAGCTTCTACAAAGCAGAAGATGGTACATGGAAAGACGGATTTACCGAGGATTCCATGAAGGAAGCTCTTCAGAGATTATCAGATGCTTATGCAGCAGGTTTAATTGACCCGACTACATTAACAAATGGTACTTCTGACTGCCGTAACAAGTTCTACAGCGATGAGTTCGGTGTATTTACTTACTGGGCAGGAACCTGGGCAACCAACTTAAAGACTAACCTGGAAGCAAACGGACTTGACGGTGATTTAGTAGCTCTTGCTCCAATCGCTGAAGTAGGACAGTATCTTGACCGTGTTCCTCCAGTATGGTGCATCACCTCTACCTGCGAGAATCCGGAAGGCGTATTCAAATACTTCATCGAGACTATGCAGGATGGCGGAGACACCCAGTTCTTATGGACATACGGTGTTGAAGGTGTTCACTGGTCAACAGCAGCAGAGACCTTATTTGCTGGTACTGAGAACGAGAAGACTTATGCAGAAGGCGAGTTCCATATGCTTGAGAACCGTGAGAAAGAGGGAACTCAGTATACAAAAGCTCACATCGATCCGATGCTTGCTTTAGTAGAACTTGCAAATGACCCGAAGGAAACAACTGTTGCAGACGAAGCTAAGAATTCTGCACAGATCTTCAATGATAACTGTGTAACAGCAGACCTGATTCCTTCTAGTGATGCAATGAGCCAGTACAACGGTGACCTTACAACCTTAAAGAATCAGTTAATCGCTAACGTAGTAATGGGCGAGATGACAATCGACGAGGCATATGCTCAGTTTGAATCTGATCATGGTGCTGAGTGGTCACAGGCTATCGTAGATTCTTTGAATCAGTAAAAACTTTCCTGTAATGGGAAAACAATAAAAGAACGGAATGTGGAGTTGTGCTTCCATAGCTCCACATTCCTTCATGAAAGAGAAGACTTAATTTGTAAGATAAAACTTAGTTTCTCATGGGTATCCTAATTTTATTGAAGAGGAAGAACAGATATGAAAAATAAGAAAAATCAAGCTGCCGCACCAAAGGCATCAAAGAAAAATTTGGGAGCAAAAATGTATAAATACAGAGGATTCTATCTGATGTTTCTTCCTGTATTCATTTTTGCAATTATTTTCTTCTATTTGCCAATGCTTGGCGTAAGATATGCATTTACCAGTTATAACGGTATTAAGGCTGCAACCTTTATCGGACTTCAGAACTTCCAGAAGATGTTCAGTATGCCGAACTTCTGGTCTGCATTTATTAATACATTAGAGATTAGTATTATCAAACTCGTACTGACAACTGTTGTTGCAGTCGTAGTATCCATTTTCTTAAATGAGATTATCAATATTCACTTTAAAAAGATTGTACAGACAATTATTTATCTGCCACACTTTATGTCATGGGTAGTTACAGCATCTGTATTCTCCCTGATTTTGGCGCCGACCAGCCAGGGTCTTGTAAACACCTTCCTGGTAAATATCGGTGTACTTGATTCAAGCAGTATGATTTACTTCCTTGGTAATTCCAAGTGGTGGAGATTTTCATACTATATCATTAATATTTGGAAAGAAACCGGTTGGCAGACAGTTATCTTTATGGCAACGCTTGCCGGAATAAATACAGAGCTTTACGAAGCAGCATCTATCGATGGTGCCGGACGCTGGGGCAAAATGCGTTATATTACATACCCGGCATTGCGTAACACAATTCTTACCGTGTTAATCTTAAACCTTGCAAAAGTTATGAACCTGTTCGAGTCTGCATTCGTATTACAGAACGATGCGGTTCTTGATACTGCAAACGTTTTGGAAACCTACATTTACTATCAGACCTTTAACAGTGGAGCAATTCCAAACTATGGATATACAACCGCAATTGGTTTGTTTAAATCCTTAGTAGGCTGTATCCTTGTTCTTGCCTGCAACCATTTAAGCAAGAAGATTCGTGACGGCCGAGGCATTGTATAGGAAGGAGCGGCAGAGAATTATGAAAAGCAGGAAAAAACTTCATGTATTTCCGATTGTAAACGGAATTATATTTATCATTTTAAGTTTGATTATTATCATCCCGATGTGGAAGGTATTAGTAGACTCCTTAGATTTAAGAACCGCATATGGTATGAAATTATGGCCGGAGCAGTTCGGATGGGACGGATACATTTCCGTATTCAGAAACCCGACTTTGTTCCACCCGTTAGTGATTTCCTTTATCACAACAATTGCAGGTACTGCAATCGCATTGACACTGTCAACACTCGGTGCTTATGTACTGATTCAGTGGGATATGCCGGGACGTAACTTCTTCGCAAATATGTTATTATTCACCATGATTTTCAATGGTGGTATGATTCCTACCTACCTGGTATTAAAATCATTACATTTGACGAACACGATCTGGGTTGTAATTTTATTTCCGGCACTTAACGTATACAATCTGGTATTGATGCGTAACTTCTTTGAGGGAATTCCGACCAGTTTGTTTGAATCTGCAACACTTGATGGATGTTCTCCGATGCAGACTTTCGTCCGTATCGTACTTCCAATGTCAAAAGCAGCACTGGCATCTATCGGTTTGATGTTTGCCGTTACTTACTGGAACGATTATACTCATTACAAACTTTACATTACCGATTCCAGCTTATACAACTTCCAGATGAAGTTAAGAAGCGTTATCATGGGTAGTGATTTACCGCAGGCGAACGGTTCCGCAACTGAGAATACGGTTAAGAATGCAGCAATTATCGTTGCAATCATCCCATTCATGATTCTGTATCCTTTCTTACAGAAATACTTTGTAAAGGGTGTTAATATCGGAGCAGTAAAAGAGTAAGCAAGAGGACAAAATTATGGCGACAATCTATTGGGCAGGTGATTCCACCGTTCAGTACAATGATATCACGACATATCCTCAGACAGGCATAGGACAGGTGTTTCACCTGTTCCTAAAGCCGGAGGTAAAAGTTTTGAACTTTGCAAAGAACGGCAGAAGCACAAAGAGCTTTATTGATGAAGGAAGATTAGCTGCCATTGAGGAGCAGATCACGGAAGGTGACTTCCTTTTCATTCAGTTTGGACACAACGATGAAAAGAAGGCAGACCCGGCCAGATACACAGATCCATTTGGACAGTATATGGTGAATTTAGAGAGGTTTGTCAATACAGCACGTGAGAAAAAAGCTTACCCAGTACTGATTACTCCTTTAGAGCGCAGATGTTTTGCGGAAGGAAATCAGCTTGGCGTAGGGGAACATTCGGATTATGTGGCTGCAATGAAGCAGGCCGCAGAAAATTTAGACGTTCCATTGATTGATTTATACAGCATGAGCCGCGAGAAATTGCGCAAGGCGGGTGCTGAAAAAACAAAAGACTGGTATATGCATCTGCCAAAAGATGTTTATCCATCTCATCCGGAAGGACTGACGGATAATACGCATCTGAAGTATGAAGGTGCAGTCGTATATGGTGGATGTATTGCAGCAGGCCTGAAAAAATTGGGCGGTAGATACAGCGAATTATTATTAGAGGCTTAAGAGAAATCTTAAGCCTTTTGTAGATAATAGCGGAGGTTTCGATGACAGAGAAGGAAAAATGCTTACAGGAAGCATTAGAACAAAGGTCACTTGCAGATGTAACAGCAATTTTGACAGAAGAACCGTCCTGCATTGATGGAAAAACCCCGGATGGAATCCCATTTGCCCTCTATGCGGCGAAGCAGGGGGATTTTGCGATTGTAAAATATCTGGTGGAGTATTCAAGGGCGAGTATGAACCTTGTGGACGATAAAAATCGTACCATTCTTCATTATGCGGCAATGTCCGGCAATCTGGAAATGAATCGTTATCTGGTTGAAAAAGTAGGGATGTCGATTGTAGCCGGGGATGCGGACTGCATCACACCATACCAGATTGCATGGGAGAGGGATGATAAAGAACTGCTTTTCTATTATGAAGAGAGCACAGGTGCCGCTTACGAGGCGATGTACAAAAATCCCATCCGTACCGGAATGTTTCCCGACCCTTCCATTGTGCGGGTAGGGGAAGATTATTATATGGTAAATTCTTCGTTTATCTTCTTTCCCAGTATTCCAATTTCCCATTCAAGAGATTTAATTCACTGGGAAATCATCGGCTATGCCGTGACAGAACCAAAGTGGGCGGCACTAGAGGAGTTAGAAGGCGGCAGAGGATACTGGGCACCGGACATTTCCTATGACGGTGGCAGATTTTATATTACCGCTACGTATCGGCTAAATGATACCGGAACCGTCTACCGCAAACAGATTGTGGTATCGTCTGACAAACCAGAAGGACCTTACAGCAAGCCTGCCATCATAGACGAGGACGGAATCGATCCGTCTATTTTCCATGAGGATGGAAGACACTATATGCTCTTAAACCGCGGTGCGCGTATTTTTGAGTTAAATGAGGACTGTACGAAACAGATTTCAGAGGCAAAGCTTCTGTACTATGGTGACCAGAAGCGGGCGCCGGAGGGACCACATCTTTTAAAGAAGGATGGATATTATTATCTGTTCCTTGCTGAGGGTGGAACCGGCATGGGACACCGCATCAGTGTGGCAAGAAGCCGGGAGCTGATGGGAGATTACGAGCCTTGTCCGTATAATCCGATTATGCGTCAGAACGATGAAAAAGCGGCAATTCAGCGCTGTGGACACGGGAAGCCGGTCTGCACACAAAACGGCGAATGGTACATGATTTACCTTTGCGGCAGAATGATAGGCGATGGCTACAGTATCTTAGGACGCGAGACGGCGCTGGACCCGGTTACCTGGACGGCGGACGGCTGGCCGATTGTAAACGGCTTAAAGGGACCAAGCGTATTGCAGAAAAAGCCACTGCTGCCGGAGTGGAAGCCGATGGAAAACGATTTTAAAAAGCAGTGGGTGACACCGCGTGCACCGGAGGAGGACGGAGTCCTCTGGGAGGAAAATGCAGTGCGGCTGAAGGGCAGCCATTATCCACTTTCACAGGTGGAGGCACGAAATATTTTGCTGCGCCGCCAGACGGATTTTTCCTTTGCGGCAGGTGTAACGTGCATTGTGCCGGAACTTTCAGAGGGACAGGAGGCGGGCATTACCTGTTACTATGATGAAAATACCTGGGTGAATTGTTTCCTTGGATATAAAAATGGCTGGTTTGTGCAGGTAAAAGAACATATCGGTACAAAGGATATCTGCCATGAACCGATGGCGGTAACAGATCTCTCTGTCGGGGACAAATTTTATTTTAGCGTGGAAACAGAATATCTAAAACGCAGCTTTTCTGCGGGAAAGATGGCTGAGACGAGTTCGCTTGTAGCCTGTGTTCCGAATGTCTATTATCTCTGTGATGAGGGAATTTCAATGGGCAAACGGTTCACCGGAGCGATGCTTGGGATGTATGCATATGCAGGGGAAACGCCACTTTTTGTGCGCTTTATGGATTTTTCCTACGTGGGAAAGGACAAAAACAGATAAAACGAGAAGCTGTAAGAGACAGCGGAAAGTGAGAAGAATATGGACGAGAAATGGATGGAGACAATGACTGCGAAGGAAAAATTCGGAGAGACAATTTCATTTGAAAAATTGCAGGAAATCATGCCTTCCTATATGAAATATGAGACGGTATATGGAAAAAAAGAACACTATAATTTCATCGTAAACCGTCTGGCCGAGGCAAAGAACGAGATTCAAAAGGGCAATTTTGGACAGATGCTTTTATATCTTGGAGCACTCGAGGGAACGCTTTCTAATATGAGCATCGAAATCTACGAGCAGTACCGTGCGTTGGAGGACTTGTTCCGTGCTGTATTAAAGGATGCGCGTGCGATTGCCGCAGACCAGAGCCGTGAGGAACAGAAGAGACTGGCAGAAATTGAGCAGAGGGCGTGTGATATGGGAATCCTTCTGGCAGAAAAATATGAGGCTGAAATCAGACGTCTTACAGACGGAGCAAGCGAGATAACTGTAGAAAAAAGAGAACCGGCAAAAGAGCAGATTCCTGTGAAGCTGCTGGCTAAGACGGCAAGAAGTGTGACATTTGAGATTGCAGACGGCGGAATCTATGAGACGAAGGAAGCCTACACCATTTATCTGAACGGAGAATTAAAAGGAACTGCAGCGACCGTTGTCACATCCGTGTTTGAACTGACTCCGGCAACGGCATATGAGGTACAGGTGGTAAAGGCAGATGGCACCGTTGCAGGAAGCTTTACTTTTACAACAGAGGAAGAATTTGTAACCCTCAATGTAAAAGAGTTTGGTGCAGTGGGAGACGGTGTGAACGACGATACCCGTTTCATCCAGGCAGCAATTCTTTCCTGTCCGCCAAAGAGCCGTGTGCTTGTTCCGGCAGGGACCTATCGTATCAGCAGCCTGTTTTTAAAGAGCGATGTGAATTTAGAGCTTGCAGAGGGCGCAGAGCTTCTGGCATTTACAGATCGTGCGCTGTTTCCGAAATTTCCGGCACTTATCACGAGCTATGACGAGACAGATGAGTATAACCTTGGCACCTGGGAAGGCAATCCGCTGCCGATGTTTGCAGGAATCATTACCGGAATTAATGTGAAAAATGTAACAATCTACGGAAAGGGAACCATTAACGGAAATGCTTCCAAAGAAACCTGGTGGAAGAATCCGAAGGTGATGAATATCGCATTCCGTCCGAGACTGTTTTTTATCAGCCATTGTGAAAATATCATGTTACAGGGTGTGAAGTTCTGCAACAGCCCGTCCTGGACGCTGCATCCATATTTCAGCAATGAACTGAAATTTTATAACCTTGCGGTTGAGAATCCAAGCGATTCCCCGAACACCGACGGACTTGACCCGGAATCCTGCAAGAATGTGGAAATTGCAGGCGTGCGCTTTTCTCTGGGCGATGACTGTATCGCGGTAAAATCCGGTAAGATTTACATGGGAAGAAAGCATAAGACTCCTTCTGAAAATATCCATATCAGACAGTGCTTAATGGAAAACGGTCATGGTGCCGTGACGCTTGGAAGCGAGATGGCGGGCGGTGTCATCAATCTTTTAGTAGAGGAGTGCCGTTTCTCCCATACAGACCGTGGACTGCGCATTAAGACGAGACGCGGAAGAGGTGAGGATGCCATCCTTGACCGTATCACGTTCCGCAAAATCAAGATGGATCATGTGATGACACCGTTCTGCGCAAACAGTTTTTATTTCTGTGACCCGGACGGAAAGACTGCGTATGTCCAGAGCAGAGAGGTAATGCCGTTGGATGAGCGCACCCCTGCCATGAAACGGTTTGAATTTTCCGATATCGAGGCAAAGAACTGCCACGTTGCGGCATCCTATTTTGAAGGTCTTCCAGAGAAAAAAATCGAGGAAATCGTGATGAAGAATGTCTCTGTTTCGTTTGCAGAGAATGCAAAGAGCGGTGTTCCGGTGATGTCAGAGGGTGTGGAGACCTGCAGCAAGAGAGGATTATTTGCAAGAAACGTAACAAAGCTGGTGCTTGACCATGTCGTAATCGAAGGTCAGGTTGGCGAGAAACTCGAACTTCATGACATTGATGAGAAAATCGTAGAGGATTAAAGGAGAAAAAAGATGCAGTTAGGAATCCGGTTACATGATATTAAAAAGGCGCCGCTTGAGGAGCGCCTTTCCATTGCACATGAGCAGGGCTTTGCCTGCGGTCATTTAGCACTGTCGAAAGTGATTTCTGAGTATCCGGTCGATGACGGCGCACTGACGCCGGGCTATGCTCTTTACCTGAAAAAGCTGTTCGCAAAAAACGAACTGGATATTGCGGTGCTCGGATGCTATTTAAACCTTGCAAATCCGAACCCGGAGAGCCTTAATAAAATAAGAAAACGCTATCTGACCCATATCCGGTTTGCATCGCTTCTTGATGTCGGTGTAGTTGGAACAGAGACGGGTGCTGTGAACGAAGAATATAAGTTTGAGGAGAAAAATCACAGTGAGGAAGCACTGAATATTTTCATCCACAATGTCCGCCCGGTGGTAGAGTATGCAGAGAAGATGGGTGTTATCTTTGCAATTGAACCGGTATACAAGCATATCGTATGCAATCCGAAGCGGGCGCGAAGGGTGTTAGATGAAATCAATTCCCCGAACCTTCAGATTATCTTTGACCCGGTGAATCTGCTTGATATCAGTAACTACAAGAAACGTGACGAGATTATTGAAGAGGCAATGGAACTGCTTGGAGACGATATCGCCATGATTCACATCAAGGATTTCGTGGTGGAAGACGGAAAATTAGTGTCGGTGGCAGCCGGAACGGGAGAGATGGATTATACGAAAATTATGAAATTTATCCGTGAGAGAAAGCCGTATGTTCACGTGACACTTGAGAATACCGTGCCGGAAAATGCGGTAGCGGCAAGAGAGTATATCCAGAACCTGTGGGAGCAGGCAAAATAAAATCATTGGAATAAGGAAGGGAGAGCGCCGGAAAGTGGGCGTTCTTCTTTTTTTGGTAATAAAAAATGACATCCGCCAAAGCGGATGCCATTCGTGTTCTCAATGTTCTTGATTAAGCTCTTTCAACTTTGCCAGATCTTAAGCAGGAAGCACATACATATAATTTCTTTGGTGTTCCATTTACTTTACAGCTGACACGTTTGATGTTAGATTTCCACATTCTATTAGATCTTCTATGAGAATGGCTCACATTGTTACCGAAATGAGCGCCCTTTCCACAAACTGCACATTTTGCCATCGTTTTGCACCTCCTTGCATTTTCCTGAACCTGCATCACAAGTATCAAAAACGACTTGTCTCATGAACCTACAGGCTCGCAACATGAATATTCTAGCAGATAAAACATAAGAATGCAAGCGAATTTTAAAAAAAATATAAAAAATCGAATTTATGACTATGAATTTTCGCAAAAAGCGGTTATAATATACAATAAACTAGCGTTAATATGGCTTTGAAAGGAGCACGGACGTATATGAATGGACATATGGAGACCCAGTTGGGAAAAGTTACGATCGATTCAGATGTGATTGCGACTTATGCAGGATCTGTTGCAGTAGAGTGTTTTGGAATTGTAGGCATGGCTGCCGTTAATATGAAAGACGGACTTGTAAAACTTTTAAAAAAGGATTATTTAAATCACGGCATCAATGTTTCTGTTGATGCGGATAATAAGATTACGATTGATTTTCATGTGATTGTTGCCTATGGTGTCAGCATCGGAACGGTTTCTGACAATTTGATTGAGACGGTAAGATACAAAGTAGAAGAGTTTACCGGAATGGAAATCAAAAAAATTAACATTTACGTTGAAGGCGTACGTGTGATTGATTAAGGAGGATTTTAAAGGTGGAAATCACTACGATAAATGCTGAGGCGCTTGCAAAGGCTTTTCTGGCAGGAGCAAAGAATTTAGAGGCAAAGAAAGAGTGGATTAATGAGCTGAACGTATTCCCGGTACCGGATGGAGATACCGGAACGAATATGTCGATGACAATTATGTCGGCTGCAAAAGAAGTATGTGCGCTTGAACATCCGGATATGAAGGCATTGGCAAAGGCAATCTCTTCCGGTTCTCTCAGAGGCGCCAGAGGAAATTCCGGCGTTATTCTCTCCCAGTTGTTCCGTGGATTCACCAAGGTGATTGCAGAACACGATGAGTTAGACGTACAGATTTTAACAGATGCGTTCCAGAAGGCAGTAGAGACCGCTTATAAGGCAGTTATGAAGCCGAAGGAGGGAACCATCCTTACGGTTGCAAAGGGAATGGCAGATAAGGCACTTGTTCTCTGTGAGGATACCGATGACCTTCTTACCTTCATTCAGGCAGTGATTGAAGAGGGTGACCGTGTACTTGACAAGACACCGGATATGCTTCCTGTTTAAAACAGGCAGGCGTTGTGGATTCCGGCGGACAGGGATTGATGCAGGTATTAAAGGGTGCTTCTGACAGCCTTCAGGGCAAGGAAATCGATTATAACATCGAAGTACCGGAAAAACCGCAGCAGGCAGCAGGAGGTTCTTCTTACAACATTGAGGCACAGGCAGAGCAGGAAATCAAGTTTGCTTACTGCACCCAGTTTTTAATTATGTTAGAGAAGCCGATGAGCAGCAAGGCAGAAAATGAATTCAAGAGCTACCTTGAGACGATTGGTGATTCCATTGTAGTCGTTGCAGATGATGAGATTGTAAAGGTACATGTACATACCAATGATCCGGGACTTGCAATGCAGCGTGGACTGACGTATGGCGGACTGACAACGATTATCATCGAGAATATGAAGTTAGAGCGTGATGAGAAGGTTTCTGCCTTGAAAGAGAAAGAAATGCAGGAATCTATGCAGGCACCAACACAGAGTGAATCAAAACCTTCAGAACCGCCAAAGGAAATGGGCTTTATTTCTGTCAGCATTGGAGAAGGAATCAACGAGATTTTTAAGGGACTTGGCGTTGACTACATTATTGAGGGTGGTCAGACAATGAATCCGAGTACTGAGGATATGTTAAATGCGATTGAGCGTGTCAATGCAAAGAATATCTTTATCCTTCCGAACAACAAGAATATCATTCTTGCGGCAAACCAGGCGGCAGCATTAAGTGAGGATAAGAATATTGTGGTAATCCCGACCAAGACGGTTCCACAGGGAATTACAGCGTTAATCAACTTTATGCCGGACTCTTCGGTAGAGGAGAATACCGCACATATGACAGCAGAGCTTGAGAATGTGAAATCCGGTCAGGTGACCTATGCAGTCCGCGATACGATTATAGA
Organism: Roseburia sp.; assembly: GCA_050874345.1. Classification (GTDB taxonomy): domain Bacteria; phylum Bacillota; class Clostridia; order Lachnospirales; family Lachnospiraceae; genus Roseburia. The sequence continues at coordinate 37,713 of JBNMKM010000002.1, read as the reverse complement.
TGACAAGGAAATCAAACAGGACGATTATATGGGAATTGGCGACCACGGAATTATTTCTGTCGGAAAAGAGCTTGAGAACACCGTCCTTGAAATGATTGATGCACTTGTCGATGAAGATTCCGCAATCGTTTCCATCTACTATGGCGAGGATATGAAGGAAGAGGATGCCTCTGTTATCGGAAGCAAAATCGAAGAAAAATACCCGGATGTGGAAGTAGAAATTCACTACGGCGGACAGCCGATTTATTACTACGTAATTTCAGTAGAGTAGAGGTACGTTATGGAACGCAATTCTGCAATTTCACAGTTGAAAGGAATTGGCGCAAAAACAGAACAGCTGTTTCAAAAATTAGGAGTATACACCGTTGGTGATATACTCCTTCATTATCCCAGGAGTTATGTGCAGTTCCCGAAAACAAAGCATATACAGGATTTGGCGGAGGGTGAGACGGCAGCCGTCTGTGGCAGGGTGTTAAAGACACCTGTCGTAAGACGCCTGCAGGGGAACCTTTCCGTGACGGTTGCCATCATTGGAGAGGCACCGTCCTCGGGCGGAGCGTCGTTAGAGACTGCCAGAGAGACAATCGAGGCGGTCTGGTTTCGGATGCCGTATGTCAAGAATCAGTTAAAACCAGGTGTCTGCTATGTCTTTTATGGAAAAATAAAGAAAAAGGGAAACGGCTATTCCATCGAACAGCCCACAATTTACACGGAAGAACAGTATGAGGAGCGGCAGGAGGCGTTTCTGCCGGTTTATGCGCTCACCGGCGGCTTAAGCAACAATCAGGTGACAAAGACGGTGCGGATGGCACTCTCAGATGATGCTCTTTTTACGGATTATATTCCGATGCCCATCCGGGAAAAATATCAGCTCTGTGAATACAACTACGCAATACGTCAGATTCATTTTCCGGATGATATGGACACGCTCATTACCGCCAGAAGACGTCTGGTATTTGATGAGTTTTTTCTGTTTATCCTAAGTATGCAGTATCAGAAGGAGAAGCGGAGCAGGGAGCCAAACGAGTTTGTATTCCGCGAGGAGGATGAGACCGAACAGCTCCTTGAAAAACTTCCCTACGAGCTTACCGGTGCACAGAAGCGTGCACTTGCCGATATCAGACGGGATATGCGGGGACCGTTTGTCATGCAGAGGCTGATTCAGGGAGATGTCGGGTCCGGTAAAACAATCCTTGCATTTCTTGCAATGGCAGATGCGTCGGCAAATGGATATCAGTCTGCAATCATGGCGCCAACCGAGGTACTTGCAAGACAGCACTACGAGACATTCCAGGGCTTATGCGAGCAGTTTGGATTAAAAATACCGGTAGTTCTGTTAGTTGGTTCGATGACGGCGAAGCAGAAGCGCCTTGCCTATGAGGCGATGCAGCTTTACCCGAATGCCATGATTATCGGAACGCATGCGCTGATTCAGGAAAAAGCACTGTATGATAACCTGGCACTTGTAATTACCGATGAGCAGCACCGTTTTGGTGTCCGTCAGAGAGAGACATTTGCAGACAAGGGCACGAACCCACATATTCTGGTGATGAGTGCGACGCCGATTCCGCGTACGCTTGCCATCATTATTTACGGAGACCTTGATATTTCGGTGGTGGATGAGGTTCCGGCGAAACGTCTTCCGATAAAAAACTGTGTCGTGGATACGAATTACCGGAGTAAGGCATATGAGTTTATCGAAAAGGAAATAAAAAATGGACATCAGGCATACATTATCTGTCCGCTCGTCGAGGAAAGTGAGAACATGGAAGCGGAGAACGTGACGGATTATGTGAAAAAACTCCGTAGCATTTTCCCGGAGGAGATAGCGCTTGGACTGCTGCATGGAAAGATGAAGCCGGAATTAAAAAACGATGTGATGGACTGCTTCATGCGTGGAGAAATACAGGTGCTTGTGTCGACGACTGTTGTAGAAGTTGGCGTCAATGTGCCAAATGCTACGGTGATGATGATTGAAAATGCCGAGCGGTTCGGACTTGCACAGCTTCACCAGTTACGAGGCCGTGTCGGACGTGGGGATGCACAGTCCTATTGTATCATGGTCAATTGCAGCCAGAGCAAGACGGCAAAGAAGCGTCTGGAAATTCTAAACGCTTCTAACGATGGATTTAAGATTGCAAGCGAAGACTTAAAGCTGCGCGGTCCGGGAGATTTCTTTGGAATCAGGCAGTCCGGTGAAATGCAGTTCGCACTGGCGGATATTTATCAGGATGCAGCAGTGTTACAGCAGGCATCGGAAGAAGTGACGGAGATTTTATCGAAAGACCCGGAACTTAACCGGGAAGAACACCGGAATCTGCGTCATTATATGGAACTGTTTGAGGAAGACCAGAGAAACAGACTGAATCTGTAGAGAGGGGCGGATGGCTTAGATGTTAAATTTTGGACTGGACTGGGATGATGTGATTTCACCGTTAAATGAAATCGCAGTCAGTATGGCAAACGAAGAAGAAGGACTTGACCTGAAGTTAGAAGAGATTGACAGCTGGGAGTTAAAGGGAAGGACTGCTGCCATCCTCAAATATTATAACGACATTCGTCTGTATGAGAGACAGACGGTGAGCGAGGATGCAAAAGCGTTTGTGAACACGCTGCGCCGGAAGGGGAATGTCTACTTTATTACCGCCATTGGGCCGAAATTTATGAGCTATCGCGCAGAACAGATTCTTCGGGCGTTTCCTGATTTCCCGGAGAATAATATTATTATGGGCTTTCAAAAATCGCTGGTGCAGTTTGATGTGACGCTTGATGACGGGCCGCATAATATTTTAAAAAGCGGAGCAGCCTATCCGGTGCTTTACCGGAAACCCTGGAACCGTAATCTAAGCGGCGTACTGTCGGTAAATAACTACAGCGAATTTTTACAGCTTGTGGATCAGATTAAGGAATCCATGGTGGAGGATAAGAAGCCGGTGGAGCATCCGTGTGTGGTGGCACTTGTGGGGCCGTCCGGCTCGAACAAAAACGAGGTGGCAGGGCTGCTTTTGGAAGCCGGCATTGCGAAGCCGGTTCACTCCTATGTGGTCGGGCGTGAAGATTTGATGCACCATCACATTTCGGAACAGGAATATGCACTGCATCGGGAAGAGTTTGTGACGGCAACCGTCTATGCCGGAAAGCAGTACGGCGTGAAAATCGAGGATATTTCACAGATTCTTGCAGACGGGAAATGTGCGGTGATACCACTCGATATCGGAGGCGCCATTTCCATGAAGCGCCTGTTTCCAACGGTCATCATTTTCTGCAAGAACAGCAGGGAGAATATGATTGCGGACATTTTAGAAAAGAACATCGAAAACACGGAAAAGAAATACCGCCTGTTATCCATCGAGAAGGAACTGCAGAATGCCAAATTGTGCGATTACATCGTGCGCACAGCAGAACCACATTCTGCGGCGGAACAGATTGCAAAAATCTTAAGATAGGGTAATATGCCGGAATTCCCCGGATATTAAAAACCCCGCGCGTAAATCATACGTGCGGGGCTTTCTTTCTCATTTGTGGAAGATAACAGTGCTTACTTGCCTGCCATCTGTTTCTCCTGCGCCTCAATCATTTTCTTCACCATATAGCCGCCGACAGAACCGTTCTGTCTGGAGGTCAGGTCACCGTTGTAACCGTCTTTTAACGGAACACCGATTTCACTTGCAACCTCATATTTGAAACGGTCTAATGCACTTTTTGCCTCTGGAATGACTGCTCTGTTAGATGAACGATTTGACATATTGGTTTCCTCCTTGTTGTGTTTTAAAGTCCTTCATTTTGAATTCGTTTTTTTGTTTTGGTTTTGAACCCTGCGGTTTTGTTTCCGCCTGGTTCACTGATAGTATATGAAAATTGGCGTGTCATAAACATGAAGTTTTTGCCAAATTTGTAAGCGCTTTCAAAAAGCGGGTTTACAAAGTCAAAAAATTTCGCTATGATAGAGAAAAAGAAACGGTTATTTGAAAATGTGATTTTTCAAAAGTGAGGAGAAACCAGACGATGGATAAGATTGAAAAGTATATTGATGAGTTGTTAGAGAAGAGTACGCCGGATCGCCCAATCTGGAATATTGAAAAGATTTTGCAGGGCAAGAAATCAACCTGGAATTATATTGACGGCTGTATGATTAAGGCAATTTTAGAGATGTACGCAATTACAAAAGACGAAAAATATTTTGCATTTGCAGACAATTTCATTGACCACAAGGTGTTCGAGGACGGAAGCATCGACGGATATTCCGTTGAAGAATTAAACATTGACAATGTCAATGCCGGAAAAACCCTGTTTGAACTCTACGATTTGACCGGAAAGGAAAAATACCGCAAGGCAATCGACCTTGTATACAGCCAGATTGAGCAGATGCCGCGGACGAAGGAAGGAAATTTCTGGCACAAAAACATTTATCCAAACCAGGTATGGTTAGACGGACTTTATATGTGCCAGCCATTTTATATGGAATATGAGACACGTTTCAATGACAAAAAGAACTATGATGATATTTTTCATCAGTTCTTTAATGTAGTGGAACATATGAGAGACCCGAAGACCGGATTATACTATCATGCGTATGATTCTTCCAGAGAAATGTTCTGGTGCGATAAGGTGACGGGACTCAGCCAGAACTTCTGGCTGCGTGCACTTGGCTGGTATTCCATGGCGTTACTGGACACGCTTGATAAGGCAGATGCTTCCGTGGGAGAGCCGTATGAGCGCTTAAAACAGGTTTTTGTGGAACTGATGGATGCCATGTTAAAATACCAGGACGAGAGCGGTATGTGGTATCAGGTTGTAAATGTAGGCGGCATGGAGAAAAATTACCTTGAGACCAGCGGAAGCTCCATTATGGCATATGCACTGTTAAAGGGCGTGCGTCTTGGATTTTTGCCGGAGAGTTATAGAGAAGCGGGCAAAAAAGCATTTGAGGGAATCTGTGAGAAATATCTGTCCGAGGATGAAAACGGAGAACTGCATTTAGACGGAATCTGCCTTGTGGCAGGCCTTGGCGGTGCCACAAAGCGTTCCGGTACATTTGATTATTATATGTCTGAGCCGGTTGTAAAAGACGATGCAAAAGGCGTAGGACCGTTCCTGCTTGCCTACACAGAGATGCGCAGGGCATCCTTAATCTAATAACGTCAGACCTGAAATATCCGGATGGATGGTGAGGGAGTAGTTGGTGTAATAAACAACAAATCCCGGTGCACCTCCATTCGGTTTTTTTACATTCTTTTTCTGGAGATAGTCAATCTCAATTTTGTCATTTTCCCGTCCCTTGGAATAGTAGCCGGCCAACTTGCCTGCCTCCTCAAAGACGCGATCTGGAAGTTCTTCATTTCCTGCCTTTACGATGACGTGGGAACCGGGCATTCCCTTGGCGTGGAACCACCAGTCATTTCCGGTTGCAAATTTAAATGTCAGCTCCTCGTTCTGGTAATTATTTTTTCCGACATAGATGTGATAGCCATCGGAAGAAAGGTAGTGGAGCGGCTTGCTCTTGATTTTTGCCTTGCGGTCAGAGGACTTGCGTTTGATGTATCCATAGTCTGTCAGCTCTTCCTTAATCTGGGTCAGATCATCTTCGGAGAGCGCGATGTCAAGAGAGGTGGAAATGCTTTCCAGATGGTCAATTTCCGCCTTTGTCTCCTGGATTAAATCGGTCAGCGCCTCATAGGTGCGCTTTAATTTGCCGTAGCGGTCAAAATATTTCTGCGCATTTTCCATCGCATTTAAAGTTTCATCAAGCGGAATGGTCACTTCTTCCCCGGTGTAGTAGTTGGTTGCAACAAGTTCCTTTGCACCTTCGGCAAGTCCGTAGCCGTAAGTGTGCAGCAATTCGCCGTAGACTTTATATTTTTCACGTTTCTCGGTGTCGGAAAGCTGCTTCTGCTGCAACTGGTATTTTTTGCGGTTACGCTCTAATGCGGTAGAAACGATGCGGCGCAGGTCTGCGGATTTCTGACGGATGCGTGTATACACGTTTCGGGAAGCATAAAAGCCCTCTAACACTTCTGAGATAGACGCATATTCCTTACAGTCGTAATCAGCGTATTCGCTCAGGCGGAAGCAGGAAAAATCAATTGGCTCCCTTCCTTTTGAAACGATATTCGGAACATAGCGGTGCTCTTTGACATCCTCCATCAGCCAGCTGAAATTGTGGAACAGATGCTTTTTGCCATCATCGTCAAGCGAGTCTACCGGAAGCTCCCCGTCAATCGAGGCGCGGTGGCAGATTTCGGATGCGAGAAGCGGACTTAATCCGGTGAAAGAGGAGTAGAGTGCTTTTGTGATGGAAACCGGTTTCTTCATAACGGTTTCCATAAAGGCTTCCTCCGTCACCTCAAGCGGATTTAACTTGTCCTCCTGTGTTGCCGGAATGTGGTATTCCCTGCCCGGAAGAACTTCACGCAGAGAACTCATGGCGGAAGAAACGTGCTTGATGCTGTCGATAATAATTCCGTCAGAATTGCAGAAAATGATGTTGCTATGCTTGCCCATCAGTTCGATAATCAGTGTTTTGGTGCACAAATCGCCCATCTCATCGAGATGCTCGATTTCAAAATGGATAATACGCTCCATATGCGGCTGGTAAATACGCGTAATGCGCCCGTTTGCAATGTGTTTGCGCAGCACCATGCAGAAATTCGGTGCCGTCATGGGACTTGGCTTGTTTGTCCCGGTTAAGTATACAAACGGTAAGGATGCGCTTGCAGACATCGCAAGACGGTACTGTCCGTTAGGGGACTTTAACGTAAAAAGCAGCTCGTCGTTTTCCGGCTGGGCAATCTTACTGATTTTTGCACCGGAAACTGTGTTGTTTAATTCATATACTAAGTTTGAAATTACAAATCCATCAAATGCCATAAGATATCTCCTTTACAATCCTTATATTATATAGGAAAAGTGCCGGAAATACAATGGAAAAAAATAAAAGCCGGTAACGTTTTCAGCCAGAAAACTATTTACTTTTCTGCCACAAGAGGGTAAAGTAGTAGTAAGGAATTTTATGGAAGAGAGGCAGCAGAGAATGGCAAAAGAGTTGTTAAAGCGCAGTGAGGTAAAGGAGGAGAATACCTGGAAAGTTTCCGATATGTATGCGTCTGCAGCAGAGTGGGAACAGGCGTTAAAGCAGATTGAAGAGATTGCAGACCGGGTTGCAGGCATGGAGGGACGTGTAACGGAGAGTGCCGCAAACCTTTATCAGGTGTTAAAGGACTGTGATGCCTACGGCGAGCAGATGGACCTTGCATTCAATTATGCGCAGCGCCTGTATGACCAGGACAGAAATGATTCTACCCATCAGGCAATGTCACAGAAGGTTTATGGCGTATGGGCAGATGTCAATGGAAAAGTTTCATTTATCGAACCGGAGATTCTTGCAGCTTCCGAGGAACAGCTTGAAGGGTTTTACAAAGAACTGCCGGAACTTGAGGTTTATCGTAAGAAGATAGCAGAAATTCAGAGACTTAGAGCACACAGCCTTTCCGCAGAGATGGAGAAGCTGCTTGCAATGACTTCCGAGATGTCACAGACACCGGAGCAGGTGTTTGCTGTAATGAACAGTGCAGATATCCGCTTTCCGGAGATTACTGATGAAGACGGTGAGAAAGTTCGGTTAAGCCATGGCAATTATGTGCTTTTCCTGCAGAGTGCAGACCGCAGGGTGCGCAAGGAAGCATTTGAGGCGATGTACAGCGTCTACAGACAATTTGCAAACACCTTTGCAGGTCTTTACAACGGACAGGTAAAGCAGCAGATTTTCTTTGCAAAAGCAAGAAAATACGATTCCACGCTTGATGCAGCGCTGACAGAAAATAACGTATCTGTTAAGGTATATGAGAATCTTTTAGATACGGTTTCTGCCAATATGGACAAACTTCACCGCTATGTGAGACTTCGCAGGAAATGTCTGGGACTTGACGAACTTCATATGTATGATATTTATACACCGATGATTGCAGATGCGGCAAGAAAGGTTCCGTTTGAAGAAGCGAAAGAGACCGTTTTAAAGGCACTTGCACCGCTTGGTGAGGAATATGTGGCAAAGGTAAAAGAAGGTTTTGAAAACCGCTGGATTGATGTTTATGAGAACGAGGGAAAATGCACCGGAGCTTATTCAGCAGGGGCTTACGGCACACATCCGTATGTACTTTTGAACTATTCGGAGACACTCGATGATATGTTCACCCTGGCACATGAGATGGGACACGCAATGCATTCCTTCTATTCAAACAGTACGCAGCCTTTTACCTATGCAGAATACAAGCTGTTTGTGGCAGAGGTCGCATCTACCTGCAATGAAGTGCTGTTGATGGAATATCTGCTTAAGAACACAACGGACAAGAAAGAGCGTGCATATCTTCTGAACCATTACCTTGACAGCTTTAAGGGAACGGTATACCGCCAGACGATGTTTGCAGAGTTTGAAAAAGAAAGCAACCGCATGGCAGAACAGGGTGAGAGCCTTACTGCGGAAAGCCTGAATGAATTATATCTGAAATTAAATCAGAAGTATTATGGAACAGATATTGTCTCAGATGAAGAAATTGCATTTGAGTGGGCAAAAATACCGCATTTTTATTATAATTTCTACGTATATCAGTATGCAACCGGTTTTTCGGCGGCAGTGGCACTCGCAAGAGGAATCTTAAAGGAGGGCGCGCCGGCAGTGGAGCGCTATAAGAAGTTCCTTTGCGGAGGCTGTTCTGAATCACCACTTGAACTGCTTAAGATTGCGGGGGTCAACCTTGAGAGTCCGAAGCCGGTTCAGGATGCACTCGATGTGTTTGGTGAAATACTTGATGAAATAGAAACACTGCTCGCTTAGCTTAAGAATTTCCTGGGGCAGTGGATGGGGGAACTATGAATAATACAAAGAAAAAAAACATGACAAAAAAACCGGCAAAGAAGCCGGCAAAGGCAGCAGTACCACAGAAAAATAATAAGGGTAAAAAGAAAAGCGGATTCCGTATTGGAATTGGTGTGAAAATTTTTGGTGGTTTTCTGGTTCCGGTCGCGTTTATGATTGTAATCGGTGTGACAGCGTACCAGAAGTCCGCGGAAGGTCTGACCCAGAAGTATGAGCAGTCCACGTTGCAGACAATTGATATGGCAGTAGAAAGCATGGACACCAGCAGCTCCTATATGAAAGCAGAGGCACTCAAATACGCATTTGACTCCAGCCTGAGTAAATATTTCATCGGAATGTATGACAGTACACCAATCGACAAGAAAACGTTAATCAGTGATACCAGAACGGCACTGAATGCGGTCATTCTGTCGAATAATACAATCAGTAACATCCATATTATTCCGCAGGACAATGAAGTCTGTATTTCTACCGGAAGTTATCAGAATGTGGACGGATTTTTTAAAGAATATAAAGATATCATGGATGGCAACTTTTCAAACTGGACCGATTCGCACGATATGATTGATGAAAAGCTTTCTCTGAAAAAAAGCGATTATATCATGGCATATCAGATTACGACAAAGGTAAGAAATGCAGTTGTTGTTGTAGACGTAAGTTCTTCCTACATAGAGGAATTTTTAGGTGGTCTTGATTTTGGGGACGGCAGCGTTGTCGGATATATCACACCAAACGGAAGAGAAATCATCTGCGGACAGGAAGTGGCAGACGGAGAAACTGTTTTCTATCAGCAGGATTTCTATCAGAATGCAGCCGCAGGACAGGACTTAAGCGGCTATACTACCGTTAATTACAATGGCGGCAGATACCTGTTTTTGTACAGCAGAAGCGAAGAGACAGGTGCAACCATCGGGGTTCTTGTTCCGTATGCAACCATTATCAAGCAGGCAGAAGAAATCAAGAATATTACAGCATTCAGCGTTGTGATTGCCATTATTGCTGCTATCATTGTAGTTACATTTATCATTTCAGGTATCAACCGTAACATGAGAAGAATTTCCAGAAAATTAGAGCGTGTGGCAGAAGGAGATCTGACTGGAAATGTAGCGGTTAAGGGAAGAGACGAATTTAATGACCTTGCAAGTTCTGCTACGGATATGATTTCCCAGACCAGAAACCTTGTACGCAAGGTAAACAGTGCAACGGTTCAACTGGAAGAATCTGCGGAAGAAGTAAATCAGGTATCGCAGGAGTTACAGGAATATTCTTCTGATATCACAAATGCAATCGATGAAATTAATGAAGGAATGGGCAAGCAGTCTGACCACGCACAGGAATGTGTCGATAAGACAGACTCGTTGTCTGCAGAGATTAAGGAAGTGCTTCGTGTTTCAAAAGACGTTGAGAAGATGGTCGGCGAGACGGAGCAGATGATTGAGCACGGAATTGATATCGTAAGAAACTTAGGAGAGCGCAGCCGGGAGACGAACGAGATTACAAACCGTGTGGGAAGCAGTGTAGAACAGTTACAGGAACAGATTGATGTCATCAATCGTTTCGTTGGAACAATTACCGATATTGCAGAGCAGACGAATCTTCTTTCTCTGAATGCCTCCATTGAGGCGGCAAGAGCCGGGGAAGCAGGAAGAGGCTTTGCGGTAGTTGCAGAACAGATTCGTAAACTTTCGGATGATTCAGCAGCTGCTGCCAATGAAATCAAAGAAAATGTGGCACACATCAGTGCACAGACAAAGACCAGTGTAGACAACACGAAAGAAGCAGAACAGATGGTTGCATTGCAGACCGAATCAGTTGAGGAAGTGGTAGATGTCTTCCGTTCGATGAATGAGAGCATGAAGTCTTTGATTGAGGGCTTAAAAGAGATTGCTGCAAGCACAGAACGTGCAGATGATGAACGTTCCCATGCAGTTGAGGCAGTGCGTTACATTTCCGATATTATCGAAGAAAATGCAAGCAATGCGGAAACCGTCAGTGGAATTGCAGCAAATCTGTTTGAGAAGGTGGAAAGCCTGAACCGTACCTCCAATGTGCTCGGCGAAAATATGACTGGTCTCAAGCGTGAAATTGAAGCATTTAAGACAGAAGAATAGCTTTTAAAGAAAAATAACCTGGAAATGATTACCGACAGAAGAATCAGGAATACTATACCTATAGGAACTGTTTTGACTGGAGGTAAGAATTGTTATGAAACAGGTACAGGTATTGATTAACTCGCCGGAAAAAGCGGAAAAGCTCTGTCAGATATTAGGCGATTTTTATGGACCGTTTGACCTTGCCCGGGGAAGTTATACGGTGGATGGTAAATCAATCCTCGGAATTTACAGTATGGATTTATCGTCGCCGCTTACGCTTACAATTTATAATGAGAGTGAACCGGTGATGGAACAGATAGGAGAATTTTTGACGGCGAATTAGATTAAGAAAGCAAGCGAGCCAGCAAGGACATATGTTCTTGCTGGCTCGCTTTTTAGACAGTAGATTGCTCACAAAGCGAACAATCTATTGCTTATAGGTAAGGCCGCAAATCCTGTGCAAGCCGCTCCTCAATCTGAATCAATTCGTGTGCGATGGAGATAACATGTTCTTCCGCAGCGGGATACTGGTTTAAGTAGCGGGAAAGGCTTTTGACTCCCATGTTACAGCCATCCGTAATCAAATCGGCAATCACTTTGTCACTGTCATTCAACGTGAGTTTTACATTTGTCTTCATCCAGGACATTCCTTTTGCCATGGCGGACGGCTCCTTGTCTTCGTCCTGATACTGGGACAGGATGGCGTGGGTTTTGTCCCCGAGCGCGGTGTGCGTCTCTTTTGCGTTCTCTAAAAGCTTTTTCAAATCTTCATTTTCGGTCTTCTCAAGCACCTCGTCTAACGAGAATACTCCCATTTTAATGCCGGAATTACATTCGCGCAGCAGATAAATGGTATCTTCATTAATCATTGCAATTTTCCTCCTGTGATAAGCTAAAACGTTACCGTTAGTATGCGTGAAAGACAAAAAAATAAACGCAATTTCTTGAATCCCTATGAGGGGTCTGTTATAATACCTATGACTGCCGGAACAGACCGGCAATATCGGAAGGTGAAATGAGGAGTTTTATGGAGACAACAAAGAAAAATATTTTTCTGATAGGTTTTATGGGAGTCGGGAAAAGTACAATTTCACAGGCATTAAAACAGATGCTTGGTGAAGAAGCACGGTGCGTGGAAATGGACCAGGAGATTGTAGACCAGCAGGGAATGTCAATTGCGCAGATTTTTGAAGAGAAGGGCGAAGCGTATTTCAGACAGTTAGAGACAAACCTGCTTTTGGGGTTAGAAAAGGAGTCCGGTGCGATTGTATCCTGTGGCGGCGGTGTCGTGATGCGGGAAGAAAATGTGGCATCCATGAAGAAAAACGGTATCATTGTGCTTTTAACTGCCACCCCGGAAACCATCTATGAGCGCGTGAAGGACAGCACGTCACGTCCATTGTTAAACAGTGATATGAGTGTATCCCATATCAGAGAGTTAATGGAGGCACGCAGACCCAAATATGTCAGTGCGGCAGATATCGTGGTTTCAACGGATGATAAGACCACAGACGAAATCTGCACAGAAATTTTAAAGCAGGTACAGTAACAATAGAAACGATAAAACGGATATAGAAATGAGGAGCAGTATGGAACGAAGAATATCAGGAACAACCGGTTTGTTATGTCTGATTGGAAGCCCGGTAGGACATTCGGGTTCTCCGGCGATGTATAATTACAGCTTTCAGAAATTAGGACTTGACTATGCGTACCTTGCATTTGATATTAAAATCGAGCAGGTAGAAGATTTTATAAAATCTATGAAGCTTCTTAAGATGCGTGGATGCAATGTGACGATGCCGTGCAAGACGGAGGCAGCAAAGTATGTGGATGAACTTTCTCCGGCGGCGCGCATTATCGGTGCGGTCAACACGATTGTAAACGAAGATGGAAAGCTTGTTGGACATATCACGGACGGTGAGGGCTTTGTCAATAATTTGCGTGATCACGGCGTGGAGATTCGCGGAAAAAAGATTACCGTGGCAGGCGGCGGCGGAGCAGCAACTGCAATTCAGGTGCAGTGTGCCTTAGAGGGAGCACGTGAAATTTCTATTTTTAATATCAAAGACCAGTTCTTTGGAAGAACTTTAGAAACCGCGGAAAAAATCCGTGCGGAGAAACCGGACTGTGTTGTAAATGTCTATGACATTGCAGACCAGGAAAAGATGCGGGAAGAACTGGCAACCAGTGATATCTTTGCAAATGCGACGATTGTAGGCATGAAACCGATGGAAAATGAGAGCGTTATCAAAGATGTTTCCATGTTCCGTCCGGGACTTGTCGTGACAGACGCAGTTTACAACCCGAAGGAGACGAAGCTTTTACGGGAGGCAAAAGAGGCAGGCTGTCAGTGTATCGGAGGACAGGGAATGTTATTGTGGCAGGGAGTTTCCGCATTTAAACTTTATACCGGAATGGATATGCCGGTCGAGGAAGTAAAAGAATTATTCTTTTCTTAAAAAGAGCCGCGAAGCGGCTCTTTGTTTTTGCATGAGTAGCGAAAAATGTGTCGCGGGAAATAAGGAACTACAGGTTATGAGACAGAAAGCAGAGCTGTTTGTTACGTTTTTAAAAATCGGAGCATTTACGTTCGGTGGCGGATATGCCATGATACCGCTGATTGAGCGGGAGGTGGTAGAAAAAAAGCGCTGGATTATATCGGAAGAGATTCTTGAGGTGACCGCTATTGCGGAGAGCACGCCGGGGCCGATTGCGGTAAATGTTGCAACTTTTATTGGCTATCGGATTGCCGGATTTGCGGGTGCATTTTTGGCAACATTTGGCGTGGTACTGCCATCATTTTTGATAATTTTCGGAATTTCATTCATTCTGCACAAGTTTGAACAGGCACAGGCGGTGCGCTATGCATTCTGGGGCATCCGCGCGGGAGTGCTGGCGCTGATGGTAAAAGCATTAATTTCCATGTACCGGCAGGCACCAAAAGGGCTGCTTTCGTACATTATCATGGGCGGTGCGCTTGCGGCAGTGGCGTTTTGTGAGGTAAATGTAATTCTTGTGATTGCAGTCTGTGCGTTTGTGGGAATCCTTGCAGGAGAAGTCGCTGCGGGAAGGAGCCGGGAAGAATGACGGAAATCGCACTTTATCTGGAATTGTTCTGGACTTTTTTTAAAATCGGGGCATTTACGTTTGGCGGCGGCTATGCGATGTTACCGCTTGTGCAGGCGGAGGTGCTCGCACACGGCTGGCTTTCTGAAGAAGAAATTATCAATTTTATTGCGGTCAGTGAGGGAACGCCGGGACCGTTTGCGGTCAATATGTCCACCTATGTCGGCGCAGAAACGGCGGGCTTTTGGGGAGCACTCTTTGCAACGCTCGGTGTGACACTGCCATCGTTTGTAATCATTCTGCTGGTAGCGCATTGTTTTACAAAGTTTCAGGAGAGCCGCTTTGTAAAAGGAGCAATGCGTGGTTTAAAGCCGGCAGTTGTCGGATTAATTGGGGCGGCAGTGCTTTCTACCGGAAAAACCGTCTTTTTCCCGGAAGGCATCAAAAACGTACTTGAGACAAACAAAATTACATTTATAATTTCAATTGGTGTTTTTACACTGATGCTGTTTCTTTCCTTAAAAAAGATACATCCCATCGTTATCATTGTACTTTCGGCGGGAATTGGAATTGCAGCCGGATATTTCATTTTGTGACAAAGGAATTCAAAAGAGATGAAAAACGAGACAAAGAAACAAAACCGAAATCATATGATTTTTTATGCAGTCTTTTTCCTTGCGGTGATGTTTTTGACCTTTGATTTGATATTTAAAAATACGGAGTTGGACGATATCTATGAGGCGCTCGATTTGATGCGCCCGGAATATCTGCTCGCAGCGGCATTTGATGCGGTACTTTTTGTGGCGCTGGAAGGAATTATGATCTGGTATCTGATTTCTGCACTCCACAAAGAATATCATCTGCCTGGAAAGGGAAGCAGCGTGCTTCGCTGCATCAGTTATTCTTTTATCGGATTTTTCTATTCCGGAATTACGCCGTCTGCGACAGGCGGACAGCCGATGCAGCTCTATCACATGAACAAGGACGGAAACCGGCTTGCGGACAGCTCAGTTGTACTTATGACTGTGGCGGTGATTTATAAACTGGTGCTTTCTGTCATCGGGATTCTAATCTACGTGTTCTGGAGAGGTCCGTTAAAAGGCTATCTTGGAAAATATATGGATTTGTTTGTCCTGGGATTATTTTTAAACAGCGGGCTGGTGTTGCTCCTTTTGTTTGTCATGTTTGCGCCAAAGCAGGCAGGCAGAGTGATTCACAAATTAGAGCAGGCACTTGTGAAAATCCATCTGTTAAAATATTCCGAGCGCCGTGTCAGAAAAATAGATTCTTTTATCAATGGCTACCGGGAATCCGTGGGATTTCTCGTTACCCATACCGGAAAAGTGCTCGTTGTTTTGCTCCTTACAACCGTACAGCGTTTTTCCGTATTCGTTTTAACGTGGCTTGTTTACCGGGGATTTCAGTTGACGGGAACTCCAATCTGGGACATCATGTGGCTTCAGGCGGCTACCTATATATCGGTGGATATGCTTCCGATTCCGGGATCACAGGGCATCACGGAGCTTGTCTATAGAAGGGCGTATGCGTCCGTGTTCCCGAAAAAACTGCTGCTTCCATCCATGATGGCAGTCCGTGGACTGAGCTTTTATCTGGTCTTTTTTATCGGTTTTCTGGCAGTTATCTGGAAAATGTTTCATAACGCCTCACATGAATCGTGAGGAAAGTGCGATTCTATACATTTTCGGAAACCTGTGTTATAATCACGTGTAACAGCACGCCAAAGGAGAAAAATTATGTTATCAGAGATATTTTCGTGGGGAACCACACTACTATATTCCGCCTTTGCACCGGTTCTTCTGGTGTTATTGGTGTTATTCCTTGTGAAAAAAATCACAAAGAAGCTGCTCTGGAAGGGAATCAAACTTGCGGTTGTCATCTATCTGGCAGCAACGTTTTTACTTCCTGCCGTGACAGGCTGCGGGAGCGGTACAAAAAGCGCGGACGGACAGGGCGGGACGGAAACGCTCTCAAGCAGTGTGACAAAGCTTGGCACCTATACCGGACTTTCCTATACGGATGAAAGCGGCAGGGTTCCGACCGATGAAGAGGTGCAGGAGGAGATGGAAGCGATTCTTCTGTGGTTTCAGGACGCAGAGCTGACAGAAGACTGGGTCAAAGAGAATTTGGACTTTGATTCAATCGACGATTTCAGAGAGGATACCAGACAAAATCTCATGGAAGTATACGATGAACGGGCATGGAAGGCATCTGCGAAGGAACTGTTTGAAACAGTCATTTCCGATTCGGAGTTTGACCTTTCCGACGAGGATTTAAAGACGATTTATAATCGGTATAAAAATACATACCAACAGTATGCGGATATGCTCGAGCTGACCTTGGAGGAATATGTGACACAGGAGCTTGGCACGGATATGGAGACGTTTGAAAAGGAAGGCATGAACGCTTCTGAAATGGTATTAAAAACGAAACTTGTCGCAGATGCAATCGTGAAAGCGGAAAGTCTTGATTATGATGCGTCTTACGAGGAAATTGCAAATCAGATTGTTGACGAGGAAGGTTATGACTCGTTAGCAGACCTTGAGGAGGCAGCCGGCGGAAAAGAAGGGCTTCGGGACGAAGTGACTTACCGTATGGCGGCACAGTTTATGATGGAACACGCAACACCGATATCCGAATCTTAAAGGAGAACTTATGAGAAAAAACACACGAAAAAAGAATTTTATCGCGCGAATCCTGCTATTCCTTCTTATTGTGACAGCGCCGGCATCTACGCTTGTGACGGTGGAGGCAGCGCCAAACTATCAGAAGACACAGACCTTTTATATGACGAATAAAAACGGTGTAAAGTCGACGGCATCCGTCTATGTCGGAAATCTGTCGAAATCCCAGACAATTAAGAAGAAAAACATTACGATTAATAAGGATGGAAAAAGCGTCGTAAAGCTGATTTCTGCAAACTATAATAAATATACGACCAGCACCGAAAAAGTTTATTTTACCGGCGCATCAAATAGCAAAACTTCCAAAAACAGCTATTATTATGA
Source organism: Roseburia sp. (assembly GCA_050874345.1). Taxonomy (GTDB): domain Bacteria; phylum Bacillota; class Clostridia; order Lachnospirales; family Lachnospiraceae; genus Roseburia. The sequence goes on along the minus strand of JBNMKM010000002.1, from coordinate 20,656 downwards.
CATTTACTTAAATCTGCTGAAAAAGGGAACTGCTACGCTCACCTTTAAGATTACAAGCTCAAGTAGCGGAAAAACGACATCCTACAAGACGACTTTAACGGTCAAGAATTATACGAATCCGTTAAAAACTGCGAAGATTGCAGGTATCAAGTCGGGAAGCAGTACAAACCTTGCCGGAAAGTTAAAAAAACAGAATTACTCCTATCTGAAACTAAAAGCCGATAAGAAAAATGTAAATCTGGAGTTTGCGGCAAATTCCGGTTGGAAAATTACAGATGTAGAAATGACGGATTATAACACAGGGGCACTTTACGGCAGATACAGCAGTGCCGGAGTTTCCAGTGTGAAGGTGAGTGTCGGCACCATGAAAAAATCCGGCAGGTACACCATACATATTTCTCTTACAAACCAGAAAGACGGGGGCATCATGGACTGCTATTACTATATTAATCAGAAATAGCAGAAGAGAGAGTAACTCACACTCTTGAAAGGGGATTCAATATGAAAAATTTAAAAAAACATTTTGCAGCAATTGCTATGGCTCTTGCAGTGGCAGTTACTGCAATCGCGCCGGTTACCGCAGAGGCAAAGCCTTCTTATAACGAGAAGTTTACCGCATACCGCACAGATGTAAGGAACGCTTATACCGCTTATACAGACCTTTGGGTAGGCGGGCTTAGCAAGAGTGACACGATTAAGATGTCCTCTGTAAAGTCCACGAATACAAAGTCTGTAGCGTTAATCTCCCTTGAGAAGGTTTATAATGGATATGAGACGGAGTACTTCTCCTCCGGTTCCAAGAGCCACAGCAGCAAGTCATACGGTTATTATATTAAAGTGAGCCTGTTAAAGCCGGGAAAATCTACGGTTTCTTTCAAGATTGGAAGCAAGACCTATAAAACGGCAGTCACAGTTGCAAAGTATGAGAATCCGTTAAAAACTGCTAAGATTCTTGGAAAAAATTACGCAAACAAGTTAGAGAGCCAGAATGCTTATAAGAAGCTGAAAGCAAAATCAACTCAGAAGAACCAGACCTTTACATTTGAAGCAAACAAGAATTGGAAGATTAATTCCGTAGAGGTTTCCAAGAAGGAGAAAGCCGGCGAATATTCTTACCCTGTCAGCTATACACAGCAATGGTCTTACAGCAGTGCACCAAAGACCAAGGCGACTTGTAGTGTCGGGACCATCGAGAAAGGTACATACTATGTGGTTAGTATTTCCATGTTCAACACCAAGACCGGTGGTTATCTGTATGTATACTATTACATTAACTATCCATACAATAATTAATTATTTGTACCAATAAAATAAAGCAGAGTGTGAGATATGACTACCTCTGTCCTGTTTCCGGGGCAGAGGTATTTTTGTGAACATTTTGTGATGGATGTGTGTAAATTGTGTGAAAAATTACTTGCAAACAAAGTAGAAAGAGACTATGATTTGAATAGAAAATCTCACACAATTGAAAGGAGTAGTTATGAAAAAGTTTACAAAACACTTAGCAGCAATTGCTATGGCACTTGCAGTGGCTGTAACAGCACTTGTGCCGGTAACAGCACAGGCGGCGCCAAACTATTTAAAGGAGAATACGGTATATCGTACCACCACCGATTCAAAGAGTTATTCCTGGTCAAGCATTTATGTATCAGGTTTAGGCAAGAGCGATACGATTAAGAAATCCTCTGTAAAGACCAGCAACAAGAAGGTGGTGGATTTAGCTTACCTTGAGAAAGCGCGCTATGGTTATGAATCAGACTATTTTGATGCAACCATGCAGGGCTACTCAAATGATACTTGTGGCTATTACATTGGTCTTAACTTAAAGAAGCCGGGAAAGGCAACCATTACCTTTAAAGTTGGAAAGACAAAGTGCACCTCTAAAATCACTGTCTTAAAATGGGAGAATCCGTTAAAGACGGCAAAGATTCTTGGAAAGAACCATGCAGGCAAGGTGAAAAATTCCAATATGTACCGTGGTTTGAAGACAAAATCCACCCAGAAGAATCAGACAGTTTCCTTTGCAACAAATAAGAATTGGAAGATTACATCCGTTGCAGTTTTTGCATTTGAAGATGTAAATGAGACCTATAATTATGAAGAACACTGGAGCTACTCCAATGCACCTAAGACAAAGGTTAGCTGCAACATTGGAACTGTAAATAAAAATAAGACCTATAAGATTACGGTTAATGTAACGAATACAAAGACAAAAGCATCTACATATGTGGACTACTACATTAACTAAGATTTAAGAGACGGGAAAGGAGTATTTATGAGAAAGCTTACAAAACATATTGCAGCGCTTGCAATGGCAGTTGCAGTTGCTGTGACAGCAATTACTCCGGTAACAGCTGAAGCAAAACCGGTGTATCCTGAAAAATTAACGTTGTATCATTCAAGCGCCAATAAGAACTGGGGAACCTACACAAGTATTACAATATCAAATCTTGGCAAGAATGATACGATTAAGAAGTCATCGATAAAGTCCAGTGATGAGAGTGTTATGAAAGTAATGTGCCTTAACAAAAATTATACCAGCTATGAGACACAGTATTTCAGCAAACAGAAGAATTCTACTTATACGTACAACAATTATTCCATTGAGATGAGCCTTTTGAAGATTGGTAAGGCAACGTTGACCTTTAAGATTGGTAAGAAAAGCTACAGCTCCAAGGTTGCTGTCTGCAATTATGAAAATCCTTTAAAGTCAGCCAAAATACTTGGCGCAGATTATGCAAAGCAGGTAAAAGAGGATAACTCCTATAATGGTATCAAAACTTCTTCGACCAAGAAAAATCAGAGCTTTATTTTCAAGGCAAATAAAAACTGGAAAATTACAAACGTAAACATTTTTGAATATGAAAAAACCGGCGCAAATAAGTCTTATACTTCGACTCATACACAGCGTTGGAACTATGAGTCTGCTCCAAAGAGTAACCTTACCTGTAATGTTGGAAAGATTGAAAAGAACAATTATTACGCAGTATTTATTAAACTGACGAATACCAAAACGGAAGGTACGCAACAGATTCAGTTTTATATCAATAATCCATATAGTTACTAGAACAGATAAATCTCACACAATTGAAAGGGATAGTTATGAAAAAGCTGACAAAACATCTGGCAGCAGTTGCCATGGCACTTGCAGTCGCAGTAACTGCACTTATACCGGTAAACGCAGAGGCAAAACCCTCGTATGATACGAGTAAAACAGTATACTGCACAACTGCAAATTCGACCTATTATTCTTATGCAAGTATTTATGTAAGTAATCTTGGCAAGAGTGATACCATCAAAAAATCTTCCGTAAAATCCAGCAATACAAAGGTTGTAGTAGTAAGATATCTTGATAAGAGCGTGAATTCCTATCAGATGGAGTATTTTTCCGGCTCTGACGGTTACAGCAGCAGTTCATACAACTATACGATTGGACTTGGTATTTTAAAACCAGGAAAATCTACCGTTTCTTTCAAGATTGGCAGCAAAAAATGCAGCTCAAACATCACGGTTTTGAAATATGAGAATCCATTAAAGACAGCTAAGTTTCTTGGCAAGAACTATGCAGACAAGTTAAAGAAACAGAATTATCATTATGGGCTGAAGGCAAAACCAACCCAGAAAAATCAGACATTTACGTTTGAGGGAAACAAGAACTGGAAGATTACTTCTGTAGAAATTTCTAGACAGGAGAAAGTCGGTAGCAATAGCTACTATTCCACCACCTATACACAACACTGGTCTTACTACAGTTCACCGAAGAGCAAGGCTACCTGTGGGGTAGGAACTATTGAAAAAGACAAGTATTATATTGTGAATGTTTTTATGATGAACACTAAGACCAATGGTTCTATGACTGTAACCTATCGCATTAACTATTAATGCTCCATATAATTACTAAAATCAAACAGAGTGTGAGTTGACTGCCTCTGCCTCGTTTTCGGGGCAGAGGCTTTTTGTGAGCACTTTGTGAAGAATGTGTGTAAATTGTGTGAAAAATGGCTTGCAAACGAAGTGGAAATAGACTATGATTTGAAATAGAAAATCTCACACAATTGAAAGGAGCATTTATGAAAAAACTGACAAAACATCTGGCAGCAGTTGCCATGGCTCTTGCTGTTGCAGTAACCGCACTTGTACCAGTTACAGCAGAAGCAAAACCTGTTTATAATGAGAAGGTTACGGTATACCGTGGTAATGCAAATACGTCCTATTCTTCTTATTCAAGCCTTTATATAGGTGGTCTTAGCAAGAGCGATACCATCAAGAAATCCTCTGTAAAGTCCAGCAATACGAAAACTGTAAAGTTAAACTATCTTGAAAAGAGCAGCAGTTCTTATCAGACAGAGTATTTTTCCGGTTCTAACGGCTACAGCAACAATTATTACAGCTATTATATTGGATTGAACCTGTTAAAACCAGGCAAATCTACGGTTTCTTTCAAGGTTGGAAGCAAGACCTATAAATCAGTTGTTACGGTTGTAAAGTATGAGAACCCGTTAAAGACCGCTAAGATTCTTGGTAAGAACTATGCAGGCAAGTTAAAGACCCAGAACACCTCTTATAAAGATATTAAAGCAAAGTCTACCCAGAAGAATCAGACCTTTACGTTTGAAGGAAACAAGAACTGGAAGATTTCTTCTGTAGAAATTTCCAAACAGGAGAAAGTTGACAAAAATAGTTATTACTCCAGCACTTATACACAGCGTTGGTCTTACAGCAGTTCACCGAAGAGCAAGGTTAGCTGCGGTGTAGGAAACATTGAAAAGGGCAAGTACTATCAGGTAAATGTTTATATGACGAACACTAAGACCGGTGGTTCCATGACTGCAACCTACTACATTAATTATCCGTACTAATATTTATGATTCGTACCAATAAAATGAAACAGAGTGTGAGATGACTGCCTCTGTCCCGGAAACGGGACAGAGGTTTTTTATGCGTTCAAACGGGAACCTGAAATTTTAAATATTGACTTACATAAAAATTCGCTTTATAATAATTTTACCTATGTATACAGGAGATTTTATACCGGAATACACGGGAGAGGTGAAGCATGATAAAAAGCATGACCGGTTTCGGACGTGGCGAATTTGTGAATGAAAAGTATCATTTCACAGTGGAGATGAAGTCCGTAAACCATCGGTACCTGGATATGAACATCCGGCTTCCCAAAAAGCTGGGGCTTTTTGAAAATGCAGTCCGCACACTTTTAAAAGAGTATCTGGAACGCGGAAAAGTGGATGTTTTTATCACGTATGAGGATTTGACCGAGGGCAATTCTTCCCTGCGCTGCAATGAGAATGTGGCGGCACAGTATCTTACTTATCTGAAAAAGCTATCAGAGCAGTTTCAGATTGAAAACGATGTGACGGTGAGTAAGCTTGCCGGATTTCCGGATGTGTTTGTCATGGAGGAACAGCCGCTTGACGAGGAAGAACTGTGGAGCGGACTTGAACAGGCGGTAAGAAGCGCTGCAGAGCGTTTCGCGGAGAGCAGAGTAAGAGAGGGAGAGCACTTAAAGCAGGACCTTTTAGAGAAGCTAACCGTGATGGATTCCTATGTGGATGTCATCGAAGCACGTTCACCGGTATTGATTGAAGAGTACCGCGAGAGACTTTCTGCAAAGTTACAGGAGGTTCTTACTGACACGACACTTGACGAATCGAGAATTGCGGCAGAAGTTGTTATTTATGCAGACAGAATCTGTGTCGACGAGGAAACGGTGCGGCTTAGAAGTCATATTAAGGGAACAAAGGATGCGCTTATTGCAGGCGGCAGTATCGGAAGAAAACTCGATTTTATTGCACAGGAGATGAACCGGGAAGCAAATACCATTCTTTCCAAAACCACCGATTTAGAGCTGTCCAATATTGGTATCAGTTTAAAGACCGACATTGAGAAGGTCCGAGAGCAGATACAGAATATCGAATAGGCAGGCGGGAGACAGAAAGGCAGCGCTTTTATGGCAAAATTAATGAATATCGGATTTGGCAACCTGGTGAATACCGATAAGATTGTAGGTATCGTCTCTTCGGATTCGGCACCCGCAAAGCGGATGATTCAAAAGGGGAAGGAAGCAGAAACCCTGATTGATGCCACGCAGGGGCGCAAGACCAAGAGCGTTATTTATACCGAAAACAACAGAATCATATTATCCGCACTTCAGCCGGAGACCCTTGCAGGGCGATTTGCCGGCGGTGCAGCAGAGGTTTGTGATGAAGCAAAAGAATAAAGGAATTTTAACTGTAGTCTCCGGTTTTTCCGGTGCAGGAAAGGGAACCATCATGAAGGAGCTGTTAAAGCAGCATCCTGATACCTATGCGCTTTCCATTTCCGCAACGACCAGAAATCCAAGACCGGGAGAGACCGACGGCGTGGAATATTTTTTCCGCACCAGAGAAGAATTTGAGCAGATGATTGCAGAAGATGCACTCGTTGAGTATGCCCAGTATGTAGGCAACTATTATGGAACACCGAAAACCTACGTTGAGGAGCAGCTTTTAGCAGGCAAGAATGTCATTCTTGAGATTGAAATTCAGGGAGCACTGAAGGTAAAAGAAAAGTTTCCGGATACCCTGTTACTGTTTGTAACTCCGCCGAGTGCAGAGGAACTGAAAAATAGACTTGTGGGCAGAGGAACGGAAACTATGGGCGTAGTTGAATCCAGACTGAGACGTGCCAATGAGGAAGCAGAAGGAATCGAACAATACGATTACCTTGTGATAAATAATGTTTTAGAGGACGCCGCGGAGGAAGTTCATCAGATTATCCAGAATGAACATTACCGCGTGAGCAGAAATGAAACATCCATCGAAATGATGCGAAACGAATTAAAAAAATTTTCTAAAGGAGAATAAAGCTATGATACATCCATCTTATGTAGAATTAATGAAAGTTGTAAACAATGACGTAGAAATCGGTGAGGAGCCGGTCGTAAACAGCCGTTACTCTATCGTAATTGCAACCGCAAAACGTGCCCGCCAGATTATCGCGGGAGATGAACCGATGGCAGACAAGATTACCTGCCCGAAGCCGTTATCCATTGCAGTGGAAGAGCTTTATGAAGGAAAAGTAAAAATTATTCCGGATACGGAAGCAGAAAGAGAGTTTTAAATGAAGTTATTATTTATCTCGCTCGGATGTGACAAGAACCTGGTAGATTCCGAATTTATGATTGGAATGTTGCGGGATGACGGAGTCGAGCTGACAGACGATGAGATGGAGGCAGATGTCATTATCATCAACAGCTGCTGCTTCATAAACGATGCCAAGGAAGAAAGTATCAATACGATTCTGGAAATGGCAGAACACAAAAAAGATGCGAATCTGAAAGCCTTAATCGTAACCGGTTGTCTCGCCCAGCGCTATCAGGACGAAATCCGTGCGGAAATTCCGGAAGTGGATGCAATTCTTGGTACCAACTCGTATGAGGATATCGTGACAGCTGTACACGAGGCGTTGGAAGGTCATGCCTACAAGAACTTTCATACGTTGGAGGGACTGCCAAGCATCCATACAAAGCGCACCGTTACTACGGGCGGTCATTTTGCGTACCTTAAAATCGCAGAGGGCTGCAATAAGCGCTGTACCTACTGCATTATTCCATATATCCGTGGCAATTACCGCAGTGTTCCGATGGAGGATTTGCTTGCACAGGCAAAAGACCTTGTAGCAGGTGGTGCAAAAGAACTGATTCTTGTCGCACAGGAAACAACCCTTTACGGAATTGATTTATACGGGGAAAAATCCCTGCATAAACTTTTAGACGAGTTAAATAAAATTCCGGGATTGTTCTGGATCCGGATTATGTACTGCTATCCGGAGGAAATCTACGATGAATTGATTGATTCCATGCTTCGCAATGAAAAAGTTTGCCATTATCTTGACATTCCGATTCAGCACGCAAGTGATGCGATGCTAAAGCGCATGGGAAGACGTACCAGTCATGAGGATTTGGTACGTATTATTACAAATTTAAGAACACGGATTCCGGATATTACCCTGCGTACGACCTTAATCTGCGGATTCCCTGGTGAGACCCAGGAGATGCACGAGGAACTGATGCAGTTTGTCAATGATATGGAATTTGACCGTCTTGGAGCCTTTACGTATTCTCCGGAAGAGGGAACCCCGGCGGCTGAATTTGAAGACCAGATAGAGGAAGAACAGAAGGAACAGTGGCGTGACGAGGTAATGGAATTACAGGAAGAGATTATCTTTGACCGCAACGAGGAGATGAAGGGCAGAGAGCTTTTTGTATTCATCGAAGGCAAAGTGGCAGATGAAAATGCCTATGTGGGCAGAACCTACCGCGATGCGCCGGATGTTGACGGATACATTTTCCTCAATACGGATGAGGAGTTAGTCACCGGAGATATTGTAAAAGCCCGTGTCACCGGAGCTTATGAATATGACCTGATAGGAGAGATCGTGGAATGAATTTACCAAACAAACTCACCATTATGCGTGTGATTTTAATTCCGTTTTTTGTGTTTTTTATGCTGGCACCGTACTTTGAAGGGTACGGAAATTACATTGCCGTTGCAATTTTTATCGTGGCAAGCCTTACCGATATGTTAGATGGAAAGATTGCACGAAAATACAATCTGGTAACGAATTTTGGAAAATTTATGGACCCGTTAGCGGATAAGCTTTTGGTGTGCTCGGCGATGATTTGTCTCATTGAAAAAGGGTCACTTGCTTCCTGGATTGTAATTATCATCATTGCAAGAGAGTTTATTATCAGCGGTTTCCGCCTGATTGCCTCTGACAACGGAATTGTGATTGCTGCAAGTTACTGGGGCAAGTTTAAGACCGTATTTCAGATGTTGATGGTGATCGTATTAATTCTGGATATCAAGCTTCCGGCATTTGAAATCCTTGGCACAGTGCTTACCTATATTGCACTGATTCTGACCGTGGTATCACTGATTGATTACATTGCCAAGAATAAGGATGTCTTAAAAGAGCAGAAATAGGAGCATCGAATTTGAAGAAAGAACGATTGGATTCCAGCGTTTTTCCGGCAAAAACCGGGTTCTCCCCGGAAGCCGGAGTCTCGCTGGAATATTCCATATATAATTTGTTAAAAAAATATCAATGTACGCTGAGCACTGCGGAATCCGCTACGGGCGGGATGATTGCGGCAACGCTTGTGAATGTGCCGGGAATATCCGAATTTTTTGAGCAGGGATATGTGACCTATTCAAACCGTGCGAAGGTGCAGATGATTCATGTCGATGGCGCAGTCATTGACACTTATGGAGTAGTCAGTGCAGAAACTGCCGCAGAGATGGCAAAGCAGGCAGCAAAGACGGCGGGCACCGATGCGGCACTTTCTACCACGGGTGTAGCAGGACCGGACGGCGGAACGAAAGACTGTCCGGTAGGCACGGTCTATATCGGCTGCTTTTTGGATGGAAAGACTGTGACAGAACACCATGTGTTTGAAGGAGCACGCAATGATGTGAGAAAAGCAGCGGTAACAGCAGCGTTAGAGCTGCTTGGACGCTGTCTGGAAGAGAGAGGATAAGAGAATGAGAATTATTGCAGGAACGGCGAGAAGTCTGCCACTTAAGACAATTCCGGGAATGGAGACGAGACCTACCACCGACCGGATTAAAGAGACACTTTTTAATATGTTACAGGCAGAGGTGCCGGGGAGCTATTTTCTGGATTTGTTTGCCGGAAGCGGACAGATTGGGTTAGAGGCAGTCAGCCGCGGCGCACGCTATGCGGTATTTGCAGAGAATGGAAAGGCAGCCATCTCCTGTATCGAAGACAATATTCATTTTACAAAGTTTGACAAGGAAACAAAACTTTATCCGATGGATGTGCTCGCTGCACTTCGTTCTATGGAAGGAAAATATAAATTTGATATCATTTTTATGGATCCGCCATATAACCAGAATCTTGAGCGGGAGGTATTAAGCTATTTAAGCACCTCCTCCCTGTTAAAAGAGGACACGCTCATGATTGTAGAGGCATCCATAAAGACTTCCTTTGATTACCTCGAAGAACTCGGCTTTTCCATGGAAAAGTTAAAGACTTATAAGACCAACGTTCATGCCTTTATCCGCAAGCGTGAATCCTAGTACAAAAGATCAGGGGGTTATTTTATGAAAAAAGCAATTTATCCGGGCAGCTTTGACCCGCTTACGCTTGGACACATGGACATGATTGAACGTTCCGCACGCATTGTCGACCATCTGGTTGTCGGTGTGCTCAACAACAGTGCAAAAAATTCGTTGTTTTCTCTGGAAGAACGTGTTAGTATGATAAAAGAGATGACAGCGTCTCTGCCGAATGTGACAGTGGCATCCTTTGACGGACTGCTTGTCGATTACATGAAGGAAATCGGGGCTACCATTATCGTGCGTGGACTGCGTGCCGTTACCGATTTTGAGTATGAGCTTCAGATTGCCCAGACGAACCATGTAGAGAATCCGGAAGTGGAGACGATTTTTCTGACCACAAGTCTGCAGTATTCCTATTTAAGCTCCAGCATTGTACGGGAATTTGCATCTTATGGCGGAGATATTTCCAAATTTGTTCCGGCACAGTTTATTGACCGGATTTATGAAAAGTATAATATTATAAAATAATAAGGAGTGTTTGCGATGGCGAGCAGAATTGAGCAGATTATAGAGGAAATTGAAGAGTACATTGACGGCTGTAAGTATCAGGCATTATCTTCGTCCAAAATTGTGGTCAATAAGGAACAGTTAGAAGAACTGTTAAATGAACTCCGTACCAAGACACCGGAAGAAATCAAGCGTTATCAGAAGATTATCAGCAACAAAGAAGCGATTCTTGCGGATGCCCAGGCAAAGGCTGACTCGATTATTGCAAAGGCCCAGGTCAAGACAGACGAGTTAGTAAGCGAGCACCAGATTATGCAGCAGGCTTATGCCCAGGCAAATGAGGTTGTCATGATTGCCACCAAGCAGGCACAGGAGATTCTTGACAATGCAACGAATGATGCTAATAATATCCGGATGGGCGCCATGCAGTATACGGATGATATCTTAAGAAATCTCGAGAATACGATTTCCCATGCGATGGACTCCTCAAAGGCTCGTTATGAGGCGTATATGAATAGTTTGCAGGGCTTTTTGGATATTGTTACAACAAACCGTGCAGAGTTAAATCCGACTGCGGAAGAACAGATACCTGCTGCGGATGGTGAAACTGCAAATGTAGATGTTTCCGCGGACTTATAATCCAATCACTCTTGCGATGAGGATGGCAAGAAGTGCCGTCATAGCGGCGAACAAAAGTTTATCTTTCAGGTAAATCTTTAGAGACAACCCGCTTCCCTGTATCATGGAACTGGTCTGTGCAACTCCGCTAAGACCGCCAAAAGCAGTAAACGTCATGGCGAGCGGGTAGCAGATGCGCATTGGAAGGCTTCCGGAGACAAGCACGTGAATTCCGTTTGTGATTTCGGTGAGTCCGGTAAGAAGCGCGTTTCCTGTCTGTGACAACGGCAGTTGTCCTGCCATGGAAGCAATAATTGAAAACATCATGATATATCCACCCAGGCGCGTTAAGGTTTCAAAACCGTTCATGATGCCGGCATCTATGATTTTGAAATTCATCAAAGTGTCAGATGCCGGCTTTTTTTCCGAATAGGACGAGGCGGGAGCTTTTCGCAGTTTTAAGGAGCCGATGACAAGCGGCGGCAGGTATAACACCAAAAAGGTAAGCAGCGTAAGCGACGGCAGCTTTAGCTCCTGCATCAGAATATAGCCGCTGATGAAAACGGGACTGATATTGTTCGTTACAGAGAGCAGGATTTGCGCCTCTTTCTCAGAGAGCGCACCTTTTTTTAAAAGAGCGGCACAGTTTTTGCTCCCCATCGGAAAACCGAACAGAAAACCGGAGAGCAGCACAAAAGAACCCGCTTCACTGACCGGAAGAACTGGGTGTACGATTTTGTGCAGTGGTCTGGTCAGACAGTACAGATAATTAGAATCAATTAAAATATTTGACAAAATCGCAAAGGGAAGCAGTGCCGGAAGCACGCGCTCATACCAGAGCAATAGCCCTTTGGCGGCTGCCGTCACCGCATCGGTGGGACAGCATAAAATGTAACCTGCAATTACAATAAGACAGAGAAAGATTAAATTTTTTTTCATATGAAACTATATTTCAGACAGGAGGATTCTATGAGTATTACAAGTAAAAATCAGTTACAGCCTGCAAAGGTATTTGAATATTTTGAGGAGATTGCGGCAATTCCACACGGTTCCCGCAACACAAAGGGTATCAGCGACTATCTCGCAGAGTTTGCCAAAAAGCATGCATTAGAATATTATCAGGATGCATCGAATAACATAGTTATCATTGAAGAGGCAACTGCAGGCTATGAGAACGCAGACCCGATTATCATTCAGGGACACATGGATATGGTGTGTGAGAAGGAAAATGACTGTGACATTGACTTTTTAAAGGATGGACTGTCTCTTTATGTGGATGGTGATTTCTTAAAGGCAAAGGGAACCACTTTAGGCGGTGATGACGGAATTGCGGTTGCATATGCACTTGCACTGCTTGATTCCCCGGAAATTGCGCATCCAAGGCTTGAGGTTGTAATTACGGTTGACGAAGAAATCGGGATGCTCGGAGCAGAAGCGATTGACCTTTCCATGTTAAAAGGACATAAGATGTTAAACATCGACTCAGATGTGGAGGGACATCTCCTGACAAGCTGCGCAGGCGGAATGACGGCCTGCACCCGTATTCCGGTGACATTCCAGCATCAGACCGGGCTTGTGGCTAAAGTGACAGTGACCGGACTTGAGGGCGGACACTCTGGAAGTGAAATCGACAAGGAACACGCAAATGCTAACATTGTGATGGGACGTGTGCTTCATCGTGTTTCCGAGCAATTGGAGATGGGAATCATTTCCCTTGCAGGCGGTCTTAAGGACAATGCCATCCCGAGAGAATGTACCGCAGAGCTTTTAATCCACCAGGAGAAGAAGGATGCGTTTGAGCAGATTTTAAGAGAATTAGAGGAGACACTCCGCAAAGAATATTCTGTTGCGGACCCGAATGTGACTCTTCAGGTAGAGATTTCCGGTGAAAAGGATGCCGACATCTTATCCTACACTTCTATGACCAAGGTGATTTTCTATCTCAGAAATGTGCCAAACGGCGTACAGAATATGAGTCAGGTAATGCCGGGGTTAGTGGAGACCTCCTTAAATCTTGGAATTATGGAACTGACAAAAGAGGGCACACAGGGTGAACTTTGCCTGACCGCTTCCGTGCGAAGCAGCGTTTCTTCCAGAAAAGCAGATTTAGCATCCCGTCTTACCATGCTTGCGGAGTTCCTTGGCGGCGAGATGACGGTAAGCGGAGACTATCCGGCATGGGAGTACCGTGCGGATTCCGATATTCGTGACACGGTAAGCAGTGTATACAAAGACCTTTTCGGAGAAGAACCGGTATTTGAGGCAATTCATGCAGGCCTGGAGTGTGGAATCCTGTCCGGAAAGATTGAGAATCTCGACTGCGTTTCCTTTGGACCGAATAACTTTGATATTCATACACCAAAAGAGCGGCTTTCTATTTCTTCCACTGAAAAAATCTGGAAGCTGTTAGTGGAATTTTTAAAAAATTGTAAGTAAACCAAAAAGGACAGGTCAGAATCTGACATGAAAAAATCCCATTTTTGTATCTTACTTCTGTTTTTGTGCGTGGTATTGTTCAATGTACTGTTACTTGGAAAAATCCACGGCAAACTGTTGGCGGACGCCTGTTTTTCCTGTGACAATGTCTGGGAAAATTTCAGGGCTGGGAACATACCGGAGGATGTCATGATGACATTCTGGGAAGAGACAAAAGACAGATCGGATTTTGTGCAGCTTTTGACCATGTATTTTTCGGCAGACGGAACCGTGGAGGAACCGGAACTGCTAGAGGATGCCCTTTCCTTTGTAAAAAAATACCGCAAGGACGATTTTGAGGCGATGAACCGGCTGGTTGCTTCCGGCTGGATGAATCTTTCCTGTTTTCCGGTCGGGGAGGTTAAAACGAAGCCCACAGCTTCTGTGACCTTTGCGGACAGTTGGATGCAGAGCCGGACCTTTGGCGGAGACAGGGGACACGAGGGCTGTGATATCATGGCAACTGTAAATGAGCGTGGCATTTACCCCGTTTACAGCATGACGGATGGCGTAGTCGAAAATATCGGCTGGCTTACGCTTGGAGGATACCGCATCGGAATCCGGAGTGATTCCGGTGCGTATTTTTACTATGCGCATCTTGCGGAATACGCAAAGGAATTTGAAGTGGGAGAGCGCGTTTTTGCGGGAGACTGCCTTGGGATGATGGGTGACACCGGTTACAGTGAGATTCCCGGAACAACCGGAAATTTTGCCGTGCATCTGCATCTTGGAATTTATGTAACGGATAGAAACGGCGATGAGGTTTCCGTCAATTCCTATCCGATGCTGCGTTATCTATGGAATCTGGAGGAATAAAGTGAGACTGGATAAATATTTGGCAGAAATGGGGGCAGGAACCCGTTCTGAGGTAAAAAAACTGATTCGTGCCGGACGCGTCACAATAAACGGTGCTGTGGCAGAAAAACCTGAACAGAAATTAGACCCGGAGACGGATACGGTCTGTCTGGACGGGGAAGCGCTTACGTATGCGGCGTATGAGTATTATCTGTTCCATAAACCGGCAGGCTGTGTAAGCGCCACGGAGGATAAGGTTCATAAGACGGTCATGGAGTATCTGACCGATACGCTCCGGAGAGATTTGTTTCCGGTCGGAAGACTTGACATTGATACGGAAGGATTACTTCTAATTACAAACGACGGTGCACTGGCACATGAACTGTTAAGTCCCACGCACCATGTTCCAAAAACATACTATGCGCGTGTGGCGGGCAGGGTAACAGAGGAAGATGTCCGCTTGTTTCAAGAGGGTGTCGACATCGGCGAGGAGAAACGAACCAAACCGGCAGAACTTGTGATTTTAGCTTCCGGGGAGGAATCAGAAATAGAGCTTACCATTACAGAGGGAAAATTTCATCAGGTCAAACGGATGTTTCAAGCTGTCGGAAAAGAAGTGCTTTACTTAAAACGTCTGTCGATGGGACCTTTAACACTGCCCGAAACACTTTTGCCCGGAGAATACCGGGCGCTCACGCAGGAAGAATTAAAGTTGTTACAGAAAGAAACCGGCAATAAGGAGATGAGAACGAAATGACGACGAATGGCTTTTTACCAATCAGCAAAGAAGATATGAAGGAGGCTGGCATTACACAGCTTGATTTTGTGTATGTGTGCGGCGATGCCTATGTAGACCATCCATCCTTTGGACATGCGATTATCTCGAGACTTTTACAGTCACATGGATATACGGTGGGAATCATTGCACAGCCCGACTGGCGGGATGCGGCATCCATAGAGATTTTAGGGGAGCCGCGCCTTGGCTTTCTTGTCTCAGGCGGCAATATGGATTCCATGGTCAACCATTATTCCGTATCCAAAAAGCGCCGTGCAGCCGATGCCTTTACGCCCGGCGGTGTCATGGGAAAACGTCCGGATTATGCGACGATTGTCTATTGCAACCTGATTCGCCAGAAATTCAAGCATACGCCGATTATTATCGGGGGAATTGAGGCGAGTTTAAGGCGCCTGGCACATTATGATTACTGGTCGGACAAGCTCAAGCGTTCCATCCTTTTGGATTCCGGCGCAGACCTCATTTCCTACGGGATGGGCGAGCACAGCATGGTAGAGATTGCGGATGCGTTAAACAGCGGACTTGCCGTGCAGGATATCACATTTATTGACGGAACGGTTTACAAGACCCGGAAAAGAGAAGATATTTACGACGCCATCGAGCTTCCACACTATGAGGAGCTGCTTGCGGACAAGCTAAATTATGCCAGAAGCTTTTATATCCAGTATTGCAATACCGATCCGTTTTCTGGAAAACGTCTGTTCGAAACCTATGACGGAAAGATGTTTGTCGTGCAGAATCCACCGGCAAAACCGTTAAGCCAGAGCGAGATGGACCAGGTCTATTCCCTGCCGTATATGCGCACCTATCATCCGTCTTATGAGGCAGCAGGAGGGGTTCCGGCAATTGAGGAAGTCAAATTCTCACTGGTGAGCAACCGTGGATGTTACGGCGGGTGTAGTTTCTGCGCACTGACGTTCCATCAGGGACGTATTATTCAGACGAGAAGTAAGGAATCTATCGTGGCAGAGGCAAAACAGATGGTGTGGGACCCGGATTTCAAAGGGTATATCCACGATGTCGGCGGCCCTACAGCGAATTTCCGTGCACCAGCGTGTGACAAGCAGCTTACAAAGGGCGCCTGCCCGAATAAGCAGTGTCTGTTCCCGAAGCCCTGCCAGAATTTAAAAGTTGATCACTCGGAATACCTGTCACTCCTTCGTGAACTTAGGGAGCTTCCGAATGTAAAAAAAGTATTTATCCGCTCCGGAATCCGGTTTGACTACCTGATTTATGACAATGACCGCACATTCTTGCGGGAACTCTGTGAGCACCATGTCAGCGGACAGTTGAAGGTGGCACCGGAGCATATCTCAAATGCGGTCTTGGAGAAGATGGGAAAACCAAGTGTGGAAGTCTACCGCCAGTTTGTACAGGCATACAAACAGATGAACGAAAAGCTCGGAAAAAAGCAGTATCTGGTTCCGTACCTGATGTCCTCCCATCCGGGTTCCACCTTAAAGGAAGCGGTGGAGCTGGCAGAATTTTTGCGGGATCTGGGCTATATGCCGGAGCAGGTACAGGATTTTTATCCGACCCCATCCACGATTTCTACCTGCATGTATTATACCGGGGTCGACCCGCGTACCATGAAACCGGTGTACGTGGCAGTCAATCCGCATGAAAAGGCGATGCAGCGTGCGTTAATCCAGTACCGCAATCCAAAGAACTATGATCTGGTATACGAGGCACTGACCAAGGCAGGGCGTACAGACCTCATTGGATTTGACAAAAAATGCCTCATCCGCCCAAGACGTATCGGGGCGCAGTATAGTGATAACAACGGACGCGGCGACAGCCGGGCGCATGGTGACAATGGAAAACGCGGCGGCAACCGGATACACGGCGATAGCGGCAAAAACAACACTGCTGCCGCAAAGAAGAAGAAAACCATCCGCAATGTGCACAAAAAGAAATAGCAGAGGAAGCAGACAAAAATGCGTGAATTTCAGATTAACTCCAATGAAGCGGGACAGCGGTTTGACAAGTATCTCAAAAAGCTGTTAAGCAACGCAGGCAGCAGTTTCATTTATAAAATGCTGCGCAAAAAGAATATTGTCTTAAATGGAAAGAAGGCGGACGGCACCGAAAAGCTGTCCGAAGGCGACCAGGTAAAACTATTTCTGTCGGATGAAACGTTTGATAAATTTGCCGGAAACCAGGAAACAGACGGCGCATATGAAGCGTTAAAGCGACTTTCAACGGACTTCACGTCAGGTTCACGTAAACTTCAGGTCATTTATGAAGATGCGGACGTTATTGTGATTGATAAGCCGGTTGGGATGCTTTCCCAGAAGGCAAAACCGGAGGATGTTTCCGCTAACGAATACATCCTTGCGTGGTTGATTGCAGAGGATAAGCTTACGGTGGAACAGTTCCGCACCTTCCGCCCGTCTGTGTGTAACCGACTTGACCGGAATACGTCTGGACTTTTAATTGCGGGAAAAACCTTAAAGGGATTACAGGAAATGGCGGAAGCCTTAAAGGAACGTTCCGTTCAGAAATATTACCGCTGTATCGTAAAAGGAGAAGTAAAGGATGAACTTTACGTGAAGGGCTGGCTAAAGAAGGATGAGGCTTCAAACCGTGTGGAGATTTTGCCTGAAACGGCAGATGGGGGAGAGGACTTTAAGCAGATTGAGACCGCTTACCGTCCCATTCAGGTTAAAAACGGTTATACCGAACTGGAAGTTCATCTGATTACCGGAAGGTCTCATCAGATTCGTGCGCATCTTGCATCCTTAGGGCATCCGATTGTGGGAGATACGAAGTACGGCGATGCCCGCATCAATGATATGTTCCGAAGAAAGGCGGGGATTCGTTCCCAGCTTCTTCATGCCTGCCGTATGGTCTGGCAGGATGGAAGAGAACTAAAAAGTATGCCCGGCGATAACTTTCACCGGGCATGGAATACAATTTGTGCAATCGAAACTATGTAAGACAGGGCAGATGTTCTTACATGATACCGGAGCTTGCCTTGATGTGGCGCTTGATAGCCTCAAAGCTTTCAGCGCTGACATCATGCTCAATTTTGCAGGCGTCCTCTGCGGCAACTCTCGGGTCAACGCCAAGCATGACAAGCCAGCTTGATAAGATGCGGTGGCGTTCGTAAATACGTTCTGCAACCTCAAGTCCGGTTTCCGTAAGACGGATATAACCCTCATCGCTGACGGAGATATAACCGTTTTCGCGCAGGTGTTTCATTGCCACGCTGACACTTGGTTTCTTAAAGTTCATTTCATTTGCAATATCTACAGAACGCACGTTCCCTAATCTATGATTCAGCACCAGAATCGTCTCGAGATAGTTTTCGGTAGATTCATTCATTACCATACCTTTTCCTCCTAGTCATCTACATTATGGTGAAGCTGTTATCCCCAATAGATATATGATTATCAGTATACCATATGAAAGAAAAATTTACAAATATTTTGTGGTTGAACCGAAAATAAGAATGCTCTATAATCAGAAATAAGGTAGTTTTAAAAAGGATACAGGAGGATTTTTAACGATGCCAACGTGGAATTCCAGGGGATTAAGAGGTTCCACATTAGAGGAATTTATCAACCGGACAAATGAGCGCTATTTAGAGAACGGACTGGCACTGATTCAGAAAATTCCGACGCCGATTACGCCGATTAATATTGATAAGACAACAAGACATATTACACTTGCCTACTTTGATCAGAAGAGTACCGTGGATTACATTGGGGCGGTTCAGGGGATTCCGGTCTGCTTCGATGCCAAGGAATGTGGGACGGACACTTTTCCACTTCAGAATATCCATGAACACCAGGTGAACTTCATGGAAAACTTTGAACAACAGGGGGGCATTTCTTTTTTCCTGATCAGCTTCACCCATCGCGATGAGTTTTACTATCTGCGCTTTGAAACCTTAAAAAAATTCTGGCAGCGAGCAAAAGACGGCGGCAGGAAAAGCTTCCGCTATGAGGAATTAGATCCTTCTTTTATTCTTCCAAAGGAGGGCGGCGTGCTCGTTCCGTACCTCAAAGGGCTTCAGCTTGATTTAAACCAAAGGGATTGACAAAGACATTTTCGTTTGGTAATATGGTAGCACACTAAAGTGTCAAAAATTGAAAAGCAGGAGAGGAAAGACGTGGTTAGACGATTGTTGCATACACCGGAGGGTGTACGGGATATTTATAATGAAGAATGTGAAAAGAAGCTGCTTTTGCAGGATGAACTTTATGCAGTGTTAAAGCAGTACGGGTATCATCCAATCCAGACGCCTGCGTTTGAGTTTTTTGATATCTTCGGGAAAGAAATTGGAACGACACCATCGAGAGAATTATATAAATTTTTTGACAGAGAGGGAAATACGTTAGTCTTACGGCCGGATATCACGCCGTCGATTGCGCGCTCTGCAGCAAAATATTTTGGAGAAGAAGACCTTCCAATCCGCTTGTGCTACATGGGAAATACCTTTATCAATAACAGCAGTTATCAGGGAAGGTTAAAGGAAAGCACACAGCTTGGAGCCGAGTTAATTGGAGATTCTGCGGTGGATGCGGATGCGGAAATTCTCTCACTTGTAGTGGCAAGTTTAAAGACAGCGGGGTTAAAAGATTTCCAGCTTTGTGTCGGTCATGCAGAATTTTTTGGAGGACTGATGGAGGCAGCAGGACTGCCGGAGGAAAAGGAAGAGGAATTAAGAAGCTTAATCTCCAACAAGAACTTCTTTGGTGTGGAGGAATTTATCGATACACTTGCGCTTGAAGCAGATTTAAGACAGCTCTTTTCAATGCTTGGAAGCCTTTATACCGGAACGGATGATTTGAAAGCGGCAAAAGAGCTTTCTGCAAAGTACCCAAAGATTCTTCATGCAATTGAGAACTTAGAGGAGCTTCATGGACTGCTCAAAGCCTATGGAATTGAAAAATATATCTCATTTGAACTTGGAATGTTAAGCAATTACCAGTATTATACCGGAATTATTTTTGCGGGTTATACCTTTGGAAGCGGGGAGCCGATTGTAAAGGGCGGACGCTATGATAAACTTTTAACACACTTTGGAAAGGATTCTGCATCCATCGGTTTTGCAATTGTGGTGGACCAGTTGATGGCAGCACTTGCAAGACAGAAGATTGAAATCCCGATCGAATACCATACGGAGCTGATTGTTTATCAGAGCGCAAAACGGACAGAGGCAATTGCGGCTGCACAGGAAATTCGTAAAAAGGGCGGCTGTGTGGAACTCATGGCGCAGGAGAACGGAAAAACCAGGGCAGACTATGAGGCATATGCGAAAAGAAACCACATTGTCCGCATTACATTCATGTAGGGGGAACATTCATGGAAGAAATGAGATACCTTACCTTTGCGTTAGGCAAGGGCAGGCTTGCAAATAAGACATTGGAGATGTTTG
>JBNMKM010000001.1:0-166103 GCA_050874345.1 Roseburia sp. | reverse complement strand
CTGTCTTTTAGATGTCTCTGGAGCCGGCAATGCCACGATTTTAATCTACACGCATCATCTTGCGCTCTGGAATATCACGGCAGACGATTTGTATGCTCTTGCAACGATAAATACGCCAAAGCTGTTACGCTATGATATGCGCAACATGACAGATGTCTTAAAGGAGCTCTGGGCGGGGGATACTGCCGCAGACGACTTGTTCTCCCTGCATGAATTATGTCCCATGTATGTTCTGACAAACGAAAGCAAATTAAACGGTTCCGCGTGTATCCTCTATCAGAACCTTTTAAAGGATTTTGCCGGACGCGTCGACAGTGACCTTTATATTCTTCCAAGCAGCGTCCATGAGGTACTGCTGCTTCCAGCACGCGCTGCCTCCTGTGAGGAGCTTACGCGAATGGTGCAGGAGGTCAACGAAACGGAACTTTCCAGTGAGGAGGTTTTATCTGACCACGTCTATTATTTTTCCAGAGAGACAGGGCAGATTACGATGTAAACCACACGCCTGTCAAAGGCACAAAAAAAGCAGCCGTACCGGCTGCTTTTTGTGCTGCCTGCGGCTGCTATGTACTCCGAAACGACTGTTACAATGTTTCGTATAATTTTTCATATTCCCTTGCAGAGGAATTCCACGAGAAATCCTGCTCCATGGCACGCACAGCCATATTGTTCCACTCCTTGCGATGCTCATAATATACCTGCATTGCATACTGGATGGTATGATACATTTCATGCGCATTGTAATTTGCAAATGAAAATCCGGTTCCGGTCTGTTCATATTCATTATATGCCTGTACGGTATCCTTAAGCCCGCCGGTTTCCCTTACGATAGGAAGTGTTCCGTAACGCATCGCAATCATCTGGCTTAAGCCACACGGTTCAAACAGCGACGGCATCAAAAATGCATCGCAGCCCGCATAAACCCGGTGTGCACGCTCTTCAGAATAGCCAATATCCGCCTTGATTTTGCCAGGATATTTCTGTTCAAAATATCGGAGCATATTCTCGTACTTTTCTTCTCCGGTTCCTACCACAATAAACTGAATCCGCTCTTTTGCCATCATTTCATCCATGATATAGGCAATCAGGTCAAGTCCCTTCTGGTCGGTCAGTCTGGATACCATTCCGATTAACATCGTATCCCGCTCAACTGGCAGACCGTAATCCTTCTGAAGCTGTTCCTTATCGGCAAGCTTTCCCTCTGTCATATTGAGCGTATTGAAATGATGGGCAATGAACGCATCATTTCCAGGGTCATAGACATCGTAATCAATTCCATTTAAAATTCCATACAGCCTTCCCTTGCGGGCATGAAACAGTCCATCTAACCCTTCTCCTCCCTCCGGGGTCGTGATCTCATGCACATACGTCGGGCTGACAGATGTAATTGCATCTGCATAGACACAGCCGCCCTTTAAGTAGTTTGCCTCTCCATAGGACTCGAGCTTATCCGGCACAAATATCTGCTCAGGAAGTCCCGTGATATCCATAACTGCCGGCAAATTGAAACGTCCCTGGAATTTCAGGTTGTGAATGGAAAAGACCGTCTTTATACCGTCATAATAATGTTCATCACCATAAAGCGTATGTAAAAACACCGGAATCAGACCTGTCTGCCAGTCATGACAATGAATCACATCCGGACAGAAATCCAAAAACGGAAGCGCCTCTAAAACTGCCTTGGAAAAATATGCGAATTTCTCCACATCCTCATAAATACTATTATAAGGTTTCTCTCCGGCAAAATAAAACTCATTATCAATAAAATAGTATGTAATGCCATCCTGCTTCGCTTCAAAAATACCAACGTATTGTCTGCGCCAGCTTAAATTTACATAAAAATGACAACAAAAACGAAGCTGCCCCTTCCACCGTTCCTCCATACATGCATACTTTGGCAGAATAATCCGCACATCAAACCGTTCTCTGTCAAAATATTTCGGCAGCGACCCGACAACGTCTGCGAGACCGCCTGTTTTCATAAAAGGAACTGCTTCCGAAGCAGCAAATAAAATTTTCTTCATGTTCTATGCCCTCCAGGTTTCACTCTCCTAAGAGCATTATAACGCTTTTTACTTCATCTGAAAAGTATTAATGCATTTTATAATCCAGCCGGATACGGTCTGTAATCAGCGCAATAAATTCTGAATTTGTCGGTTTTCCTTTTCCATTGTGGATGGTATAACCAAACATCTCATCAATGGTATCCATCTTACCGCGGCTCCATGCTACCTCGATTGCATGACGGATGGCACGCTCCACACGGCTTGAAGTCGTCTGGTATTTTTTTGCAATCGTAGGATACAAAATCTTGGTGATCGAATTGAGCATATCCATATCGTTTACCGCCATCACAATTGCATCGCGTAAGTACTGGTATCCTTTAATATGCGCCGGAACTCCGATTTCATGAATGATTGCCGTCACATCCGCCTCTAAATTGCGTTCTTCGATATCCTCTGCCTTTTCATACGCATTAATCTTACGTACCTCTGCACCTTGTCCGCCCGCATTTTCACGGATGCGTTTGATGCGGTTTAACACCATGTCATTGTCAAACGGTTTCATAATATAATAATCAGCACCAAGCTGAAATGCATCTTCTGTAATTTTTTCCTGTCCAATCGCACTAATCATGATAAATGTTGGATGTTTCCTGATGCTTTTATCATGATTTACACGGTCTAACACCCCAAGGCCATCAAGTTTTGGCATCACAATATCAAGCAGCACCACATCCGGCTCTTTGCTTTTGATAATATTGTATGCTTCCTCTCCGTCCTTTGCGGTTCCTACGACGTTTAGCTCCTCATCACTCGAGATGATATCTCCCAACAACCGTAACATTCTCTCATTATCATCTGCAATGGCAACATTGAGTTTTTCCATACCTAAGTCCTCCGTCGGTCTTTCACTCTTTCTAACTTATTCAACAAATTCCTCTACCTTATGATAATAATTGGTCTATTGTGCTATTGTTGTCGAATCAAGTCGCTAAACTTAAAACTCTCCTTCCTGTTTTACCTGATATCCGTTCTTTCCATTCTTTTTTACCTGATACAGCACCTGATCCGCCCGCTCTAATACAGCACTGTATTTTTCTTCTTTGTATGGCATAAAGCAGGAATATCCCTGTGAAAGTGTAATCACAGGCTCCACTGTAGAATTTTTATTCTCAATTGCCATGCCCGCTAATCTCTCTTTGATATGCTCCGCCGTCTGCTCCACTTCTTTTTCATTTGCGCAGTTAAATAAAAGCACAAACTCATCTCCACCGAAACGGTATGCCTTTCCACGGTCTTTCATAATCGCATCCAGAATCTCTGCCACCATTTTCAGGCACTCGTCCCCATGCAGATGGCCATATGTATCATTGTGCTGCTTGAAGCAATCGATATCAAGGATTCCAATTGCAAGCTGTGCTCCCTGCCCTGCTGCTTTTTCCACCGCATCATAAATATCCCGTTTCAGAAGATAACGATTCCCAAGCCTTGTCAACTCATCCATGTTTGACTTGCGTTCCGCATCACGGCGCTCCATTTCTTTTTCCTGCAGCTTGATTTTAATATCAATCGCAGCGACACGTTCTTCCCGTTCCTGCTTTTTATATTCTTTGTAGACTCTTGCGTGCTCCACACAGGCTTTTACAAATTCCTCTTCTTCTCCGTTCTCATGATAATAATCAATCCACATCTCTGTCAGACGCAGCCGGAAATAAACAGAATCCTGTTCCGCCACATATTCTTCAAATATGTGTATTGTCTGCTTCCAGACAGTGAACTCTTTCATCCAGCGAAACAGCTCGCATACCTCAAGCATATCCTGCAAATAATCCGTGCTGTTCTTATCTTTCTTTGCACCATCTGCAAGTTCCTTAAGGTGTGCATACACAAAATCTTTCCGGTCTGTCAGCCAGTATAATATGCATTTTGCACTCAAAACCGGGAAGTCGTGTACCCTGTCTTCTTCAAGTTCCAGCAGTTTCTCTGACTCATTCATATAATTTTCTGAATCTTCGTAATTGCCCAGCGCAAGATAAGATGTCATGAGGTTTAGGAGAGTCACCAGTTTCCAGGTATGATAACGCTCCTCTTTTACCGCATATGGCAAAGCATCCTTTGCCTTAATAAAATAAGAAATCGCCGTTTTGTGCTCCCCGAGTTCCTGATATCTTGTCCCGATATTGTTGTAAAAAACCACGAACAAGTGTTCAAAATGGTTTGTTTTCGCACATTCTAAGCCCTGCAGATAATAATCAACCGCCATTGACTCATTTCCCATCGCAGCGTAAATGACGCCCATCGTGTTGATTGCTACTGCATAGCGCTCCGGATTCTCCAGTTTTTTAAAGAGGTGAATGGCATTCTGAATTAAAATTCCCGCTTCTTCAAACTTTTTTTCAAAGAACGCCTGACGACCTTCTGTCATATAATCATTTGCAAGTTTGTTCTCGTCTTCTATTTCCGGCATCCTCTCACCCTCTTCCGACATTTTTGATAATAGTATCACAACTTGCGGCGTTCTGTAAAGAATATTTCTTCGTACAAGCTGGGGGTTACAGCATCTTTTCGATAAAAATTCCATATCCTTTCGTCGCATCAGATATAAACACATGCGTCACGGCACCGATAATTTTGCCGTTCTGAATGATAGGGCTTCCACTCATTCCCTGAACAATTCCTCCGGTCAGGGCAATCAGTTCCTGGTCTGTCACCTCAAATAAAATGCCCTTATTTTCCTCCCTGCCGCTATAGTCCACGCCTTCAATTGTAATTTCATACATCCGGCTCTCGCCGGAAACCGATGAGAGGATATAGGCCGTTCCCTGCGTGATTTCCTGCTTGTATGCCACCTCAAGACAGGTACTGTTTCCCAACTTTTCCAGATTTCCATCCAGTATCCCATGGATTCCAAGCGTAGTATTATCCGTTAAGGTTCCGAGCCTGTTTTCTGTTCCGTAATTGATGATTCCCGATATTTCTCCCGGATTTCCGTTCTCGCCTTTGCGGATTCCGATAATATCTGCCACATAAATGGACCCCTCTGAAATTTCAAACAGCGTTCCCGTATCGCCGTCACTCACCGCATGTCCCAATGCTCCAAAACTACCGTCTCCGGTAAAATACGTCAGCGTTCCAACTCCCGCGATATCGTCCCGCACCCAGATTCCGAGTTTATAGCTTCCGTCACTGCTTTTGACAGGTGTCAGTGCAACCTCTAAATACGCACCGTCCCGGCGGATACCCAGAACCTTCTTTTCTCCTGTTCCATCATTCACTTTTGCCGTCAATTCTTCTTTTTCCGATACCGTCGTTCCATTTATACTAACGATGTAGTCTCCACCTTTTACCAGATTTTCTGCCGGACACTGCTCTTTTCCGGATTCGTCTTCTACTGTCCCGGTTCCGATGATTAAAATGCCATCCGATGCCGCATAGATGCCGATGGTCTTTCCGCTTGCATACACACTCTCCGAATCCACAAGCATGACCTCAACATCTTTTACCGGAAAGATTCCAAACAACTTGCAGGTTACCGTGTAGGAGGCATACGTATTCCCCAGTGCGCCCGTCCGCGGCGCCTGATTTTCAAAGGCTTCCGCACTCGTATCCTTTAACACAACGCTGACCGGCACTTTAAAGTCATAAGACACCTTCTGTCCGACTGCCACATACATCTCATCCGGGATTGCCTCATAAAAAGTTTTTCCCGCAAAGGCGATGACTGCCAGATAGCCAACCGCCGCTAATTTTCTAATCCATGTCACCCATTTTATTCTCATTTTCTGTGCCCTTCTTAACAGGAATTTCCCCGCTGTTCGCGTAAAAAAAGAACCCTTTGTAATAAGGATTCTTTTTTATTATGTGACGGATTCTCTTTTTCACTCTTTTTGTGATGGATTCCGGTATGGAATTTTATGGTTCTTTTTTCTCTGCTGCAAGTGCTTTCATCTCTCTTGCATTTTCCCGGACAGTCTCTGTAATCTCAACTCCGCCGAGCATACGTGCCAACTCCTCTACGCTCTCTTTTTCGTCAAGTCTTCGGATTGTGGACACCGTGCTCTGGTTTTGGACGGATTTCTGTATCAGATAATGTGCGTCCGCCATCGCAGCAATCTGCGGAAGATGCGTGATGGAAATAATCTGATGCTTTTTCGCAAGCACATTCATTTTCTCGGAGACCATCTGTGCCGTCCTGCCGCTGATTCCGGTATCGATTTCATCAAAAATCAGCGTGTCAACTGCGTCATGGTCGGCAAGCACTGTTTTCACTGCCAGCATAATTCTGGAAAGTTCTCCGCCGGATGCTACTTTTCCCAACGGTTTTACCGGCTCCCCAGGGTTTGTGGATATCAGAAATTCTGCATCATCAATTCCGTTTGCCGTATAATCTGCGGTGCGCTCAAACTGCATCGTAAACTGCACATCCAAAAAATTCAAATCCTGCAAGGCTTCTTTGATTGATGCCGTCAGCTTCTTCGCATACTTCTGACGGATTTTTGAAACTTTCTGGCTGACTTCTTCTAATTCCTGCTCAGATGTCTTCACCTGTGTACGCAGGCGTTCTAAGTAACCATCATAATCGGAAAGTTTCTCCATTCGTGCCTGTTTTTCCTCTAATGCCTGCAAAATATCCGGAATCGTGTCACCGTATTTTGATTTCAGATGGTTAATTTCATCTAACCGTTTTTCCATCTGATAAAAGGTTTCCTCATCAAAATCGGTCTCTTCGAGATAATCTGCCATCTCACGGTTTAAGTCATTGAGCAGGTTATCAATCTCTAACAACTCATTTTCCATTGTGGCAAGCGCTTCATCATAGGAAGCTACCGCAGAAAGTTCCTTTAATGCGCGCCCTATCAGCTCCGAAGCACTCTCTGTGCCACCGGAAAGGCTCTCATGAGCTGTTCCTACCGCCTCTAATATCTTTCTTCCGTTGGAATACTTCTTAAAGTCTGCCTCGATTTCTTCGTCTTCGCCGACCTTTAATTCTGCTTCCGAAATCTCGTTTACCTCATACTCCAACAGGGTAAGTTCTCTGGCGCGCTCCGCCTCGCCCACATCTGCCTCGTTTAATTCTTCACAAAGTTTCCGGTATGTGTGATATTTTTCTGCAAGCGTGCCTTTTAATGCCTCAAGTTCCTCTCTGGCATATTCATCAAGAATTTCAAGATGCTTCTTTTTGGACAAAAGCGACTGATGCTCCTGCTGTCCGTGAATGTCAATCAGAATATCGGCAATTTCTTTCAGCTTCGATGCCGGAACGCTCTCCCCATTGACTCGGGCAACGCCTCTGCCGCCGACAATTTTCCGGCTTAAAATAACAAGTCCATCCTCCGGAAACACCTCTAACTGCCGAAGCTGCTCCTCCTGACGTTTTTCCGTCACATCAAAAATCAGCTCGACCAACGCATAGTCTGCGCCCTCCCGCAGCATTTCTTTCTGTACTTTTCCCCCAAGTGCCAGATTAATGGAACCGATAATAATGGATTTTCCAGCTCCGGTTTCTCCAGTGAGGATATTAAGCCCCCTCTGAAAATCCACCTCCGCCTCATCAATCAGTGCAAGGTTTTTTACACGCAGATTTTGTAACATAGAATCTCCCTCTACTCTCCCATAAGTACCGTTCTATTCTTCTACAAGCTGGCGCAGACGTCCCATAATCTCTACGGTATCCTCCACGCTGCGGATTGCACACATAATGGTATCGTCGCCGGCAATACATCCCACAATCTCATGCAGGTGCATGGCGTCAAGTGCGGCTGCGACCGCCATCGCCATTCCGGAAACAGTCTTGATGACGAGGATATTCTGCGCCATATCCATGGAAACAAAACCATCCTTAAATACACGCGTATATTTTTCGGAAAGATTTTCATCCTGCTCTAATATCGCCGTGTATTTCTGCCTGCCGTTGCTCATTGCAACCTTTGTCAGTTTCAATTCCCGGATATCCCTCGAAACAGTTGCCTGTGTTACCTGAAAGCCCTCCTGTTCGAGGCGGTCGGACAATTCCTCCTGCGTCTCAATATCATTGCGCCGTATCAGTTCAAGAATTTTTGCCTGTCTCTTCGTCTTCATCCTTTCCCCTCATCCTTTCGCTGTTGTATCTATGTATAAGCCTGCATCTTTTTGCGGAGAATTTCAAGGAAACTCTCCCTGCTGATTTTACAGATTTTTGCCGTATCAGCCGCTCTGTGAATCAGGAAGCGGTCGCCCACATGAAGCTGTATCGCATTGTCCCCGTCAAAGCTGACCTCTGCCGTTTCATCCTCCTGATAGCGGCGCTTTCCGATTTCAATCATCACTTCATCTTCTGCGCCGATTACAATGCTTTTCGAATTTAAATTATGGGCATTGATGGGCGTAATTAAAATCATCTGTGCCTTTGGATCCACAATCGGTCCTCCGGCAGACATATTATAACCGGTGGAGCCGGTAGGCGTCGACACAATGATTCCATCTGCATGAAAGGTATTTAAGTAGGCACCATTTACATAAACAATCAGATTCACAACCGACAATGCACCTGTCCGGTGAATCACCACATCGTTTAATGCCAGTGTACTTTCTGCAGCCGTTTCTCCTGCAATCCCTTGTCCCTCAAGCATCATCCGTTCTTCCACCATGTAGTTTCCAGCCATGAGCTGGTCGATTGCCAAAAAGACATTCTGTTCTTCTAACTCGCAGAGATAGCCGAGTGTTCCAAGGTTCACCCCGATAAGCGGCAGATTCTTATGCACGAGCTTTGCCGCCGCGCGAATCAGTGTTCCGTCTCCACCGAGCACGATGACGCACTCTGTCTCCGTTGGAACCTCTTCGGGATTCGGGGCTGCATTCTTCCGCTCTTCGCCGTTGCTGGTAAAACAAATACAGCTTCCGCCCTTTGCTTCGATATATGCCATTATCTCTTTTGTAAGCCGCAGTCCTTCATCCTTAAAGGAATTGACAATCATCAAAAAATGTTTCATGTTATTTATCGAGTTCTCCATGTGCCGCTTCTACCACGCCATGGATGTCGACCGTCTCCTCTCCCAGGTCATCTGTGGTCTTTTTCAGATGAACCAGATATTCGATATTCCCCTCCGGTCCTTTGATAGGAGAATATTCCAGATGTAGTACCGCAAATCCATGCTCTTTCGCAAAATCAATCACTTTATGAATCACTTCCTCATGCACGGACTTCTCACGTACCACACCTTTTTTGCCGACCTTTTCCCGTCCGGCTTCAAACTGCGGTTTAATCAGACAGACCATCTCGCCATCGTCCTTTAACAGTTCCCTTGCCGGCTCTAAGACTTTTGTAAGTGAAATAAATGAGACATCTACGGAAGCAAAGTCTAAACGGTCAGCAATATCCTGCGGTGTCACATATCGGATATTGGTCTTCTCCATACAGACAACGCGCTCATCCTGTCGTAATTTCCAGGCAAACTGTCCATATCCGACATCCACTGCATAAACCTTGCTGGCACCGTTTTGTAACATACAGTCTGTAAAACCACCCGTAGAGGCACCGATATCCATACAGATTTTTCCATCGAGCGAAATTCCAAAGTGCGTCATCGCCTTTTCTAATTTCAACCCGCCGCGGCTTACGTATTTTAACGTATTTCCGCGCACTTCAATCTTTGCCTCCGTGTCAAAAGAAGCACCCGCCTTGTCCTC
The DNA here is from genome assembly GCA_050874345.1 of Roseburia sp. Classification (GTDB taxonomy): domain Bacteria; phylum Bacillota; class Clostridia; order Lachnospirales; family Lachnospiraceae; genus Roseburia. Next base: position 156,435 of record JBNMKM010000001.1, on the reverse strand, counting down.
TCTCTCATTCTCCACAAAGACACAACCTTCCATAATCATGGCTTTTGCCTTTTCTCTTGACGGTGCAAGTCCTCTGTTTACCAGTAATACATCCAATCGTTCCTTCAATGCTCTCTCCTTATTTTCTCAGTTCTTCTAAAATCCGTCCGACTACCGACTCTGCGTCAATTCCAACTTCGTGCCGCAGCACGTCTGCATTTCCATGCTCCACATACTCATCCGGTATCGCAATGGACAACAGCGATACCTCTGTCTTCTGCTCCTGATAAAATGCCGCTACGTGTTCTCCAAATCCGCCGCTTGCCACATTTTCTTCCATTGTAACGACAAGTGCATGCTTTTTCGGAAGCTCCGACAGCATTTCCGCATCATATGGCTTTGCAAATCTGGCATTTATCAGGCTGCACGCATAGCCTCTCTGCTTTAAGGTGTTACGCACCTGTTCTGCTGTCTTTACCATGGAACCAAGTGCCACTAATGCAATCCCGCTTTCCCGGTGAATCCACTCGCTTCTTCCATAAGCAATGGGCGCCCGGTATTCCCGCAGACCGTCGTAAGCCTCTCCTCTTGGGTATCTTATCGCAATCGGACCCGAAAAATCAACTGCATATTTTAACATATCCGACAATTCCCATTTGTTTTTGGGTGCTAAAACCGTCATTCCCGGAATCGTCGACAGATAGGAAATATCGAAAATTCCCTGATGGGTCTCCCCATCACTTCCCACAAGTCCCGCCCGGTCAATTGCAAAGACAACCGGAAGGTTCTGAATACAGACATCGTGAAGAATCTGGTCATATGCGCGCTGCAAAAAAGACGAATAAACTGCAAATACCGGCTTTAACCCTGCCGCCGCAAGTCCTGCCGCAAAGGTCACCGCATGTCCTTCCGCAATTCCTACATCAAAAAACCGCTCCGGGAACATATTTCGGAAACGTTTTAACCCGGTTCCATCCGCCATCGCCGCTGTAATTGCCACCACTTTCTCATCCCGGTCACCGAGCTTTCTCATGACTGTTGAAAAAATATCGGTATAATTTGCCTTTGTCTGCGGTACAAGCGGCAATCCGGTTTCAATGTCAAACGGACCCGTTCCGTGAAATCTTGCCGGGTGGCGTTCCGCCGGCAGATATCCTGCCCCCTTGTGTGTCATCACGTGCACTAAGACCGGCCCGTTTACCTTTGCTGCTTCTTTTAACAGCCTTGTAATGCCCTTAATGTCGCTGCCGTCGACCGGACCTAAGTACAAAATTCCCATCTCCTCGAAAAACATGCCGGGAATAAAAAGCTGTTTGATTCCGCTCTTGGTTCTCCGTATTTTCTCGACCATCTTTTCTCCGTATACCGGAATTTTAGTGAGAGAATTCATCACACCGAGCTTTAAATCAAGATAAGCATCCGCAGTCCGAAAGCCACCAAGATAACTTGAGATTCCACCTACATTTTCCGAAATCGACATATTGTTGTCATTCAAAACAATGATAAAATTTGATTTTAAGGAGGAGGCATTATTGAGTGCCTCAAACGCCATTCCTCCGGTCAGTGCTCCGTCCCCGATGACAGAAACCACCTTGTAGTCTTCTCCCGTAATCTCTCTTCCAAACGCATAACCCAGCCCTGCAGAAATGGAAGTCGAACTGTGCCCCGTATCAAAACAGTCACAGTCGCTCTCCTTACGCTTCGGAAATCCGCTCATGCCGCCGAACTTGCGCAGCTCATCGAACCCTTCTCTGCGCCCGGTCAGAAGCTTGTGCGTATATGCCTGGTGTCCCACATCCCATATCAGCTTATCCTCCGGAAAATCCAAAAACAGATGCAGCGCCATGGTAAGCTCCACAACACCAAGATTCGACGCTAAGTGTCCTCCCGTAGCAGAAATCTTTTCAATTAAAAATTCCCGGATTTCTCCGGCAAGAATCGGCAGTTCTTCTTCTGGAAGATTCTTGATGTCATTTGCCTTTTTAATCTTTTCCAATACCATTGCAAAAGCCTTCCTGTTTCTTATTTTTCCCTTGCAATCAGAGATAATAACAGTTCCCGTAAGAACTCATTTTTCACTACAAGTGTATCTAATTTTGCCACTGCTTCCTCTGAAATCCGCTTCACGTCCGCCTGCGCCTGCTCTAATCCCTCATACGTCACATACGTAATCTTCTGGTTTCGCTCATCGCTTCCAATCGGCTTTCCAAGCACCTCAAGCGTGCTTGTGACATCTAAAATATCATCCTGAATCTGAAATGCCAGCCCGATGCCGCCTGCGACCTCTTCCACCGTTTTCTGCTCACTTTTCGTTGCGCCGGCAAGGATTGCACCTACAAGCATGGATGCTTCTATCAGGGCACTCGTCTTCATGCGGTAAATAAAATCCAGTTTTTCTCTCGTCATCGGTTCTGCGTTCTTTTCAGACTCCACATCGACCACCTGTCCGCCAACCATACCGTAAATTCCTGCTTTTGTGGCAAGCACGCGGAGTGCTTTTCCAATATTGACATTCTGAGGTTCAAGGTCAAACGCCCTTGTTGCCGTCTCAAACGCATAATTAAGCAGTGCATCGCCTGCCAGGATTCCCATTGCCTCGCCATACACCGCGTGCGTTGTTTTTTTGCCTCTGCGGTATTCGTCATTGTCCATTGCAGGCAAATCATCATGTACCAGAGAATAGGTATGGATAAATTCAATTGCCGCCATAAATGGCTCAATCACATTGGATTTTCCGCCGAACATCCGGTAGGTTTCCTGCATCAGCATGGGGCGTAAGCGTTTTCCTCCTGCTAACACACTGTAATTCATGGCTTCCAGCACGGTTTTCTGCAGACCTTCATTCTTCGGAAGATACACCTCTATCACCTGTTCCACTGCACTTGTATGCTCTGCAATCTCTTTTTTGATATCCATTAGCCTACTCCATCTCCCCCAAAGTTCCGTCCGCATTTAAAATCTGCATCTTCTTCTCTACTTCATCTAACATTCCGTTGCACTCTTTGAGCTTTCCAACGCCGCTCTGATACAATGCAAAAGATTCATCCAGTGAAACCTCCGGGTTCTCCATCTGTCTTATAATCTCTTCAATCTGTAAGAATGTCTCCTCTAACTTCACTGTGTACCTCCGTTACCTGCGCCTTCAGGCTTCCATGATATAATTGGATGTCGAGTTGTTCGTTCACGCACACCTCATCTGCGCTGCGCACTGCCTTCTTATTCTGCCCGGTTACATAGGCATATCCCTGACTTAGCTTCTTGACCGGAGAGTGGCTCTCCACCTGTCCTGCCAAAAGCTCTAATTTATGCCTTTTTAACAGCAGAATGTTTTCCATTCGGCTTCTAAGCCGTTCTTCTAATTCGACTGCATAGCTTCGCTTCTCCCGCAGACGGCTCTCCGGATTTAAAAATCCCAGTCTGGTCTGATAATTTTTTAACCGCAGTCTCTCATGCTCTACCTTTGAAAAAAGATTCTGTCTCATTCTCTTTTCATAAAATGCCATCTGTTCTTTTACTGCATAGTAGTCAAGCACGGCAAGCTCTGCCGCTGCAGAAGGCGTCGGTGCACGCAAATCCGCTACATAATCTGCAATTGTCGTATCCGTTTCGTGGCCGACTGCAGAAATCACAGGCGTTTCACACTCGAAAATTGCGCGTGCAACCGCTTCCTCATTAAACGCCCACAAATCTTCGATGGAGCCGCCGCCACGTCCCACAATCAACACATCAAGTCCAAGCATATCAAGCGCATGGATTCCGTTTACAATACTCTCGACTGCACCATCTCCCTGCACGAGCGCAGGATAAAGAATCAGCTGCACAAAAGGATTGCGTCTTCCGGCAATGTTCTGGATATCCCGCACTGCCGCTCCAGTAGGCGCTGTCACAACTCCGATGCGCATCGCATATTTTGGAATCGGCTTTTTATATTCTGCCGCAAACATTCCCATCTCTTCAAGTTCACGCTTTAGGGCTTCAAACTTCAGATATAAATTACCAGCTCCATCCAGTTCAATTTCCCTGGCATAGAGCTGATATTTTCCGTCTCTTTCGTATACTTCCACAGAGCCGGTCGCTATCACCTTGTCCCCTTCCTTCATTGGGAAGGAAAGTCCCTTGCGGTTTCCCGCAAACATAACCGCATTGATGGTTCCCACCTCATCCTTTAAGGTAAAATAAATATGACCGGATGTGTGGTACTTGCAGTTTGAAACCTCTCCCTTGATGCTGATACGCTGCATCATGAAATCCTGTGCAAACATATTGCGGATGTATGTATTGACCTGCCCTACCGAATACACATTTTTCATCATGCTAATTTTGCCAACACTCCATTCACAAATGCCGGAGAATCATCGGTTCCATATTTCTTCGCCAGTTCGACAGCCTCGTTGATCGCAACCTTCACCGGCACATCCTCCTCGTACTTCATCTCATAAACAGCCAGACGAATCAGAGTTAAATCTACTTTTCCCATTCGCGCCGTCTTCCAGCCCTCTGTCACTTCATTGACCGCAGCATCAATCTCTGCAAGATGTTCTACAATTGAATTATATTTGTCTGTAATATAGGCATTTTCCTTCTCACTGCATACCGGCTTATCTAATTCTTCAAACAATGCCACCTGCTCCGGCAAATCTGCCGGGGTATGAAATTCCACGCGGAATAGCATCAGAAATACCTGTTCTCTCTGTTCTCTTCTGGTCATAACAATCTCCATTCTCTTACTATCTGTAACGTCTTATCGCCCGAAAGGCTTTTACTCTACAGGGCATTACTTTGTAATGCCCTGTAGAGTAAAAAAGGATGCCGCATGGACACCCTTTTTGGTTCTCTATTGGTTCCGAAAACGCTATTTCGTACTGCCCATGTCTACACTTGCAATGCGAACATTCACGCCGGCTACCTCAAGCCCTGTCATATTCTCAATTGCATTCTTCACGCGTTCCTGCACCTTCGCAGATACTTCCGGAATGGCATAACCATAGGAAATATTTAATGCCACTTCCACATTGACAACACCTTCTGAAACCTCCACACGGATTCCTTTGGAAAGGTTCTTCATACCAAGTTTGCTTACAAGTTCGTTTGTGATGTTGCCAGCCATGGAACCTACTCCTTCAACTTCTGTTGCGGCAAGTCCGGCAATGATGGCAACTACTTCATCTGCAATCTTCACTTCTCCTAAATTACCATCCTTTATTTTAAATGTTTTTCTATCTTCACCCATTGCTTAGTGCCTCCTAAGTGATATTATGCATTCATTATAACAGACTATTCTCTTTTTGAAAACTAAAAAAGTATGAAATTATACGATTTCTTTGAAATCACATAACGGAGAACCGGCTTCCGAAGAAAATGAGAAACTCAACTGCTCTCCTTCATAGGCGATGGAGAAACTTCCCTCAAGCTCTAAGAAAGAATGTGCATGTGCCAGGTCATTTAAAAGTGCTGCCATTTCATCGATGAATCCTTCCGCATCCTCTCTGCTTTCGCAGCACTCTTCCTGTACCTGCTCATCCACGTAAAGGCGTAAGATAAATTCTTCCATATCATTCTCGTTGTCAATGACCGCGCGTCTGATATACGGGTTGCGGTGATTCTGCAGTACCTCATTTAAATAGGCGGTACAGGATAAGATTCTCGACTGTGACACATCTTCCGCCTCAAGAAATAATTTGTAATTTAACTTCAATGGATCTGACATCGTATTTTTTCTCCTTGTATTTTATTATTTTCCAGCACTCATCACTTGCCAATAATCTCTGCTGTATTGATAAACTCATAAGGTGTCTGCTGATAAACGTAGTAATTCAACCAGTTGCTATAAAGAATGTTTCCGTGGGAACGCCACTGTAAACTCGGCTTTTTCGTATCATCATCGTCCGGATAATAATTGACCGGCATCGAAATCGGAAGCCCTTTTTCCTTATCCCGCTTGTATTCCTTATCAAGTGTGTATCTGTCATACTCCGGATGCCCCATCACAAAAATCTTGCGTCCGGCATCGGCAATCGCCAAAAATACGCCGGCTTCCTCTGATTCTGCCAGAACAGTGAGTGCCTCCACGCCGTGAATATCTTCTGCAGAGACCTCAGTATGTCTCGAATGTGGTGCCATAAAGAAGTCATCGAATCCACGCACCAACGGAACCTTGCGGTTCATGACATGATGCCTGAACACCCCGAACATTTTTTCGGAAAGCATCTTCTTTTTGAGTCCATAGTGGTAATACATTCCTGCCTGCGCACCCCAGCACAAATGCAGGGTGGATGTCACGTGCGTTTTCGTCCACTCAAAAATCTCACACATTTCCGGCCAGAAATCCACATCCTCGTATTCCATCTGCTCAAGCGGTGCTCCCGTGATGATAAGTCCGTCAAAGAAACGGTTTTTCACCGCATAAAACGGCTCATAAAACTGGTTTAAGTGGCTCATGGACGTATTCTTTGATTCATGCGTTGATACCGCAATAAAGGTCACATCTACCTGTAATGGCGTGTTGGATAAAGAGCGCAGCAACTGCAGCTCCGTCTCCTCCTTTAGCGGCATCAGATTTAAAATTCCAATCCGGATGGGACGGATATCCTGATGTGCCGCACGATTTTCATCCATGACAAATATATTTTCTTTTTCCAGAATCTCTTTTGCAGGCAAGTCGCTTTGTGTTTTAATTGGCATCCCCGTTTCCTCCCAGCATCTCCCGTAATTCTTCCTCTGAAATCACCGTAATTCCAAGTTCTTTCGCTTTTGTCAGCTTGCTGCCCGCTGCTTCCCCCGCAAGCACGTAATCGGTTTTCTTTGAAACCGAACCGGACACTTTTCCTCCGTAATGCTCCACAAGTTCCGCCGCTTCTTTTCTTCCGAGTGTCGGAAGTGTTCCTGTAATGACAACCGTCTTTCCGGTCAGGACAGATGCTACCGTCTCATCCTGTTCCGTTGTCATACGGACTCCGGCTTCCTTAAGCCGTCTTAAAATTTCGACGTTCTTCTCCTCCCGGAAAAAGCGGTAAATGCAACCCGCACTGATTTCTCCGATATCCCCCACAGCGGTCAGTGCTTCCATATCCGCATCTGCAAGGTTTTCTATGGTCTGAAATTCCTTCATAATGGCTTTTGCAGCCGCTTTGCCGACATTTGGGATTCCAAGTCCGGTCAAAAGCCTTGCTGCATCATTATTTTTGGAAGTTTCAATGGCAGCTAACAATTTGTCCGTATTCTTTTCTTTTCCGATAATTCCCTGCTCAATCAGTTCCTCTCTGTGCTCGTGCAGCCGGTAGATATCCGCCACATCCGACAGATATCCTCTTCTGACAAGTTCTTCAATGGATACTGTTCCAAATCCCTTGATATCCATGGCATCACGTCCTACAAAATTGATGATATGGCGTTCTAGCTGTGCCGGACAGTTTGGGGAAGTACAACGGATATCCGCCGTATCGCGCTCCCGCTCTGTCGGTGCACCACACACCGGACATACCCCTGGAATCAGAAAACGTTTCCAGTCAGATGGGCGTTTTTCCTTCTTTACTTCCTTGATTTTTGGAATAATTTCACCGGATTTATACACTACAATTGTATCGCCGATTCCGATATCAAGCTCATCGATAAAATCCTGATTGTGCAATGTTGCTCTCGATACCGTCGTTCCGCATAACCGCACCGGTTCAAAAATGGCAGTCGGCGTGATGCGTCCGGTTCTTCCGACCGACAATTCGATATCTAGCAGTTTTGATTCTTTCTCCTCCGGGGGATACTTATATGCGATTGCCCACCGCGGCACCTTGGAAGTTGCCCCGAGAAGCTCTCGGTCTGAAAAACGGTTGATTTTTACAACAGCACCGTCAATATCATACGCTAAATTTCCGCGGTTCTCCCCGATGGCGGAGATGGCATCCCACACTTCCTCCGCCGTCTTGCAGACCTTATAATCTTCGATGACAGGGATTCCCTGCTTCTTTAAAAACTCATACCCTTCGGTATGTGTGGCAAATTCCATTCCACGCACCTGCTGGATATTAAAAATAAACATGGAAAGATTCCGTTCCTTCGTCACCGCGGAGTCTAACTGGCGCAAAGTTCCCGCAGCACAGTTTCTTGGATTTGCAAATGTTTTCTTTCCCAAAAGCTCCTGTGTTTCATTCACCTTGTCAAACGCTTCATTTTTCATGTAGACTTCGCCGCGGATTTCCAAATATTCCGGCTTGTCTTTTAATTTCTTTTTGACATCGGAAATCACCTTTGCATTGGCAGTCACATCTTCTCCGAAGTTAATGCCGTCACCTCTCGTCTCCGCAAGCACTAACTCGCCATTCTCATAGCGGAGTGCCATGGAAAGTCCGTCAATTTTATATTCTACTACAAATTCCGGGTCTGTGAGCTGTTCTTTCATCTGCGTCACAAACTCCACCACTTCTTCTTTGGAGAAAACATCCTGAAGGCTTAACATTGGTACATTGTGACGCACCAGAACGCCCGCCGTCCGCTTTGCACTCCCGCCAACCTTCTGTGTCGGCGAATCCGCTGTGACAAGAGAAGGATTTTCCTTTTCTAAGGTCTTTAACTCCTTCATCATCATGTCAAACTCATAGTCTGAAATCTCCGGATTGTCCTGATTATAATAACGGTCGCTGTGATATGCAATTTTTTCTCTTAACTGTGCAATGCGTTCTTCCGTTGTCATTTCTGTTCCTCCGTTCTTTTTTGGGATGGAATTACAGTCTCATTCGATGAATATTTCAAAAGCTTGGTAAGCTCACGGTATTCCTCTTTCGTCACCGTCCGGTAAGTGCCGCTTTTTAAATCTCCAAGTTCAATATTCATGATTCTTGTACGTACCAGTTTTTCTACCCGATACCCAAAATATTCACACATCCGGCGAATCTGACGATTCAGTCCCTGTGTTAAGATAATCCGAAACTGCCGTTTTCCTGTCTGTTCCACAAAGCATTTTCTAGTGGTTGTTCCAAGTTCCACAAGCGGAACTCCACCGGAAAGCCCACGTAAAAATGATTCTGTAACCGGACGGTTCACCGTGACGAGATACTCTTTTTCATGAAGGTTTCCCGCCCGCATGATTTTATTTACGATATCTCCGTTATTCGTCAGCAAAAGCAGTCCTTCCGAGTCCTTGTCAAGTCTTCCCACCGGATAAATCCGCTTCGGATAATTGATGTAGTCCACAACGTTATTTTTTTCTCTCTTTTCTGCCGTGCAGACAATTCCAACCGGCTTATGGAATGCCAAAAGAATCATTTCTTCTTCCTTTGCAACCGGTTTACCACCGACACACACCGTCTGTCCCGCCTGTACCCGGGCACCAGTCTCTGCAGTGATTCCATCAATTGTCACATTTCCCGCCGTAATCTGGCGATCTGCCTCACGCCTTGAGCAGACGCCTGCCTCGCTCAGATATTTATTGATTCTAACTCCGGTGTCTTCCATCCGCTCTTATTTCCTTTCTTCGCAAAATGCCCTCGTATATCGGAAAAACGGAGACTTTTTCAAAAAGTCTCCGTATCGTGACAATGACATTTTTCTCTACTGTAACAGTGATGTTTTGATATAACCTGTCTTATCGTTCCATGTTACCTTTGTCCATCCCTCTGCATAGCTCATGATTACGGTAACCTTCTCTCCTGCATAAGCCGTTCCGATTTTTTCTGCATCCTCACTCATTGATGCGCGGACATTTACCGTACTCTGAAGGGTAATCTTCGTTCCCTCGGCAAGCCCATCTGCAGTTTCATCGTTTGCCGTACCGCCAACATTCGAGGTCAGATACTCTGACTTGACATAACCGGTAGAACCCTTGTATTCAATAATGCTCCAGTCTCCATCGGTTCCGGTGCGCACAACCGCTTCACCCATCTCAATGCTTCCGAGCTTGTCCGAAGAGGTGTCTGCCGCAGCTCTGACATTGATTCTTGCAGTCGCATACAAAGTCTCAGTTGAAGGTTCTTCCTCGGAATCCTTGTTGTCATCCTTCTTATCGTCGTCCTTCTTGTCATCACCGTTATTATCGTCTTTGTTCTCATCCGCAGTTTCGGTATCCTCTGCCGGTTCTTCCGTTGCTTCCTCGGTTACCTCTTCTGTCGGTTCCTCAGTGTCTTCTGTTGACTCCTGCACTGCTGCTGTCATCCACTCTGTCACTGCACCCGGAATCGTTTCATTTACCATTCCTGCTAATGCTTCGTCCGATGCAACTACTGCCTCATATTTTGCCTGGACTTCCTGTTGAAGTGCCGCAATCTCTTCGGAAGCATTACACTCGTCAATCTTCGCCTGTACTTCTGCGTCTATTCCGCTCTCCTTGGTCGATTTGTTGTAGTTGGAATAGAGATTATCAATATAAAGACTGCCGTCCTCTGCTGTCCGCACATAGAACATTTCCATACCCGGTGCCGCTGTATCAATTCCATCAAACTTCACTTCCATATAAACCCAGGTCAGATAGGAACCATCCTCAAGTCCTGGCTTTGTATAGCACTTAATGTTCTGATACTCTTCCACATACTGGCTCATCATGGAAATATAGCTCTTCTCATTCTGTGACATCGGTGTTGCAATGGCAGAAACCGTGTCAATATCCCCTGCTGCATAAGCTGTATAATACTTCGCAATCAGTTCATTTACTGCTTCTACGGCATCAACCTGATAGCCTTCTTCGGTCTCCGTCTCTGTCACGACTTCTGTCGAGATTTCTGTTTCGGGTACACTCTCCCCATTGCCTTTCTTTGGCTCCATACAGCTTACAAGCACTGCAACAAGTATCACAAATAACGCTCCCGCTGCAAAATAGCGGATATTTTTACGTAAAAAATCAAATGTATTCTGTAATCCAGCTTTCGCTAATTTATCTTTTAACTTGGAAAAATCCATCTTATCTTCACCATACCTTTCCGCCAACCGCTTTTTTTCAAGATAGGTGTGGAATAAATTCCACACCTATCAGGAAAGGTATGCACCCGGCGGGAATCGAACCCGCATTGCCGGAGTCGGAGTCCGGTGTTCTATCCATTAGACTACGGTTGCATGACAATTATAAAAATTGTGTAGTGCAAATTGGCAAAAATACCATTTATCAACAAAAATTCCGACCTAGTAAACAGTTTCAAAAAGCATCCTTGTGATGCAACTCGTATATAGTAACAGAAAAAATTTTATTTTTCAAGCGATTCTGTAAAAATTAAAAAAATATACATATTTTCCGGGCAGTTTTAGTACTATTGTTCCAGCTCTTCCGGCACTTTTTTCCTATCATTTCGTATCTGTTCCTGTAACTGACAGATGCGTTTCTTATCCTCTTTAAGAATCATGACTGCAATCTGCACGGCAATTTCTGAAACATCATTTTTCTGTAAAAAGCAGACATCTTCTCTTGTATTTCTGCCATTCTGGTAATTACACACAACATGGTTAAGTCCTGCAAACAGTTTCATCAGCTCCGCAAAACTTCTCCCGCTTTCCAACACATTTGTTCCATAATGCTTCTGCTCCTGCTTTGCAGTGGCTATCACCTGCATACAAAGCCGAAGCTCCCCGGTCACATCCGACGCTTCCATCAGCACATCCGGACGTTCCCTGTGTTTCTGCAAAAAGTATTTTTCTGCGCCAGGAAAATCTTTTTTCTCAAAGAAAGCGGCAAGCTGCTCTTTCATTTCTCTTGTTTCCGCCTTCTCTCCAAGCATCCCGACCTTGCACTCATAAACCTTTAAGTGATTGACTCTCACCCACACAAGCAGCAAAAACTCTGAAATAAAACCAAACACCCGCTTATGGTAGGCGTCCTCTCCGGTCTCAAGCTCGATGCGGCGCGCCACCTCAAAAAAGATGGTAAACAGCCATTTGCAATACGCATCAAACCGCTCTTTTGATGTCACAATCATATTTCCAAAATAGGTTTCATTTGCATGCACCAGCGTCAAAAAAGTTTCGTAATATTCCGGATACAGCTCTTTTATGACCTCACCCGTCATGTCGAGCGCTTTTCTATTGTGATTTGCAGAAAATCCTTCGTAATAAGAGTTGTTAAGGCACACTCTCTTTGTCGTAATCAAGTCATAATTTTCAAGAAGCCTGCGATACTCTGCCTCCGTAAAAATCTGTTCCCTTTCGTTTAACAGATAACGTCTGTAATGGCAGGTTCCCACATAATCTGCCTCATGATAATTTTTCCAAATCCAGTAAAATCCGGTCAGTTCGCTGTAGTAACAGTTTAGGGCGGAAATGTTGTCTCCCGTGTCATCCCCCGGATAGCCCAAATCCGCACTGCACGCTCTTCCAACGTGTAACGGCTGGTACAAAGGGTCCTTTGGCTCTTCAAATTTTTTGTGTGTCATTGCAAAAATCTGTATCTTCATAGGTTACTCCATTCAAAAAATGGTAAGACATCTTTCCGATATCTTACCACTTTTCTTTTTATGCTACAACATCCTCAAACTGGGAATTATAAAGTTTTGCATAGAATCCGTCCCGTGCTAACAGTTCATCATGTGTTCCCTGCTCCACGATATCGCCATCCTTCATCACAAGAATCAAATCTGCATTGCGGATGGTGGAAAGTCTGTGTGCAATCACAAAGCTGGTTCTTCCCTTCATCAGGTTATCCATCGCCTTCTGGATTGCAACCTCCGTGCGGGTATCGACCGAAGAGGTTGCCTCATCGAGAATCATAATCTTGTTATCCGCAAGAATTGCACGTGCAATCGTGAGAAGCTGCTTCTGTCCCTGGGAAACATTGCTTGCATCCTCGTTTAATTCCATCTGATAGCCGCCCGGCAATGTCTGGATAAAATGATGTGCATGTGCCGCCTTCGCTGCCGCAATGACCTCTTCATCCGTAGCGTCAAGTCTGCCGTACCGGATATTTTCCATAATTGTTCCCTTAAACAGCCAGGTATCCTGCAATACCATTCCGAATGCGTCACGCAAATCCCTTCTGTTAAACTCTTTTACATTGTGCCCATCAAGACAAATTGCCCCGTCATTTACGTCATAAAAACGCATCAGAAGTTTTACCATCGTGGTCTTTCCTGCTCCGGTCGGACCTACAATTGCAATCTTTTGTCCCGGAGAAACCTTCGCACTGAAATCATGGATAATCACCTGCTCCGGCACATAACCAAACCGGACATGTTCAAATGATACTGCACCGGAAATCTGTCCGATATCCTGTGGATTTGCCACGGTCTGCTCCTCTTCCTCTTCGTCTAAAAACTCAAATACACGCTCGGATGCGGCTGCCATGGACTGCACCTGATTGATGACCTGTGCAATCTGCTGGATTGGCTGTGTGAAATTTTTCACATACTGTATGAATGCCTGAATATCTCCGATGGTAATCGTTCCGCGGATGGCAAGCAAACCGCCGCCAAGTGCAACGCCCGCATATCCAAGATTTCCGACAAACATCATAATCGGCTGCATCATGCCGGATAAGAACTGGGACTTCCATGCGGAATCATAAAGAATCCGGTTGTTTTTCTCAAATTCTTCAAGCGTATCTTTTTCCCGGTTAAATGCCTTGATGACCATGTGTCCGCCGTAGACTTCCTCCACCTGTCCATTGATGTGTCCGAGGTATTCCTGCTGACATTTAAAGTATTTCTGGGATTTTTTCACGACAAGTGAAATCAGTCCCATCGAAATCGGAAGTATTACAAGTGCAATCAACGTCAAAAGTGGAGAGATACTGAGCATCATCACAAGCACGCCGACCATTGTTGTAACAGAGGTGATAATCGTTGTGATACTCTGGTTTAAACCCTGTCCGAGCGTATCTACATCGTTTGTAATTCTTGATAGCACTTCTCCATACGTGCGGCTCTCAAAATACTTCATCGGCATCCGGTTGATTTTTTCGGAAATTTCTTTTCTGAGCTGGTAGCAGAGCTTTTGCGTAATGCCTGTCATAATCCAGCCCTGCACAAAATTAAATACAGCACTGCCAAGATATAGTGTCAATACAAACAAAAGAATCTGGCCGATTTTTCCAAAATCGATTCCGCCCACTCCCTGAATTTTTGCCATCAGGCCTTCAGAGAGTTCTGTGGTCGCTTTTCCTAAAATCTTAGGTCCGACAACGTTAAAAATGGTAGAGCAGACTGCAAACAGCATCACGGCAAAAATTGCGATTTTATATTTGCCGATGTATTTCATCAGCTTTCCAATCGAGCCTTTAAAATCCTTTGCCTTTTCTCCCGGTGCCATTCTTCCCGGGCCGCCCATCGGGCCTCTTCTGCGCCCCTGCATCTTTCCTGTCTCATTACTCATGGTCAGACACCTCCTCTTCCTTTAGTCCAAGCTCTTTTGCAGACAACTGTGACTTTGCAATCTCCTGATAAGTTTCGCAGGTTGCAAGCAGTTCCTCGTGTGTTCCTTTTCCTACGATTTTTCCATCGTTTAACACAAGAATCTGTTCTGCGTGAAGTATCGTACTGATTCGCTGGGCAACAATGAGAACTGTCGCATCTTTTACCTTCTCTGCAAGAGCCTTTCTAAGTGCGGCATCTGTCTTTAAATCCAATGCGGAAAAACTGTCATCAAACACATAGATTTTCGGATGTTTCGCAATCGCACGTGCAATCGCAAGACGCTGTTTCTGCCCTCCTGAAACGTTTGTTCCACCCTGTGCAATGGAACTCTCATATTTTTCTTCCTTTTCTTCGATAAATTCCTCTGCCTGGGCAATCTGTGCTGCCTCTCTTACCTCTTCATCACTTGCGGTGCGGTTGCCAAACCGGAGATTTGATGCAATCGTACCGGAAAACAGAATTCCCTTCTGCGGAACCATACCGATTTCCTCACGCAGGTCTTCCATAGTAATGTTTCGGATATCGACACCGTCTAATGTAATTCTTCCACCCGTGACATCATAAAGACGTGGAATCAGATTGACAAGCGTGGATTTTCCACATCCGGTGCTTCCGATAATAGCGGTTGTCTTTCCGGGTTCTGCCACAAAATCAATGTCCGAAAGGACATCCTCTTCCGCTCCCGGATAACGGAAGTTCACATGTTCAAATCGTACCACCCCGTTATGGCTTTCCAACTTCTGTGGATTCTCACAGTCTACAATGGAAGAATCGGTGCGAAGCACTTCGTCAATACGGTCTGCTGCAACGGCTGCTCGCGGAAGCATGATAGACATTGCCGTAAGCATCAGAAATGACATGACAATCATCATGGCATAGGTGATAAATGCGGTCATTGCGCCTACCTGCATAGTTCCGGCATCAATCTTATGAGCCCCTACCCATACGATTCCGACCGTGAGCACATTCATAATCATCATCATTCCCGGCATCATAAAGGTCATGACGCGGTTGGTAAATAACATCGTCTTTGTGAGATCACGGTTTGCACCGTCGAAACGCTCTTCTTCCTTTTTCTCTCTTCCAAACGCACGGATAACCGAAAGTCCGGTCAGTATTTCTCTTGAAACCAGATTAATGCGGTCAACAAGCTGCTGCATCAGCTTGAATTTTGGCATTGTAACTGCCATTAAAACTCCGACATACCCCAGAATCACAAGCAATGCCAGGATAATAATCCATCCCATGCCTGCTCCGGTCTGTACTACTTTTATAATTCCACCAATTCCAAGAATGGGGGCATAGGCAATCATACGAATCAGCATGATGGAAACCATCTGAATCTGCTGGATATCGTTCGTGCTTCGCGTAATTAACGATGCCGTTGAAAAGCGATCCATCTCCGCATTGGAAAATCCCACAACTTTTTTAAACACACCATCTCTTAAATTCATACCGATTCCGGCACCGACCCGTGCTGCAAAAAAGCCGACTAACACAGTCACAACGCCCATTAAAAGTGCCAGACCGACCATCTTTAAGCCCGCTGTCCATAAATAATGCGTCTGAATCGCATCTACATCGACCCCTGCCGCCGCATCACAATTCTTTGCATACGCAACTCCCATGGATTTTACAAGGGAGCTTCCCATCGTATCAATCGTCTCCTGGGCTTTTTCCCGCACCTGTAAAATTGTCTCTTCGTCAAGCCCTGCCATCTGCATTGCCTCCGGTGATACCGTCATATCCCCGGTCTGTGTCATGCCTTCCTCACTGGATGCCGTTGTCATCTGATACACCATCAAAAGCGGCAGAAGAAACTGTTCATCAAGTTCCTCAAGCTGTTTTTCGTCTGTCCCGGTGCGCTCATAAACATCGCCGTTTTGTTCATAGAGACTGCTCCACAGCTCTTTTTCTTCCTCTGTCATAAAAATCTGCGCCATGGCATAATCCTGCCCTGTCAGTGCCTCCGGCAAAACATGTTCTATTCCGTTATTCTGGATTCCAACGTCAATGATATCGGATGTGTATGCCGGCAGTGACAAATCGCACCACGCCTGCACTAACAGTAACAGAATAATGACAAGAATGGTTTTCCAATACGGCACCATATTCTTAAAAATTCTGCTCATTCTTTTTTCCTCCTGCTTCTTTTTCTACTTTTCGCAGTTCAATTTCTTCCACTGCTATCTGATAGGTTTCATCAAGAACCTCTATCATCCTTTGTACATCCTCCACCTTCAGCCGGCTGACAACCGCCTCGCCAAATGAATGGAACGTATCCTCTATCTCGCGTGTCTTTCCCTTCCCCTGCTCTGTCAAAGCGACATACGTATTCCGGCGATCCTTCGCATTTATCATGCGCTCTATATAGCCTTTTTCTTCTAATCCCTTTAAAATTCTTGAAATTGCAGAGGGTTTTGACTTCGTAAAGTCTGCCAGTTCCGACACAGTAAGCATTCCTTTCTCACTCCTGTCTGACTTAGCAAGCACCATTAATGTCATACATTCCCCTTTGCTGATGTCCTCAACCATATCGCCGATTCGCAGCTTATGAAACTGCTCCATCGCACGAAACACCTGTTTATACAGCTCGTTCAAATTGTTTCACCTCGTTAATATTTAACATTGTTATCTTTTTCAGTTTCCCCATAATAACACCGGGAGATTGCTGCGTCAAGCAATCTCCCGGTAATTTATGTTTTTTTCATATTCTGTTTTTATTTTTTAGAATGTTTTTAGATTTCCTGATTACTTTCATGAATTGTTGTTAAGATGTCCTGTAATTTGTTCATCTCAAACTGCCCCGGCGCGCTTGCCGTTTTGTGTGCGCCAAATGTGACACAGGAACCAAAATTTTCCCCACAAAGGCGGCTGATACATCCCATTCTGCCCATCGACATCGTAATCACTGGAGTATCCGGATTTTCCTCTTTAAACTCCTCCGTTACTGCCAAAAGATTTAAGACATCCTGCGGGTTCTTTGGCATCACTGCCAGTTTTACAATATCCGCTCCGCCCGCACACATCCGGTCTAAGAGCATCCGCATCACCTCCGGTGTCGGTGTCTCCTCAAAATCATGATGGGATGCCACAACCTTCATTCCCATTGCATGTAATTTATGCAATGTCCGAAGTGGATTCTTCTCCGCAAAAAATTCCATATCCACAAGATCCACGCATTTTGATTCTACCGCCAGTTCATGCAAATCACTTAACGCCTCCGGTGTAATTTCCGCTAATCCGCCCTGCTGTCTGCTCCGAAAAGTGTAAAGAAAAATTTTATCCGACAAAAACGGCGCCGTCTGTTCAAAAACGGCTCTTATCGCATTGCAGTCACGAAAATGCTCAAATGCATCCACACGCCATTCAATCATATCCGCATCACTTTTAGCCAGATATTTTATTTCCTCTACGACCGCCTCAATACTGCTCTCCATAACCGGCACGCAGACAAGTGGTTTTCCCTCTCCCAATGTTTTTCCCTTTATGACAAGTTTCTCCATCAAAGCCCCTCACTTCCCATCCGATTTTAGTTCCATTATATTGCAATCCCCACGTTTATGCAAACTATTGTTTGACATCCCAACTGATTTCATTTAAGATAATTCCAGAAATATCTCAAACGGTATTCCACTAATACAGATAGATAGAGAGGTTTGTTATGAGTTTTACATTTTTAAACCAGCTTCCTTCTCCGGCGGAAATCAAGGAAAAATATCCGCTTTCTGACGAGTTGAAAGCTTTAAAGAAACAGCGCGATGCGATGATTTCAGATGTCATCACCGGTAAAGATGACCGTTTTCTTGTTGTCATCGGTCCATGTTCCGCAGACAACGAAGATTCCGTCTGCGATTATGTGAGCCGTCTCACCAAAATTCAGGAAGATGTTGCCGAAAAACTTATCATTATCCCGCGTATCTACACCAATAAGCCGCGTACAACCGGAGAAGGTTATAAGGGAATCGCTTCCCAGCCGGACCCGGAGAAAGCACCGGATATGGTAGAAGGATTAATTGCAATGCGTAAAATGCACATCCGCGCCATTGAAGAAAGCGGTCTCACCTGTGCAGACGAAATGCTCTACCCGGAAAACTGGGGCTATGTAGAAGATCTTCTCTCTTACGTTGCCATCGGTGCACGTTCTGTTGAGGACCAGCAGCACCGTCTGACCGTCAGCGGCTTTGACGTGGCATCTGGTATGAAAAATCCAACCAGCGGTGATTTTTCCGTCATGCTCAATTCCGTGTACGCCGCACAGCATCCGCATCATTTTGTTTACCGCGGGTATGAAGTCGAGACCAGTGGAAATCCACTCTCCCACGTTGTACTGCGCGGTGCTGTCAGCAAGCACGGCAATACCGTACAGAACTACCACTACGAGGATTTAATCCGCTTATGTGAAATGTATGACAAGATGGATCTTGTAAATCCTGCCGCTGTCATTGATGTAAATCATTCCAACTCCGGCAAGAAGTTCAAAGAACAGATTCGTATTGTGAAGGAAGTACTGCACAACCGTCAGGTATCTGCAGACATTCACAAGATGGTTAAGGGTGTTATGATTGAAAGCTATATCGAAGAGGGAAGCCAGAAAATCGGCGACCATATTTATGGAAAGTCTATCACAGACCCATGTCTTGGCTGGGAAGATTCAAGAGATTTGATTTACACCATTGCAGATATGCAGTAAAAACCCGAAACTCAAAAGAGGCATAACAACCGTTCTCTGGTGTTGTTATGCCTCTTCCTTTATATGTTTCCCAGTATCCGTTTTACCTCTTCCACCGGTCTGCCGGTCATCTCTGCTATCTCTTCCGGTGAATAGCCGGATTTTTGAATACTTTGAAGGATTAATCCAACTCCTTCACTCCTGCCTGTCTCCAGCCCGACTTCCAGTCCCGCCTCATACTCTGCCTTTCTGAGCTTCTTCTCTTCTACTTCTTGGTCATACTCTAAAATACTCCACATTTTAACCTCCGAGCGATTTTTCTGAAGGAAATCTACTAAAACTCCCTCTTTGATACATTCTTCGATTGCTTTATTGACTGCATCCTCTAATTTCATTTCCACTGCGTACTTACGGACTCTTGCCACATAAATGGCATATTCTTTCAGAATCTGACAGTGCTCCATCAGTTCCTTATTGTGACCTTCGTTGATATTTAACAGGATGACCTTCAATTCCAAATCCGGTTCCCCATCCAGATGTTCATAAGCTGAGGACAATTTCAGTTCTATGGTATCCTCTAAAGTATCTGTTCCGTTATAAAACACCATAAACTTCGGAGCCGGAATCTTTAGAAGGCTTGACGAATACAGAGATTTGTCACTGACATACTTCTGATACTCGATTGCAATATAAAGCAAGTTCCGCAACGGCATATTGGGATTGACAGTCGACTGGTGTTCGTAGAGATAAATATTCGTCTCCAGCATAAACGCCAGGTCATTTTTCATTCCCATGTAAATCGCATTTTTTAATGTGACAATCTGTAATGCCTCTGCATCCTCATAGTGCTTCCCCGTCACCGCATTGTAAAGTGACAACAAATGTTCCTTCTCTGAAAACAGCATCCGAAATACCGTATCCTTATACTTACGATTTGCCATAGGCTGCTTCCCTGACAACACCTGTGTTGCAGATGTCTTCTGCAATGTACTCATATTCAATTTCCCCCTCTTCCAGGAGGCACCATTCAGTCCTCCTGCTTTTGTAATGTGTGAATAAAAGCATAGATTTCTGAATTTCTGATTTGAATATAGAAGGATGTCTTCATCCTGTTTGTCGGTGCATTTGTCTGACAGATGCACGTAAGAAATATGCTTTGTTATAGATTAGCACAGGCACTGCCGCTTTCGCAACGGTGCCTGAAATTTTTTGTGCAATATTACCAACTGCATTTTATGCACTCATAATTTTCTATAGATGTCCAAGCAGATGTGGTGTAATCTCTGCCCCAATTCCAGCCTTTCTGCCGTATGTCTTAAGCAACTTCCAGAATCCCTGGCGGCTCATCGCTCCACCGGAACAATTCGGAAACAGACAATCACTCTGCATATCTGCAACCATTCCACCGCGTCCCTGCTCCATGTAAACTACAAGTGCCTCTTTTGCTACCGTACCAAACGGTACCATGCGCTGCTCCTGTCCATCCGTGCAGATGACATACTCCATTGCAAGATTGACATCTGAAACCTTTAACGCAATCAGTTCCGAAACGCGAAGCCCTGTCGAATACATCAATTCCAGCATCGCCTTATCTCTAAGTTCCTTAGGCGAATTGCCCGCGGGCTGGTTTAAAAGCATTCTGATTTCTTCCTGACTTAAGCTTACCGGGACCTTCTTCTCAATCTTCGGTGGTTTTAATCCTTCCGAAGGGTCTTCTGTTATCCGTCCCTTTTTACAAAGATACTGAAAAAAAGCCTTCATCGAAGCAATGCTTCTGGAAATCGTTGCAGGCTTTTTGCCTTCTTTTTCTAAATACGCTACATATAATTCAAGACTGTCTGCAGTGACGGTATCTGGATAAAAAAATCCCTGCTTTTCCAAAAACAGGCTTAATTTCCGCAAATCCCGTTCATAAGAAACCTCTGTGTTCTGGGATGTCTGTTTTTCCTGATGAAGATATTGAATAAAATCACAAATATCATCCTTTGTCATACTTTAACCTGCCTGTCTCAAAAAATCTGTAATATCTGCATCTTCCGACAAGATACATCCCATATTATAATCAGAACAGACCGGAAATGCAATGCGTATTTTTTCACGAAAATCCTTGTTTTTACGCGGAATACAAGATATCGAATCCATGTATTTTTTCTGTACCATATCTTGTCACATTTTCGTAAAATTTTTTCTTTAATGAAAACAAAACCGCCAGCCAGCGCCATCCTACCGGACGCTGACTGGCTTTTCCATAACATATTTTCAGTTATTATAAACCGCAATATTGGTATACTTTCTCATGATATTAGTATTCTCTGCAATTGCGGCAGAATTAAATGCCGTAACAGCTGTATTCTGTTCAATGTTTCGAAGCAATCTGTTAGACTCTGAGATTGCATCATACGTCATACGCTGATAAGTCTTAATGTCCTCTAACTGCCGGATAATCGTACTTAATTCACAGATAATAATATTCTGACGCAGTTCACTTTCAAATAAATTGTAAGCTCCATCCGGGCCACCTAATTCTGTCACACGTCCGGAAGCAAAATATTCATAAATCTGTGAAATCGCTACAAAGTTCCGGTATTTCGGGAAAATAATATCATAGCCATATAATTCATTCAAGGCATCCATGCACGAAACGATTGTCTCATCAAACTCCTGTTCTCTTTTCTGATAGTCCGCAATCTCTGGAATACTCTGCTGTCTTTGTTTCTCAAGCTGGTCAAATTCTTCATTATACTTTTTATTTGCTTCATTCCATTTACGTCTGTTAGACATGACAATAGATAATGCAATGATTGCGCACACAATTACCAAACCTGTAAATGCACCCTTCCATGTAATGTCCAGCATGAACTTTAGCCAAAACATCGGAATTAATCCCCCAACAAAGCATCCCGCAGTATACAAGCTTACACTTTTTTCATCTATTTCTTCTCTCGTCGGAATACTTTTGCTGCCTGTCCGCACTATTCTATGAAACACCTTCTCTTTTCCCTCTTTTGCAATATAAAGTTCTTTCTCCAGGGTGTAAACACTTCTCAGGTAATCCTTCATTTCATCTAAATTCTTAATTTCCAGCTTTTTCCCATTTGCTTCCAAAGTACTGTAATCAAAATCTCCATACCCAGTATGAAGGGTCACAATATATTCATCTGACAGGGCTTCTATTCTTCTTTTCAGCTCTAATGCTGCCCCCATCCTTCTCGTCAGAATCGTCAATACCCCACCATTCTCCCTAATTTCCTTCCCAAATTCTACTGTTCTGCCCAATACTTCTTGTGCCACATTTAATATGGCATCACTTCTTCTACGAGTTTCAGAACCATCAATACCATCATTCAAGAATGATGTAGCATGGCCATAAGCCTCATATCCCCGCACTTCCACAAAATAGGCGACAACTGGATTTTGAGCCTCCAATCTCATACTTGCCCCATATCCCATTTTTTTCAGTTTGTCTTCAAGTTCTAATGCCAGTTCTTTTGGAAGACTATTAATTACAAATCCTGCCCAGTTCTGCCCCTCCTGATATAAAGATTCTGCAAAACCATTCTCATCAAAACTGGTACATTCACATATGGCATCTATCATGCGCTGGTCTTTGGGATTGCGCACCGCATCATAGCCCCATACTTCCAATGTATACTCTGCATACTTTTCGTTCATAACTTTTCTCCTTTTTATGCAACCATATGGTCGCTTTTTGCTTTATTATGTCACCATATGGTTGCATTGTCAACGAAAAATATACATAGTATTTCCTATAGAAGAATAAAGCGTGCGCCTGACGCACACTTTCGCCTGCTTTAGCAGGTTGTGTGATGCGGTATGCGAAGCATAAACTTCTTCTCCGCGAGCTGCGCATAAAAACAGCAGCTCAGATGGGCTGCTGTCAGTGTTTATACTTACTTAAAAATTTTACCGGTTCTTTTCTTCGTTCAGGAGGTTCTTGTATGCAAGAATTGCAGACACCGTCTTAGCATCCTGCAATTTCCCCGCGTAAATCATCTCGCAGAGCTCATCCACATCATGTGCTTCCACGTCGATAAATTCTCCTTCGTCTAAATGCTGTTTTCCCGGTTTTAAATTCCTTGCGAGATACACATCGATAAATTCATCACAAAATGCCACTGTGGTTTTTAATGACAGTAAAAAGGTCAGATTGTCACTGCAATATCCGGTCTCTTCCTCTAACTCCCTTGCCGCACACACTCTTGTCTCTTCTGTGACGCTGTCTCTTGAACCTGCCGGAATTTCGAGTGTCATCCGCTCAATCGCATTGCGGTACTGGCGCACCATCAAAATCTTTCCATCTTCCCGCACCGGAACCACTGCCGCCGCTCCCTTGCGGTGTGAAATAAAATCCCATTCCTCTGTTTTTCCATTTGGAAGCTCCATCGTATCGGTATAAATATCAAGAATCGCTCCCTGTCTCAATAACTGTCTGTTAATCCGTTTTACTTTCTGATCCATTGTCTCCTCCTATTGAATAAAGTGTGTGCGAGTTGCGTATATCACCCGGAAGGGCTTTTTTACTTTATAGGACATTCCTATAAAGTAAAAGAAGCCCCAGAACCTAGCGTTCTGGGGCTTCTTGTTATTCATGATAATAAAATGTTTGCCAAGCGCACATTCTATTACTTTGCATACTCTGTCACTCTGGACTCACGAATAACGTTTACCTTAATCTGTCCTGGGTATTCCAGTTCTGCCTCAATCTGTTTTGAGATGTCACGCGCAAGCAATACCATATCTGCGTCGCTGACCTGTTCTGGAACAACCATGATACGAATCTCTCTACCTGCCTGAATAGCAAAAGATTTGTCGACACCCTTAAATCCATTTGCGATGTCCTCTAACTGTTTTAATCTGTTTGAATATGTTTCCAGAGTTTCACGTCTGGCACCAGGTCTTGCTGCACTAATTGTGTCAGCCGCCTGTACGATACATGCAATCAATGATTCCGGTTCTACATCGCCATGATGCGCTTCTACCGCATTAATGACGATTGGAGACTCTTTGTATTTCTTACACAATTCCACTCCAAGCTGGATATGGGAACCTTCCATATCATGATCCACGGATTTACCGATATCATGCAACAGACCTGCACGTTTTGCAGTTCTGACATCGACACCAATTTCCGCTGCCAGCAAGCCGGAAAGCTGGGCAACCTCGATAGAATGTTTGAGCGCATTCTGTCCATAACTTGTCCTGAATTTCATGCGTCCAAGCAAGCGCACCAATTCCGGATGAATTCCATGAACTCCAACCTCTAAGGTTGCAGCCTCTCCTTCTTCCCGAATCATATTCTCGACTTCTTTCTGCGCCTTTTCAACCATTTCCTCGATTCTTGCCGGATGGATTCTTCCATCTACAATTAATTTCTCCAGTGCGATTCTTGCAACCTCGCGCCGGATTGGGTCAAAGCCGGACAAAATAACAGCTTCCGGTGTATCATCAATAATCAAATCTACACCTGTCATTGTTTCTAAAGTACGAATGTTTCGTCCCTCACGTCCAATGATTCTTCCCTTCATTTCGTCATTTGGAAGCTGCACAACCGAGATGGTTGTCTCAGCGACATGGTCAGCCGCACATTTCTGGATTGCGGTTACCACATATTCTTTCGCCTTCTTATCTGCCTCTTCCTTCGCTTTGTGTTCCATTTCTTTGATTAATTTTGCAGTATCAAGTTTTACATCTTCTTCAACAGTTTTTAAGAGGTATTCCTTTGCCTGTTCGGAGGTTAAATTGGAGATTCTTTCCAGTTCCTGTATACGTTCTTCATTGAGTTTGGCAACTTGTGCTTTCTGCTTATTGATTTCTTCTTCTTTGGCAGCAAATCCCGCTTCACGTTTCTCGATAGCTTCCAGCTTGCGATCCAGATTTTCTTCCTTCTGAACAACTCTTCGTTCACTTCTCTGGATTTCCGCTCTGCGTTCCTTTACCTCCTTGTCCAGGTCGTTCTTCACCCGGATGGATTCTTCTTTCGCTTCAAGTGTCGCTTCACGTTTCTTCGTCTCTGCTGCTTTCACTGCCTCATCGATAATCTCTCTTGCCTTATCTTCTGCATTTCCAATCTTGGCTTCGGTAACCTTCTTGTGATATGCAGTCGTAATCAGGTAAGTACCGATTGCGGTAATGATTAGAGTTACAACAACAGCAATCCCAATGTCCACAGGAGCACCTCCTTTATTAAATTTTCATTGTACATATAACATATAACATAAATAAAATCTTGTCTTCTGTCATAATTTACAACATATAAATTTTATTCTATTTTCATAGGGATGTCAAGTATATTCATTGTACATTATGCATAATCTTGAATTTATTTCCCAGTGGAATACTACATATTGTACAAATGCCCTGTGGTCAGAAATCTGCTGATTCCCGCATTACTTTTAAGATATCGCTGCTCTTAAACCCCCGCCGCATCAGAAACTGATAACAGCGCTGCCGTTCCTTTTCATCACATTCTGTGGCATCAAATCCACGTTTTTCGAGCAGGCTGCGAATCTGTATCCGCTCATCTGCCTGAAATTCTTCCTCGAGTACTTCCTCTATCAGTGTCCTGCTGACCCCCTTGCGCAGTAAGTCCTGCTGCATCCGAAGTCTGCTCTTTCTGTCCTGATAACAGCGGATATAATTTGATGCATAGCGCCTGTCATCAATGTAGTGGTATTTCTTCACATACAAAATGGCATTGTCGATACACTCCTGCGGATAGCCGCTCTGCAGCAGTTTATCATAAAGCTGCTTTTCCGTCCGATCCATGCGCTCTAAAAGGTGCATGGCACGCTTCTTTGCACGCAGCCCTATAATTTCGTCCATAATCTTACGATAAAGTTCCTCTGGAAGCTCCATTTGCCCGGAGAGGGAAAGTGCACGCAGCTCGCTCCGGTAAAGTATCAGTTCTTCCCCGTTGTCGAGGATGAGTGCAGACTTTCCCTTCTCCAAAGGTTTTATTTCACAAATATAAGGCATGGATTATTCTGCGCTCTCTGTTTCTGCAGCTTCTGCTTTTGGTTCCTTGCCCTTTGCCGGTGCCTTTGCCTTCTCACTCTTGTCAGTGTCCTCTTCTGCGTCTTCCGCTCCGTCTAATTTGTAGTGATCACGCACCTTTGCTTCAATCTCATCGCAGATGACCGGATTCTCATGCAGATAGTTCTTTGCATTCTCTCTTCCCTGTCCAATCTTCTCACCATTGTAAGCATACCAGGCTCCAGATTTATTCACAATGCCAAGGTCTGAGGCAAGGTCTAAGATATCACCTTCTTTGGATATTCCCTTTCCGAATACAATGTCAAACTCTGCCTCTTTAAATGGCGGTGCCACCTTGTTCTTGACAATCTTGACACGGGTATGGTTGCCGACAACCTCGCCGCCCTGCTTTAATGCTTCCACACGTCTGACATCCAGACGGACAGAGGCATAGAACTTTAAGGCACGTCCTCCGGTGGTCGTCTCCGGATTGCCGAACATAACGCCAATCTTCTCACGAAGCTGGTTGATAAAGATTACGATACAGTTGGACTTGCTGACAATTGAGGTCAGTTTACGAAGTGCCTGGCTCATCAGACGTGCCTGCAGACCCACATGGGAATCTCCCATATCTCCGTCGATTTCCGCCTTCGGTACCAACGCTGCAACGGAGTCCACGATTACAATATCCACGGCACCGGAACGCACCATCGTCTCCGTAATCTCAAGTGCCTGCTCACCGCTGTCCGGCTGTGAAATATAAAGATTGTCAATGTCCACTCCGATATTCTTCGCATAAACCGGGTCAAGTGCGTGCTCCGCATCGATAAATCCTGCGATTCCACCACGCTTTTGTACCTCTGCAACACAGTGCAGTGCAACCGTTGTCTTACCACTGGATTCCGGTCCGTAAATCTCAATGATTCTTCCCTTGGGAAGTCCTCCAAGTCCCAATGCGATATCAAGGCTCAAAGAACCTGTCGGTATCGTCTCCACGTTCATATGTGCGGATTTGTCTCCCATCTTCATGACGGAGCCTTTTCCATACTGCTTCTCAATCTGTGAAATCGCTGCATCGAGCGCTTTTAATTTCTCTTCTTTGGTTGTAACCGGCTCTTTGTACTTCTCTTCCTTTGCCATTGCTTTCCCTCCATGCGAACTTATGTTCGTTTTTCTGTTTTTAATAGTAGTATAATTTCAAAGGATTGTCAACCATAAAATCATACTTTGTTCTGTTTCTTTTTCCATCAGTGTACGGGAAGAAGACATTTTTCTCAAGTTATTTTTGTATTTTACCGATTTTTTTGTGCAAATTGCCGATACAACATTGTGTCTGGTTCCTGTTATAATCGATTCAGATTAGGGAAAGAAATGAGGATTTTTATGGAAAAGCTCTTTTTATTTCACTGTTCGGAATTAACAGAATTTAAAATCAGACAGGCGGCTGCATCCCTTAAGATTCCCTGCTCCGTCGTGCCGGATGCGGACTATTCCAAAACGCTTGGCGCCATTGCTTCGGGAAAGGCATCACCGCTTATCGCCCCTTATACAAAAGAAGTGCCTCCCGAAAGCCTGCTGCTTCTCTGCGGACTGACCGACAAACGGCTCGATAAACTTTTAGCCGCTTTAAAAAGGAACAATGCGGTCGTTGATTTTAAGGCGGTTCTCACCCCCACGAATGAATCCTGGACCGTGTTAAAACTCCTATTGGAAATGCACCGTGAAAAAGCCGCCTATGAAAAACTGACACCATAAAGTGTCAGTTTAGACACTATAAGGTGTCCAGTTTTCATCCGGCGGCTTTTCGTCTTTTTTCGTTCTGATTCTATTCTTTTATTCTTATTTTACTTCCTCAAGCATTGCAAGAATCTGCTCTCTGCTGCTTAATCCAACGGCTTTCGTCTGGAACAGACCATAATTCATTACAACGAGTGTCGGAATATTCATAATCTGGTATTTCAGTGCAAGCGCTGCTTCTGTGTCAACGTTTACTTTTCCAAATTTTACCTTTCCATCAAGCTCCTCTGCAAGTGCCTCAATCACCGGAGACTGCATCTTGCACGGACCACACCACTCTGCCCAGAAATCAAGTACGACCGGAATCTTGCTCGCCAATACTTCTGTATCAAAATTCTCACTTGTAATTGTAACAACTGCCATTTTTTTACCTCCCTGACTGTTCTTTTGTTCTTCCTAGTCCCGTCCGAATTCCGAAAGTTCAAGTCCCTTGTTGCGGTCTAATACCATGCCAACGCTCCATGCATTGACAAATAACAGTAACGGACGACCCTTTAGGTCCTGTATCTTCTTCATATCGGATGTTCCAACCAGCTTGTCCATATCCACGTCCGGATTCTCAATCCAGCGGATGTGCTCATACGGAAGCTTGTCCATACGGATTTCAACGTTGTATTCGTTTTCCAGACGATATTTCAAAACATCAAACTGCAAGACGCCTACAACGCCCACAATCACTTCTTCCATTCCCATATTGTATTCCTGGAAAATCTGGATTGCACCTTCCTGGGCAATCTGCTGCATTCCCTTCATAAACTGCTTGCGCTTCATCGTGTCCACCTGGCGCACTCTCGCAAAATGCTCCGGCGCAAAGGTCGGGATTCCCTCAAACCGGAACGGTTTTGCCGTTGTCAGCGTATCTCCGATGGAAAAAATTCCCGGGTCAAACACACCGATGATATCTCCGGCATATGCCTCGTCCACGATATGACGCTCCTGTGCCATCATCTGCTGCGGCTGGGACAGCTTAATTTTCTTGTTGCCGCCCTGTACATGGGTTACTTCCATGCCCGCCTCAAATTTACCGGAACAGATTCGCATAAATGCAATACGGTCTCTGTGCGCCTTATTCATATTTGCCTGAATCTTAAAGACAAATGCAGAAAAATCTTTTCCAAACGGGTCAATCTCTCCCGCATCTGATTTACGCGGCAGTGGGGAATATGTCATCTTTAAGAAATGCTGTAAAAAGGTCTCCACACCGAAGTTTGTCAGTGCAGAACCGAAAAATACCGGCGAAAGTTCTCCCTTTGTCACAAGCTCCATGTCAAATTCTGCGCTCGCACCGTCAAGCAGTTCAATTTCTTCTAACAGTTTTTCTTTCGCTGCCTCACCGATTTCTTCTGTCAAAGCAGGATCATCGATATGGATATGCTTTTCTGTTCCCTCTTTCGTTCCCTTTAAGGTATCTGAGAACGTCATAACCTCTTTTGTATTGCGGTCATACACGCCCTTAAATCCTTTTCCGGAACCAATCGGCCAGTTAATCGGATACGTTGCAATTCCCAATTCTTTTTCAATCTCATCGAGAAGGTCAAACGTATCATTCGCATCCCTGTCCATCTTATTGATAAACGTAAAAATCGGGATATGGCGCATTACACAGACCTTAAATAACTTTCGTGTCTGCGCCTCAACTCCCTTGGAACCATCAATTACCATGACGGCTGAATCCGCCGCCATCAGGGTACGATAGGTGTCCTCGGAGAAGTCCTGATGTCCCGGTGTGTCGAGAATGTTAATGCAGTATCCGCCATAGTTGAACTGGAGCACGGAAGAGGTGACGGAAATACCTCTCTCCTTTTCAATCTCCATCCAGTCGGAAACCGCATGGCGTGCGGTTGCCTTTCCCTTTACCGAGCCGGCAAGATTGATGGCTCCTCCGTATAACAGGAACTTCTCCGTAAGAGTAGTTTTACCTGCATCCGGGTGAGATATAATCGCAAATGTGCGTCTTTTTTCAATTTCTTTTCTTAAGTCTGCCAAAAAAATGTCCTCCAAACTATCTTGATTGCTGTCACTTCCTGTCTTTTCCGGACAATTGTTAATGTGGGAACTCGATTAAACTCGTTCCTGCACATTCCGGTTTGATTCCAAAGTAATTTAAAATCGTTGCCGCAATATCGGAAAAGCTGTCACGTGTTCCGTAATTAACCCCTGCCTGTATCGGCTTTCCATACATCACAAGCGGCGTATACTCTCTGGAATGGTCGGTAGACGGCGTGCTTGGATCACAGCCGTGATCTGCGGTAATCATCAGGATATCCTCATCGGAAAGTCCCGCAAGAAGTTCCGGAAGACGCTCGTCAAAATAAGTCAGAGCCTTTGCATACCCTTCCACATCGTTGCGGTGTCCGTAAAGCATATCGTAGTCTACAAGATTCGTAAAGCAAAGTCCGTTGAAGTCTTTTTTCATGTATGCAAGTGTCTTATCAATTCCGTCCGGATTTCCGGTCGTGCGGACATACTCTGTAATTCCTTTTTCAGCAAAAATATCGATAATCTTTCCAACGGAAAGGACATCAAATCCATTTCCGGACAACTGATCCAGCATCGTTGTCTTCGGCGGAACCAACGAAAAATCATGCCGTCTTGTCGTTCTTGTGAAATTGCCCGGTTCTCCGATAAACGGTCTTGCAATGACACGTCCCACACCGTGCTCGCCGGTGAGCATCTCCCTTGCAATCCGGCAGTACTCATACAGTGTCTCAACCGGAACCACATCTTCATGTGCTGCCACCTGGAAAACAGAATCCGCAGATGTATACACAATCAAATCTCCGGTCTTCATATGCTCTTCACCGTAGTCTCTGATAACATCTGTGCCGGAATACGGCTTGTTGCAGAGCACACCTCTTCCGGTTCTCTTGGAAAATTCATCGAGAATCTCCTTCGGGAATCCGTTCGGATAAGTCGGAAGCGGCGTTGGAGAAATCACACCTGCAATCTCCCAGTGTCCGATGGTCGTATCCTTTCCCTTAGAAGTCTCTGTCATGCGGGCAAAGGAACCAGCAGGCGCTGCTTCCTTCTCCCCGATTTCTACACCGTCAATATTAAAAAAACCAAGCTTTCTCATGTTGGGCATGGAAAAGTATGGGCTTTTGGAGGCTGCCTTGATGGTATTGCTGCCTGCATCTCCGTACGCTGCCGCATCCGGCATCTCACCGATTCCAACACTGTCCAGAACAATTAAAAATACTCGTTTCATCTGTACCTCATTTCTGCACCGAAAATCCGGTGCCCAATTCACATTTACTGCCTAATTAGCATAAACCGTAAACGGAAGAAAATCAAGGAAAAAATCTACTCTGCGTCCGTTTGTTCTACCGCAATCGGTGTAATTACAATCTTTTCTGCCGAGACATTTGTCTTGCGTTTTACGATGTCTTCCACCTGCGCACGCTTCGCATCTGTAACCTCCCCCATATTTAACACGACGTCACAACTGTCTTCCGTAATGCTTACCACAACATCCGAAAATCCCTTTGCTTCCAGAAGCATCTCTGCGGCAGCTTCCCGCTCTGCAATGTCTGTCATCGCAATCATCTTATTGATGGCATCCTGTTTTAAATCCTCAGAAATTGCGGTATTGTTTACGATTTCAAGCAGGGATTCCTTATTTTTGGAACGAATCTGCTCACGGTTTAATTTCATCTCCGCAGCGTAATCCATATTTGAAATTGTCGTGCTTGTAAGTACCGCTTCGCCCGGGTTCTCGTCATCTGCCGCACTCTCGGCTGTACCGGCTGTCTCCTGTGCAGTACCGGCTGTCTCCTGTGCGTCCCCGGTCTCCTCTGTCGACTCTGCGAACACCAGTTCTTCCCCGTCACCTTCATCCGTAAAGATTTCTCCCTCTAAGATTGTGTCCTCATCTGAAATCTCATAGTCATCTTCCAGCAGATTGACATTTGCACTTGCGGCAGTTGTACCATCTTCATCAATATTATTATTCATGTAGCTGAAATATCCTGCCACTGCAATCATAAGTG
Source organism: Roseburia sp. (assembly GCA_050874345.1). Classification (GTDB taxonomy): domain Bacteria; phylum Bacillota; class Clostridia; order Lachnospirales; family Lachnospiraceae; genus Roseburia. The sequence goes on along the minus strand of JBNMKM010000001.1, from coordinate 124,690 downwards.
CAAGTGCCGTAATCACTAACTGGTTCTTACGAAAAATTTTTTTCACTTTCCGTCCTCCTTGGAACTCATCTTTACTACCATAATTTTATGTGCTTCTACCGGAAATAATGCCTCTACCGCCTTTGAAATGTTGGAAACCACAGTGGGATTCCCAGCTCCCTCTGCTACCACAACGACTCCGGTGACCGTCGGGAGTTTTTCTTTTTTTATGTAAGGATACTGTTCCCCCGACAGCTCCACGTAGCGCGTCTCCTGTGTCTCCTCTCCTTCTGTCACGGTTCTGGTTCCCCCACTGCCATCGCTTTCAGTTGTCGTTGACACAGTGCTCTTTTCGTCCTTCTCCACTACCTTCTCTCCGGTATCCTCCACGGTAATCATTACCTTCACTGCTCCAACACCCTCCATATCTGCAAGAATCCGCTGTAGCTTTTCTTCCATTTCTTCTACATATGTCTGTTCATTATCTGTCTCCTCCGCTGTCGTCTTCACAATGTCTGTTTCTTCTGAAGGCAGGGTATCTTTGGTGGAATGACCTTCCGTCGGAACCGCTAGAACCAAAAGCAGCACGCCGATTAATCCCAGAACCGCCCAGTCACTTTTTTTCATTTTCTGCCAGCCTTTTTCTTTCCAAAAACGAACCATGCGCTCTTTCATTCTGCACTCCTTACAATTACTATTTTGTCATCCTCCACCCCGTAATATTCCGACAGTATCTTTGCAAGCTCCCGCTTTTCGTCCCAGCCCTCTTCCTGCTCCTCCTCCGACAGCAGAATTTTTCCGATAATAATCTCCTCCCCGTCCTCTTTTAGCACAACGGAAATCTTCTTTACCGCATAATCCTCAAAAAGCTCCACGTCCACAGATTCCACCGGATAGCCGTAGCTTTCTGCCTTGTTTTTGACATCGAGTGCAACCGCATCTTCATACTGCGTCAGATAATAATCATTTTGTAAAAATGTAAGCCGTCCACTGTCTAAAGTCAGTTGTTCAAGTTCTTCAGAAAATGTTTCCTCATCAAGCTGTTTAAAAAAATCTTCACTGCCAAAAAGTCCGTTTAAAATCGGATAAAGAAAGCCCAGTACGAGCACCATCTGCGCAAAAAAACGGATATATTTTCCGAACTGCTGCCGCGGAACCATTGAAATTAACAGCGTCACCGCCAAAAACAGTACTGCAAAGCTTTTGATATGTGAAAGTATCGCCGTCATGTCATCCTCCCGCATCCCCTACCGGATAAAAGCAGACGCTGCCACCGTCAGTGCAATCGTCGTAAATAAAAAGAGTAACGAATAGCCGGTGAGCTTTAAGTACAGGACACCGCCCTGCGCCATTCCTTTTAAGCACCCTGTAATCCGCTTGTCCGTCACAGGTTCCGCCACTGCCGCAGCCAATTTATAGAAAAAAGTCATACAGGCAATTTTTGTCATCGGAAGAAACCCTATCAGAAGCAAAAGCAGCAGTGCCGCAACGCCCACACAGTTTTTGATGACCATCCCGGCTCCCACAAACAGGTCATTCACACTGCTAACGACCGTTCCAACGCCTGGAATAAGTGCCGCCGTCTTTACAAATGCCCCGTTTACCAGCCTGTCTTTTGCCGGCGCAATCAGATTTTCCACGACGCTTAGTCCGGCAACCACTACCATTGAAATTTTCATTCCCCATCCGATGATATCCCCCAAAAGCTCCGAAAGATTCTTAAATTTTTCTTCCGGAAAAAAATGCTGTAACAGCTCAAACAGCACGTATACATGAATCATTGGCAAAAGCACCTGCACAAATAGCCACTGAATCAGAAAAATCACCAGAAACGCAAGCTGATAAAAGCCCGCAGAACTTGCTGTTCCGGAAGAAAACACCATCGTCATACATAAGGTCGGAAGCAGAGCCTTTAAAAATTCCACGCTCTGGCTTAACGTCTGTGCCGCAATCTCATGAAAATTTAAAAAGGATTCTAGCAGCAGCACTGCTAACACACAGTAAATCAGGATAAAACAAAGCTCCGAGACATATGCCGACTGAAACGCTCCCGCAAAACTGTTTAAAACTGAAAATCCAACTGCAAGCAGTAATATTTGAATGAAGAGTACACGGTTCTGATTGATTTCAAAAAAGAGTGCATCCTTTATCCACTGAACAACCAGCGAATAGTCAAATGAAAAAATTCCGTCTTCTAGCAGCCCCTGCACGACATCTGAAAACGTTACCACATTCTCCCGTTCCGCAAAGAAGTTATCAAGTTCTCCAAAATCAAGCTCCTCTAACATCTCCTCGAGGTAAGTTTCAGCACTGCCCTTCGTCTCCTCCGCCGCAAAGACTTTTTTATTTCCTGCAAAAAGTACTGCTCCAAACACCAGAACGGCAAGGAGAGCCTGCACTGCCCTTTTCTTATTTTTCATAAAAAATTCTCCAGTACATCCAGAAATGTGTTTAACACCGGAAGGCTTACGACAAGAATCGAAAGTTTTGCAAACAGTTCAATCTGTCCCGCAACCGCACTGTACCCCGCATCCTTGCAGATGTTCATGGCAAATTCCGCCACATAAGTAATGCCAATCATTTTTAAAATCAGGGCAAAATAACGGTTATCAACAATCATCCATCCGTCCAGTTTTCCAATAAAGGCAAGCAGCGTCTCCACCTTCGTGAGAATATAGACAAAGATGCAGATACACACCGCAAGGCTGATAAATGTACTGTATTCCCCTCTCTCTTTTTTCAGAATCAGAGCAAGAAACACCCCTGCAATTCCGAGTATTCCGATTTTTAAAATATTCATTTCATTCCTGCCTTTACAGTGCAAACAATGACTGCATGGTTTCAAATAACTCATATATGTACGGAACAATCCAGAACAGAACAATCAGTAACCCGGCAAGGCTTGTTAAAAACGCGTGTTCTTCCCTGCCGCTGTGCTTTAACACCTGGCTGATAACCGTCACCAAAATTCCCACCGCGGCAATTTTAAAAATCAAATTTACACTCATTTTCTTTCCCCTTTCTGTCAAATCAGAAGGATAATTAACATCATCCCGCCAAGGATGCTGACCGTCTGATACACCCGCTGTTTCTCCTTCTGTTTTGCCCGGACTGTCCCTATCATGAAATCCATCTGTTCCAGATACAATGCAAGTTTCCTTTCATTTTCCTCCAGATTTTTTCCAAAAAATGCACTGCCCGCTTCTGCCACAACCTGCAGTTCCTCCTTTGCGATGCCAAGGTTTCTCCCCTGTTTTAAAAAAATATCCTGCCAGATTTCTTCCGGGGATTCTCCCTGGTGTAACGTAAGTTCTTCTGCAATCTGCGCACAGATTTCTATAAGCCGCGCATCTCCTTTTATCTCCGGAAGAAGCTGCTCCATCGGAAGCATTGTAAGTTTCATCTGCTGTTCAAGCTCCACAAACATCCGGCGAATTCCATAGAGTGTTTTCAAATGTAGTTCAAGTTCTCCATGGAACCGGCATGCAATGCCAACTGCCGCAATGAAAATGAGACTGCTTCCTGCCAGCTTTAACATATCCGCTCCCTGTTTTCATCATAAATCCGGTAACAGCGTGTCCCGTCTTTTTCCCGCGTAATAGAAACAAACCTTGCAAACACCTTTTTTTTCATCCAGCCGGAAAGAAACGGTTTGTCCGAAAGTTCCCGGATATCTCCCATGTGAACCGTTCCAAGCACCCTGCTGCCGGAATAAACTGCCTCCTCCACCATACGGTAGTCCTCATCACCGCCAAGCTCGTCTACCGCTAACACCTGCGGAGACATCGACCGAAGAAGCATCCGCATCCCCTCCCGTTTTGGACAGCCGTCAAGTACATCCGTGCGGGGGCCCAGATCATTCTGCGGAACGCCAAGATGACATGCCGCAATCTCCGACCGCTCATCCACCACACAGACTCTTTGTCCTGGCACATCCTCTGTCCCCTGCGAAATCAGGCGGATACAGTCCCTTAAAACCGTTGTTTTTCCAGCGCCCGGTTCTGAGAAAATCAGCGTATTAAAAATACCGTTTTCCCGCCGGATATAGGGGAGAAGCTCCTTTGCACATCCTTTTTTTTCATGGACAATTCGTATATTAAAAAATGAAATATGGTGCATTCCGGTGATTCTTCCATCATCGAGCGCCACAGAACCACAAACACCAATCCGGTGACCTCCCTGAATCGTCAGATATCCCTGCCGCAATTGCTCCTGATACGCATATAGCGAATAGCTGCTGATAAAGGAAAGCATCTGTGCGACATCCTTTTCCGTAACCTGATAGTCAGTACCACCAAGGGTGCTTCCTGCCGCTGTCACAAACTCCACCGGCTGTCCGATGCGAATCCGGATTTCCTCGACATCCTCTGTGTTCAGTTCCCGCTTTACCGTCTCCCGCAGGTGCACCGGAAACAGACATTCCAGCTCGTACATAAAAAAATCCTCCTTTCTACAATTGCCCATGACTAATTGTATGAAAGGAGGACTTATTTATGACTTTATTTTTTATTCTTCTGTTCCAAGCTCTTCGGTACTGAGCGCTTCTGCCTCTTCCGGCTCTTCTGTCTCAGTATCTTCCTCTGCAAGAAGGTCGGAAATGCTCTTTGTGCAGGCAGTTGCCACTGTGCTGCTCACAAGGTATACCTTGTCATCACCATCTTTTTTCAGGTAATAGGAACCGGTGATGGCATTTCGGTTGCCAATGAAAAGCGTTACCGTCTGTTCGTCTGTGGTGAGCGTAACCTGTCCGGAAGGTGCATCCAGGCCATAGGAATCAAGCGACTCCGGCTCGCTTAAACATTCGTCTGCCGTGATGGAGGCAATTTTTCCAAGCATGGTCTCTATCACACTCTCATCAAGATTACAGCTTGTATCTCCATCGTAGGTCCACTCATCCCCACTCTTTGTAAAGGAAAGTGTCTCTCCGTCAAGCACATAGGAAAACGCCGTGATATCTTCGACTGCATCGTTTGTAACATAAATTTTTTCAGCCTCTTCTTTGGCACTTTCCTTCTCTTCCTGTTTGCCATTGTAAATATGGATTGCAAAGTAAGCAACCACTAACACAAGTAACAGTACTGCCAAAATCAATACCTGTTTTTTCTGTTTCTCCATTATCTCTTTCTCCTTGCTGCCCAGATAATAATTCCTGTCAGAAGCAGGATTACCGGTATTACGACTGCTGCCGCCAATCCACCGATAATCGTATGGATGGAGGTAATCGTAATATTGCTGTAGCTGTAATCTTTTACCGGAATAACGCTCGTTGTCAGTGTATCATCGCCAACCATCTGAGACAGAATTTCCGTAAACATCGTTGCATTTGCACCGGAAACAACCTGGTCCGCAGAATCCGTAAACATTGCACAGCTACCAAGTACGACCATCTGCATCGTCTCGTCATCCACGGTCTTCTCTACCGCAATGGCAAGTGCAAAGGCTCCACGGATATCACCATCCTCGTACTCCGGTGTTGTCGCATTTGCACTGTCCGTTTTAGAAACAGCATCTTCTGTTGTTGTAAGAAGTTCTGTTCCGGTAAGGCTCTCATCCTCAGATGCAAAGCTAAGTCCCTCTGCATAAGGAGCAAACACATATTTTCCGCTGACAGAGCTTGTGTAAGAGCTGCTTGCCACATTCGGAAGGATATAAAGTGGATTATTATTGTAGTAGTACTGTTTGTTGTTCTCTGCCACGATTCCATCCACCCGGCTCACACCGTATGTACTTAAAATCCGGTTAAAGTTCGTTAAATCCTGATACTGGTAATCCGTGATAATCAATGCCTTTCCGCCTTTTTCCAGGTATGTAATGACCTTATCCGCATCATCATCGGAAAAATCACTGGAAGGACAGTTAATCACAATCGCTGCCGCATCCTCCGGCACTGCATCTTCAGTTAAAAGCGTCAGCTCCTCGGATGTAATGTTTGCCTTTTCCACTGCTTCTGCAAAGCCGCCGTCCAAGGAAAGCTCGCCGTGTCCGGTCACCTCATATAACACCGGAAGCTCGGATGCGTCCATTGTGACATACTGAATGGCACTCGTAATCTGCCCCTCAGCATCATAGCCGGTAATTGTGCTCGAATATGTAGTATAGTCCATCTCATACTCGTAAATATCGTTATAGCTGATGACTCTGGAGCGCTCATCGGATACCACAATCAGACTTCCCGATGTCGGTGCACTGTCTGTGTACTGCAAATAGAAATCCGGATAAAGGTTTGGATTCTTATACTGCACGGTCACATGACCTGACAAATCCTCATAGCGCTTTAATGTTTCCTGTACAGTCTCATCCATGCTGTCCTCGGATGCGAGCACATAAATCGTAACATCCTTATCTAACTGTTTTAAGTAGGTCTTTGTGTCATCCGTAAGGGAATAAAGTTTCGTGGATGTCGCATCCACAGAGGTTATGGTGGAAGGGAGTTCATTTACCACCAGATTCACGACAACCACTACTGCCACCGCAATGGCGATGGCTCCGATGCTGAATACGCTCGTTCCAATCTTTTTGGCACTGAAACAGAAACGTCTTTTCTGAATCACCTGACAGGACAAAAACAGGCACAGTCCTATCACGCTTAAATAATACACGGTTCCGGTCAAATCCAGACAGCCGTTCATGAAATTTCCAAACGGTGTGTACAAATCAAAGCAGTTTAAAACGGTCGTCAGAACATTTCCAGACTCTGAAATAAGTCCTGTGATTCCGTTCATCATATAGCCGAGAAATAATACTGCAAATGTAAGTACTGCTGCAATCACCTGGCTTTCCGTCAGCGTTGAAATCAATAATCCGATTGCAATACATGCCGCACCAAACATCCAGAAACCAAAAACTGCCACATAGCTTTCACTGAGTGGAACAGAGCCGTATATTCTTAAAATCAGCGGTGTAACCGCAATCATTAAGATATCAATCGAAAAAATCGTAAGCATTGCAAGATATTTTCCGATAACGATTTTTCCAAGTGAAACCGGCGCTGTCAATATGAGCTGGTCGGTCTTACTGTGTCTGTCCTCTGCCATACTGCGCATTGTCAGAATCGGCACCGCAATCAGCATGACAAAACTGATTGCCTGAAGGGAATATGAGATATACGGATATCCCGCGCGCAAATTATATGCAAAGAAATATAAACCGTACAATGCAATGACTGCTGCAATAAACAGCCAGCCGATGACCGTCTGAAAATAGGATTTCAGTTCTCTTTTATAAATTGCAATCATGCCTTTTTCGCTCCTTTCTCCGTCTCTGCGCCGCCGGTAAGCTCTAAGAATACGTCCTCTAAGGATTTCGACTCTGGACGCATTTCAAGAATCGGCATCTGCTCTTTCGCAAAGGCATAGAAAAGTGCTTCCCGCACATCACTGCCCTTCTTTGCCGTAACATGAACCCGGACAGGTTCTGCATCCCCCGTCGTCTCACCCTGCTCACAGTGTTCGACCTCCGGCAGTGCAAGAATCGTCTTTCTGACTTCGTCCCATGTTCCCTTGACCATAAGTTCTAACTCTAACGCTCCTGCCATACTCTCCATCAGATGCTCCGTGGAATCACTTGCAACCAGTTTGCCCTTTGAGATGATAAATACATGGTCACACACTGCCGAAATCTCGGTCAGGATATGGGAACTTAAAATAACGGTATGTTTCTTTCCAAGTTCTTTTATCAGATCCCGGATTTCAATAATCTGCTTCGGGTCAAGTCCTACCGTCGGCTCATCCAAAATGATAACCTCCGGATATCCAAGTACTGCCTGTGCAAATCCGACACGTTGTCTGTAACCCTTTGAGAGATTGCGGATCATGCGCCCTGCCACGTCCTTCGTCTTCGTAATTTCCATTGCCTCTTCCACATATTTGCTGCGCAGGCTCTTTTCAAGCTTCTTTAGTTCTGCCACAAAGTCCAGATATTCTTTCACAGTCATATCCATATAAAGCGGTGGCAGCTCCGGCAGATAACCGATACATTTCTTTGCCTCCTCCGGATGCGTGAAAATGTCAAATCCGTTGATTTTGACCTCCCCGGATGTTGCCCCCAGATAACCGGTAATAATATTCATGGTCGTAGATTTTCCGGCTCCGTTTGGTCCGAGAAATCCATAAATCTTTCCCTCCTCAACCGTCAGGGAAAGGTCATCCACTGCTACGTGGTCACCATATTTTTTTACCAGATGACTAATCTCAATCAAAGTGACTCCTCCTTTAATTTCTATATTTTCCAAAATTTAGATTACGGTAGAAATGTGTTCAAAGGGGGATGATTCTGTGATATTTCTGTGAACAAAAAACAGCTTGTCCTTTTCCTGGACAAGCTGTTTTTACAAAAAAGCCGTTGGCTTTTTTGCCCCTGTGGTTATAATTCCACTCCATATTCTTTTAACTGCTGTAATGCCTCCTCATAGGTGGTAAACACGATTCCATTCCACCCAAGGCGCTTTGCAGTCTCAATATTTTCCGGCTTATCATCCAAAAAGAGACATTCTCCCGGATTTAATCCGTACTGCTCTATCAGCGCTTCGTAAATCTCCGGCTCCGGTTTAATCATGTGCTTCTGAAAGGAAAATACAGCTCCGTCCACATCCGAAAGAAACGACAGTGCTTCTCTCGTACAGTCATACGTGTGTTTTGCATAATTCGACAAAATATAGACCCGATAACCTGCCTGCTTCATCGCTGCAATCCATCCCCTGGTATAAGGGAACTGGGAAATCGGCAATCCCACATTGTCCCAGAACAGACGGATTTCCTTCTCATATTCCGGCGCCTTTTGGATGAAAAAAGCAAGCTGCTCTTCTTCATTCAAAAGACACCTGTCGTATTCGTTCCAGTCCGCAGAGCGGACAGTCGCCTCCGCCACTTCATTCAATGTTTTTTCATCGAACCCAAGCTTGCGGAATGCGCTGTCACAATCCCACTCTACTAAAACTTTTCCAACATCAAGAATTATATTTTTTATCATGGCACACTCTTATTTGTTGCGGTAAATAATGTCTTCTCTTCCCGGTCCGTTGGAAACCATGGTAATCGGATAACCAATCTGCTCCTCGATAAACTCTACATACTTTCTGCAGTTTTCCGGAAGGTCTTCGTATTTCTTGATTCCACGGATATCGCACTTCCAGCCCGGCAGTTTCTTTAATACCGGTTTTGCCTTCTCAAGCTTTGAGGTGGTCGGGAAATCAGTTGTTACTTCACCGTCGATTTCATAACCGACACATACCGGAATCTCATCTAAGTAACCGAGTACATCAAGTACAGTAAACGCTACATCTGTGGTTCCCTGTAATCTGCAGCCGTACTTGCTGGCAACACAGTCAAACCATCCCATACGTCTCGGACGTCCGGTTGTTGCACCGAATTCTCCGCCGTCGCCGCCGCGTCTTCTTAACTCATCTGCCTCATCACCGAAAATCTCGCTGACAAATGCACCTGCTCCTACTGCGGAAGAGTATGCCTTGCAGACAGTTACAATCTGCTTAATTTCATAAGGCGGAAGACCTGCTCCGATTGCACCATATGCTGCAAGTGTGGAGGAAGAGGTTACCATCGGGTAAATTCCGTGATCCGGGTCTTTTAAGGTTCCAAGCTGTCCCTCTAACAGAATGGTCTTTCCCTCTTTGAGCGCCTTGTCAAGGTAGCTTGATACATCACATACATAAGGTGCCACCATATCGCGGTACTCGTGTAAAGTCTCAAGAAGCTCTTCCGGCACGATTAACGGCTTATGATACAAATGCTCCAACATAACGTTCTTGGTCTCTGCAATGCGGACTACCTTTTCTTTGAGCAGCTCTTCATCGAACAGCTCGCTGACCTGGAAACCAATCTTCGCATATTTATCAGAATAAAATGGTGCAATACCGGATTTGGTAGAGCCAAAGGATTTACCGCCCAAACGCTCCTCTTCGTACTGGTCAAACAGAATGTGATACGGCATCACCATCTGTGCACGGTCAGATACCAGAATCTTCGGCATCGGTACTCCACGGTCTACAATTGACTGAATCTCCTTGAACAGCACCGGAATGTTTAATGCCACACCGTTTCCGATGACGCTTGTGGTATGTCCGTAGAACACACCGGACGGAAGCGTATGAAGTGCAAACTTTCCATAATCATTGACAATGGTATGTCCCGCATTCGCGCCTCCCTGGAAGCGGACGATAATATCTGCTTCTTTTGCGAGCATATCGGTAATCTTTCCTTTTCCCTCATCGCCCCAGTTAGCTCCAACTACTGCTTTTACCATTTTGTTCATCCTCCTAGTTTTCATCCCGCAAAAAGACAGCCCGTCGCTGTCTTCCTGCCTCTCATTACCTTTTACTTCATGATTATACACGATTTACTGGTATAAGTAAAATTAATCTTCATTATATCTTATATAATCTGTATTTATCTCATTTTACCGTCTGCATCATCGTAAGCAGCTTTGATGCCGCCGCAGACATCGGAATCCGCTCGTCGGACACAATACAGAACTGCCGGTGCGGAACCGCCTCCTCAAATTCAAGTAAAAAAAGCTCACCATTTTTTAAATATTCATCCGCAAAATCTGAAACGACACTTGCAATTCCAAGATTACGGATAGCAAACTGCACCAGCATATCGCTTGTCGGAAGCTCAAACTCCGGCTGAATCTTCACCTCACGCTCCCGCAAAAATTCTTCCACGTAGCTTCTCGTCGAGGTATTCCCTTCCAGACACATCACCGGGTAATGTGCAAGCTCCCGATAAGAAAGCCGTCTGCCCTTTAATTCCTCAAAGCGCTTGCCCGCTACAAACACATCCTGGATTTCCTTGACCGGGAAAAAGTGCAAATCATTCTTTCCCTTGACTGGCGTACTGACAATTCCAAAGTCAATCGTCCCGTCGGCAAGGTGCTTTAACGTCTCCGGTGTCGGCGCATTTGTGACCTTCACGCGGATTTTCGGATAGCGTTCATGAAACTGTTCAAGATATGGAAGCAGATAAAATTTTAGTGTCATATCACTTGCACCGATGCAGATTTCTCCCTCTTCCAGGTTCAACATCTCTGAGAGCTTGCGCTCCCCGGAGAGAATCGTCTCATACCCTCTCTGAACATAAGAAAAAAGCATTTCCCCCTCCTTGGTCAGACGGACACCCTTCGAGGTGCGCACAAAAAGTGCACAGTTTAAGTCGTTCTCGAGATGTTTTACCGCCTGACTGACTGCGGGCTGGGATATTGCAAGCGTATCCGCGGCAAGCGTAATGCTCTGATAGTTTGCCACGTAATAAAATATTTTATAATATTCGAGACTTACATTCATTTTAATTCTCTAATTCCGGTAATTTCTTTGAACATGCCACTGCAAGTGCACCCGGTCCGATATGGCAGGAAACACTTAAGGAAAGCGGGTCCATGTGAATTTCCATTCCAGGAAATGCCTCCTGTACCTCTGCCTTAAATGCCTCTGCAGCTTCTTTATCGTGCGTGTAAGCCATCTCCAGATAAATATGCTCTCCGGTCGGATCGTTGAAACGCTTTGCGAAGTCATTCTTCATTGCTTCAATCATAATATTTTTTGCCTGTTTTACGGTTCTTGCCTTGGCAAATGCATCTAATTTTTCGCCCTGAATCTGTAAAACCGGTTTTAATTTTAAAAGTGTTCCAAGCGCCGCAGCAGCCGGCGTGATTCTACCGCCCTTTTTCAGATAATACAACGTGTCCACCATGATATAGATGGAAGATTCAAACTTATCACGCTCTAAGATTTCTTTGATTTCTGCCGCACTTTTTCCCTGCTTTGCAAGCTCCATTGCATCTAATACCGACTGGCGCTGGGTAACAGAAATCCGCTGGTTGTTTACCACCTGCACTTTTCCGTCATAGTCCTGTGAAAGCATGATTGCCGTCTCGCAGGAACCGCTCAGTCCGGAAGACATCGGAATGTGAACAATTTCATCGTACTCCTCTAATAAACGATCCCATGTGTCCGTCACATTTCCGACAAGCGGCATGGATGTAGAAATATCAACATTATCCGTAAGGAGCTGGTAAAACTGCTCCTGATTCAAATCAATATCCTCATAGTAGGTCTTGTCCCCTGCAAAAAAAGGCATGGGAAGAATCGTCACACCCAGTTCCTTTGCCTGTGCCTGTGTAATGCCGCTGTTGCTGTCCGATACAATTGCTACTCTATTCATGAAGTAAACTCCTCCCGGTTTTATTTGTTCTATCGAAATCCACGGTGCAAGCCGGGAAAACCGCTGGTTTTCCCGGCCGACGGGCATTCGCCCTATCAGCCACGTACACTGTAAAATAATTCCTGCAAGCAGGCTATTTTACAGTGTACGTGGCTGGCACCGCTCATTGCTATTTCACATTATACCATACAATTTTCCAGAAAAAAACACCCGAAAATGCAAAGGTGTAAATTCTTTGCATTTTCCGGGTGTTCCCGTTTTATTTATACGGTTTTGGAGCGATGAATTACATCATTCCCATTCCACCTGCTCCGCCTGCTGGCATAGCCGGTGCATCTTCTTTGATATTTGCTACAACGGATTCTGTTGTAAGTAATGTAGAAGCAACAGAAGTTGCATTCTGTAATGCTGTTCTTGTTACCTTCACCGGATCAAGGATTCCGTTTTCTACCATATCTACATATTCCTCGGTTGCTGCGTTAAAGCCGACACCCGGTTTGGATTCTTTTACTTTATTGATGATAACGGCGCCCTCTAATCCTGCGTTTGCAGCGATGTAGTAAAGCGGTGCCTCGAGTGCTTTTAAGATAACCTTTGCACCGGTCTTCTCATCACCTTCAAGTGTCTCTGCAAGAGCTGCAACTTCTTTGGTTGCATGGATGTATGCGGAACCGCCTCCGGCGATAATTCCCTCTTCTACGGCTGCTCTTGTTGCATTGAGCGCATCTTCCATACGAAGCTTTGCTTCTTTCATCTCAGTCTCAGTTGCTGCACCTACACGGATAACTGCAACACCGCCTGCTAATTTTGCAAGACGCTCCTGTAATTTTTCTTTATCGAACTCGGAAGTCGTCTCTTCAATCTGTCCACGAATCTGTTTGATACGTCCCTGGATGGCATCTTTGTCGCCGGAACCGTCTACGATAACAGTGTTCTCTTTCTGAACCTTTACAGATTTTGCACGTCCTAACTGATCCATGGTAACATCTTTCAGCTCAAGTCCTAAATCAGAGCTGATAACCTGACCGCCAGTTAAGATTGCGATATCTTCAAGCATTGCTTTTCTTCTATCGCCATAACCCGGAGCCTTTACTGCAACAACATTGAAAGTTCCACGCAGTTTATTTACGATTAATGTAGTGAGTGCTTCACCCTCGATATCCTCAGCAATGATTAACAGTCTTGCACCACTTTGTACAATCTGCTCAAGTAACGGAAGGATTTCCTGGATATTGCTGATTTTCTTATCGGTAATCAGGATATATGGATCATCAAGAACGGCTTCCATCTTATCCATATCAGTGCACATATATGCGGATACATAACCGCGGTCAAACTGCATACCTTCTACTAAGTCAAGCTCAGTCTGCATGGTCTTGGACTCTTCGATTGTGATAACACCATCGTTTGATACCTTCTCCATTGCATCTGCAACCATATTTCCTACAGACTCATCGCCGGCAGAAATTGCTGCAACTTTTGCAATCTGGTCTTTTCCGGTTACCTTGGAGGACATCTTAACAATTGCCTCTACTGCGGTGTCGGTTGCTTTCTTCATACCACGACGAAGAATAATCGGGTTTGCACCTGCCTCAAGGTTCTTCATTCCTTCCTGAACCATTGCCTGTGCTAAAACAGTTGCAGTTGTGGTACCATCACCAGCCACATCGTTTGTCTTTGTCGCAACTTCTTTTACAAGCTGTGCGCCCATGTTCTCAAACGGATCTTCTAACTCGATTTCTTTTGCGATTGTTACACCATCGTTGGTGATAAGCGGTGCGCCATAAGATTTATCAAGTACTACATTTCTTCCTTTTGGTCCAATTGTAACTCTTACTGTATTTGCCAGTTTGTCAACGCCTGCTCCTAATGCTGTTCTGGCTTCTGTTCCATATTTAATTTCCTTTGCCATAATTCATTACCTCTTTCTTTTTCTATTTATTCAACAACTGCAAGGATATCATTCTGTTTTACGATGATATACTCTTCTCCGTCTAATTTCACTTCTGTTCCTGCGTATTTGGAGTAGATAACCTTCTGTCCTGCTTTTACCTGCATGGTAACTTCTTTTCCATCAACCATTCCGCCCGGTCCAACTGCAATGACCTCTGCCTCCTGCGGCTTCTCCTGTGCACTGCTGGTAAGGATAATTCCGGATTTTGTAGTTTCTTCTGCTTCACACTGCTTCAAAACAACTCTGTCGCTTAATGGTACTAATTTCATTTCAATTCCTCCTGTTTCCAATCTATTCTGATTTATTTCTTTTGAATAATTTATTAGCACTCAATTAACTTGAGTGCTAACTGATAGTCATATAATAGATTTTTCTCATTTGTTCTGCAACCGGATTGAGAGAGATTTACACCTGGTTATTTTTATCTTTTCTGTGTTTTTCTCACTTTTTCTCGTTTTTTTATATCTTATCTTCTTTTCGCAATTTTCATACTTTTTTTAGATTTTGTTGCAGAATCCTTTTTTATGCTGCGTAATGCCGGTTTTATCTGATGAAACAGCCAGATAGCGTGCTCCTTTAACCAGTTCCATGCCACGCCCTTCTTTTTCCAGCAGAAGCGGATGAAAAGTGCTGCGCAGATGACCGGATAAACAAGCAGCAGAATCTCTATCACAAAAAGAACGCCTGTGATATCCTCATACGCTCTTGCGCGGTTTTCCCAGTACGGATATACGATTCCATCCGTGTTCATCGACCTTGTGCCAAAGCTCTTTAAAATGTTAAGCCGGTTTAACAGTCCGTAGCGGCTGCTGTTTTCTACCAGGACATAATCGTCTTCATCCATTCCAAGATAGGTCTTAAGAAGATTTTCCACCGTATCACAGCCAAACTTTTTTACCGGATTTTTGACCAATACTTCCAGATTATTGACCGTGAGGGCATTGTCATCGTCTCCCTGCTGTGCTGCAAGAATCCTGTATGGGACATAAACCGTAACCTCCGTCGCACCGGATTTTTCGGTAAATAATCCCTTTTCGCTTTTTACCACGCCGCCAATGATATAACTGGTATCCCCGATTTCCACGCACATTCCAGCCACATTCGTTGCACCAAAAAGCTGCCATGCTGCGTTTTCATCCAGAATCACCGTGTCTGCCTCTTCTTCATTCCCTGTAAAAGATGTATTTCCGGAAACACACTTTAACGGGTGGAACAAAAAGAAATCCTCAGATACCCCGTATGCTGTCGCAGTGATACTGTTCTTATTTCCGGTCAGTCCAAGCTCCCCTTTTGTGCTGTAGGTACAGACATAACTTCTTCCATTGCTGCTGTCCGCCTCGACACCAGCTTCGTCTAATGCTTCCTTTAGCTGAATGGAAAACGGAAGCATCTGGGTTTCCGTCACCGTCGTTTCCGGCTTAAAGAAGGCAGATACCTGGGCATAAGTGCCGTCCTCTGCCCAGCGGGATGCAGTCTGTTGGGATGACAGACTTCCTGTCATCCCGCGAATCACAAGCTCAAGAATCAGAACGAGAAGCAGCATAACGGCAATGCAAAGCAGCCTACGGCATCGCTTTAATTTTTCCATATGAAACCTCCATTTGCTGTATCATGCTGTTATTCCTGTTCGTTCGCAAGCCGCACCTGCTGTCCTGCCTCAACCGGTTTCGTGGTTGTGGTAATAACGTATACACCATAGGTATCAAGTGCGCCGGATACCGCAGACTGGGAATCGTCAGATGTAATTACATCCACATCCACGCGCTGCGCATAATAACGGTTTCCAAGCGGTGTGCTCTTTGCACGGATTGTCAGGATAAATTTTCCGTTGGAATCCTCTCTGATGGCACTCGTCGGAACAATGTAATCATAGTTTGCACTCTGCTCTCCAACAGAAAGCGTGTAGCTATCCCCGGAAGACACATCGCCGGACATTGTGCAGACGATGGTGCAGTTCTGCTTATCCTGCGGGTCACGACGGATAGACGATACCTGTGCAGAGATATCCGCTCCATACCAGTTGTTTAAAATCTCTGCCTTATCTCCAACTTTTATTTTCTTTGCCTGATTTGCAGTTGCGGTAAAACTTAACGTAAACGCCTTATTCTCCGGCTGAATCTGTGCCATTGCCTCATCCGCAGCAACGGTCTGTCCTGCTGTATAGGCAATCTCTGTGATGGTACCGGAAATCGGGGATTTAATTACCGCATCAATGCTCTTATCCTGTAAGTCATCTACGACCTTCTGTTGCTCAAGGATGTCGCTGTACTGGGATGCAAGCGTCACCTCAGTCACCTGTCCCTCGCTGATTTCCTTTAAAGCAGCCTCTGCCTCTTCCTGCGCCTTCTGTGCTGCTGTCAGCTCCTGGTTTGCCGTCGTAAGCTGATTGCTGATGCTGTTTACCTCAGACGTATTGGAGCTGTCTCCGCTCTCTTTCTTGCTCTCAAGAGCAGCGGTTGCCTTCGTCACAGCCGTCTCACAATTCTCCAAATCCTTTTTTGCCTGTGTCAGTTCATCCTTCAGCTCCAAAAATTTCTTATATGCCTTTTTTTCATCGCCTTTTAACGCTGAAATCTGGTCATCCGTATAGCTGTAGTACTTATTATTTTCTACGTCAATTGTAAGTAACGATACTTTATTCTCCGCATCTGTCTTCGCAGAGTTCGCATCGTCTAGCGCCTTCTGCTCGGCAGAGGTATCTACGGTAGCTCCTTCTGCTGCTGTCTTCCTTGCCTCAAGGTCATTTACCTTAGCCTGTGCAGCCTCAACCGCTGCCTCTGCATTGTCGACCGCCGCCTGAAGGGAGGAAAGTTTGTTCATCTTATCCTTGAGGGAAGTGGTGGTTCCCTGCTCGATTGCCTCAAGCTCGCTTAAAGTCAGTCCGGACTGCAATGCCGCAGTCTCATAGTCCTTCTTTAAGGATGCTAATGTCTTTTCTGCCTCCTGAAGTTCGGAGCTCTTTGCATCCTCCAATGTGAAAAGGGTGTCTCCAGTCTGTACCGTGTCTCCGGTTTTCACTTCAACCGTTGCAATCTTACGTGATTCACTGATGGTGACTGCATAGGTTTCACTCGCCTCTACTGTGCCGCTTCCACGCACCTTGCTGGTAATCTTTCCGCTTGATACCATCTGTGTGCTGACCTCTACCAAGGAATAGTTCATGATGGTATTGGAAAAGAATGTCAGCAGCAGCATGATAATCAGAAATATGATGGCAACGTTTTTAATTTTGTCTTTCCGCTCTTTCATTGTAATCTCCTTACTCCGTTTTCGTTGTTTTAACCTTTCACTCCGCCCTGATAGGTAATTCCTTCTACGAGCTGGTCTTCCCCATATAAAAATACAAATAAACTCGGCAGCATATAAATGGTCGCTACCGCAAACGCCAATCCGATTTCCCCTTTATTGATTTTGGAAAGGAAAATTGACAGCGGATATTTGTCCGTATCCGTGAAAAACAGCAGCGGCTGTTCTACCATATTCCAGTAATCGATGAATACCAGAATCGCACAGGACGCAATCACACCCTTACATAAAGGAAGGCAGATTTTCGAGAAAATCTGTAACTCTCCTGCTCCGTCCATCTTTGCCGCTTCGATAAGCGGTGTCGGAATACGCTTCATATATTTTGTAATCAGGTAGACGCTGAACGGGGAAAAGATACCCGGCAGCCAGATTGCCCAGTTGGTGTCCAACAGTTTCATCCAGTTTAACACCAGATAGTTTGGCACCAGTGTTACCTGATACGGCATCAGCATCAGAATAATGTATGCAAAAAATACGATTGCAGATGCCTTCCCTTTCGTGCGGGTAAATCCGTAAGCTGCCAATACTGCTACCACAAGCTGAAAAATCACGATTGGAACTACAAGTATCATTGAGTTCCAAAATTTTAACAGGTAATCCGGGCTTTTAAACAGCACCGTTATGTACTGGGAAAACGTCACCATATCCGGTATGAATTTCAGGTTTACCATCTGTGACACATACCCTTTTCCGCCGGACTCCGTTGTTGCAAATAATGCACCGTAGTTTGCGTTAATCTCAGATGCCGACATGAAAGAATTGGTAATCGTCAGCACAGTCGGCAGCAGGAAAAATACGGAGCATAAAACCGCCAGTATCGTAAAACAGACAACCTGCCGTTTCTGCTTCTTTTTCTTTGATTTTGCTTTCATTCTTCCTCCACATCCTTTCCAAACCGGTTCTCAACCAAAAACAGAAGTCCGATAATAACAATCATCACAAGTGACATGTAAATTGCTGCTGTGGAAAGTTTCTGGTAATCCGCGGAAGCAAACGTATTATTCATGTAATGCTGCAGCATATAAAGTGACTGATCCGGATATCCTCCGGTCAGCAGGTATACCTCCCTAAATACACGGAAGGAATTAATGATGGATAAAATCATGACAAACAGGATTGCCGGTGACATATAGCGGATTTTTACGTGCCAGAATACCTGCATCGTACTTGCACCGTCCAACTCTGCCACCTCAATGATATCCTGCGGGATATTAGCAATCGCAGACATAAACAAAATCATGTCATATCCAAGGTTCTTCCACAGGAAAAGCAAAATCACAACTGCCATACCCCAGGACGATTTCAGCCAGTCAATCGGTGCCACCCCAAAATAACTTGTAATATGGTTTAACATTCCGTTATAGTCAAACACTACCTGCCAGATTAACACCACCGATGCTACCGGCACCATAAGAGGGCTTAGGAAAAAGCTGCGGAACTGGCTCTTAAACGGAACTGCCGTGTCCATCATAAACGCCATCAGCATGGATAACACCATGACAAGCGGCACTGCAATCAGGGAAAATAAAAGCGTATTTCCAACCGCCGTCCGGAATGCCTGGTTTTGTATGACATTGATATAATTCTGGAATCCGACAAATTCTCCGTTAATCGGATTATCGACAAAAGAATAATAAATTACAACAAAAAAGGGCACTACAAAAAAGGTCAGTACCCCTAAAATACTTGGTGTCAGGAAAAATCCTGACACCCTTCTTGTATTTTTATCAAGCCTCTTACTGCGTTTTATTTTTTTCATTATTTCGTCTCACTTAAATAAATCTGTACACGGCTCTGAATGGATTCTGCTACTTCTTCGGCTGATTTCTGACCTGCAAAGTATGCTGCGGTATCCTCTTCAATAATGGACTTCACATCGCTTGTAAGTGCTCCGTAAACAGCCGTTGTATTATTTAACAAATCTTTCACTGCATCGATATCTTCCTGGGTTGCCGGTTTAATCTCGACATCAAAACTTCCCCAGCCCCAGCTGCTTCCGCCGTTTTCATCTTCTTTCATGGCATTTTCACAGAACTTATCGAAATCGCTCTGACGTACCGGGAAGTTGTAAAGCTGCTGAATTTCTTCATCCGATTTTGCAGTATAGAACTGACGCATGAAACTCCATGCAGATGCTTTGTCACTGCAGTTTTCGGTAATTCCCATCAGGCTACTTAAATTCAGCATTGCACCATTTCCCTCATTTGTCGGGTAACCGATATAAGTCAATTCTCCTCCAAAGATTTCACGGTACATCTGAATCTGATCAAAATCTGAAATTCCATAAGTAGAAAGAAGCACTTTTCCGGTATTTAAAAGAACCGTTTCATCTACATCTTCCTCATACTCGAAGTTCTCCGGGAACATTGCTGCAAATTCGAGCACATCTATGAAATCCTTGTTGTCGAAGGAACAGGTTGCATCTTCCATATTGATGAACTCTTTGTAACCAAGGTTTAAACAGAAATCTAAAATATCGGAACGGGTCATTCCATAGAACAACTGGGTTCCATCTTCTTTGGATGCTAAAAGTGCCTTCACATCATCTAACGTCCAGCCCGGTGTTGCTCCGACATCCGATGTTTTACCTACAACCGTATTAACAGAGAATGTCTGTGGAAGTGCTACAAGTTTTCCATCAAACTCACAACTGTTTAATACAGACGGAATAAAGTCTGCCTTCGTCACATCGCTGTCTCCATCCATCAGTGCATAGAGGTCTGTTAAAAGTCCCTTGGATGCATAATTTGCCATCTGTGCATAGCTGTCAAACAATACCATGTCAATGCTCTTATCAGAAGCGACTGCTGTGGTAAAGTTGTTGACCATATCGTCATAGTCCATCGTGTCATCGTAATAGCTCTTGATGCTGATTTTGATATCCTGATTCTTCTTATTAAACTCAATAACACGTTCCTCTAAGTCAGAGTCAATGTACAGGCATGCTACATTGAGCTTTGTAGACTCCGGAACTTCTGACTTATCTACTTCCTCAATCAAAGCAATCTCTGTTTCTGTCTGATTGGTGCGGCTGCTCCAGTTACGGGTTAAAACTGCCATTCTTCCATCTGAAAGATTTCCGAAAGAAGTAACGCTTGAACTTAAAATGTTGCAGTCTACCCATGTCAGGTATTTCTCTTTGTCTCCGGTTTTGATGTTGTACAGATAAACACTGCTTCCATCTGAAAGATACATGGTATTGTCATCCTTGATTCCCTTGAAATCAGAACCGACTTCCATCTTCTCTCCAAGTGTCATTGTATCGGTATCTATCACATTGATTTCACGGCCATTATCTCCGTAGACGTTAACACCAATTCTTCCGTCTGCTAACATCACAAGTCCGTCTGACCAGCTGTCAAGCGTAATCTTTCCCTTGCTGTTTCCGTCCTTATCAAATACTGCGATGAAATAGCCGCTGTCATTCTCCGTCCAGTTTTCCATGGAAAGATAAGCATTTCCATCACTGTCTGCCAGAATTGCACTGCAATATCCATTCTCCCCCATTAAATCCGTAAGATCCGCATCATAAATCTGATTGCCGTCCGCATCGTATGCCTGTGCGCTGTATTTGGATTTGTATTCACCGTACATATTGTCGAGGAACTGCTTGTAATCCGTATTGCCGTTCTCGTCCGTATAATCTGATGCATAATACTCATCCCAGTCTTTCTGTGCATCATCCGTACTCTCATAACCCCATTCCTGCACCATGTAATTTAACACATCGTCAAGAGTTGCATTTGAGGTATCTTCTGTGACATTACTGGTATCAACCCAGCTGGTCTGCACTGCCATGTAAATATTTCCGTTGTCCGATATATCAAAACTGTTGATATACTGACTGTTTCCCCCGCTTGACTTACTCTGCCAGAGTGTCTTCTCCTCCCCGGTCAGAATGTTGTATGCGTACAGTCCAAAGTTGGAGTAACTGTCATCATAAGCACCATAATAAAGGGTATCGTTCTTTATCACTCCGTCGCCGCTCATATTATTTCCTGCGCTTGCCGGAAGATTGTCTACAAATGTTGTCTTAAAATAATGTTCCGTGCCGTCACTGCCTTTTCCATTGCCGGCGGTCTGGGAATCTTTTCCTCCACAGGCACCAAGTCCCAATGCCATACAGCCGGACAGCATCAGCGCTGCACTGCGTTTTATAAGTTGTTCTGTCTGATTCTTTCTCATTTCTGCCTCCCATTATTTACTACGTTATATACCATGATAAAAGAATTCCCAAAAAAAGCAAGCGGATTTTGTTTAGGAAATTCTTAAGGTTTTATTTAGATTGGAACTGATTTTCTCACGTCTGGTTTTCTGCACGCTGCTCCACAAAAGACGCATCGCACGTCCGAACAATTTCTGCGTTTCTTCCGGCAGACGGCTTTTGGCACGAAGCAGTTCCTGAATCTTTTTCCAGGTACTGTGGTAGAAATCATCCACGGTATGGATATTTGCCTCTTCAAGCATTTCAAATACAGTCTGCACAATCTGTTCCCGCTCTTCCCCCGTCAACTGGTAAAGCCAGTTTTTTAATGTCTCATCGAGAAGGATGCTCTGGACTGCAATTCCTTTTACATGGACAAATGTCGTTCCAAGTACCTCCCAGGACATCGCATCATGCTGCTGAATAAAGCTCTGGCTGCTTTTTACCACCTCAAATGCTTCCTCATGCTCCAATAACATTCCTACAACGGAAGATTCCGGCAGAATCGTGGTAATACGCGGAAGCATCTTCTGATACGCCTCACTTTCTACCATCTCCGCCTTAAATCCCGGTCCGTCATTGCTGTATACATGAACAATTTTTTCCTGCACCTGAGGCTCGCATTTGACCGCCGCATATACGGAAAGATTTCCTCCCTTGGAATGACCGCCTACACGCACAATCTGATCCCGTTCTGTCACCGTACGGTTCAAATACGAAACCGCTTTTAGCTGTCCCGGTGTTTCCGCCAGAAAGCCCATGTTAAAGTTTTCACGCCAGCCGACAATTGTATTGTCTGTTCCGCTGAACGCAATATAAATACTTTCATCTTCCAACGTCACTTTCACAACTGAAAACTGTGACTGCTCCTCGTCACTGATATCATTGACATATTTGGAAAGCCGGATTTTTTCAAATCTGCGGGTGCGTGCCATCTCACGCATCAGAAACGGCGCACTTTTTGTCATGGAAACGCGCGCTAAAATTTCTTCTTCTGTATGTTTCTCCCAGAACAGCCCGGATGCATCCGAAAGACTGATGTCTTCTCCACTGTCCTCCCCCGGCACGATTCCCTCAAAATCTACATATACAAGCTGCGACAGAATCAGATTGTCCACTTCATTAAAAGGTGCCGCCTGAATGGATAAATCACCTCTCCATTCCAGATAATCCAATACATTCGCCATTCTCTTTCCTCCCTAAATCAGTCCATAGTGTAAAAGCCCGTTTCGAATTCCATCCTCCCACAACGTATCTGTGACATACTCTGCACTCTCCTTTGCCTCCCTGGTTCCGTTTCCCATCGCAACCCCGTGCGCTACATAGGTAAGCATCTCCAAATCATTTGCACTGTCGCCGAATGCATACGTATTTTCAAGCGGAATGTCAAGAATTTCACATACTTTTTCAATTCCGGTCGCCTTGGAATAGCCGGATGGAATAATCTCTACAACTTCTTCCTCATGATAAATTCCGGTAAATTCTTCTCCCAGTTCTGAAAGCAGCTGCTCCATCATTTCTTTTTTCGCTGCAATACTTAACTTGTTGATGACAATTTCATCCGTTCCGTGAATTGGCAGCAAAAATTCTCCCAGTTCCTTTCTAAGATAAATAACATATGGATCATCCTTAAAACTGTCTTCATCCACGTAAATGTGCTGCGGTCCCTCAAGCACAGCAAGAATCCCGTGTTCATCTAGCACCTTTAAAATGTGTGCCACCTGTTCCTTTGAGAGAAGGTTCTCAAAAATTGTTTCTTTATGAAAATCAATGTGTGTACCGCACGCTGCCACAACTCCATCAAATCCGAGTTCTAAAAGTCTTGGGCTGCGGATATTCGAGCGGCTCCTTCCGCTGCACAAAAATGTATAGTGACCATTTTCCCGTAAACGCTTTAATGCCTCTTTTGTACTTTCCGGAATCTGCATTTTTTCATCCCAGAGGGTTCCGTCTATATCAAAAAATACTGCTTTTTTCATCATCACTTTTCTCCTTTTCCTTTCTATGTTCTCATAAACTTCAAAGAAGCGCAAGCAAAAACCCCCGCAGACCGTCAAAAAGTCTGCGGGGGTTCTATCTCTATTCACGATATACACTTAATCACGATGCATTGAGAAGCTGTCCATCTCGTATTTTGCAATATTCTCGTGGATTCCACGATTGTCAGCCTGTGCAATCAACGCATCCCGGGACTTCTTGCTGGAAATCTGGTCACAGAATGCACTCGGTCCGCCAACACATCCACCATCACATGCCATTCCTTCAATGAAGTCTTCCGGCAGTCTTCCTGCCTTTAACAGAAGCAGTGCTTTCTTACACTCTGCTGCTCCGTTTGCCTTACATACAGTCGCCTCAATATTTTCATTTGACTCTTTTAAGCTCTGTAATACTGCTGCTGTTACACCGCCGGATTTTGCAAATTCTTTTCCGTATATGGAAGATTCCTGATACTCGTTGGTATCCGGCTCTAATGTGACATTCTTTGCCTTCATCATCGCACGGATTTCACTGTAGGTCAGTACGTAATCTGCATTTCCTTCAATCTTCTGGTCCTGTACCTCGGATTTCTTTGCAATACATGGTCCGATAAATACGGTCACTGCATCCGGATCCTTTGCTTTAATCATACGGGATACTGCACACATCGGGGAAACCGTTGTGGAAATTGCATCACTTAACTCCGGATAATGTTTGCGCACCATATTGACAAATCCCGGACAGCAGGAAGTTACTTTCTTCTTTCCTTCCTTGTAAGCCTCTGCCCACTCCTCTGCCTCATAAGCAGCGGTCATGTCTCCACCAAGTCCAACCTCAACGAGATCTGTAAAGCCAACCTCTTTCATGGCTTTCTTCCAGCTGTTCATTGTAATATCAGCACCAAACTGTCCCTCTGTTGCCGGTGCTACCATTGCATACACATGTTTTCCTTCTTTGATTGCATTGATAATGCTTACCATATAAGTCTTAGATGCGATTGCACCAAACGGACAGCTGTGGATACATTTTCCGCAGCGGATACATTTCTTCTCATCAATCACAGAAATGCCATGTTCGTCATATGTAATTGCATTTACCGGACAACTGAATTTACATGGTCTCTTTAAATGTGCAATTGCATTGTACGGACATGCCTGTGCACACTTGCCACATTCCTTACATTTGGATGCATCGATGTGGGAACGAAGACGTCCCGGCTCAATTGCACCAAACTTGCAGGCATTGATACATGCCTTTCCAAGACAGTTCTGGCAGTTCTCCGTAACGGTATTACTGGAAATCGGACAATCCTCACAGGCAGAACTGATAACCTGGATAACATTTCCGTCATCTACCGGTCCCGGTGCCTTTCCCTCAGCCAGTCTGACTCTCTGGCGGATAATCTCTCTCTCCTTGTAAATGCAGCAGCGGAACTGCGGTGTCGGTCCCGGAATCAGTTCAAACGCGATCTGGTCTCTTTTCTCCTCTAACTCGCCTGCAAAAGCAAGTCTTGCGACCTCATGCAGCACATCGTGTTTGATCTTAATCACATTTTCATCAGCGTACATCGTGTTTTACCTCGCTCATCTCTAACTTGTTAATTTTTTAACCATCTTTGACATTATATATGATTTGTAGGGAATTGCAAGTAGTTTGCGTGTATTTCTTTATGAACACGCAGTATTTTTCCAGAAATCCACCGGTTCATAGTCCTGAAGCTTTGCCAAAAAGCCCATCTGCTGTAATTTTTCCTGAATCAGATCCAGGATTTCTTCACTTTCCGCACGCACAGTGTGATAATGATAACCGGAGGTCACGTTCTTGAGCAGGCTAGATTTTCCGCTCTTTATTTCCTCCATATAACGTTCAATGTCCATTCGGGACTTTAAGTTCATATCCGCCCGAAGCACCCCGTAAACTTTGTGATACACGAACACATCTACGACTTTTCCGCCCATGTCAATAATCATGGTCAGTTCTTTCCTTGCATCCTCGTCGGAATGAACCACCTTAAAAATACGCTCCGCTTCCTTTTGCGTTCCCTGCTGCAACAGATAGCCCCGGTTCGTTGAAATGATGTCACAGCCGTTGGCACGAAGCAGTGCCATATCCTGTACAATGACCTGACGGCTCACTGCAAACTGCTTTGCGAGAGCCAGACCGGAAACGGGTGTGTTCGTCTTCTGTAATGCTGCAATAATTTCTTTTCTCCTGTCCTCTCCTGTCATTTATCCCCATCCCTTTCTTTCAAATCAAGACGAAACCTGTTTTAGACCGCATGCAGATGCTTTAAGGACAAATCAAGGATTGGTGCAGAATGAGTCAGCGCTCCGCTTGAAATATAATCCACGCCCAAATCCACCAGACGTTTGATATTTTCTCTGGTCACATTTCCGGAAACTTCCACTTCCGCTCTTCCCGCAATAATCCGCATTGCCTCTTCCATATCCTCGTGGCTCATGTTGTCTAACATGATGATGTCAGCACCTGCTTCCACCGCTTCTTTGACCATCGCAAGTGTTTCTACCTCAACCTCAATCTTGCGGACAAACGGTGCATATTCTTTTGCCATTGTGATGGCTTCCTTCACGCCGCCTGCTGCCCCGATATGATTGTCCTTTAACAGCACTCCGTCTGACAAATTATAGCGATGGTTGTTGCCGCCTCCGACGCGAACCGCATATTTTTCAAAAATACGGTTGTTCGGACTTGTCTTTCTGGTGTCGAGAAGCTTTGTCCTGCTTCCTGCAAGAAGTGCTGCCACCGAATGGGTATAGGTTGCAATTCCGCTCATGCGCTGCAAATAATTTAAGGCAGTGCGCTCGCCGCACAAAAGCGTCCGGATATCGCCGTGCACCTTTCCGATAAGCTGGCCATCTTTTACCTCGTCTCCATCCGTTACATAAAACTCTGCTGTCACTTTCTCATCTAATAAGGTAAAAGTTTTCTCAAACACCTGAAGTCCGCAGATAATTCCGTCTTCCTTACAGATTAAATCCACTTCTCCTTCTACCGCTTCCTTCATTACACAGTTTGCGGACACATCCTCGCTGCTGATATCTTCTTTTAATGCAGATAAAATTAACGGCTCCACATTTAATTTCATTGTCACTGGATCGTACATCGTTTTTCCTCTTTTCTTTTTCTTAAATTATGCACTGCGTTCTTTCTTCGCCTGCTCGTTCTGACGCTTTTCCTCTTCCCTTGCACGTTCAATTTCGGCACGGACAAGAGACGCATACTCCTCGGAAAGGGCTTCCTCATCCTCATATGCTCTTAAGTTTGTCTCTGCAAAAACTTCCTCGTCTTTTTGAACCATCGGGTACTGAAGCTCCATATCTTTTGCCGCGCGTTTGGCAAATACAAGGCTTTCAAGCAGTGAATTGCTGGCAAGGCGGTTTCTTCCGTGAACACCGTTGCACGCGGTCTCCCCGACTGCATACAGCCGTTCCA
The DNA here is from genome assembly GCA_050874345.1 of Roseburia sp. GTDB lineage: Bacteria > Bacillota > Clostridia > Lachnospirales > Lachnospiraceae > Roseburia. The sequence continues at coordinate 97,644 of JBNMKM010000001.1, read as the reverse complement.
TGGAGGTGCGGCTTCTGTGGTTGACCTTGATACCGCCCATAAAGTAATGCTGTGCAGGCACAACCGGAATACATTCCCTTGTTACATCATATCCCATTTCCATGCAATGCGCCACAATATTTGGAAAATGATGTTCTAACTCTTCCGCCGGAATCGGCCGCAAGTCCTCCCATACAAACTCAGTTCCGTCTTTTTGCATCTGTTCATGAATTGCATCTGTGAGCAAATCACGCGGCAACAGTTCGTTGACGAACCGTTTCATATGTTTGTCATAAAGTTTTGCTCCCTCTCCGCGGACAGACTCGGAAATTAAAAAGCTCCTGTCCTCCGGCTTCTCTGAATACAAAGTTGTCGGATGAATCTGAATATAATGGACATCTTTTAATGCCACACCATGCTTTAATGCGATGGCGAGTGCGTCTCCGGTCAGATGCTTGAAATTGGTGGAATAACGGTAAAGTCCTCCGACTCCTCCGGTTGCAAGCACCGTATAATCGGCTTCCACTTTCTCAATTGTTCCGTCCTCTTTCCGGATGACCGCCCCATAACAGATATTGTTCCGGGAAATCACATCGACAATCATCGTATGTTCTATCAGCGTGATATTTTTTCTCTTACGTGCTTCCGCTAACAATTTGCTGGTGATTTCTTTTCCTGTAATATCCTCATGGAATAAAATCCGTTTTCCGGAATGAGCGCCCTCTCTGGTAAATGCAAACGAGCCGTCTTCATTTCTCGCAAACTGCACCCCATATCCAACTAAATCCTGCACGACATCCCGGGAAGAACGAATCATAATATCTACCGACTCTCTGTCGTTCTCATAATGTCCTGCCCGCAGCGTATCTTCAAAGTAGCTGTCATAGTCAGCATCTTCTTTCCACATACACATTCCGCCCTGCGCAAGAAACGAGTCACTACTCTCGGCATCGGATTTTGTGATGATTGTAATCTGCTTTTCCTCTGGCAGATGAAGGGCACAGTACAGTCCGGAGCACCCGCATCCCGCAATCAGAATATCTGTTTTCATTTTTGTTTCCTCCCTCTTCCGTAACCCAGATATAGGACACATTATAGCACTGCATTTTACATCTGACAAGACAGTTGTTACAAAAAATGTTTACAGTTGTTGACACAAAAAAGAAGCACCATCCGACAGTTGTCGAATAGGTGCTCCTTTTGTATTATAAAATTATGCTCTCTTTGTCTTTGTTTCTTTGGGCGGATTCACCCTCCGGAATTTCATCACCTCATCCGCGATTCCCATCGTGGACTTCCGGTGCGACACTAAAAGAATCGTCTTGTCCGCTTTCTGCTGTTCAAGTGAACGGAGAATCATTCCCTCGTTTAAGCTGTCGATGTTGCTCGTCGGCTCATCGAGGAACAGAATGTCGCTCTGGTGCAAAAATGCACGCGCGATTCCAATCCGCTGTTTTTCTCCACCGGAGACGGAGTCTCCAAGCTCGGCAAGCTTTGTCTCGTAACCGTTTGGCAGTGATTCGATGAAATCGTGGATGGACGCAGCCTTTGCTGCCTCCACAACCTCTTCTCTCGTTGCCTCGGGTCTTCCGATTTTGATGTTGTTTTCGATGGTATCCTGAAACAGAAACGTCTCCTGCGTCACATAGGAAATCCGGCTCCGCAGTGCCGCCGTGTTGATGTCATTTACATCCGTATCTCCATATGCAATTTTTCCTGCATCCGCCTCATAGAAACGCATTAAAAGTTTCAGCAGAGTCGATTTTCCGCAGCCGCTCTTTCCGAGGATTCCATGGATTTTTCCGCGGGCAAATACCGCATCAAATCCGCCTAAAATTTTCTCCTGTGTGTCTGGATACGTAAATTCCACCTGCCTGCAGGAAATCTCTCCATCAAGGCTGTCTGTTCCGTCTGTCACCTCTTCCACAAGCGGTTCCTCTTCGAGAATGTCAAGCACGCGGTTTCCGCTCGCAAGCGTGTGGTGCAAATTGTTGGAGAGTGAGGAAAGCGCCGCCGTCGGTCCAAAGGAGCTCATCATGGCAATAACTGCAATCAGACCCTCATATCCCTCTATCACACCCTGTCTGGTCAAATCTGCCGCATATAATGCCATGAAAACTCCCGCAAATAAAATAGCAGCGTCTGTCACAATCCGGGATACATTTTCACTGCGTTTTAGTTTCCGGTTGACATTCTCAAGATTCTCGGTAAGGGATGTCATACGCTCCATCCGTGCCTGTTTTGCATCATACTGGATAATCTCTTCGAGTCCGTAGAGGTTATCAAGCACACCAGCATTTAACGCACCAAAAGAATCCCGGTATTTCTTTCCATCTGCCCCACCGATTCTTCCATTTACAAGTGGAATGACAAGCCCCACTAAAAGGTACGCCAAAAACGCCGGAAATGCTAACAGCGGGTGCAGCGATGCAAAGTACAAAATCATGAAGACAGATGTCAGTATAGCAATTGCCACCGGTGAAATCGTGTGTGCATAAAATACTTCGAGAAGCTCGATATCACTTGTGATAATCGAAATCAGATTTCCTTTCTGGCTTCCGTCAAGCTTTGCCGGGCACAGTCTGCGCAATGCCGCAAATACCTGATGTCTGATGCGCGCTAATAATTTAAATGCAATAAAGTGGTTACACGCCTGTTCCGCATACCGCAAAAATCCGCGCGCAACGGCAAATACAAGCACAAGAATCATCACAGTCCGAAACGGAATCCCGTCATAAATTCCTGTCACCGCAAGAAGTCCGTATCCGCCAAGCACCGTGAGAAAGGTTGCCATCAGATTTCCGATGCAGCCCATCAAAATGGCAAGAAGCATAATCCCTAAAAGCGGTTTTATCATTCCAATCAATCCCAGCATTACCTGGAATCCACTGCGTTTTTTCTGATTCATCCTATAAGTCCCTCCCCTGTGGCATAGCGTTCCAGTTCTTTCTGTGTCTCGTAAAGGTTGTGATAGTAGCCGTTTTCTGCCAAAAGTTCCTCGTGGGTTCCCTGTTCGCAGATGGCGCCGTCTCTCATCACAAAAATACGGTCCGCCTTCACAACATTGGCAAGCCGGTGTGAAATCAGAATCATCGTCTTTTTCTTTGCCAGCTCCCTGATGACTTCCATAATCTTATTCTCGCTGTCCGCGTCAATGTTAGAAGCCGCCTCATCAAAAATATAGATATCACTGTCATATAAAATTGCCCTTGCAAGTGCAAGGCGCTGTTTTTGTCCACCGGAAAGGTTTTCGGCGCGCTCTGCAACCGGCATGGATAAGCCTCCCTTTTCCTGCACGGTCTCCCAAAGCTCTACTTCCCGCAATACCTGTTCCATTTCCGCCTCTGTGGCATCCGGTTTTCCCATCTTTAAATTCTCTTCCACCGTCCCGCGGAACAGATAACTGTCATGGCGGACTCTTGTGATTTTGTGGTATAAGGCATCCGGTGCAATCTCACGCACCTCCGTACCACCCACGCGGACACTTCCGGTATAATTTCGATTCTCTCCCATTAAAAGGGATGCCGTGGTACTCTTTCCGCAGCCGGAGACGCCGACTAGCGCGACAAACTGTCTTTCCGGCACTGTAAAGGAAATGTCTTTTAACACCTGTCTGTCCCCATCGTAGGAAAAGTTTACATCCGAAAATGTGATATCACTGTCTTTTACTTCACGAATACTTCCTTCTTTTATCTCCGGCGCATCCAGGAAACGGAATATCTTGTCCGCCGCCGCATTTCCATTCATTGCGATATGGAAAAAAGACCCGAGTAACCGAAGCGGGAGGAAAAATTCTGCGGATATCATGATGATAAAAAAGCACTGTGCAACGGAAATATTTCCGCATGCAAGCTCCCTAATGCTTAAAATAATTCCCACTGCCGCGCCGCCGTAAGCGACGATATCCATATCGCTGATGGAATTTAACTGCATGATGAGCACCCGCATTGTGATTTTGCGGAATTTCTCTGCCTCCTCGTCCATCTTCTCTGCGTAGCGCCCGTCTGCCTGATAAATTTTTAACGTTGTGAGTCCCTGCAGATTCTCCAGGAAAGTATCTCCTAACTCCGTATAGGTTCCCCAGTATTTTGCCAGCAGTTTTTTTGCAAATTTCTGCACCGCAACGATCGACATCGGAATTAACGGCACACAGATTAAAAGGACAGCCGCCACCTTAAGGCTCATGCTTCCCACAATGACAAATAAGGTCAGCGGTGCCAGCAGACTGTAGAAAAACTGCGGCACATATTTTCCAAAATAGATTTCAAGCTGATCCACGCCCTCTGTGCTGACCTGTACCGCCTCTGCCGTCGTAATCGTCTCTCGGTAAGATGCACCTAACCGCATCAGCTTTTCATAAATCAGCTCACGCAGTCTTACCTTTACCTTGGAGGATGCCGCAAAGGACAGCCGGCTGTTTGCCGTGGAGGCCGCCATGCGCAAAAGAACTGCCGCCGCAAGCGCGATGCAGACCTCTCTCATTCCCACTACCGTAACCCGGTCTTCCACGACCGCGGCAAGAAACGATGCCACCGTAAGCATCAGCGCCACATTTGCAAGCAGGGAAATCCACTGTGATACCACCATACCGATGACATAGCCCCGATTATCGGAAAACTCCCGTAACAAACGTTTATGAAACATCTTATGCTGCCTCCTTTTTCTGTCGTATTTTTTTCAGGGTCACGATTCCATGGTGAATGGTAAGTATAGGGTGTGAAAAAAGCATCCTTGGACCCGCATAGCGCATCACCGCTTTAATCTTCGCCTGATTGTCTTTCGTATAGCAATGCACCTTACAGGCGCTGCAAAATGTTTTTGTCTCCATAAACGGACACTTGTTTGTCCGAAGCGTCACATAATCACGCAGTTTACTGCACTCCTCACAGAGCGTTCCTCTTTTGGTCTTATGTACGCCATGACAATAGATTCCTATCATCGCAGAAACCGTGGCAATCTCCTGCTGCCGTTTCTGTTCGATTTCTGCCTCGCTTAACTTCTTCATATTGTAGTACCTTTCCATGTTAGTTTTTTCTAACTTTTTCATGGTAAGTCTACACTAACAAGCCTTTGATTGTCAAGGAAATTCCCGTGTTTTCCTCTAGTGCCAGCGTGTGTTTTTTTCTTCCCTGGGCTGCTCCAGCCCTCGTTTTGTCTTCTCCTTCTCTCCCCCGAAAAGAACACTTGTTACTATTAAAAGCTCGTGCGCCAAAAGCGGCATTGCAGCTAATAAAAGCAGTTTTGCCCATTCAGCAAAGCTTAACCCGCAGGTTCCAAACAGTGTCACAAAATATGGCACCTCGGTTACCAGAAGCTGTAAGCCAAGTCCCACGATAATGGCAAGTATCATCAGCTTATTTTCCAGATGATTCATCCGAAACAGTGACGTTTCAACATCCCGCATCCCGACGGCATGAAAAAGCTGTGCCATGCCAAGCACGGTAAACGCATACGTCTGGCAGCGGCTTAAAAGCTCTGGCTGTTCTAAGAGTGCTTTGATTGCAGAAAGCGTGACTGGAAGCTGTTCTTTTAACAACACTTCTACTGGAAGCTGTAAAAATGCCACCGTGCTGATAGCGGCAATCAGCACCCCGTAAAAACAGGTGCAGCTCCATCCGCCTCCTGCAAATAAGCTCTCGTCCTTCCCGCGCGGCGGCCGGTCCATAAAATTTTTCTGCTCCTCAATATCGACGCCGAGCGCCAGTGCCGGAAGGGAATCGGTAATCAGGTTAATCCAGAGAATATGGCTGGACTTTAACGGTGCCGCAAGTCCCATCGCGACCGCGCATAACATCGTGATAATTTCTCCAAAGTTTGAGGACAACAGAAAGATTACGGATTTTCGTATATTTTCGTAGATGCATCTTCCCTGTGCAATCGCCTTGGCAATCGTGGCAAAATTATCGTCGGTTAAAACAATATCCGCCGCATTTTTTGCCACATCCGTTCCTGCCATTCCCATTGCGATTCCGACATCCGCCGATTTTAAGGAAGGTGCATCATTGACGCCGTCTCCCGTCATTGCCGTAATCTCGCCGTTTGCCTTGCAGGCGGACACGATGCGCACCTTATGCTCCGGTGACACATGGGCAAACACCCGTAACTTTGGCAGTCTTGCGGCAAATTCGGTATCCGATAAGCGGTCGAGTTCCTCCCCCGCCATACATTCTTCCATCCACTCTGCGATTCCAAGTTCTCCGGCAATCGCAAAGGCAGTGTCCATCCGGTCCCCGGTAATCATTACTGTTTTTACGCCTGCTCTTGCAAATTCTGCAACCGCCTCCTTTGCCTCTTTTCGTATCGGGTCTGCAATACCGACCATCCCAAGAAAGGTGAGACCATTTTCCTCAAGGGATGCCACTCCTTCTTTCATTCCAAGTGCCAGCACCCGAAGTCCCCGGCTCGTAAAATCCGCAAGTGCCTGTTCCACATCTTTTCGCAGTGCCTTCGTAAATGGCTTTTTTTCTCCTCCAAGATAAATATAAGTACTACGCTCTAATATCTCGTCCGGGGAACCTTTTGTATAGGAAATTTTTCTTCCGTTCTCCTCATGTAATGTCGTCATCCGCTTGCGCGCAGAATCAAATGCAATTTCCCCGATGCGTGGAAGCCTGTGCTCTAAGTTTTCCCGCGCTATCCCAAATTTCGCCGCTAGGTCAAGCAATGCAAGCTCCGTCGGGTCTCCAATTCGCTCTCCGTCCTGAAGCGTCGCATCATTGCAGAGCGTATACCCTTCCAAAAAATGATAATCCCGCCCTTTTTTCAGTTCTCCTGGTTCCTGGCACCTGCCGTCCGTGTAACAGCGCACAACCGTCATCCGGTTCTGGGTCAAAGTTCCGGTCTTATCCGAACAGACCACGCTGACACACCCGAGTGTTTCCACGCTTGGAAGTCTTTTTACAATTGTGTTGACCTTTACCATCCGTGAAACGCTGAGCGCAAGCACCATCGTGACAATCGCCGGAAGTCCCTCCGGAACCGCCGCCACTGCAAGCGAAATTGCAGTAATTAACATTTCTCCCATATTGCGGTTCTGGAGCACCGCAAGAAGAAACAATATCACGCATAAAACTACAGAAACAGTACTAAGTATTTTCCCCAAATCAGCAAGGCGCTTTTGTAACGGGGTCAGCTCCGTCCCGGTATTTTTCAACATCTTTGCAATCTTGCCGATTTCCGTATCCATTCCGATGGCTGTCACGACCCCTTCGCCTCTTCCATAGGTCACATTTGTAGACATATATGCCAGATTATTTTCTACCACATCTTTTGACACCGGAACGGATTCCCCGGTCAGCGCCGCCTCTTCAATTTTCAGATTGACCGCCGTTATCAGCTTTAAGTCTGCCGGTACCTGCCGCCCCGCCTCCAGGCACACGATATCGCCCGGTATCAGATCCGCGGCAGCAATTTCTTTGATATGCCCGTCCGCCTCCCGTATCAGTGCATGGGGGCTTGTCATCTCCTTTAGGGCATCGAGTGCCCGCTTTGCCTTTCCCTCCTGCACCACACCGATTGCAGCATTTAAAACCACCACTGCCAGAATAATCACCATATCCCCATATTCCCGCAGCAGCATGGAAATCGCCGCAGCCACAAACAGAATAAAAATCAACGGATCATTTAACTGCTCCAAAAAACTCGTCACTACAGATTTTGGCGCTTCTTCTTCCAGAATATTGTTTCCTCTGCTCTCGCTCTGCTGTGTCATGTCCCATTTTTTCTCCCATCATTCTATTTGAAAGCATTTCCCCTGAATCCTGGATAAGCCTCCTGCTAGAATATATGAAAAAGCCGCGGCGTTTATGCCGCGGTTTTTTCCTGGGATGTAGAACATCTCTTCCTTACTATGTAATTGACAAGTAACGCCACAGCAAGCATCCCTCCCGCCGTAAGCAGTTTTCCAAGCAAAAGCTGCTCCACTTCTTCTATGGAGTCGGTCAGGCAATGTAACAGATTTTCAGAGAGAAGAACGAATAAAATCACACCCTCTGCCACAAGCATCCAGATGGTCATCTGTCCTTCCCTCTTTAACACCACAAAGCTGCAGACCAATAACCAGACCATCTGTACCAGCCAGACGGCACAAAGCTGATAATGAAGAAGCAGCCCGGATATACGATACCTGAAAATCACCGGAACAACTGCCGCAAGCAATAGCAAAACCGCATAAACACCGCCTGCAATCGAAAGTCCTCTTCCTGTACGCATCCATTTTCCCTGCACGGTTTCTATCATATTTCTTTGCATTACAATTGTAAGAATCATAATAACCGACATCCCTGCAATACCAAAAATGTCTGCCACGGTGTCTCCTCCACTAAAAATAAAAAATGAAAGTCCCGCGATAAAAAGAAATGAAATTCCACACACTGCCATGCAAAGCAGTTGCTTTCTCCGCCCCTGACGCTGTAATTTTAGCTCCAGCACAATCTCATTCCAGAGGTCTGTATCAGCTTCCTTTCTTGCGTCTTTAATCAGTTTTCCGGTTCCTTCTTTGTTCATGTGTTTCACTCCTTCCCTCTTTCTGCCACAAGATTACCATGACGGCTCCGTTTTTTGCAATCCACGCAAGCGGGAATTCCATTTTTTACTGAAAATAGCCCTTTTCTAACAAAAAAGGAAGCCTCCCGTATTTCACGAAAGACTTCCTTTCACATTCCTTTTTGCTGTTACTGTAAAATAAACTGCTGTACAATATCATGCAGCTCGTCAACGCAATGGTCACATTCTTCTACCTTATCATGCGTACTTCCGGTCTTTTCTACCATGCTGCTTGTCTTCTCTGCAATGTCTGTTACGCCCTGGGAAGATTCACCCATCGTGTCATTGATACCACCGAGTGCATGTGCAATCGCATCAATGTTTGTCGTCAGTTTGTTCATCGCATCCCGGACATCATCCATACTCTTCTTGACAGAATCAGCATCGCTCTCATACTGCTGGCTCACTACCTCAAATTCCTTGTAATCCTCAACAACGGTATTCTCAAGGAATTCTGTGGACTCTTCGAGACATTCTGCCATATTGGAAACTGCCTGTGTCACTTCTTTTACAATCTCACTGATATTTGCAATTGCAACAGAAGTCTGGTCTGCAAGACTTCCAATTTCACTTGCAACAACTGCAAATCCTCTTCCTGCTTCTCCTGCACGTGCTGCCTCAATGGAAGCATTCAGCGCAAGAAGACCTGTCTGGGAGGAAATCTCCATGATGGTTCCGGTCAGCTCATTAATCTTGTTGACTGCCTTAGAGCCTTCCACTGCCTCATCTGACTTCTTCTTTACATTGTGATAAATTTCCATGGTCTTCGCACTCGCTGCCACTGTCTTATTACGGAGATTCTGTGCACGCTCCATAATTTCATCGGACATCTTTGCACCGTCCATGGTCATGGTGTTAATCGTATCAGCACCTTCCTTGATGGTTCCCACATTTTCATTGATGGTAACCGTGGTTGCTGCTGTCTCCTGCATACCTGCTGCTAACTGTTGGCTTGTTGCAGAGTTATCGGTACACATACGGTTGACTGCATCTGTAATGTTCTGAAGTTCATTTACATTTTCGGAAATCTGTCCGCTTGCAGCATCAATGTTCTGAATCATCTGACGCAGATTCTTACGCATGACACGAACCTGACGTGCCATCTCACCGGTCTCGTCTTTTCTTGCGCACAGCTTGTCACTTGCCGCATTGTGACGGAAATCCAGATTTGCGGTGTGGTCAATGATATCGGTAAGCTGACGGATTGGTCTGCCAATCATATTTCCCATGATATAGCCTACGATTGCGCATAATAAAAGGATACCAATTGAAACTCCAAGCATCTGATGCAGCATTTCGTTTACCGGCTGCATCATGTCGCTCTCGTCTGCACTTACCACTACAATCATTTTCTGTGAAGTAACTGCATAGGCCGCATATTTTGTAACGCCATTAAAATCATAAGTTACCACTGCATCTTCCGGTACTTTTCCGGAGGAAAGCTGCTCTACAACACCCTTTACCACTGCATTTTCAACCGGCTGCCCAATCTTGTCTGCTGTTGGATGATAAAGCATTGTGCCGTCTGTAGAAACCAGATATGCATAGGAAGAACTGATTCCTTCCATTCTGATATCTTTCAAAATGTCTGCGTAAGTTTCCACGCTTGCCTGATCAGCCGGCAGCTTATCAATAATTTCCACCGCATTTTCCGTGATGGTCATGATGTAATCCTGGTAAGCGTTTCCAACGACTTTCTTCGCCTGCGTACCACTTCCAATCAGGTTCGCACTGACTGCGACTGCAACCAGGATAATCACAGTGAGGATTACCTTGGTCGAAATTGACTGTAGCTTTGACACTTTGTTTTTGTTCTGTTCCATTGTACTGCCCTCGTTTCCCCTTTTGTTTTTATGCATTATAACACAAAAAGCAATACTTTAAAAGTGTTTTTAGTACTTTTGCTTCATTTCTTAACCATTTATTTAACACGCCTCAATTTCTTTGATGTTACATTCATTTCCACGTAACAGATACGTCTCACCGCTTCCGCAGTGCGGGCATGTTTTCCCGTATTTTACGGTCTCATACTCTGCTTCACACGCAGTACAGTAAGTCACCGCCGGAAGCATCTCAATCTTCATCACGGATTCCTCAATGAGCGGCATCTTTTTGCGGTAATATTCCCAACAGTCTGTCAGATACTCCGGCACAATTCCACTCACCTCCCCGATTTCAAGTGTCACTGCACCGATTTTGGTCACATCATTTTCTACTGCTACCTCTTCTAATGTTTTTGCCACATGGACAATAATTCCCAGTTCGTGCATAGGGATTCCATTCCTTTCTAATACAGAAGTTACAAAAGGCTGCCGCACCTAAGTACAGCAGCCACTTTTTGTTTTTTATTTATTCTTATTGAGTTTGATTTTGATGGAACGCTTAAAGGCATAAGGTGCAATTGCCTTTAATTTGTCCTCGGACTTCCACATACGGCTCGCATCCGGAAGGTCTCTGGTCAGATGAATTGCATCAAATTCGCACTTTGTCGTACAGAGTCCGCATCCGATACACTTGTTCTCGTCCACAACGGAAGCTCCACATCCAAGACAGCGGGATGCCTCTGTCTTAATCTGCTCTTCGGTCAGTGTGCATCTTAAGTCACGGAAGGTCTCCTTGGCAACGCCTGCCTTCTTGCCCGGAATCTGACGTTTTGCATTGTCGAACGTCTCTACCTGGATGTTGTTCTTGTCAAGCTCGATGAACTGACGAAGGTCACGCGCAAGTGTCAGGCTGTGTCCCTTGTTTACAAAACGATGGATGGAAACAAAGCCCTGTTTTCCTGCTGCAATCGCATCAATTGCAAAACGAGGTCCTGTGTAAACGTCACCACCTACAAAGATATCCGGCTCTGCAGTCTGATAGGTTACCGGATCTGCCTTTGCAGTTCCATTCGGGTTGAACTCAACCTTGGTACCCTTTAACATATCGCCCCATACGATTGCCTGTCCGATGGAAAGAAGGACATTCTCACATTCGATGGTAAGCAGGTCGTTCTCATCATACTGCGGATTGAAACGTCCGGTCTCATCCTTTACAGAGAGACACTTCTTAAATACGATTGCCTTTACTTTGCCATTCTCTGTTACGATTTCCTTTGGTCCCCAGCCGCAGTTTACCTTGATTCCTTCTTCTTCGGCTTCCTCTACCTCGTCTGCTGCTGCCGGCATGATGTCGCGGGATTCAAGACAGCACATGGAAACTTCACCGGAACCGGAACGCAGTGCAGTTCTTGCTACGTCCACTGCCACGTTACCACCACCGACTACCACAGTGCGTCCGCTTAACAGATGCGGGTTTTCGGTTGTGTTGGCTGTATGTAAGAATTCTACGCCTGTAAGTACGCCTTCTGCATCCTCACCCGGAACACCTGTCTTACGACCACCCTGTGCACCGATTGCAATGTAGAATGCCTGGTAGCCCTGTGCACGAAGTTCTGCAATCGTAACGTCTTTTCCAACTTCCACGCCGCACTTAAACTCAACGCCCATTTCACGTAACACTTCGATTTCAGCATCGATAACGCTCTTTTCCAGACGGAAGGAAGGAATACCGTTTAAGAGCATACCACCCGGACGGGAATTCTTTTCAAATACAGTTACCGGATAACCCATCTCCTTTAAGAAGAATGCTGCTGTCATACCAGCCGGTCCTGCTCCGATAACGGCAATCTTCTGCTCCATCGGTTTGCCGGAATGGTTTGTCATCTCCGGAATATAACGCTTGTCTGCATGAAGTTCCTGCTCAGCGATAAACTTCTTGATTTCATCAATTGCAACCGCCTGATCGATGGTTCCACGGGTACATGCGTCCTCACAGCGGCGGTTACAGATTGCACCACAGACTGCCGGAAATGGATTCTCTGTCTTAATCAGTTTTAATGCATCCATATATCTGCCCTCAGCAGCCATCTTCACATAACCCTGTACCGGTAAGTGTGCCGGACATGCTGTCTTACAAGGTGCTGTACCGGTCTCATAGCAGTTAATCTTGTTATCATCACGGTAGTTCGGATTCCATTTATCCTTGCTCCATGCAACTGCATCCGGCAGTTCATGCTTCGGGTAGGAAATCTCTCCGCCGTCTTTGGTGCAAAGCTTCTGTCCGAGTTTTGCTGCACCTGCCGGGCAGACTTCCACACATTTTCCGCAGGCAACACATTTTTCCTTGGTGACATGTGCGCGGTAAGCGGAACGTGACATATTCGGGGTATTGAAAAGCTGGGAGGTACGAAGTGCGTTACATACGCCGACTGCACAGTTACAGATTGCAAAAATCTTGTCCTGTCCATCGATATTTGTAATCTGATGCACATAACCCATCTTCTCGGAGCGCTCTAAGATTTCCATTACTTCATCAAGCTCAATATAGCGTCCTCTTCCCGTCTCAACCAGGAAGTCTGCCATATCGCCGACTCCGATACAAAGTTCTCCCTCAAGGTCTCCGGTTCCCTCTCCACGGATTCTCTGCTGTAAGCGGCAGGAACACTGTCCAACTGCGTATTTGTCTTTGTATTTGTTCAGCCAGTAGGAAATATGCTCAAGGCTGCTTGACTCCTGTGTTGCAGGGATTGCCTTCTCTACCGGAATTACGTGCATTCCGATTCCGGCGCCGCCAAGCGGTACCATCGGTGTTACCTTCTCAAGCGGAAGTCTTGACATATGCTCGAAAAAGTCTGCGATTTCGGTGTGCTCTTCTACCTGTGCCTTGTTCATTACCATAAATTCTGCGGAACCCGGAACGAACATCGGAAGGATATACTGTTTCTCATGCTGCGGGTTCTCCCAGTTATACTCGATAAGACCGACAACCGCCATCTCCTGTAAGAGTTTTTCCAACTCTGCTTCCGGCTTCTTGGTTTTCTTTGCAAGTTTTGGAAGTGTGATTGGCTTTCTTACATCCATGCAAAGTGCCACTTCTGCCATCTCATCTGTTACAACGCCCGCAAGACCCCAGTACTCCGGATCGTTTACGGTAAGCTTTTCTTTTCCAAGCTTATAAGGGATTCTGTCTGTGATTTTCTTCCCTAATTTTAAAATTAATTCTCTTTCTTCTGCCATCTGACTGACCTTTCCTCTCTAAACTCAACGTATATTACTGATTCCACTCGACTGTCTGTGCCCTCAGCCAGTCTGCCCATTCTTCGATTCCCTCTCCGGTGCGGGAGGAAATCGGAATAATTTTGATGTTCGGATTTAATTTCTTTACCCGTTCCTTACATGCCTCAATATCAAAGTCAAAATACGGGAGTACATCAATCTTATTAATTAAAAGTACATCGCAGATAGAGAACATCAGCGGGTACTTTAATGGTTTGTCGTCTCCCTCCGGAACACTTAATATCATAGCGTTCTTAACGGCACCTGTGTCAAATTCCGCCGGACATACCAGATTTCCGACATTCTCCAGAATCGCAAGATCCACATCTGCAGTTTCAAGCGACTCGATTCCCTGTCTGGTCATTCCAGCATCCAAATGGCACATTCCGCCGGTGTGAATCTGAATCGCCTTAACACCGGTCTTTGCCACCGTGTCAGCATCCACATCCGAATCAATGTCCGCTTCCATAATTCCAATCCGAAGGTCATCCTTCAGTGCCTCAATCGTGCGCAGCAACGTTGTTGTCTTTCCGGAACCCGGAGAAGACATCAGATTCAAAAGGAATGTCTTATCGGCTTTTAACTCTGCGCGGAGCTTATCCGCTTCTTTGTCGTTGTCCTCAAAGACGCTCTTTTTGATCTCGATTACCTTGAAATCACTCATTTTTCTCATCCTTTTCCTGTGTATTTTGCCCATTCATAGGTCCTTCCATCTCTGGTTGAACCTATTGATTGTTTAAATTTTAACATACTTTCCCTCTAAAATCAATGGCAGATACGCTAGATATCGGTACTTGTTTTTATACAATTTGCCAATTCTGTCTATCTGGTATGTGGTATGACCAGATTTTTTATAACAAAAAAGACAGGGAAATCAAACGACTTCCCCATCTTCTTACACTGCTTATTCTTAGATTGTCTTCACACACTGTGAGAATTTCTGTTTTGCACTCTGCACCTTGTTTGCATCCGCATCCGGTGTCGGGTAGAATCCTCTCTGATGCATCATGTCAAACACTTCCTCCTGAATGGCATGTTCCTGCTCAAGGCAGTGTAAAATTGCATTTCGCACACTGTCATGCACACATTCATTGGCAAATGTGTTGTATTCTCCTGTTGCCGCTTTTTCTGCTGCAAGTGCGTCTCCTAAAACCTCTTTTTCGGAATAAATCTGTTGTGTCATGAGTTCTCCTTTCTGCTTCCTAGCCCAACTGTGCATAAAGTGCGTTGAAATGTCCCTGATGTTTCTGGGATATCTCGTTAAATTTTGCACTGATTTCCGCATCCTCGGTATGGGAAGCGAGCATCTGGAATTTTTTTACCAGAAGGTCTTCCTCTGTCAGCAGGTCGTTTAACGCAGACAATTCTTTTTCTGATAACTGGCTCATAAGTGTCCCTCCATTTTGTTTTAAATCGGCTTACAGCTTTTATTCTGTCCGGGGGACGCTCAAATTATTCTAATCCACATATTTATCCAGCATATAGTATAGCGACTGAATGTCAATCGGCTTCTGCAGATACGCATTCATGCCGGATTCATGAACTTTAATGATTTCACCGGTATTGACATTCGCACTTCCCGCAATAATCGGAACCGTTATCTTGCGCCCGGTTTCAAGCTCTGCTTTTCGGATTTCCTCAGACGCTTCGTAACCATTCATCATCGGCATGCTGATATCCATTAAAACCGCTCCGTAATAGCCCTCCGGTTTTTCTATAAACATATCTGCCGCCTCTCTTCCGTTTTTTGCCCAGTCCCAGATTAAGTTCATCTGCCGCAGATAGCCAAACACAATTTCAGCATTGATGGCGTTGTCCTCTGCCAAAAGCACTCTTTTTCCATGGAAATCCCAACTGCTGTAACAGGAATCTTCTGTTGGCTTCTCACCCTTACAGATTTTGGTCATCAGATTATAGATTGCCGACTGGTATACCGGTCTTGTCAGTACAAAGTCCGCTCCCGCCTCGCGCATCTCCTGCTCTAAGACCGGCGCATCATAGGCGGTCGCTGCAATCATGACCGTGTCGGAGTCAAACTCACGACGGATTTTTTTTACAGCCTGCATTCCATCGCACTGCATCTGGTAGTTGATAAAAATAATGTCAAATCCGTTGCCGGACTCGTATGCCTCCCGCAGCAATTTTAATGCTGCGTCCCCGCTGTCTGCTCTCTCCGGCGTGATTCCAAGTCTATGGAACATCGAAAACTGATATTCCATCAATATCTCATCGTCATCCACAACCAGAGCGCGCATCATGTCAAACCGCTTTTTCTGATTTCCGACTGCTCTCTTCTCTGTATCCGGCAGCTCAAATGGAATCCGGACAGTAAAGACCGTTCCCTCCCCGAGTGTCGACTGCACTTTGATGCTGCCGCCCATGAGTTCGACGAGATGTCTTGTAATCATAAGACCAAGTCCGCTTCCGTTTCCCTTTTTTTCTAATGCAAATCCATTTGCATAGGACTCCCAGATTTGTCCGATTTTTTCTTCTGCAATGCCACAGCCTGTGTCCCGTACAACCACGACAAGTTCCACCCGGTTATCACGGACCGGCTGTTCTTTTAACACAACATGAACCCTGCCGTTTTCTCCCGTATATTTATAGGCATTCGACAGCAGATTAAACAGTATCTGCTTTAACCGCACGGCATCGCCGTATAAATTTTCATACATGACCTCGCCGACATCCACGGTAAAAGAAATCCCATTCTTTTTGCACTTGTCATAATATTCTTCTAACAGCATGGAAATCACCGTATTCAGATGAAACGGACTTTCATGAAGTTCCATGCTCCCGCTCGCGATTGCAGACATATCCAGAATATCGTCCACCAGGGCAAGCAGATACTCTCCCTGATTTTTGATTTTGCGGAAAGCCTGGTGCACAAGCTGCGGATTTTCCTCAAAAGAACGCGATGTACCCGCCACATTTAAAATCGGGTCAACCGACGCCCTGATTTCCTGCAGCATCTGTGTCATAAAGGTTTCCCTGAGTCCTGTTTTGTTCTCTAGTGTTTCTTCTGCCATGTTCCGGTTTTCTATCATTCCGTAACCCTCCATCCCCCTCGTGTCATCCATTTATTATACATGATTTCCTGCATTTCATAGTAGTTTTTTGTTTTTTTATGCACAATGCAAGTCCTATTTGACATTTTTCGACAAAAAAAGACTGCCCTTTTTCCAAAGGCAGTCTCCTCTTACTATCTGTTATCCAAATATTAATTCATCCAAAAGTGCATACATCTGTTTGACATCGACCGGTTTGTTCAAGTGCGCATTCATTCCGGCCTCAAAGGATTTTTTCACATCCTCCTCAAACACGTTCGCCGTCATGGCAACTATCGGGATTCTTCTAGCATCCTCCCGCCCGGACTCTCTGATTTTCGTCGTGGCGGTTAATCCGTCCATGACAGGCATCCGGATATCCATCAGAATCACATCATAGTAATCCGGCTCGTGGGAAAGGAACATCTGTACTGCCTCTTCCCCGTTGACTGCAACTTCTGCATCAAACCCTTTGTGCAGCAGGACATTTTTCGTAATCTCAATGTTGATTTCATTGTCTTCTACCAAAAGTACACGTTTTCCGGAAAAGTCGTACTGTAAGTTTCTTGATTTTTCCTGCTTGCGGATGCTCGCCGCGCTATCCTCCACCCGGTTTAACGGAATCGTAACTACAAACTGCGTACCTTCGCCCTTTTCGCTGTATACGTCAATCCTGCCTTCCATAAACTCGATGATGTTTCTGGCAACGGAAAGCCCAAGCCCCGTACCGCCGGATAACGTCGTACTTCCATCGTCTTCCTGCTCAAACGGCTCAAAGACACGTTTCACAAAAGTCTCATCCATTCCGGCACCGGTATCACGGATTTCAAAGCGGATAAAGGTCTTTTTCTCCTCCGCATGAACCACTTCTGTGATAAAATCCACGCGCCCGCCTGCTGATGTATATTTCACCGCATTAAATAAAATATTGTGCATTGCCTTTTCGAGCTTCTCTGCATCAAAGCAATACTCATCGTCAAGCTCTCCACGCATTTTTGTGTAAAGTGAAACACCTTTTTCCTCTGCCAGTTCTTCCACACTTGCCTTTAATTTATCTATGAACTTCAGAAAATCCGTATCTTCGAGATTAAGCGCCACATTGCCGCTTTCAATCTGGGAAAGATTTAAAATGTCGTCCACAAACGAAAGCATAAAATGTGCGGATAAATCTATTTTATCAAGGTTCTCAAGCACCTGCTTTTTATTTTCCGCATTCTCCCTGGTCAGATACACCAGACCAATGATGGAGTTCATAGGCGTACGAATTTCCCTACTCATGCGCATCAGAAACTCATTCTTCTTGCGGTTCGCCTCTCTTGCCTCCATTAATGCTTCCTGCAGTTCTTCCCGCCGTTTCTTCTCTTCCTCGTAACGGCGTGTCATCTCTTCTAATTTATCGTCCTGTCTCTCTAGCATGACTTTCTGCTGTTTTTCCATCTCTTCGCCTTTCCCTTCCATGCCTGCACTTATGTTCATACCAAAGTACCATACATTATAACAGCATTTGTGCCATTTTGAAATAGGAAATTTGACAATTA
Organism: Roseburia sp.; assembly: GCA_050874345.1. Taxonomy (GTDB): domain Bacteria; phylum Bacillota; class Clostridia; order Lachnospirales; family Lachnospiraceae; genus Roseburia. The sequence goes on along the minus strand of JBNMKM010000001.1, from coordinate 79,437 downwards.
TTAAATTACTTTAAAAAATCATACTGAGACATATAAAGTTTATAGTATTCACCCTTCTGCTTCATCAGCTCTTCGTGGTTTCCACGCTCCAAAATATCGCCCTTTGCAACATAGAGGATGCAGTCTGCATTTTTAATCGTAGAAAGACGGTGGGCAATAATAAAGGAAGTTCTTCCGGCAAGAAGGCGGTTTAATCCTTTTTGCAGCACAATCTCTGTCTCTGTATCAATGCTTGAGGTCGCCTCATCGAGAATCAGAATCTTCGGGTCAGCAAGCAGTGCCCTTGCAAAGGAAATGAGCTGGCGCTGTCCGGCGGAAAGTCTGCTTCCGCGCTCGTTTACCTCGGTGTTGTATCCGTCTTCCATCTCCATGATAAAATCATGTGCACAGACGGTCTTTGCTGCCGCGATAACCTCTTCATCGGTCGCATCCATGTTTCCGTAACGGATGTTATCCATGATGGTTCCGGCAAAAATAAAGCTGTCCTGCATCATAATTCCCATCTGCTTGCGCAGCGAGTGAAGCGTCACCTTCGAGATATCAACTCCGTCAATTAAGATTTCTCCCGAATCCACATTGTAAAAACGGCTGATTAAGTTTACAATCGTCGTCTTTCCTGCTCCGGTCGGTCCAACGATTGCATAGGTTTCCCCACACTGGGCAGTAAAATTCACATCCTTTAAAATCTTGCTTCCTTCCTCATAGCTGAACGAAACATTTTTAAACTCGACCTTTCCTTTTACCTCCGGCATCTCAATGGCATCCTCTGCATCTTTGACTGCTACCGGCTCATCGATGGTCTCAAAGATTCGCTCCAGGTAAGAAATTGCCGTTAAAAGGGAATTGTAAAATCCTGCCAGCGTGTTAATCGGTGCCCAGAACCGCCCGATGTATGCGGTAAATGCAATGAGGACACCGACCGTTAATGTTGCATCCGGTGCTAAAATCCATTTCACACCGAGTACATAAATAAAGGAAGTCGTCACAGTGGAAATCACATCCACGGAAGGTCCCATCGTAAAGTTAAACATGACTGCCCGCATCCAGGAGGAACGGTAGTTTTTGCTCAAATGATTAAAGATGCCTGTGTTTTCCCGCTCTCTGACAAACGACTGGGTCACACGGATTCCGTTGATGCTCTCTGCAATGTACGCGTTGAGGTTTGACTGCTTGTTACTCTGGATCTGCCATGCCCGGCGCTGTTTCTTCTTTATAAAAACAATGACAAGTGCCAATACCGGAAGACCGCAGAGACAAATCAGTGTCAATTTCACATCCATCGCAAACATGAACAGCAAAATAAAAATCAGGTTGCACAAATCCGTAAAAGTATTGACAATACCGTTGCTCAACAGGTCGCTTAAGCTGTTGACATAGTTGACCACGCGCACCTGAATTTTTCCATGTGGTCTGTCATCATAATAGGAAAATGGAAGTTCCTGCAGGTGTTTAAAAATATCATAGCGGATATCGTGAATGATGTTCTGTCCAATCTCACTCATATGTTTAATCTTAATCCGCAGTGCAACGCCGGAAAATACAGCGATGAGTAATGTCAGCAGACTGTAAATCACAAGAGAACGGACATCCTTATTTGGGATACTCTCATCCATTACCTTCTGGAAAAACTGTGGAATCGCCATTGTCGCTGCGGAAGCGGTGAGCATTAAAACGATAATGCCCGCCATTTTTTTCTTGTAAGGAGAAATATAAGTTGCGAGACGTTTTAACTGATTGATATCAAAGCTGTCCTCTAATATTTCGTCCATATCATATCGGTTACGTGCCATATCAGTTCTCCTCCTTTCCATTGCCCTTGGCATGCGGATGAAGTGCATCCTGCGCCGCCATTCCGTACTGGTGCTCAAATGCGGTCGCATAATAACCGCCTGCCGCTAAAAGTTCCTCATGTGTTCCCTGCTCGATAATTCTGCCATTGTCCATTACCAGAATCAGGTCTGCATCTTTAATAGAAGAAATCCGGTATGCAATGATAAAAATCGTGCAGTCTTTTTCGATTTTCTTAAGCTGTGTCTGAATATAACTCTCTGTCTCCATATCAACGGCAGATGTCGTATCATCAAGAATCAAAATTGCCGGGTCCTTAAGAAGTGCTCTTGCCAGCGAGATTCGCTGCTTCTGTCCACCGGAAAGTCCGACGCCGCGCTCTCCCACAATCGTATCGTATCCATCCGGAAGTCCCTGAATAAAATGATTGGCGTCTGCCATAATTGCAGCCTTCTTAACTTCCTCAAAGGAGCAGTCCGGTCTGCCGTAGGCAATGTTTCCCTCAATCGTGTCAGAGAACAGGAACACATCCTGCATTGCCATTCCGATGTTATCTCTCAGATTATACAAATCCATGTCACGCACATTGATGCCGTCGACAAGCACGTCGCCCGACGTCGTATCATAAAACCGGCATAACAGGTTCATAATCGTGGATTTTCCGGAGCCGGTAGAACCGATAATTCCCACGGTCTGCCCCGGTTTTACCTTGAAATTGATATCCATGACGATGTCCTCGTCATCTGCGCGGTAGGACACATTCTGAAATTCCACGCCGCCCTCAAGGTGTTTTTTCACAATGCCGGAAACCGGTGTCTTTACACTCGGCTCCTCGCTGTAGGTTGCATAAATTTTTTCCACGGAGGTGACAAAGTTACTGATATCATTGACTAACCATCCTGCCTGACGCAGTGGGTTGTTTAACATCCACAGATATCCGTTTACAGTAACTAACTCTCCAAGCGTAATCTCTCCCTGAATTACCATGTAGCCGCCGTAGAGAATCAGAATAATTGTTAAAGCATAGGACAACACTTCAAATATCGGCACGTATTTCATCCAGACTTTTGATGCTGAAAGCTGTGCATCCCGGAACTTGTCATTTTCTTTGTTGAATTTGCTGATCTCAAAATCTTCTTTGGCAAACGCCTTTACCACACGGTTTCCGCTGACATTCTCCTGCACAAATGCGTTTAAGGAAGAAAAGCAGTCACGGTTTCTCTGAAACGCAGGGTGTACCTCTTTGGACTGGAAATAGGTACAGATTGCGGTAAACGGCAGCACTAAAATCATCGCAAGCGCTAATTTTACATTGACTGTAAATATCATGAGCAGCGCAAAAATAAACATCAGCACACTCTGGTAAACCACGTAGATGACATATGCCACAAAATGACGGATGGCATCCATATCTCCGGTCTGACGGCTCATCAAATCTCCGGTACGCTTCTTATTATAGAAGGAAAAATCTTCCTCCAAAAGCTTCCGGTATACCTTGTCACGCATATCGTAGAGCAGTCCCTGGGATGCCGTCTCGAAAACGACCTGGTAAAAGAATCGCAAAATTCCCATTACCACAGTCACACCGAGCAGACAGCCCACCAGTGGCAGCAGTCTGTCATACTGCCCGCCCCCTATGACCTCATCTACAATCACGCCGGATATGTAGGGGTTTACAATGGAAAGCATTGAAATGACAGTTGTCATTACAAGTCCCAACACCATAAGCCCACGGTATTTTTTTAAAAAGGAATAAAACCATTTCATTGGTGTCATAACATACACTCCTCACCTGTTTTTTCTGTATCTCAAAGTATAACTTCTTTCTTTTAAATGAAAATGTATTATCTTGCGTGTTTGATGGAACATTTTGTAAAACATTTCAGAAAAAGGTTTTCCTTTTCACAAAAATATTTTACAATACAATTAGAATTTGTTTTGCGAGGTTTTTACCATGTGTGATGTCAATAACGAAAAGGTGATAGACCAGTTAGACCCGACCTTTCTTTTTATCTGGAAAGGGACACGGGTTTCGGACGAGGAAAACTATCACAGTCATGACTATACTGAGATGGCGTATGTCCTCTCGGGCGAGGGGCGCTACCGCATCGACGATGCCTTCTACGAAATCGGGGAAGGCGATATTTTAATTTTAAATCCAGGTGTAAAGCATCAGGCACTCGTTTCAAATCCTGCCAATCCGACCACTGAGATTTTCATCGGCTTTTGCGATATCGAGCTTCCGGGACTTCCCGCCAACCATTTTCCACTCCCGGACGATGGTATCATTTTACATACCACAGGGGAACTTCATCAGCGCGTTTCCCGGATTTTTACCGCAATGTATGCAGAAAACGGGCTTTGCCGCACCGGGCGTTATATCATGTTAAAGTCTTATCTCATGCAGCTTTTAATCCTTTTACTCCGGCGAAAAAGCGAACCGGTTGCCATCAAAACCGGCTGTTCCTTCGACTCCTTAAACCGCCAGTATCTCGTCGAACAGATCGTCGGCTACTTTGAGGAGCACTATGCGGAAAAGATTTCGCTCGACCAGATTGCAGAAAATATGTACTTAAGTCCTTTTTATATTTCAAGGATTTTTAAAAGTGAAACAGGTGAGACGCCCATAAGACACCTGATTGATATCCGGCTTGAGCGTGCCAGAGAGCTGTTAGAAGAAAATTCCCACGACAGCATCCAGGAGATTGCTGCGCAGGTCGGCTACGATGATGCTTATCATTTCAGCAAGTTATTTAAGAAAAAATATGGTTGTTCCCCATCAAAAATAAGGAAGGCATAACGCCTTCCTTATTTTTTACGCACGTGCATTTCTTCGGTAAATAAAGATGGATATCACAGCTGTCACAGCCTCTGTCAGGCAAAAAGCCCACCAGACACCTGCTGCGCCCAATATGCGGCTTAACAGAAACGCTGCCGGAATAATTAAAATGATGTAACGGAACAGTGAAATCCAAAGGGACGGCATTCCTTTTCCAAGTCCCTCGAGTGCCCCGCAGGAGGTTACGGACACTGCCGACACGATAAATCCAAGGCTTATGATATGAAGCGCACTCACACCCATTGCGATGGTATCCGGATTTGTCGTAAACAGTCCGAACATCTGCGATGGAATCAGCCAGGACAATGCCGTACCTACCGTCATAATCATAACCGCGATGGCAAGTGCCGTAAGATAAATCTTTTTCACTCTTCCATGCTCTCCCGCTCCGTAGTTATAGCCCACTAACGGACGGATTCCCTGCACAAGTCCGTTTGCCGTAAGATAGATAAAGGTCTGTAACTTATAATACACGCCGAGTACAAGCACATAGCTGGCAGAAAATGCTGCAAGGATTCCGTTTAATGCCGAAATCAACACGGAAGGAAGTGCCATATTCAAGGTTGCCGGCACGCCGACCGCATACAGTTTTCCTAAAATCTGTTTGTCCACTGCAAAATATTTTCTGGAAACCTCAACCGGAAGCGGTCGAAGGAAATAAAATACAAAATACACTGCAAATGTCACGGTCTGTCCGATTCCCGTTGCAAGTGCCGCACCTCTCATCCCCATCCTCGGGAAGAAACCGATTCCAAAAATTAATAACGGGTCAAGCACAATGTTTGTCACAAATCCTAAGACCATGCTGACCATCGTCTCCCTCATATGTCCCACCGCCTGGAATATTTTCTCATAACCGATTCCAACCGTGATAAACGGCGCAAACAAAAATGCAAGATTGGAATAAGAAAGCGCAAGCTCCATCACACTGCTCTCCGAGGTAAAAAGTCTTAAGAAAAACGGCATTCCGGCAATGCAGACAATCAGTAACAGGATTCCGTGAACGATACTAAATAAAATTCCCTGTGAAGCTGCACGGTTCGCGCGCTCCTTCTCGCCCGCTCCCAAATGAAACGCAACCGCGGCATTGATTCCGACGCCGAATCCCACCGCAATGGCAGTAATCAGGTTTTGCACCGGATATACCAGAGAAAGTGCCGTCATGGCATCTTCACTGACCTTCGCCACAAAATAGCTGTCCACAATATTGTACAGTGAATTTACCGCCATCGAAAGCACCATAGGAAGCGCCATGGAAAGCACTAACGGCAGTATCTTCTTTTCCTTCATAAATGTCTGATTCATTCAGTTTCTCCCTTCGTCAAACTTTTTTTCGCACAAAAACGCCACACAACTACGTTTCTCGTAATCGTGTGGCGAAAAAAAGATTTCTCTTGAAAAATCCACTCCCCAGCCAGCTGTCGGTGGGGTTTTAGGGTGCTATTATATAATGTTTTTTCCCAAATGTCAACGGTCATTTTTGTGCCGATGATTTGCGGATAATAGGATTTCTTAAAATCATCACAATGAGCGGAATCACCATTGCAATCCAGATAAGCGGCTCCGTAAAGATAACGCCCCAGTAACCGAATGCTTTTACAATCACAAATGTAAAAAACAGTTTTCCGGCAAGCTCGATAAAACTTGAGATCACGGGGGTCACATAGTCTCCGATTCCCTGCATCGTGTTGCGCAGAATCACAATCAGCACGCAGACCATCAAAAATGCCATATCGATTTTCAGGTAGGTTGAACCCCAGTAGAGAATCTCCTCACTGTCCGTGCTGGCGATAAATCCAACCAGAAAACGGGAGATTGTCTGCGCCATGATAATGACAATGACCGCCCAGCCAAGTCCCAACAGCAGGGTCTTTTTTAAGCCTTCCCGGATTCGGTCGTACCTGCCGGCTCCGTAGTTCTGGCTGCTGTAAGTTGCCATCGTGGAACCGAGCACGCTCACCGGAAGATTCCAGATTTCAAACACCTTTCTCGCCGCTGCGTGCGCAACGATGATAGAGGTTCCAAACTGGTTGATTCCCGTCTGCAGGACAAGTGTTCCAAAATTGACCAGACTTGACATCAGTCCCATCGAAAGTCCACTCTGAAACATTTCTGCGACCTGGTGTTTCTCCAGCTTAAAATGGTGTCTTTTGATATGTAACAACGGCACTTTTCTGTAAATATGCCATAAACACAACAGAACTGACACAAGCTGTGATAAGACGGTTGCCACCGCCGCTCCTGCCACTCCGGTGCGAAGCCCTAAAATAAAAAGATAGTCCAGTCCGATATTTAACACCGATGCCAGCACCAGAAATATAAGCGGCGTCACGGAATCTCCGACCGCCCGTAACACATTGGCACAGATATTATATGCCAACGTGATAAACATTCCGGGTATCAATACACTGATGTACGCATATGCGGCATCCATCTGTTCCGCCGGAACATGTAACAGCCCAAGAATTGGCTGTAAAAATATGAATGTTGCAAGGATGATGACGGCTGCCGTTGAAAATCCAAGTGATAACGTTCCCGCCACATTCCGTTTTAATTTTTCCTCTTCCCCGCTCCCGAAAAAACGTGCCGTGATTACCGAAAATCCGAGTGTCAGTCCATTAAAAAAGCCAACTAACAGATTGTTTAACGTAGACACTGAACCCACGGCTGCAAGTGCGGTTTCTCCCAATGTACTTCCTACAATTTTCGTATCAATCAGGCTGTAAAAAAGCTGGAACAGGTTTCCGAGAAAGATTGGTACCGCAAACATCAGAATCAGCTTTACAGGTTCTCCCTGCGTCAGATTCAGTGTACGGAATTTTCCCTGTTTCGTCATAATCGTTCTTCTCTCCACACCCCTGATATCTTAATCCACAAGACGTGCAATCGCTTTTGCAAGCTCTTTTATCTCGTAGTTTGATGTGTTGACGCACAAATCATAGTTGAGACGCTCACCCCAGGTCTGTCCGGTAAAGAACTGATAATATCTTGCTCTGTGCTTGTCCACATCCTGAATATGGCGCTTTAATTCCTTGTCTGTAAAATGCTCATTTTCCGGCGCACGTTTTCTGCATCGCTCCATCTTGTGCTCCATCTCTGCATAGATAAACAGGCGGAACGGATGCTTGTCCCGAAGAATGTAATCCGCACTTCTTCCGACAATCACGCAGTCAGATTTTTCTGCCAGCTCCTGAATCAAAAGACTCTGCTCCCGATAAATGGCACTGTTCTGCTCCACAATCGGGTCCACTCCCATATAAAAGCTTCTTCCGATGGTAATCGGCATAAAGGTAGACGGGCTGCTCTCCATCACGTGCTGTACATAGCCTTCTGCTAACTTTGTGCGCTCTGCAATCTGTGTGATGATTTCATTGTCGTAATATGCAATTCCGAGTTCGTCTGACAGGCGCTTTCCAATCTCTCTTCCGCCGCTTCCGAACTCTCGTCCAATCGTTATTATCTTAGACATCGTATTCTCCTTTTCCCGTAAAGGGGTTAAAATTTTCTTCTAAAATAATATCATTTTCCGATGTTTGTTGCAAGGTGGTGCTGTCTAAAATTCAAGTTTTCGGACTACTTATCATACAGTAAAGTGGTAAAGTTTAACAACTACAATTCTTTCTTTGATAGTGGCTTCAAATAATTCTTTTTGAGTGTTCTCTCATCATTAAAGAAATACGTTTCTGACTTTGATAACAAATGTTTCTCCATCTTTAGTTCCGTTAGCTTAAGCGTACATATCAAATCTGCCACTTGAAACAATCTATAATCAGCTGGAATTACCTTACGGAATTCAACGTTGTCCAGTAGCGCATTAAAAACTGATGATAGAATCCTTGTTACCTCCACTTGTCCATTATCATAATATATCTTAACAGTATCATAATCGCAAAAAAGAGCATAATTATCTCGAATGAATACTGCTAATTGCCTACTAAGCTTTCCTGTTGCTTCTATGGAGTCCTCTATATGTTTCTTTTCTATGTATATTGACTTAAAGTTTATATCCAAACGACGTACAAAACTCATCATTTTCATAATAATTTTTTGTCGTTCTTTTAAGTCATATCCTCGGTATTCCTCTTCCGATCTTATTACCGGTCCGGCATGAACACTGTGTTTTGCCCATCCAATATTACTGAGTTCATTCTCTAATATTTTCAAATCGTCACTGATGTCAACAGATTGATTATGTAATACCATAGATATAATATAAAATGGTGCATGATAATCATATTCCCCAAAATCGCCGGATTCATCTACAAAAATACTTAATTCTTTCATTCATCCCCCGTATAATAAAAATGGCGGGTGTCTTACCCGCCGTTTGGTGGACCCGGGTCTTTCGACCAGCCCATATATATGATGTGCATACGCACAACAGATTTACATCTGTATTAATAGTATATGCGATTATTTCAAAAAAATCAATTACTTACACACTATTTTTTGCCAGAAAGATTTTTTAATATTAAATTACCTACAATAACAAAATATTTTAGAGCTGATACAAAAGTGCATTGCAGATAGCTGCCGCCACGTTGCTTCCACCCTTTCTGCCGCGCGCAACAATATACGGCACGTCCGCCGTCATAATGAGCTCCTTTGCCTCCACCACGTTCACAAATCCCACCGGAACACCGATGATAAGCTTCGGATGAATTTTGCCCTCTTCTATCAGCTCGTAGAGCCTTATCAGTGCGGTCGGTGCATTTCCGATGGCATAAATGACATCTTTTCCAAGCGTTACGGATTTTTCCATGGAGATGACAGCGCGTGTCGTGCCCCGGCTCTTTGCCTCCCTTGTGACATCCTCATCCGCCATAAAACAGTGCACCTCCCCGCCGTATTGTGCGAGTCTTGTCTTATTGATTCCGCTTTTTCCCATATTGGTGTCGGTCACGATATCACAGCCTTCCCGAAGCGCCGCAAGCCCGGCTTCGACCGCCCCGTCTGAAAAACACAGCGTATCCGCATAGGAAAAATCCGCCGTTGTGTGGATGACACGCTTGATAATGGGCTTTTGCACCGGGTCTAATTCTCTTCCCAATTCCTCTTCAATGATTTCAAAGCTCCGGCGCTCAATTTCTGCCGGGGTGTAATTTTCGATTTTCATCTGCCGTCTCTCCTATCTCTCAATTCCAGTTCTTGCCGGGATTCCTTCGTCATAAGGATGCTTTTCTTTTTTCATCTCTGTAATGTAATCCGCCTGCCCGCGCAAAAACGCATCCGGGTCCCGCCCCGTCAGAACTATCTCTGTCTTCTCATGGTTGGCAAACAGGTTACAAAGAAGTTCTTTATCGACCATCCCGTAGCGATATGCGTGGGTGATTTCGTCGAGTACCAGCACATCACACCTTCCATCCTGCACCTGCTTCTGACAAAAAGTAAGAATTTCATCCTGCATTTTTTTCATCTGCTCTTTTTCTTCTTCCGTCATGTTTTTAAAAAAGCCGAAGCACTTTGTTGTCTTTTTGACCGTAATACCTGGAATTTTTCGCAGAACCGCAAGCTCTGAAGATTCGTTTCCCTTCATAAACTGTGCAAAAATCACCTGTTTTCCGGCGCCTGCCGCCCGCACGGCAAGCCCCACTGCCGCCGTGGTCTTTCCCTTTCCGTCCCCGCAGTACAGATGCACTAACCCTTCTGTTCCCGCTTTTACCGCTTCCACATCTTTTATCATTGTTTCCTCCGATTTTATGCGACAGTCACGCTGTCTATGGTTTCATTTCTTTTACAATTACAATTGTCAAATATCCACTGTTTTCATCCAGTTCCGACAGCCCATGAAAAACACGTTCATTTGCCATCCCGCAATTGGCTACTGCCCAGATGTCATAGTGTTTCCCACCTGTTTCCAATTCATGTAAAAGCTGTTTTTTTAACGCACCAAGCTTCCTTCCGGATTTCATATAGATGCGGGTGCCGGGTAACGCCTCACCGCCGTCCTCATAGGATGCCGGAAGAATGTGAATCTGCTCCCCGCTGTCCGCTAAGGACCTGCCTGCCGCTGCTGCCGCCGCACAAAAAGAAGGCACACCGTTTATGATTTGTGCCTCAAACTCTTCTGCCACTGTGCGTTTTCGGATGTATTCAAAAGTGGAATATACCATAGGGTCTCCAATCGTAAGAAATCCGACCGTCTCACCCTGTAACAGATATTCCCGGATTTTATAATAAATTTCATCATGGCGTTTTTCCAACTGTTCTTTCTCTTTTATCATCGGAAACTCCAGACAGATACATTCCTTTTCTGCAAGCTCCGGCAGTGCCGCCACTGCAATCTGGTAAGCGTAACAGGTTTCCTTCGACGCCGCCGGAAGGATGATTCTGTCGCTTTCCCTGATACAGCGCACCGCCTTTAATGTCAAAAGCTCCGGGTCTCCCGGTCCCACGCCAATTCCATATAATTTTCCAGTTACATTAGCGTTCTCCCGCCGTGTTTCATGATTCTCCACCATTCACATTCTCCAAACATCCGTTTCATCACGTGGTATAGCAAATATCCGATGACACCGCCTAAAAAGTTCATAATCACGTCATCAATATCCGCACTGCGCCCTATAAAATATTGAACTACTTCTATCGTTAATGTTGTTGCAAACACAACCCCCGCTGTTTTTAAAAATCTCTCCATTTTATCCGACACTATCGGCAATAAAACGCCATAGGGAACAAACATTGCAATGTTTAAGAGAAGCTGCTCTATCATGTTTTCCCAGCCCATCTCATAAGTGTTCGTGACCCAGACAAACGGCACTAGGTTTAACAGATGATATTCTGAAAAATGGGGAATATCCGGAAAGAAAGACCAGAAAATTGTCAGGTACAAAAGCGATGTCACATACCCCAAAAGCATATATCGCACAAGGTGATAGAAAAAGCCCTTTTTTCCGTCTTTTCTTCTGATATGCACATAGAACGGCAGGTAAAGCGCCAGACAGATTACCGCCATCACTGGAAGAATCAGTAGTATGAATCCTAAAATCATTTTTCTTCTCCTCTGCACCCGGGCAGAGTTATCTTCTGCCCGGCTTTGTTTTCCTACTACTGTTTTTCTACGGAAAACACGCTTCCGGTAAACGGGTCTACCTCTGAGATTTCGCCCGTATAGGTAACGGTTACCTTATCGCCTGCTGCAACCGAATCAAGCCCCTCCGGTTTGGTCTCGAAGCTAAACTCATAAGAAGCGCCGCTCTCATCTTTTACGACAAACATAAAATCCTTGATTTCGTCTATCGTTCCACTTAGTGTCTTCTGTTCTCCCGTCTCAGGCACCTGTGTTTCCGGCGCTTCTGTCTCAGGTGTCTGCGTTTCCGGCGCCTGCGTTTCCGGCGCCTGCGTCTCTGCTGTCTGTGTCTCCTGCGTCTGTATCTCTGTTGTCTGTGATGACTGCTGTGTCGTATCAGAAGATGGCGTTGTATTTCCGCCGCAGCCTGCTGCCAGAGTAAGAGCCATCAATCCTGCAAGTAATAATCCATATTTTCTGTTTCTCATAATATTCTCCTTCCTGCCCGCTTTTTTGGGACATCCAAGCTTGTTTCATTTGGTTTTTTCGTTCGGGATTCAGAATATCACAATGTCAGAAAAAATGTTTTAAAAACAGTTTAAGATTTCCTTGCTTCTTTTATAAATTGTTCCACCAGCCACGGCGCCGAGGCATAATACAGATGTGGGAAGCCCCACAGGAAATGCTCTCCTTCGTGCATACAGTTCCAGCTTCTTCCCGTGACAGGCTTTACCGCCAGATAATCCGCTCCATTATTCTCACTGTCATAATAGTGAAATTCATGCGCTCTTATGCTTTTTTCACCCCGCGTAAGAGTCACGTAGCCAAACCGCCCCAGCTTTCCGGTATTGTAAGCATTTCCTTTGACTGCACCCACCATGGGATAACGCACCCCATCCGGGTCTTCCAGCGTCTCATGCAGATACAAAAATCCGCCGCACTCCGCAAGAGACGGAATGTTTGCCTGAATTGCCGCTAAAATGGATTCCCGCATCGAAATATTTTCCGACAGCTCCCTTGCATAAAGCTCCGGGTAACCTCCTCCAAGAAGAAATCCTGCCGCTTCCGGCATTTTTTTATCATGCAGGGGGGAAAAATAGATAAGTTTTGCCCCGGCACGCTCCAACATTCTTAAATTTTCTTCATAATAAAAGCAAAACGCCTCATCCCTTGCAACCGCAATCGGAACTTCTGCCCCCAAATTTTTCCCCGTTTCTTTGGCAGGAAAACAGCTTTCAACGGAAACCGGATGTTCCGATGAAACCGGATATTCCGCAGAAACCGGATATTCTGCGAGAACTGGATATTCCGTGGAAACCGGATATTCCGTCGCAGTTTCCGCAAGCGAAAGCAGTGCATTCAGATTCACATTTTTTTCCAATGCCTCCGCCACGCCAGAAAGCTGTTCCTTTAAATCAGAAAGCTCCTGCGGCAGCAAAAGCCCAAGGTGCCTGCTTCCTATGGAAACCTGTTTCTGCGCCGGAAGACAGCCAAACACACGGATTCCGGTCTCCTCTTCTATTCTTGGCGCAATCGTTTTGGCAAACATCGCACTCGTGCGGTTTAAAATCACGCCACCAATCAGATGCTCCTTATCCTGCATCAGAAATCCCTGAAGGAGTGGAATCAGCGAATAGCCCATGCCTTTTGCATCTATGACCAGCACAATCGGCGTCTTTGTGCGCCTTGCGACTTCATAGGCGCTCGCCTCCGGCGTGATTCCGCCAAGCCCGTCATACAATCCCATCGCCCCTTCCAAAACCGCAAGGCTGCCATCACCGGTGCGCGCGGCAAACATTTTTTTTAGGTTCTCCTCACCTGCGAGAAAAATATCGAGGTTTTCAGACGGCACCTCTAAGACTTCCCGGTGAAACATGGGATCGATGTAATCCGGTCCGCACTTAAAGGATTTCTGCTTTATACCGCGCTTTTTAAATGCCGTTAAAAGTCCGCAGGTAACAAGCGTTTTTCCGCTTCCGCTTGCCGGCGCCGAAATCATGATTCTTGGTCGTTTCATTCCTTCTCCTCCTTTGCATCAAACGTAAAGGAAAAAATATACACCGGATTTTCCGCCTGCATCAGGTGATAATTTCCCGCCTGTTTTCCTCGTGCCACGGAAAGCTGCGTCACCTGTTCCCCGCAGACGGCAAATTTTTTCATGCACGTGATAATCTCTCCCACCGTCTCAAGCGTAATGGCATTGATGACCACATGCATTTTCGGATTTTTCTGATATAAGGCAGTTAAAATTTCTTCCATGCACCCACTGCTGCCGCCGATAAATGCGTGCGTTGGAGCCGGAAGCGTCTCAAGCTTCTCTGGCGCTTTTGTCTCCACTGGAATGATGTTCTTACATCCAAACTTCTCTGCATTTCGCATCGTAAGTGCGAGTGCCTCTTTTTTCTGCTCAATCGCATACACTCGTATTGCCGTTGATAGCCTTGCAATCTCAACCGAAACCGAACCGCTTCCGCTTCCGATATCATACACAACTGCATCCTGTGTCAGTGCAAGTCTTGCAATGGAAATCTGGCGCACCTCCTGCTTGGTCATCGGAATTTTTTCCCGCAAAAATTCTTCATCCGAAATCCCCGGCATCCTGATTTTTTTTTCATTATCTACGTTTATCGTTTGTATCTCATAATTCTCAATCAGTGCGAGATATAAGCCTTCCTCAAGGTCATCTGCCATCTCACACTGCTCTGGCGTCAGCTTTAAAACGCGCTCCTTCGGATAAGACAGCTCATAGCCCAGAGAAATCTCTGCATCCATCCCCTGACAACAGGTTCCCAAAAACGGCACATCCTTTGCACCGGAGAGCAAAAGAAACGTATGGCGGTGCGTTTTCACTTGTTCCATCAGAAAGCCCCTCATGCTCTCTTTCTCTCTGCCGTGAATACTGCAAAGTGCCGCGTCCTGCCAGCCGATGCCAAGTCTTGCCGCAAAATAGGACACGGACGAAATCCCCGGATAAATCACCGTTTCTATCTGTGCTTCGTCATCGGACGCTTCTTTTAACGCCTGCGCCATCTTTTCTGCCCCACTGTAAAATCCGGTGTCCCCGGAAAAAAGAACCGCCGCATGCTTTATTTTCGGGTGCTCTGCCAGCCATGGCAGGATATCTTTTGCGAGATAATACGGATACTTTGGGGTGTGTTCTCCGCCAATTTCCTCCAACAGACGTTTTGCCCCGAAAATGACCTGTGCCTGCTCCAAGGCATCCTGCGCTTCTCCGGTAAGCTGTCCGATTCTGCCCATCCCGGCTCCAATCAAAGCCACCTGTAACGTCCGTTTCCATTTCTTTCCGGTCAGAAGTGCAAACAATTCGGACAGCTCGTAGCCCTCTTTCTCCTCCGGGCGCCCGATAACGACAAGCTCTGCGCCCGCCGCCGCGGCAGCCTGCTCCTTCTCGAAAAATCCGCCCGCCGTTCCGCTCTCCTTCGTCACCAGATAGCGGATATGATACTGGCGTAAAATTGCCTCGTTCATTTCCCGGGAAAACGGTCCCTGCATTGCAATCACCTGTTTTCCCGGAATCTGCTGTTTCTTACAGATTTCAATGCTTTCGACCGCCGGAAGCACACGCACATACAGCCGGCTTTTGTCTTCAAACGTCGTAAGAAAATTTCCAAGCTCCTTGCTTCCGGTTGTAAGAAGCACCGCACCCTCCCGGTGTTTTAAGTACGCGCCACATTCCGCCGCATCCTTTACGTAGTGGGTCCTTGCGGCCGTCTCTCCTGCAGACTGCATTTCCCGCAAAAGCCGGTAGCAGGGAACCACACTTTCTTTCATGCTCTCCTTAATATTCCGGGACACCTCCACAGCATACGGATGGGTGGCATCCACCACCGCATCAAACGCGTGTTCTTCCACAAACGCCCGCATCTCATCTGCATCCATGCGCCCTTCTCTTACCTGAATGTTCGGGTGCGGCTGCATCATCTCGCTCCCATACTCCGTCGCCACGCAGACCGTAGCAGATACACCGTTTTGTGCAAGGTGCTCTGCCAAAAGCCTTCCCTCTGTCGTACCCGAATAAATCAACACCTGTTTCATAAAAAACCAGCCTTTCTCACACTGTTTCCCGGTAGCCGCGCTTTGTCACCATTTTTCCATCCAGACAAATGGTTTTAGAATTTCCGATGAATACCGTTGTAAACATATCGACGTTTTTCTCCCGCAGCTCCTTTAATGTGCAGACTTCTGTTTCTGTTCCCTCTCTGCCGATGTTACGGACATACCCGCAGACTCTTGTCTCCTCTGCCCCCTCGAGTAAAATATCACAGGCACGTTTTAAATAATCCGCACGCTTTTTGCTCGATGGATTGTAGATGGCAATGCAAAAATCCCCCACGACCGCCGCACGCAGACGTTTTTCAATCGTTTCCCACGGTGTCAGCAAATCACTCAGACTAATCACGCAAAAATCATGTCCAAGCGGTGCCCCAAGGATTGCCGCCCCGCTAAGTGCCGCTGTAATCCCCGGCACAATCATAAGCTCACAGTCCGGGTAGTCCGCGCCAACCTCATACATCAAAGACGCCATTCCGTAAACGCCCGCATCGCCGCTGCAAATCATCGACACCCGTTTTCCCTTGCGCGCCTCCTCAAACGCAAGCACACACCGCTCCCGCTCTTTGCGCATCGGAGTGGATAAAAATTCTTTTTTCTGGAAGCGCTCTCCAAGCAGCTCTAAATAAACCGGATAACCGATAATGGTGTCGCTGTCTAATAACGCTTTCACTGCCTGTTCCGTCATCATGGATTCCGCCCCCGGCCCCATTCCAACTACATATATCATATTTTTCTGCATCATCGCTTCTTTCTCCTCGCAATCGCAACCGTAATTCCATCTCCCGCTAACTTCGGCAGGATAATCTCTCCTCCTGCTGCCCCGCACGCCGCTATCGCAGCCCGCTCGCAGACATTGTCAACGCCCATCTTCTGACGGACAAATTCCGAAGCCGTAAACGTTCCGGGAACCGTACCAAGCTCCTCTGCCGAAAACGTTTGAAACGGGATGTCATACATCTTTGCAAGCGCAGCAATTCCCGGCTCATTCTTTTTGGCATCAATGGAAGCTATCGCAAATAATGCCTGTCTGTGGATTCCCGCCGCCTTTAGTGCCTGCAAAACTGCTTCTTCCAACGCTTCCTTGCTCTTTCCCTGACGGCATCCGATGCCAAGCACATAATTTTTCGGGCAGAGCTGTAAGAGTGTGCGTTCCGTGTCAAGCGGTGTCAGAACGGCTGTCATACCACCTTTTTCCCCTTCCCTGTAAGGAGAAATTAAAACATCCGCCTCCTCCCCGGAAAGCAGCGCCGAAGATACCGCCGCAATTCCTTCCCGGTTTGCAATGCCGAGGTGATTTTTCTTTGCAAACACATCCACTGCGAACACGCCGTTGACGTCGGTTCCTGTTGTAATGACCGGAACTGCCGCAAGTTTTTCTGAAATTTCTTCCGCAAGTTCGTTTGCGCCGCCGACGTGTCCAGACAATAACGGAATCACAAAAGTTCCTTTTTCATCTAACACCAGCACCGCAGGGTCTCTTAGCTTGTCCCTGACATACGGTGCAATCGTGCGCACCGCAATCCCTGCCGCTCCGATAAAACAGATGGCATCCTGACAGCCAAACTGCTCTCCCGTCCACGTTCCGATATCCGTCTGGACCGGCAGTGTCTGTGCGAGCATTTTTTTATACTTGCTGTAGCATGTCACGATATGGGTTTCTTTCAGTGCCTCTGCAAGCTTTCCTGCAAGAAAACCTCCCGCTTCGGTAAAACAGATGACCGCTATCTTCATTCTTCCCTCCTGCTTTTTGCTTCGCCATTTCCAATGCGAAACTCTGTCGTGAAATCCGGGTCATATAGCTTTGACCGCGCATAACTTCCGTGGCACACCACATCGCCGACAATTACGAGTGCGGTCTTTTTAATTCCATGTTTTTCTGCGGTCTCTGCAAGCGTCTCTACCGTGCAGATAAAATCCTGTTCCTCTTTCCAGGTTGCCTTGTATACAAGCGCCGCGGGCGTATCACCGGAATATCCCCCGGCGATTAACCGTTTTGAAAGCTCCCTTAACATTCCGGCGCTTAGGTAAATTGCCATCGATGCGTGATGCGCGGCAAAGCTCTCAATGCTTTCCCGCTCCGGCACTCCTGTCCGTCCTGCCATCCTTGTGATGATAAGGCTCTGGGAAACCTCGGGAAGTGTGTATTCAAGATTTAAGGAAGACGCCGCGCCAAAGCAGGCGCTCACCCCCGGACAACTGTCATAGGGAATTCCAAGCGTATCGAGTGCATCCATCTGTTCCCGGACGGCTCCGTAGATGGAGGGTTCTCCCGTGTGCAGGCGGACAATTTCTTTTCCTTCCGTCCACGCCTGACGCATCACCGCAAGAACTTCCTCCAATGTCATCTTTGCGCTGTTATAAATTTCACAATCTTTGCGCGTATCGGAAAGCAGCTCGGGATTGACAAGCGAGCCTGCATAAATCACCACATCTGCTTTCTCTAACAGATTTTTTCCTCTTACCGTTATTAAATCCGGTGCCCCAGGGCCTGCCCCTACGAAATGAACCATTGTTCTGCTCCTTTGCTTTTTCCCAATTCTCCGTGTTCCATGTCATACGTGATACAGTCAATCTCATAGCGCCCTGCCACGCGTCTGTTCAGATAAAACATGATTTTTTCCATCACCTGTTCCATGACCGCCTCTAACACTCCGGCTTCTTTACAGTAGGAAAGTGCTTCCGCAGTTGTCGCAGAAGAAAGAATCTTCGTCAGAAGCTCCCCTGTCACGCCAGAACGGATTGCCGCCGCCGCAAGCAGTTCCATCCGGCAGTCTCCCTCTTTGGAATGCGTGTTAAAAATGCCGCCGGATAATTTTACCAGCTTTCCGATATGCCCGAGAAGCAGCACTTTTTGAAATCCAAGCTCTGCAATCATCTCTAGCGTATCCCCGATAAAATTGCTGCATTTCACCGCCTCGTCCAGGTCAAAATCATACTGTTTTTTCATAAAATCAAGTCCATAATTGCCCGGCGCAATGGCAATGCTTGTGCGCCCTTCCGCCGCTTTGACGTTTAATTCCACACGAATGGTATCAAGTAACGCCTTGCTGCTCATTGGTTCCACGACACCCGTCGTTCCAAGTACTGAAATACCGCCTACAATTCCAAGTCTTGGATTAAATGTGGAATCCGCCAGCTTTACGCCGTCCGGTATGGAAATCTCCACAAACAGCGCGCCCTCATAATCGGCAAGGGCACACACCTCCCGCACCCCTTTCGTAATCATTTCCCGTGGGACATGGTTAATCGCCGCATTTCCCACCGGCTGGTCTAACCCCGGCTTTGTCACCCTGCCGACTCCAATTCCGCCGTCAATGCGGATTTCTCCCGGTTCTCCTGCGGTAAAAGAAACTGCCGCATATACCAGTGCCCCGGTCGTCACATCCGGGTCATCCCCGCCGTCTTTTCGCACGGCACAGCGCACAAAATTTTCTGTGCGCTCTATCGCAAGAATCTCCGCCGGAAACAAAATTCCTTTCGGGGTCTCAATCGTAATATTTTGTTTTTCCTTTCCGGTCAAAAGCATATAGGCGGCTGCCTTTGCCGCCGCTGCCGCACAGCTTCCGGTTGTAAATCCATAACGCATCGCCATTCCCCCAGTTTCTTTTACTGCTTTTCTTTTTCCACGCACGCGCTCACCGCAGCTAGCAGCCGGTCATTTTCCTCCCGCAATCTCACTGCAACGCGGTAGTACCCCGCGCTAAGTCCCCGGTAATTTCTACAGTCCCGGATTAAAATACCGCATTGCAAAAGTTCCTCATATAACGGCAGTCCGGTCTGTAACAGCAGGTAATCCGCCTGGCTCTCATAGACGGTAATGCCAAGGTGTCTTAGCCCTTCTGTCAGATATGCCCGCTCTGTCTCCAAAAATTCCACTGTCCGTTTCACATATGCGGTTTCTTTTAATGCCGCCACGCCTGCACGCTCTGCAAATATCGAGAGATTCCACTCTGGAAGATGTCTTTGAATCCGCCCCCGTATCTCTTCCCCGGCACAGAGCAGATAGCCGAGACGCACGCCCGGGATTGCATATAATTTGGTAAACGCACGCACCACAATCAGATTTTCATACTGCTTTAAGCGGGAAATCAAACTATATTTTTCGTTCTCCGGCACAAATTCCAGAAAACATTCATCCACAACCAACACGATTCCCCTGCTTTTACAAATAAAAAGCATTTCCTCCAGCAATTCTGTGGAAAGCAGATTTCCGACCGGATTATTCGGGTTTGCCAGAAACAGCAGCCTGGCTCCTGTTTCCCGCAATACCGGAAGAAAATCTTCCCCAAGGCATAAATCTTTCATATTATAATAGGTAATCACTGCATCCGATGCGCCCGACGCCCATTCATAACCATAAAAAGAAGGAACCGGTATTAAAATTTCTTCCGGTTTCAGTCCATGCACAATCGCTAAAAACAGCTCCGATGCGCCGTTTCCCGCCACAATCCATTCCTCTGGAACGCCAAGAGCATCCGAAAGCGCCGACAGCAAAGACGCATACTGAATGTCCGGATACGCCTCCACTTCCTGTATGGCATCCTCTAACGCCTCTTTTACCCGCTCCGGAACGCCAAACGGATTCCGGTTGACGGAAAAATCAAGCTCCACCTTATTCCGGTAAATATCTCCTCCATGAATGGTCTCTGTTTTCACCCGAGCTTCCTCCTACACATAATAAATGACTGCCATTACAATGAGACAAATGATTTCACAAAGATACGCACTTCCATACATCAGATGATTTGCGCGCCTGATATCCTCATACTCCACCTGCCGCAGTGCATCGCCGATATAGGGCTTTTTGACAATTTTGCCAAAATAGCTGGCATCCCCGGCAAGCCTGATTCCAAGTGCTCCGGCGCATGCCGCCTCTGTCTGCGCAGAATTGGGGCTTGCATGTTGAAAACGGTCTCTTTTAAAAATACGGTATGCCCTGCCTGCATCATATTCCTTTCCGGACAAAAAGCTCACTGCGACGAACAACAGCGCGCAGATTCTTGACGGGAGGAAGTTCAAGACGTCATCTAACTTTGCCGCCGCCCGTCCAAAATTAAGATAACGGTCATTTTTATAGCCGACCATCGAATCCATCGTATTGACTGCCTTATAGAAGAATCCCAAAACCGGTCCTCCGATTGCCAGAAAAAGCATCGGCGCAATCACACCATCTGACGCATTTTCCGCTACTGTCTCCACCGCAGCCTTGGCAACTCCCGCTTCATCAAGTATGTCCGTATCTCTTCCCACAATCATGGAAACCGCATACCGCGCCCCCGGCAAATCCTGTTCGGACAGCTTGCGAAATACCTTCATGCTCTCGACTTTTAAACACTTTGCTGCAAGAATCTGATAGCACATCACGCTTTCTACCACAAGTCCTGCCACCGGATGAATCCGGTATGCAAGAAGTAAGACCGCGGTTGCAAGAAGTACGGTTGCAGCTAACACCAGCACCACCAGCAAAACACCTTTTCTTCGCTCTGCCTTTTTATCGCGCGGTTCTTTTAATTCTGTTCCAAGCAGCTTTTGATCTAAAAACCCGATCAAACGTCCCATCAGACGGATGGGATGCGGCAGCCAGTAGGGGTCTCCGAAGAGCTGGTCTAATACAAATCCGCACGTAAAAGTTATGATATGATTTAACATTTTATTTCTCCTGTTATTTTTCCAGAGGTTTTATCATACAGTTCTACTTCATAGCCCTCTCCGTTTGCACACTGAAAATCAAAGTATTCCCCCATTCCAAGAGAGGATAACAGTGCCATAATTGTCCCACCGTGCACGATGCAGGCGGCTGTCAGTGTCTCTTTTTCGTCACCGGTCTGCTCTGCCAGGCTGTCAAGCACCTTCCAAAGTCCCAACATACTGCGCGTGCAGAATTCCTCCCGGCTTTCTCCGCCCGGAAACGGAAGTGTCCCGTTGCTGTCAATCCACGCCTGATAATCTGCCCTGCCGTTTAAATCGGCATAATTTTTTCCCTCAAATTCGCCAAAGTCCATCTCCCTCCATTCCTCCACCGGGCGGATGCTCTGTCCTGGATATAAAATCCCTGCCGTCTGGATGCAGCGCTTCAGTGGGCTTGAAAAAACAACCATAGCCTCTCCGTAACACCCTGCTTCTTTCGCCTCGTAAAGAAGTGCTTTCCCTTCTTCGGTCAATGGTTCGTCTGTCGTTCCAATATAGCGGTGTTCTTTATTTCCCGCTGTTATTCCGTGGCGAATCAACAATAATTTAATCCTGATTATATTATTTTTCATCTACTTTATCCTTTGTCCGATGCCACAGATAACACGTTCCATATGTACTGACTCCCCTGCAATTTCACACAAAAGCCTCCCAAGCCTGTCCCGGTACTCGCGTTCAAACGGGTCGAGTGGCACAATTCCATTGCCAACTTCGTCGCATACAAAAATTAAATTTGGATATAATTTCATCCATTCATGTATGATTTTCTCTGGTTTTCCATCTTCCTGTTTCATCTGTTCCCGGAACCAGGCTTCCAGATGTGCTGCGACACGTTTCCCCTCAGGCGGCATCTCATTCTCTTTTCGTCCATCCCAGATTTCTTCTTCTAATACTCCATACTTCTGTCTGACATAGCTTATCTTGCCCTGTCCGACACCTCCAACATAAAGTTCCATCTCTCACACTCCTATCCATCCACAGACTGCCAAAAGCACCACCATCACGCCCTCGCAGAGCGTCAGGAAATATCCTGCCGTATCTCCTGTGATTCCGCCAAGCTCCCGGTATGCAACGTGACGGTAATAGAAAAAGGTAAGCACGGCACCAAGAAGTGTAGCTGCCCCCATCCATCCGCCAAACAGAATCATCATGACGCCGCATGCAATCAGTTGTACGACAAGTGCCGTCCGTACAGCAATCTTATGTGCCCGGTTTGCAAACAGGTATAAAAGTCCATCCTTTTTTGCACAGCGCAGGGTCACAACGCCAAGTCCACTTAAAATGCGCGCCAGATAGTAGCCGCATGCCAGCAAAAACACCTGTTTTCTAACAGTCAGCTCGGAATATGCGCCCACGAACAATAACCCATAGCTCACAAGGCAGATGACCGAAAATGCACCGATATGGGCATCCTTTAAAATCTGAAGCTTTTCTTCCCGCTCTCTATAGGAATGAAATGCATCCATCGTGTCCATAAATCCATCCACATGGATTCCCCCGGAAATCAACAGCGGGATTGCACACCCCACAAGTGTAAATGCAAGTTTTCCAACCGAAAAATGCACGCAGACATACGCCCACAGCAGTGTCACCACCCCAATGACCACTCCCACCAACGGGAAGAAGCAGATGACATAGCGCATATCGCGCTCCTTCCACTCAAACTGTGGCACCGGAATCCTTGAGTACATGGCAAATGCAATCACAAATGATTTTAACACAGACATATCGGCTCTCCTTTCAATGCAACCGGAATGGTATACACAATCTCTGTCATGACATCCGACCGCGTTAAAAGCCAGCCGTTGATGTCCGCAAGTGCCCTTATGTATTCCATCGTTCCCGCATCGTAGCAGATACCGTCTTCAAATACGTTGTTGGTCACAATCACAAGATTTTCTACCTTTGATGCGAGCACTTCGATATCCCGGCACAGCTTTTCCACGACTTCTGTCCGGCTTTTCTGCTGTTCCCCATCAAACATCTCATTTGCCACAAGATTTGACATACATTCCAATAACAATGTTGCATCGTTTTCCCCTATTAGAATCTCTGCAACGTCCTTTGTCTGCTCAATCGTAAGAAATCCCTTTCCTTCCCGTGCCTTCCTGTGACGCGCCACTCGCGCCTTTCCTTCTTCCCCGTAAACCTGCATCGTGGCGAGATAATAACGGCTCCTCTGCCCTGCAATTTTGCATACAAGCTGTTCTGCATATGCCGACTTTCCACTGCCGCTGCCTCCGATTACCGTATAGACCATCGTTTTCTTCCTCTTTTTCTATGTAAATCTCTGATACTGCTCCACGGCGATATCTGTAAACGTCGTCCGTTCCTGATATAATGCCATCGCCATATCAAGAAGCGGGAATAACATCACGGCTCCCGTTCCCTCTCCGAGTGCAAGATTCGCGTCTAAAAGAGGCTTTTTGCCAAGTACCGCCAGAATCTTTGAAAGCGCCGGCTCCTTTCCCTTATGTGATGCGACTGCAAACTCCTTTGCCCCAGGCACAAGACACTCCGCTGTAAGCGCCGCAACACCGCTGATGACACCGTCGATAATGACCGGAATTCCGTATACGGCTCCTCCGAGGAACACGCCAACAAGTCCTGCAATATCAAGTCCTCCCACCGTCTGTAAAATGGTAAAGGCATCTGCCTGATAGAGGTTGTATTTATTTAATGCTGTTTTAATTACTTGTGTTTTATGTTGTATTCCCTGTTTACTGAGTCCGGCTCCCTTTCCCGTCACTTCTTCTGCACTGCACTGTAAAAGTGCCGCCGCCATCGCACTACTTGTGGTCGTATTGCCGATTCCCATCTCTCCGGTAGCAAGAATCTGATAGCCTTCCTCTCTGCACTGCCGCACAAGTTCCATTCCGACTTCAATGGCACGAAGTGTCTCCTCCTCCGTCATCGCCGGAGCCTTTAAGAAATTCTTCGTTCCACAGGCAACCTTGCGCTGTAACACACCTGGAATTTCTCTGGTGCAGTTCACGCCGATATCAACCGGAATCACCTTCGTCGGGTACATCCGTCCGGCAACCTCCGCCATCCTGCACACGGAAGTGATGCCCTTTCCCATATTTTCGGCGACAATGGCAGTGACCTCCTGCCCTGTCTGGCTTACGTGTTCTTCCACGATTCCGTTGTCCGCACACATCACAATCACGGCTCGCTTCTCAAACGAAAAGTCTGCCGTTCCACGTATCCCGCCAATTCGTGCAAACAGCTCCTCGAAATCACCCATTCCGTCCAACGGTTTTGCCACACTGTCCCAACGTTTTTTTGTTTCCTTTTTTGCGGTATAATTTACATTTGTTATAGGTAGATTTAATATATCAATCCTCTTTAGCATCGCGAAATCCCCATTATCTCATAAATCTGTTCCATATCCAGGTACTCCCGCAGCGTAGCCGCAAGCTTGTCATACTGTGTCTCTTTAAATGCCGCATAATCAAATGCCTCTGCACCCGAAAGGGACACTCCCTTGCGTGCCGCAAGTGCATTTGCAAGCGCATTTGCAATGCCCTTCTCATCAAATACACCGTGCACATAGGTTCCATACACATTGTCCCCGCAGGCGCCGTCTGTCCGCGTTCCATTTCCGGTCGCGAGCCTGCAAAAGTTCTCGGAGTTTAACGTTTCCGTGTTTCCCATATGAATTTCATAACCTTTGATGGCTTTACCCGCAAGTGGTGCCAAAACTCCCTTGACAGAAGATATCGTTCCCTCCACCTGTCTTCTCACCTTTTCCGGCTTTAACTCGGTGCGCACCGGCAGAAGCTCCATGCCTCTGATGCTGCCGCCCTCCTCGATTCCAAGCGGGTCCATCAGCAATTCCCCTAACATCTGATATCCTCCGCAGATGCCAAAGATGACAGCCCGTCCCGTCTGTTTTTTGACTGCCGCCTCAAGTCCGTTCTGGCGCATCCATTTTAAATCGCCCATCGTGTTCTTACTGCCGGGCAGAAGAATCATATCCGGCTCTCCGAGCTTTGCCACGGAATCCACATAATAAAGCGATACCCCTGGAATCTGTTCAAGCACCGAAAAATCACTGAAATTTGCAATTCTTGGAAACCTTATGACAGCGATTTCTACAAGTCCTTCCGTCCGCTGTCCGAAGCGTTCCGTCAGGCTGTCCTCATCCTCAAGTGATAACTGCATATAAGGTACGACCCCCGCCACCGGGATACCGCTTTTTTCTTCAAGCATCTTAATGCCCGGGTCGAGAATCGTCTTATCTCCCCGGAATTTATTGATAATCGTTCCCTTAACGCGTGCCTTTTCGTTATCCTCTAGAAGAAGAATCGTTCCGATAAGCTGCGCAAATACGCCGCCCCGGTCGATATCTCCGACGAGAAGCACCGGCGCATCCACAAGCTCTGCCAGTCCCATATTGACAATATCATCCGCTTTCAGATTGATTTCCGCCGGACTCCCGGCTCCCTCTATCACGATGATATCCACCCGTTCCTCTAATTTATGATACGCGTCAAGAATATCAGGAATCAGCTTTTTCTTGTATGCAAAATACTCCTTTGCCGGCATATTTCCAAGCACTTCGCCGTTCACAATCACCTGTGAGCCAATGTCATTTGTCGGTTTTAAAAGAATCGGATTCATAAGAACCGACGGTTCCACGCCCGCCGCCTCCGCCTGCATCACCTGCGCACGTCCCATCTCAAGGCCTTCTGCGGTGATATAGGAATTTAACGCCATATTCTGTGATTTAAACGGGGCAACGCGGTAGCCGTCCTGCTTGAAAATGCGGCAGAGTCCCGCCGCAATCAGACTTTTTCCAGCATTTGACATCGTTCCCTGTATCATAATATTTTTGCTCATAAAAAACCTCCCGGCCTTTTCTCTACTTTCGTAGTCCTTTTGGATAATGGTTCTTTAACATCGTTCCCGCAAGCTTTCCCCAGCCGATACTGTAACCGTCAACGGTCACAAGATACCAGCCTTTCTCTCCTTCCATCGGAAACGACTGCCCGTTTAAATATGCCACAATCTCACGCCCCGGCACAAACTTACGTTCTCCATCTGCCTCTGTGACTTCCCCGGAACAAAAATCCACCGTATGTAATACTTCCTCCGGGCAAAGTGCAAGTGCAAGCGCATGGGACGGTTCAAACCGGTTCTTTTTCATCGTTCCAAGATGTAACCCCGGTCTTAACACCTTAAGCCCCCTTAAAGGCGGCATCCCTGCCGGCGTCCGGTACAACTGGTCTCCAAACGTTAAAAATCTGCCGTTCCAGTCCCCCTTTAACGACTCCTTTGCAAACTCTAAAAATTCCGGGTATTCCTTTCCGGCTGCCTTTTTATCCTTAGAAGCTGCAGGCGTCTCTTCTGACGGAAAAAACGGATGCACCTCTCCTTCCTTACGCAGCATCGCAAGGAAATGTCCTTCTCCATTCAGACGATGCGGGTAAAGTCGTATCGTTCCCTCAAGCATCCCTGCTGTCATTCCGTTGGCAGGTGTCAGCTTTTGAAGGGAAAATTCCGGATGACGCTCTAAGAAACGCTCCATGCTTCCCTCGTTTTCATCCGGGGCAAAGGTGCAAGTCGAATAAACCATCGTTCCGCCCGGCATCAGCATTTCTGCCGCACAGTCTAAAATTTCATCCTGCCTTTTTGCACAGAGTGCCACATTCTCAGAACTCCACTCTTCCCTTGCCTCCTCGTTCTTTCGGAACATTCCCTCTCCGGAACAGGGTGCATCCACTAAAATGCGGTCAAAATAGACCGGAAAATGTTCGGCAAGTTTCTGCGGGGTCTCGTTTGTCACAATCGCATTACGAATCCCCATGCGCTCCACATTCTCGGATAAAATTTTTGCCCTTGCAGGATGAATCTCATTGCAGATAAGAAGTCCCTTTCCTTTCATATAGGAAGCAATCTGCGTGCTTTTTCCTCCGGGCGCAGCGCACAAGTCAAGCACCCGGTGCTCCATCCCGTCCTCTGCCGCCTCTTCCATCAAAAGCGCCGCCGGTGCCATCGCACTCGGCTCCTGGATATAATAGACTCCGGCTTCGTGATAAGGATGTTTCCCCGGCGCATCTGTACTTTCATAGTAAAATCCGTTTTTCTCCCACGCGACAGGTGTCAGTGTAAAGGGTGCCTGCCCTAAGAAGCGCTCCCTGTCCGTCTTCGCCGGATTGATGCGAAGTGCCTGGTAGCGCTCCCTGTCGTAACTTTCCAAAAATGCGTTGTATTCCTCTCCCAGCAGTTCTTTCATTCGTGTCAAAAATTGTTCCGGAAGCATCCTTTTCCCCTTCCTCTCTTCTGGTTTCTTATTAAAACTCTCACGTAAAATCTCTCGCAAATAAATCGCTGTTCTCCAAAAAATCCTCCACGGACAAAAATCCAAGTCTTGCAAGCAGCTCCATGACATACGGATTTTCAAGCGGCGTCCGGTAAGCTGCCTCCTCACCGTAGGAATTTACGAACTCTTTTCCCTGCTCGCGGTCAATCACCGCCTTCGGACCTCCTACACAGCCGCCGTTACAGCCCATTCCCTCAAAGAAATTTGCATCCGTCTCGCCGTTTTGAATCCTTGCAATGAGCGCCCGGCATGCCGGAACCCCATCCGCCTGCTCTGCGCGCACGCCTATTTTCCGGTTTGGATTTAACTGCTCCACGGTACGGCTCACCGCCTCGCTGACACCTCCGGTTCTGGCATAAATGCGTCCGGCACGGGAGGAATGTTCCTTTTCATCCTCCGGTAAGTCCTTCGGATGAATCTCTGCTGCCTCAAAAATCTCAAGCACCTCCTGAAACGTCAGCACATAATCAACCGCATCTGCGATATCCGGCTCCCTTGCCTCTTTTTTCTTTGCCATACAGGGACCGATAAAAACCGTCATCGCATCCGGGTGAATCTTTTTTATCACACGGCCTGCCGCAATCATCGGAGAAACCGCTCCCGGCACATGGGGAAGCAGCTCCTTATAAACCTTACGAATCATTGCAATCCATACCGGACAGCAACAGCTCGTGAGCTGGAAATCCTTTTCATCGTTGATATGGCGGTCAAATTCAAGCGCTTCCTTTAAGGTTAAAATATCTGCAAAAACAGCCACTTCCACCATTCCGGTAAAGCCTAACGCTTTAAATGCCGCCCGAAGCCGTCCCGGTGTCACATCTTTCTCAAACTGACCGACAAACGCAGGGGCAATCAGCGCATATACCTCACGCTTTCCCTCGCGCAGTGCCCGAAGAACCGGAAGGATATCACGGTTTGCCGCAAGATGTTCTAATTTACAGCTATCGATACAGACCCCACAGCCCGCACACTTTTTAGCGTCAATCAAAACACTGCCATCCTCTTTCACACAGATGGCGTCAAACACACAGCTTTTCTCGCAGGCTCTCTCAAATGCACAGTCCTTACAGTTTTGCGTGGGCACGACCGGCGCATAATTTTCCGGGTGTAGCAGACAGTCCATGTGATATGGATCATAGTCCTTAAACCTGGTCCGCCCCTTATCTGCTTCTGCCGCTAAAATTTCCAGATACAGTTCGTGAAATGTTTTCATCCTCATCCTCCGATTATCATTCTTCTTATCAGAAGTATATCCGGCTTTCTGCCATTTCACGCAAAAAACAGCTTTTTTTATAAGATTTTCCGCAGGTCGTTTAATTCCTTTGCCCTGGCAAATATGGCGTCGCTCTGCGCTTCCATATAATGCTCAAGCCCCTCCACCTCTTCTTTGGAAAAGCCCTCGTTTTTCTCGATGGTGCAGGGCGGAATCCGTCCCTCTGCCACGTCGCTGCCGCGTTCAAAACGAACCAGCACCACTCTCTTTCCATCTTTTCTGACGAATCCCGAATGGGTCATCTTTACTTCATCCTGCTTCATGATTCCTCCATTTCTCTGCCAAGGTCTTTTAACTGTTTTATTGTTTCCTCGGAAACAGAATCAAGCAGATAATTTCTGCCGCCGCTCTCCTTCTTTTGCTCAAAAGCAGCCTTACTGTTCTCATTCTGACGTCTGATTTCTTCTTCCAAATCTCTTGCGGACAATAACAGACAGCCCGCACCTCGGATAATAATCTGCTCTAACCCGTCCGACGTTGCCACCGTCACACGATACTTTGCGGCATTTTCATGTGCAAATTTCTCGATAAACTGGTCCGCTGTCTCCGCCTCTTTCGTATAGACCACCTGAATATTGTGGTACGAAAACGTCTCTGTCTCGTGTCCCTGCACCCGGTAGGCATCGAATACGACAAGCAGCCTGCAGCCCCGGCTCCCCTGATAATTGCACATCAGATCCAAAAGCCGTCCTCTGGCGCTGTCGATATTCACAGCGGCAAGCTCACGCAGCTCCTCCCAGGCAAAAATGATATTATATCCGTCCACTAAAAGATATTCTTCTGCCTTTGGAATCGGCTTATACGTTCTCGTGACAGGCATCTGGGAGGTTTTGCTGCCGGACAGCTTCCAGCCATTTTTTCCACGCATCATCTCCCCTTTGCGGTTTGCATGATACGTCCGCTCTAAAATGGCATCGATTTCATCTGTTCCAATCCACTGTTCCTCGTGCTCTTTTGCCGGGTAGCGGATTCCTTCGGTATCCATTTCCTGTCCGGCTAATTTCACACCGGAGGCAGATGCCTCCCCGCTAAGTGGACTCTCCAGGTGCATATAGTCTGCCACCTGGTTCCATTCTACCACAAATCCTGCCCCGTGTGCACAAAATACGGAGCCACAGGGATTTGCCAGGTCTGCATCCGCATCATAGCCGATTTTTGCGACCACTTCCTCTGTATTGTGGCAGGGGCGATAACCCGCCAGCGTACAGAGGATGCGTCCGGTTCCTTTCGTATAGGCGGTCAGCTCCTTCTGATAATTCCGCATACACTCCACCGGGGCACTTCCGGTCAGAATCATCTGATTTCCTTCCCGCACAGGCGCTTCCATCGTGCCGCATCGGAGCTTGATATCCGTCATCGCACGTCCAAGCATTTCCTCCGGCACCGTAATCTTAAAGTCATACCACGGCTCTAACAGCACCGATTCTGCGCGTCTTAACCCCTGTCTTACGGCGCGGTAAGTCGCCTGCCTGAAATCCCCGCCCTCCGTGTGCTTCTGGTGCGCACGTCCGGCAATCAGCGTAATGCGCATATCGGTTATCGGAGAACCGGTAAGCACTCCGATGTGCTCCCGTTCCTCTAAGTGTGTCAGAATCAGTCTCTGCCAGTTGCGGTTTAAAACATCCGTGCTGCAACATACCGCAAACTCCAACCCGCTTCCCGGCTCTAACGGTTCTAGCAGAAGATGTACCTCGGCATAATGGCGCAGCGGTTCAAAATGTCCCACGCCCTCAACCGGCGCCGCGATTGTTTCCCGGTATACAATATTCCCCTCGCCAAAAGAAACATCCACGCCAAACCGCTCCTTTATTAATGCCGTGAGAATCTCAATCTGAACCTCACCCATCACCTGAATCTGGATTTCCTGCAATGCCTCATTCCACACAATATGAAGTTCGGGCTCTTCCTCCTCAAGCTCACGCAGCTTTGGGAGCATCCTTGCCGCGTCCATATCATCCGGAAGCAGCAGCCTGTAGTTTAGCACTGGTGTCAAAAACGGCATAAGTGCCGTCTCCTCGCAGCCAAGCCCGTCCCCCGGCTTCGTCAGAGAAGGTCCTATGATGCCGCAGATCATTCCCGCTTCTGCCTGCTGTAAGGTCTCATATTTTTCCCCGGAATAGCGCCTGATCTGGTTGACCTTCTCCTCGCCAAGTAACTCCTTTACGGTAAGCGTTCCTCCGGTCATCTTCAGATACGTGATCCGGTTGCCCTGTTCATCCCTGCCAATCTTGTAAACGCGCGCCCCAAATGTATCCGGATACACAGACTGCATCATATAGCGGTACATTCCCTCTAACAGTTCTTCAACGCCCTGCATCTTAAGCGCTGAGCCAAAATAACAGGGGATCAGTTTCCGCTCTGCAATCAGCTCCTGCAGCATTTCAGGTGAAAGCTTTCCGGTTTCCAGATAAGCTTCTAATGCTTTCTCATCCGATACTGCCGCCTGTTCGTAAAAGGCATCACTTCCCTCTGTCCCGAAATCCACGAAATTTCCATCAAGTTCCTTTTGTAGTTCTCTAAGGACTGCCGCTCTCTCGCACCCGGGCTGATCCATCTTGTTGACAAACACAAACACCGGAATTTCATAGCGTTTTAACAGATGCCAGAGGGTAATCGTGTGTCCCTGCACCCCGTCAGCGGCGCTGACTACAAGAATCGCATAATCGGACACCTGTAAGGTCCGCTCCATCTCCGCCGAAAAGTCCACGTGCCCGGGCGTGTCTAAAAGTGTCACTTCCATATCGTGAAGCGGCAGCACCGCCTGTTTGGAAAAAATCGTAATCCCACGCGCCCGCTCCATCGCATCCGTGTCAAGGAACGTATCTCCGTTGTCCACCCTTCCAAGCTTACGGATACTTCCACAGGTGTAGAGCATTGCCTCCGATAAAGTTGTCTTTCCGGCATCTACATGAGCTAATACCGCCACTGAACTATATTGTTTCAAGCTACTCGTTCCTTTCTTTGTTTCCTCTACAGGTGAAGTTTCCGATAACGATTGAAGCAGGCAAAAATTTCCTGCTTCCGCGGCATCGCAAGTCCCGTCGGCACATAACTGCTCTCACAGACTGCCGCAAGCCCCTCTGCCATTAACTTCTGTTCTAACTGCTCCACCACCTCTTTGAGATTCTTTTTCCCGTCAAAAAGGTGAAGCTCGGCATATTTTAACAAATATGCAAGTGCCGCAAGCTGTTCGGTATCTGTAAGCTGTTCCACATAGCGCAAATCCACAGTCTCTCTGTTGAAAGAAAAACCGTCTTTTCCCAAAACCTTTAGCTTCATCCGGTCATCCTTACGCAAGGACATATCCGGCTTTGCTACACGTTTTTCTTCCGGCGCCCGGTGTTCTTTTTCCGGCGCTGTCATAATCGGATATGCTGCCGCTTCCTTCTTTGCAAATTCTGTGATATCGACCGGTTCATACTGTTTCATCTGCAAAATGCAGTCTGCCTTGTGAAAATAAGCGCCGGAGCTTCCCGCTACAAGAATTGTAGAAATTCCATACACGCGGAAAAGCTCCTCCACGCGGTCGATAAACGGAATAATCGGCTCCGACTCCCGGTTTACCACGCGCTGCATCAGTTCATCCCGGATCATAAAATTCGTGGCACTCGTATCCTCATCCATCAAAAGTGTCTTACAGCCCGCTTCCATCGCTTCTACCACGTTTGCCGCCTGTGAGGTACTGCCGCTGGCATCTTCCGTACTAAAACTTTCCGTATTCTTTCCATTCGGAAGATTTCTGATAAACATCGAAATATCGACCTTGCGGATGCTCCTTCCATCCTCGGCACGCATCTTCATCGCTGTCTCATCGCAGATAACATACTCTCTGCCATCTCCTGCAATGTGATTGTAAACGCCAAGCTCTAATGCCTTTAACAGCGTGGACTTTCCGTGATAGCCGCCACCTACGATTAATGTAATTCCTTTTTTGATTCCCATTCCGGTGATGGTTCCACGATGCGGAAGCTCCATTGTGACCTTTAAGGAAGACGGTGTGACAAACGGCACCGCATCCCGCATCGGACGCCCGGAAACACCGGATTCTCTCGGCAAAACGGAGCCGTCCGCTACAAACGCCACAAGCCCCTGCGCCTTTAACCGCTCCCTGATATACTGCTGGTCTTCTGCAAGAGACACCGCCTGCTTTACCTTTTTCATATCAAGCGCCTTTGCAAACAATGTCTGCTCTACGCACTCCGGCAAAAGCTCAAAGAAAATTTTTTCCAGCTCTCTTGCATTTACTGTCCTTCCGTTTGCCGGAAATCCCACCTCAAACCGCACTGTAAGGTCCCCGGTTTCCGGCTCTATCTGGCTTGCCGTGCGTTCAAGCACTTCCTGACCAGGACGGCTCACCGCAAGCAGACCGCTCTTTCCGGAGCCCTTTGCACGAAATGACAGCTTCTCTAACTGTCTTCCAAACTGCCGTAACAGATAATCCTGCAATGCAATTCTCTGATAGTTATTCCGGTATAGCTCTGCAGGAAATCCCGCCTGTTTCCCTGCCACACGCACGCTCACCTTAGACGGTGCCGCAAACGGGTCTCCCTGCACATGGTCAATCGACAACTGCCAGGTTCCAAATGTATAACATCCTCTCGTATCCTTATATGCCGGATATCCTTTATGGTCAATCTGCCGTAACAGGTTTCTTAAATCACTCGCTGTCTTCATATCCTACCTCTGTAATTCTTTTAAAAGTTCCGCCCGTCTGCTTCCAATCATCAGCTCTTTATTATACTTTAAATAGCGCTCACTGGTATGCTCCGCCAAAAATTCTGCGGAGGCGCTTCCCATCGTAAGCTCCGTTACGAACACGACAAGCTCCTGTCCGTTTGAAAACGCCTGCTCCATAAAATCAAATGCCGCCTCTAATGCCTCAGAAGCCTCTGTCTCTGCCGCTTCTAACGCCACCTGCTTCTCGTCAAACCCGCGTTTTGCTGCAAGGAAACACTCCTTTGCGCCCTGTTCGCCGCTGGGAGAAAATTTCCGGATTTGTGCAAAAAGTTTCTTTTTTTCTAATGCCTCTTTTTCTGAAAGAAAGCCCTCCTTCTGTTCCCTCACAAGGGCGGCTTCTCTTTCTGCAAGGAGATTCTCATAAAATGCCCCTGCATCCTCTGCCGTCTCGATTCCCGCACGAAACTCTTTTAAAAATTCATACCACAAATCGGTCTCATGCTTTTCCTTCTGCGCGCGCAGAAATCTCCGGTTTACACCGTCAAGCAGCAGATTTGTGACACTGATACGCTCATCAAACGCAGCCGCATAAATTCGCGCATAAATCTGTGCACTTACCCGTCCTTTTAAGATTTCCTCGATTCCGTAATCATCCTGATACTTGCGGTACAGCTCTAAATACGCTGCCACATCCTCTGCCACTTCCCTGTGATGCAAAAATTCATAGATCGTGTCCTCCGTAACCGGAATGTCCATCTCCTCATACAGGTACAAAAGGCTGCTCAAATCCTCCCAGCCGCGTGCTGTCACAAACTGTATTCCATCGACATCAGATTCCACCCGGTAGAAATTGCCCTCCCGAAGCTCCAGATAACTTAAAATTGCCCGGTGAAGCTCATGTCTTAAGGCATATTCTTTCCAGACCCCGTAATCTGCAGAAATTTCCAGATAGCGGACACGGTCCAATGTCACCATATCAAAATCCCGCACGGACTTATTGTATTCCGGTGGATTTCCTGCCGCCACAATCACCCAGCCCTCCGGCACTGCCTGATTGCCAAAGGTCTTGCACTGCAAAAACTGTAACATTGCCGGTGCAAGTGTCTCGGAGACACAGTTGATTTCATCGATAAACAAAATTCCTTCCCGAAGCCCGGTCTCCTTCATCTTGCGGTACACGCTGGCAATAATCTCGCTCATCGTATATTCTGTCACCGAATGTGTCGTCCCGTCAAACTCCTCTTCCCGGATAAACGGAAGTCCCACGGCGCTCTGTCTGGTGTGATGGGTAATCGTATAGGAAATCAGCCCAATCCGGCATTCCCTTGCCACCTGCTCCATAATCTGCGTCTTTCCGATTCCCGGCGGTCCAATCAGTAACATCGGACGCTGTCTGACTGCCGGAATCCGGTAGATGCCGTCTTCATCCTTTTTCAAATATGCCTGCACGGTATGTTTTAACTCTTCTTTTGCCTCTTTGATGTTCATATCTATTTGCTCCCACACTCTTTATTGTATTTCGGAAAGTCCCGCCACCTCGGCACGCATTGCCCATGGCGGCACGGCTGACATCTCACAGTCCTCCGGAAACAGAAACGCTGTTTTATACGGGGGCGCCTGCTTTGGATAAATGCCTTTTCCATCGGTAAAATAAAGCATCCCACAAAGATTTTGCAGCTTTCCCTCTTTTAACAGCTCTCCTACATAGGCAAACGCCGGCCGGAAATCCGTTCCGCCGCCTCCCTCAATCGTATAATTCTTTAAAAACTGTTCCAGTTGTACGGTATTTGTAATAGCATCATCCCGCTGTACCATGTTATCGCACTGTACCACATGGATTCTTGCATCCCCAAAAAAATAATTTTTCTGATTTAATATGGAAAACGTCTCCCGTAAAAACGCTTCTACCAGTTCTCCTCTCGTGGAATCGCTCGTGTCCACCACAATCACAAACTCACGGATTTTGTAAGCTTCCCGACTCTCAATCGGCTCCACAAGCGGCAGATTTCCATAAAGACGCAGTCCATAAGAATAAAAGTTCATGTCAAATTCTTCGGGGTCAATGCAAAGTTCTTCCCGCAGCATTGCAAATTTCCGTAAGAAATCTCCATACGTCCGCTTTTTCTTTCCGGCAAGCGCAAGTGCGGCAAGCAGCTTTTCCCCTTCCTGCCTGCTCTCCTTGCTGCCCTGCCGCTCCTGTTCCATTGCGGTCTGCCTGGCAATCTTTTTCCACATTTCCTGATTTTTCTGTGCGACGGAGGGAAGTACGCCTCCCTGCTTTTCCTTCGGCCAGAATGAATGGTCATCCGTATAAAATTCGACTGCCAGCTCTGTCAGTTCACTCTCTGTATAACGTTCTAACTGCCGGTAAATGACTGCCGCCGAAAGCGCCGTTCTTTCCTTCTTTTGTAGTTCTTCGAGTTCTGTATAAATGTTTTTTCGCAAAAAGCTTAAGATACGTCTGGTGCAGGGCTTTTCCATCTTATCAATGACGTACTCCACGCCGATATCACACGCTAAATTCCAGCGGTTTCTCTCCCTGTTTCCCGCAATCCACAGATGCGAAAAAAGGCAGTGCAGCACGCTGTGAAGATAGGCGCGGTCAAGAAAGCCCGGATTTTGCTCAAAAACACGGATGACGTGTTCCGGTGCAAAATACAAAAAGGCTCCATCCGTGGCAAGTGCCTTTAACGCAGGGTTTGCCTTCCAGTTTAACGCAGACAGCGCAATTTTTAAAAAGCGCAGGTCCAGATACACTTCCTGCCTCGTCTGCTCCAAAACCTTTTTCCCCATCTCCTCCTGCCATTCCTCTTCTGTCTGTGCGTGACGCATCACTGCCTCCTTTTAAAAATCATCAAATGTATAACGTGCTCCCT
Source organism: Roseburia sp. (assembly GCA_050874345.1). Classification (GTDB taxonomy): domain Bacteria; phylum Bacillota; class Clostridia; order Lachnospirales; family Lachnospiraceae; genus Roseburia. The sequence goes on along the minus strand of JBNMKM010000001.1, from coordinate 42,885 downwards.
TTGCGGTCTCATAATACTCTTTTTTCCATGCCAGAAGGCTCGCCGCACCTTCTGTCCAGTCCGCCGCCACCGCTTCTTCTAACAGTACCAGAAGCGTTTCCTTTGAAAAATATTTCTTTTCACACATAAAATGAAGCACTTCAAGCTTCGCCTTATGAACCAGCCGTTTTCCAAGATGTTCCTGTTGTTCGTTCAGATAGGTTTCATATAACAGGCGGCTTTCTTTTGACAGCTCCACCGGATACAGCAGGCGGTCAAGTGCAAACTGTCCTGCGATGTCACGGCTCTCCTCCACGCATATCTTTGGAAAAATGGCATCATATTCTGCAAATGCAATTTTCCCGTCCCGGAAGCACTGTCTTGCCCGGAAGCCCTCCCCTGTAATATTTCTTCCAAACAAATGTGCCGGTGCAATCTCATCGTAAGTCTCAAAAAATTCGGGGTAAAGCACCGCTGCCTCGGTTTTTGTCCCGTCTTCAAAAAACACTTCCACGGTAAAAGAAATCCGGCTCAAAAGCTGTTTTAATCCGCTTTTTTCCAGAACACTGCCACAGATTTTTAGCTTCTTTAGACTGACACAGTTCATAAACACGTCGCTTCCAAGCTCTTCTACTGCCTTTCCGACCATCAGTTCCGACAGATTCTTACAATTGTAAAATGCGCAGTCCCCGATTTTTCGGATGGCATCCGGAAGCTCTAACACCGAGAGATTTTCTCCGCAAATCTCCATCTCCCCGGACGCCATGGATTTTTTCGTTTCCGCTTTCTCTATAAGTTCCCCGGCTTCCTTTGTAAGATGCGCACTCTTCGCAAAACAGTAGGCACCGATTTCCGTTACCGGATATCCTCCGATTTGCTCTGGCACCGCAAGTTCAGGCGATGCTCCATATGCCCTTAAAAGTGTTACCGTATCCTCACCGTTTTTTTCAGCCAGAAAACCGTTTTGAAACAGATACCGTTCTTCCATCATTCCGACAATGCTCCTCCTATGCCTTTTTCCGGAAAATAAGCCGGTGCTGAATCTGAAAGCTTACGAAGAACAGACAGGTGTCCACGAGAACCTTCACAAGCGTTGCCTCCCAGTGCAAAAGCCCGGTAAAGAAGTAGACAAGTCCGGCAGAACATAACATCTGCACTACGACCAGCCCGTAATAAGCCGCCGCTTCTCTTGCAAGATTCCCGGACGCTTTAAACACAACCATGCGGTTTGCAAGAAAATTACACACCGAAGATATCACCCGTGCAAATATCGTGGAGAGAAAAATTGGCACTGCCTGCTCGCTGCCGCGAAACACAAGCGTAGAAAAAATCCAGAATGCTAAAAGGTCAATCAGCGACGCCCCAAGCGACGACAGTGTATATTTCAAAAAGTACTGAAACATTACGCCATAAATTTTAAGAGAATCTTTTACCGGATGAAAATGTGTCTCCGCATTGTCATTGATATAAATTGTTTCAATTGGAATCTCCACAAACGGAATTTCCGCCCTGGATACCTCAATTAGCATCCCGATTTCATATTCAAAACGCTCCCCAGCAAGCTCTGTCATCATTGGAAGATGCTTTGTGGCAATTCCCCGTAATCCGGTCTGTGTATCATGAATCAGCTTGCCATATAACAGCCGGAATACGACTGTTGTAATTTTATTTCCGTAACGGCTCTTAAACGGCACCTGTTCCTCGTCAAAATTGCGCGTGCCAAGAATCAGCGCTTCGGGATGTTCCACAAGTGCCTGTGCAACCGCAAGCGTATCCTTTGGGCTGTGCTGTCCGTCACTGTCCGCCGTAACAACCCCCACCGCATCTTTAAAATGTTCCATGCAGTATGCAAATCCTGTCTTTAGTGCCCTTCCTTTGCCGCGATTTTTCTCGTGATGGAGCACACACACCTCCGGTTCCGCGGAAAGGTTTTCAAAAATGCTCTGACAGTCTTCTCTGCTTCCGTCATCCACAAGAAGAATCCGGCAAAACCCGATTCGTTTTAGCTCCATGACATAAGCTGTCAGTTTTTCATCAGGATTCAGGGACGGAATTAACACCACTGTCTCCTGCTTTGCTCTCTCCTTGCTCTCCATTTTCTAACTTCTCCTTCCCGTAACGTTTTTTGCACCACAGCAGAAATAAAATCGTAAGCACCACTCCTGCGATACTCATTGCAATTCCCTCCGCCAGATAAGGATATCGCATCGTAATAACAGTCGTTCCGCTGTCTACATATAGTAACGCCTGTTTTGCCGTGATATGCTCTCTGCTCTCAAAAATATCATGATATGCCAGTGTTGTGTTGACACCATCTTCATCGCAGGCGATTGTAATCTGATTTCTGCCATATGTAACCGTAATCGGCACGATTTCACGCTGTGGCAGAGTGCTTCTGTCCATCCCGAAGATATTGTTAAAAAGATTCTCTAACAGCACATCCTGTGTCAGCATATAATGATAGCTTAAGTTTAATCCTACAAATATAATGTTTTCATTTTCGCCTGTTCCGTAAAATGCTTCCGAAAGTCCGTTATCCTCAAACGTTCCCTTCACCTCGGTCAGTCCGTTTAAGTACACCGTCTGCCAGTTCGAATACCCCTGTGCAAACAGCGCACAGTCTAATTCTTCTCCTCCGACCGTAAGAATCGGATACCCGTTTTCAAACAGAATACTGCTGCAGGAAACGCCAAGGAACTCCTGCACTTTCAAACGCTCATTTGTCGGAATTCCATCAGCACTGATGACCACCTTTGTGCCATTTTCAGAAAGCTTTCGCACCAGTTCTTCTGCTGTCGCCTTATCATTGTAAGTAAAATGGTCCAGATAAACCACCTTGTATGCAGACAGCTCTTTGAAGCTATAGTCATCCAGATTTATGGAATCCGTCTCTTCCATATCCGGATAGAGGAATGAGAGCACTTTCGCAGAACTTCCGATTCCGATTGCATCATACTGCGTGCGGATGCCAAAGGTTCCATCCGTCGTCAGATGATAAAGCACATATCCATCGTTTTCTTCTACTTTTTCATAGCCAAGTCTTTTGGCACATTCTGTCGCATAGTCTACATCCCAGCTTCTATTTTTCATCATGGAAATCTGAATTAACACCGTATCGTTTCCCATCTCAAGCGCTCTGTCAAACAGATACAGATAATTTCCATCTTCAACCGCCTGATTTAGTTCCACAATGCGGTTTGCCGTCGCTGCTGACTGCCAGCCGGCACCAAATGCACCCTGCACCTTTTTGTCCCCGAAATCAGAGACCAGATATGGCGCCGTTGCACCAAGTGAGCTTCCGTCGAGAAGCGCCAGCCGTTGCCTGGTCACTTCCTTTGCCTTCGTAATCAGTGTCGTCTCTGAAAGCTCTTTTAAATTTTCTTCCGCAGTCTGTGTCCCCACGCCTGAATAAAACAGTGAAACCGATGGTATCACATCTGCAACTAAAAGCAGACAGCAAATCCAGATGAAGGGTTTCTTTAACGTATCCCACAGCAGAAAGCTGTATAAAATCATACAAAGCGCAATCGAAATAAACCGCAGCATCCAAAGGTACTGGCTTCCCGGCAATTTTTCAAGCACCGGATACATCGAAGACGTCGTACAAAAGAAAATCACAACCGCCGTAAAAAATCCCGGCATAGACTTTCTATGACTGCAAAGTCCCCCGAATACCGCAAGCACAAATGCTGCAAGACCAAAATAAAAAGTGACATTGTGACTCTCATAACGGTAAAACGGATTTAAGGAAATCCACGCATCCTGGAAAAATCCCTTCATTACCTGTGAGCTGTCCGTCGATGTAATTCCACCCTTCAGTGAAGCGTACAGCCAGATTCCAATCAGAAGAAACGGCAGTAAAAGGCTTATAATCAGCGTCAGGCATTTTTTACTCTTCCGGTTTAAAATCTTATAAAACAAAAGGAAAATGAGAAGCGCCAATGCAATCATTCCCGCATAGCCTACATGGCATAGCAAAATTCCGGTAAAAACCAGAACAATCCACTTGATACTTTTTTCACAATCCTCCATCAAAAACTGATGGATATGATAAATAAGAAGTGGAAGCAACACCATGGACAGCGACCGCGGCAGATTTCCCTCTCCAAACAGTGCATACAGATTGTTTGGCATGAAAAACCACAATACGCCTAAGAATGCTCCAAAAACCGGACGATTCTTTTTAACCCCGATAAAAAGCCAGGACAATGCTCCCAAAAACAGAATCAATCCCACATATACAAGATAGCCCGAAAGTGCCTCGCCGCCCGCAAGCATCTGGCAGAATGCCAGCACATAGATGGGAAGCGGTGCCCAGTAACGCATCATCTGAACGCCGTTATACCACAGATTATCATAGAGCGGATACCAGTTTCCCGCCTTGATGTTCTGATACAGAATATCTCCTTTATAGATATGGCAGAGCGTATCGGAACCGGACGGATAATTTCCTCCCATCGCAACAATCCACACCACTGCCCCGGCGATAAGCGCATAAACGAGCACCGCCGCTGTAATGCCAAGTCTCTTCTTCAACGGTCTTTTCTCCTTACTCAATAATTCCGTCCACCACAGACTCTATGATGGAGTCAATCGTCTCTTTGGAATTGCGCTCCATCGCACGGATAAACTCCATATCATCCTGATAGCCTAAAATATAACTTCTCGTCGGCGTCTCACTGCTTTCCATCAGAATCAGTTCTCCTCCGATTTTGCGGACAATGTCGCGGATTTCTCCAACAAAATAGTCCGCCATATTTTCAAGTGTCGGAACAATCACGTCAAATGGTGCAATTTCATTCATAACCCGGTTCTGGTATTTCTCAAAGTACGATTCAATTGCACGCTCAAACTCGTTGAACTGCACAAATTTGTCGTTGTTTTTCATGATACACACCATAAATTCCCAGGTATGCGGGTGTGTCTGCCCCTGTTTTCCATTAATGATAATATAATGGCTGGCATTTAAGTAAAATTTAAACTTATATTCCCGATACAGCTTCACATCCATGCTCTTTTCCCTGCTTTCTTACTTCAAGATATACCTCGTTAAGAGTCTGTTCGCCCTCGTTCCACTCCCCGGATGCAAGAACCTCGTACGTATCCTGCCCGGTCAGCTTTAACGCCTCAAGCGCTGCGTTTTTCTCATACTGCACGAATAAAAGCAGCAATCCCCCGTCCTCCAAGGAGAAACGGAGTATTTTTTTATCGAGCAGAAGCTGCGCCTTTGCAAGAAAACGCTCCTGCTCTCCTTCTTCCTTAAATGCGATCTGCACAACCGTAACCGGAAACGCCCTTCTGTCTTGCAGTTTTTCGATAAAGTTTTCCAAAACACTCTCCTGGAAAAGATTCCAGCGCGTCTCATAGAGGTCAAGTTCCTTTAATTTTTCTCCAAGTAAATCAATCGTGCGGTTCTGCGCCTCTATCCGTTCTTTTAATCCGTCATTTTCCTGCTGTTTCTTTTCAATTACGCCTGTCATTGTAAGGCAGAGCACCAACAGAACAAACAACGCGATTGCACCGAGAATAGAAATGGATATTTTTGCCGAAAGAAAGCTGTTGTTATCCAAAATTACCGTCTGGTTCGTCAGAAGACAAATACGGTACACATCATCCCCATAAGAAAATGCCACTCCGGACGCCACATAGTCCTCACCATCCATCGTAATCGTCTGATGAATGACTTTATTCTGTGTAAGGCTTTCGAGGAATTTCGCAGCACTGTCCGAAATATAATAGGTTTCGGTAGTAAACCCTTTATAACGGTTCGTCTCCATGACATCCTTTACAAATAACAATGCCTGTTCCTTTGAGAGCGTCCAGTATTTTCCCGACGATGCATCCAAAGATCCCAATATCTCTGTTACAATCTCGTCATCACTGCGGTCTTCCTGCAAATTAATCTGGTCGAGCACAAGCTGCACATATGCATCCTGCTGCCCCGCATAAATTTCCAAAACACTCTTGTCATAGGAAAAAATCTGCCAGGCACCCAGTGCCCCCTCTACAATTACAAATATAATAATGATTACTGACACGATTCTGAATTTTGATTTCACGCTTCCCTACTCCACATTCACAAACTTTCTGATTTTCTCCAACACCCGGAACACTCCGGTCAGGTCATGCCGTATCACACCGGCTGCCACCTTCCGCTCCTCCGTAAAGTTCTTTACCTTCCATGCGCTGTCCGTATTGATACTGTTGATGACGCCCGCAAACCGGATAAAGAACACAAACAGGTTAAAAAACGGTAACAGCGGCACCACATACCACTGTCTTCGGTAATACTTTCGTATCTCATCGAATCCCTTTAAGAACCCAACGGTTGACAGATAATAGAAAAATCCGACCAGCACATACAAAAAGAACAAAAACAGTGTTGCATACATGACAAGTTTGAACGAATAATTCATACAGAGAAGACAGATTAACGCCAGATACCAGATCATACGCGGAAATGCAAACGTATGGTCATACATCAGCGTCCGCACATTTTCATTGCGGAACATCTTATACGCCTTTAACTCCTTCTTCAAAAACAGTGCCGAAACTTCAAGGCTTCCCCTCTGCCAGCGCTGTCTCTGGGTATACAGCTTGTTGAGGTCTTCAATCGGGTCTACAAAAAAGATGGCATTCTCACAGATACTCACCTTTTTCTTCTGCAGATACTTCATCTGGAATGTAATCTGTGTGTCCTCACAAATCGTATCCGTGCTGTAAAGCTGGGACTTCAGCACCGCAGATTTCCGGAACGCCGAAAAAGCCCCGGACAATGTATAAATCGCATTCATCTCCGAAGCATAGTTGCGCCCGGCTAAAAACGCCTGGGCATATTCCATAAATTCCATCTTGCGCAAAAGTCGTTTCGGTCCAAACGGATATGCCTGAACCTGTGCCGGGTCTGTCAAAATGACACCCGTCATACATTCAATCGAGGAATCTCCCTCAAATTTGTTTACCATATTGGTAAGTGCCGATTTTTCCAATAATCCGTCGCTGTCAATATGGATAATATATTTTCCGTCGCTGTTAAAAAGCGCCAGATTGAGCGCCTTTGATTTTCCCTGCTTGGCATTGAGCCACTGCATCATCAAATCCGGAAACTTCTTCTGGCACTCTGTAAACACGTGAAAGCTGTCATCCTGTCCCTGATTATTGACCAGAAAGATACGGATTCTGGAATTGGGATAGTCGCTCTCGCTGATGGAACGGATGCACTCTTCGAGTGTCTCCTGGGAATTATAAACCGGAATAATCAAAGAAATCTCCGGCTGTAAAATCGGTGTCTCATATTTCACCGGAAACAGTGTCTTTTTAATCAGAATCACGACACTGCCGAGCGACGGAATAATTTCCATAATCACCGGAATAATAATCCATGCTGCCCAAAAGAGGAAGGAATTTGCAAATCTATTTAGAATGTCCATAGGTAAAGCCTCCTACCTTCTGCCGGATAATCTGTGTCTTGGTAAATACATAAAAATAAAGAATGACTGACAGCGTATAGAATACGAACCGTCCGATAAACGTATGTGCAACATAATAAGCGGAAACTCCAAAGAAATGGATGACCACACTGATTACCGTAATGCGGAGCGCATTTGCAAGAATGATATAAAAAACTCCTGCTATTCCGACAACAATTTTTTCAAACCGCGTATAGGCATCAAAAAATGCCAAAAGTGACACATATGCCATGATTTCCAGAATACCGGAACACTCAAAGTCAATGACCATGGAAATGGAACCCGCGGACGAGTTTACAAAAATAACTCCATATTTAAAATAAGCGGCAAACATTCCGGTCAGTTTTCCAAAGATTCCCGCAATTGCAGCAACCACCTGTGCAAGCGGCTGTGTCAGCACCGGTCGTACCAGCACCATCATTGCGATAAATAATCCAAAACTTCCCCATATAAAATGCCAAAAGGACAACTCTGCCCTGCGGAACACCCGCAGGATATAGAGCCATCCTATTAACAATACTGCAATCAAAATCGGGTTCATATCAGGCCTTTCTCATTTTGCGTTTCCGATCTGCAAGTACACATACCACCGCTCCGCAGCTTAAAACAATTCCAGCTATCGGACCTGTCGACGTTCCGGCGGAAGTTACCCATTCCGTTCCGATATTAATATACTGTGCCTGTATTACCTGCATTTCATTGACATCAAGTCCAAGCTTTTCTGCCACTTTCTCCAGATTTACGGCAAACTCCATCTCCTGATAATAGCCACCGATTGTAACATAGATAGAACCGTAAATCGGGTACTCCTCTCCGGTTCCCTCATATGCTTCCGGCTGCCATCCATTCATATCTCCAAGGTAAAATTCATAGGTTCCCTCTGCAAGATTGCTGATATTTGCACCAGTATACTTTCCATTTGCATCCTTTGAAATCAGGCGGAAATTAAATTCTTTTGAAGAATCCTGATTAAACCGCAGGGTAAACGGCTGAAATACAATGTTATTATTCTGACGAATGTACTTTACGTGTCCGTATAAAGTCGTTCCGGTCGTGTAAAGTGCGCCCTCCGACAAACCGTCATCCACGATATGGGTTCCCGGTGTTGCATACTGGATTAGCTGATGTGGATAGTGGTCCCAGTCGCCGTAGAGTCCATCATATGTAATTCCATCAAAGCTGCCTCCGCCGCCCTGTAAATTTGCCACATCCTTTATAATCATCTCATCCGCCATATAATAGCCAAAAGAAATGGTATTGTTATACTGTTTCACTGCAGACGCCGGAATTGCAATCTCATACTGATGATTGGAGTAGATGACCTCCGCGCCGTCCACACCGCCGATATAGTTCGTTCCAAGCTTAAACACCGTGTTTCTTCCGGTATCTGTCAGAATCGTAAAATTACCATTGCTGTAAGCGCCGGACCAGGTTGCACATCCGTTTCCCTCATCTTTGATATAAATATAAACCCAGTCACCATCAAAAATCATGGCAGCTTCAATCACTGAACCATTGTTTACCGGAGTCTTTGCGATAGACTTCCAGTCAGAGAAGTTGCCGTCAATTGTAATTCCATGATAAGCGTTTCCGTCATCCCCGCTTCCAGGTGTTTCAGTCTCCACAGGAACTTCGGTCTCCTCCGTCTCTGTTTCTTCTGTCTCGACCGTCTCAGTTTCTTCCGTTTCAGCTGGTGTCTCTGTCTCGGCTGTCTCTGATTCCTGTGTCTCGGTTTCTTCCGGAACTTCTGTTTCCTGTGTTTCAGTCTCTGCCGGTGCTTCCGTCTCCTGTGTCTCTGTCTCCTGTGTCTCTGTCTCTTCCGTCTCTTCTTTATTTCCACCTGAAAAATCCGTAATATCACTGCTGCTTACCGATGCTCCACAGTAAGAAATCGTATAACTCGAATCGGAAAAGAATGATTGTGGAACTGCAAATTCCACCTCATATTTATCCCGCTCATCACTCGGAGCAAACGCATGAATTTCACCAGAAATATCACCATAGTTGCCATCCTTGATGCTTCCGATGTTGTATGCAAACCGGATACCGCCGGAACTTCCGTCCCCATAAGAAATGGTCATATTTGTGTCGGAAATCGGCTGTCCCCATTCATTTCCGCCGTTCTCCTGCACATAAAAATATACGTAGCTGTCATCCTGCGCCACTGCCCACTTTGCAATATTGGAGTTATCCGATGACTGCATCGCAATTCCACTCCAGTCAGATGGGTCTCCATCGACCGTAATCCCCGCAGCCTTTACCGTCTGTGCCGGCAGCACTGCTCCAAGCGCTACAAGTGTTGCAACCGCTCCTGCCCAAATCTTTTTTCTCATCTACTGCACCCTCTCTGATATGTATTCTTTGTGATTACATAGACGCGCAACGGCGTCTCACTGATTTCAAAACGTTCTACTATCCATCCCTGTGCGAAAAATGTCTTTTCTAATTTAAGATACAATACTTCGCCTGTATTTTCAAGGCTTGTATCACCACAAAATTCTTCCATATCGTTTAAATATCGGTTCTGGTACCCATCGAGGCATTTGGATACTATTTCTTCCATCTCTCCGAACTCCACAAACCGGTTCATTTCAGGATATGCGAAGATTTCGATTTCAAGTACATGATTGTGTTCATTCTCTCTGCGATTTGTCGCGCTGTGGCTCATCGTCAGACGATATTTTAATCGGTAGCATTTCATTTTTTCTCCAGCACCTCATACACCTTAAGCCTGTCATCCTCCACCCGGAACCGCACGTCAAAGCCCGCATAACTCATGCCATAAGTGCGCTCCTTATCTATAATATACGAAGGTCTTGGATCCTGTGCAAGAAGCTCCTTGACCGTTTCCTGCTTTTCCTCCGGAAAATGGGAAAGCAGCGTTTCCGGGAATTCAACGGTCAGCCTGTGTTTTTTTGTTTCCGCCGTATACCCTTCTGTCGCCTCCGGATGACAGTCGGCAAACGGGATATAAGGCTTTATATCATAAATCGGCGTTTCATCCAAAAGATCAACCCCTGTCACGTAAAGAATCGGACCATCTTTTTCTTCCCACCCGACTTTTTTTAACTTCACACAGGAAAGCCCGATAGAATTCGGTCGAAACGGAGACCTTGTGGCAAACACTCCGATTCGCTGGTTTCCACCAAGTCTCGGCGGCCGCACAGTCGGGGAAAATTCCTCCCGCACTGACTCTGAGAACTGCCAGAGCAGCCAGAGATGGGAAAACTGCTCAATTCCGCGCAGTGCCTCCGGTGTCCGGTATTTCGGAGCAAAAACAATTCTGCCCTCCGCGCCCTCCACAAGCCCGCTCTGTCTTGGAATTCCAAATTTATCCTTGAAATCGGTTCTAATAGTCGCAATCACGTTCATCGTTTTCTTTACTCATTTCTTTTGACTTTGCAATGCACGCCTTCGTTCCCGCAATTACCGCATCACGGAATCCACGCTCCTCAAGTGCGCAGACTGCTTCAATTGTAGTTCCGCCCGGTGAGCAGACCATATCTTTAAGTTCTCCCGGATGTTTTCCCGTCTCAAGCACCATTTTTGCCGAGCCAAGCACTGCCTGTGCCGCAAATTTGTAAGCCTGCGCTCTCGGCATTCCACCGGAAACAGCAGCATCCGCCATAGCCTCAATAAACATATAGACATATGCCGGCGAAGAACCGCTCACCCCAACCACGGCATCAATTAATTTTTCATCTATGATTTCAGCTTTTCCCACATGATCAAAAATGTCCTTGACCATCACGGTCTCTTCCTCTGTCACATTCACATTCGGGCTGATGGATGACATCGCCTCTCCGACTAACGCCGGCGTATTTGGCATAACACGCACCAACTTGATATCTCTGCCGCCAAACAGCTCCTCGATGGTATGAATGGTCTGTCCCGCTGCAATCGAAACAATGAGCGTGTCCTGCCTGACCTCATTTTTAATCTGCGGAATCACAACCGGAAATACATTCGGTTTCACACAGAGAAAGAGAATCTCCGCATCCCTTGCCACTTCTGCATTGTCCGTTGTCGTATGGATTCCGTACTGCTCTTTTATCTTATCTAGTGCCGGCTGCGTGCGATTTGAAGCAATCATGTTCTCCGGTGCACAAAGTCCTGATGACACGATTCCTGCGATGATGGCACTCGCCATATTTCCACATCCAATAAATCCAATTTTCTTGTTCAAGACAGATTCCCCCTACTTTTATATCTTTTTGTGAACTTTCCTTATTTAGAGTCAATTATACTATATCCTTTTCCGGATTTCCATAAAAAAATGCTGTTTTTCCCGTGACAAAGGTACTGTATCATTGTATAATAATCCTTAATCAGCAAAAGGAGGTTTTTTATTATGGCATGGTACGATGAAGCAGTCTTTTATCATATTTATCCACTGGGGCTTTGCGGCGCTCCAAAGGAAAATTCCTACGGTGCACCGGAGCATCGCTTAAACACTCTGCTCCCCTGGATTTCCCATATCCGCGCAATCGGATGCAACGCACTCTACATTGGCCCTTTATTCGAGTCTGTCGGACACGGCTACGAAACGACCGATTACAAAAAATTAGACAGCCGGCTTGGAGATAATGCCGACCTCACCAATTTTGTAAAAGAATGTCACGCCCAGGGTATCCGCGTCATCTTTGACGGCGTGTTTAACCATACGGGAAGAGATTTTTTTGCATTTCGGGACTTAAAGGAGCACCGGGAAAATTCTCCTTACAAGGACTGGTACTGCAACGTTAATTTTGGTGGCAACAATGAATACAATGACGGATTTTCCTATGAAAACTGGGGTGGCTATAACCTCCTTGTGAAATTAAATCAGAGAAATCCTGCTGTATGTAATTACATTTGTGATGTAATTCGTTTCTGGGTATCCGAATTTGACATTGACGGCATCCGCTTAGATGCGGCTGATGTGCTGGATTTTGATTTCATGAAGCAGCTCCGTCAGGTTGCAAATGAGGTAAAACCGGAATTCTGGCTGATGGGCGAAGTCATCCACGGCGACTACAGCCGCTGGGTCAACGAAGGGACCCTGCACTCTGTCACCAACTATCAGCTTCACAAGGCACTCTATTCCGGTCATAACGACCACAATTATTTTGAAATTGCACATACCGCCACCCGCCTTTATGAAATGGGCGGCAATCATACCGACGGCTTCAAGCTTTACAATTTTGTCGACAATCACGATGTGGAGCGCATCTATACCAAACTTTCCAACAAGGCGCATTTTACGCCGGTGCACATCCTGCTATACACACTGCCGGGAATTCCATCCATCTACTATGGCTCTGAATTTGGTATTGAAGGAAAGAAAGAACAATACTCCGATGCATCTTTGCGTCCGGCACTTTCTTATGAAGATTATAAGGATGCCATCAATCAAAATGCCTGTACCCGCCTGATTGCAGCACTCGGCAGGATTCATCAGACTTATCCGGTACTCTCTCACGGCGATTACAGACAGTTATTCCTGACGAACCGCCAGTACGCTTTTTCGAGAAATTACGGCGAGCAGTCTGCCATCATTACCGTAAATAATGACGACAATGAGTTTACAATGACGCTTCCCGCTGGAAATGCTTCCTGCTTTACAGGTACCCTCTCCGGCAAGACCGTCAATGCTTCAAATGGCAACATCACGGTAACGGTTCCTGCCAATTCCGGTGAAATCTGGGTTGCAGGCTCTGTGGATGTGACAACTGATATTTCAGACTGCAGTATTTCTACAGCGGACATGACACCGGTGGAAGCTTCCCATGCTGACAGGGTCACTGCGCCTACAGTTGAAGAACCCATTCAGACCAGTACAGAAGTTCCTTCAAACACGGAAGTTCCTTCAAACCCAGAACCTTCTTCCAGCCCGGAACCGGTTGCCGCTCCGTCGGAATTCCTTTCTTCCAGCGAAGAGTTTGAACGCGGAAAGATTGCTGGACTCCAGGAAGCCGTACTTGCACTTATGTCGAAAAACGGACCTATCACAGACCAGATGCGAAAGGATGTTGCGGACAATGTTTACCATGATTCTTTAATTAACTGGGTAAAAAGTTTCCGCTGACAGGTAATCTCATGAATTTCAATTCTTCTGTTTTTTATTTTATTTTTATTACAGCAGGCTATCTCTTAGGGAGTATTCTCTTTGGAGATTTCCTGCTGCGCAAATGGCGCGGGGTTTCCATCGAAGAGATATCCGATGATGGAAACCCCGGTACTTTTAATGCCTTCACCTACGGCGGATTCTGGTGCGGTCTTTTTACCCTGATTGGAGACATTGGAAAGGGAGCGCTCCCTGTAGCACTCTGTGCATCTCTCACGGACACACTCTCCCCTGCCTTTGCCGCTGTCATGGCAGCCCCGGTCTTTGGCCACGCCTTTTCACTTTACCACCACAGACAGGGTGGAAAGGCCATCGCCGTCTCCTTTGGTGTCCTGATTGGTCTGCTTCCGGCACATCTTGTCGTATTTGTACTTGTTTTTTATTACCTGCTGTTCTCACTCATCCTTCGCATCCGTGCGCACCGAACACGCAGTATTGTTACATTTGTCTGTTTCTTCGTATCATGTTTTTTTCTTGAAAAACAGGCTTCCATTCTTTTCGGATGCGCACTTATCAGCGGTATTGTCATCCTAAAACATCTGCGTACACCTGCTGCCCTGCATGAAAGGAGTTTTAAGTCATGAATATTCTTATTTTATCCTGCAACACCGGAGGCGGTCACAATGCTGCCGCAAATGCACTTGCAGAGGAAATCCGCTCCCATGGCGATACCGCTACAGTTCTGGACTATTTTTGCCTTGCCGATTCCCGCATCTCCCATGCCGTTGGAAATGTGTACGTGCAGATTGTCAAAAAGGCCCCAGCGTTGTTCGGATTTATTTACCAGCTTGGAATGTTTGTGAGCCGTCTCGTGCCAAAATCCCCGGTTTATTATACGAATGGAAAGATGGCGCACTATCTCGCCTCGTATTTATCAAAGCACCCCGCGGATGCAATTGTGATGCCGCATCTTTATCCGGCAGAAACCCTCACCTACATGAAGAGCCACGCCATGCCCGTTCCTCCAACCGTTGCCATCATGACCGACTACACCTGTATTCCATTTTGGGAGGAAACAGACTGCGATTTTTATGTCGTCCCGGATGCGTCCCTGATTCCATCCATCGTAAAACGCGGAATCGCGCAGGAAAAGCTTCTTCCGCTTGGAATTCCCGTCTCACCACGCTTCCGGACGGATATTTCCAGGGCAGAAGCCAGAAAGCAGCTCTCTCTTCCCATCGATGGCACTTATCTTCTTGTTGCTGGCGGCAGCATGGGCGCAGGGCATCTGCTCTCCTTTGCCAGACAACTGTTGCATGCCACCACATCAGAGCAAATCCTTTTGATTGCAGGAAATGACGAGCGTCTCGAGCATCGTCTAAAAACTGCATTTGCACATGAAAACCGTATTCGTGTCATCGGCTTTACCGCCCAGATGCCGCTTTACATGAAAGCCTGTGACCTGCTTTTCACCAAACCCGGCGGTCTGACATCCACAGAAGCTGCTGTCTGCGGCATCCCGCTCGTCCACACGGACCCCATTCCGGGCTGTGAGACCCAAAACCGGCATTTTTTCTTTTCGCGCGGAATGTGTACCTCCGGAAAAACTGCAGATACCCAGATTTCCCGTGGTCTCGCCCTCTGCCATGACGCATCTGCCGCCCAAAAGATGGTAGAACGTCAAAAGAGCTGTATCCGGCAGGACTCTGCATATGCTATCTACGAACTGCTTCAAAAACTGACACGACAATCATAGAATATAAAACAAAAATGTGCATCCGTACACTCCCACGTTCCAGTTTTCCTTAAAATATTACAAAAAGCTGCGGGCAAATCACCCGCAGCCTTTTTATGGACTCGTTTTTAGAACTCCTGCTTACCTGTCTCACAGGATTTCATTTTTTAATCGTATAAGGAAATATGATAACGGATTTTGCGGTAAATCTTCCAAACCAGAAGCACCGGCATACTCAAAAACAGATACAGTGTGGAAAGCACTCCCGCTGTTCCACCGACAATCATCATAATCCATACTGCAATATTCATTTTTTCCACCTCTTATAAAATAATTTTGTCCGTTATTTTATAAGAAGCGCAAGTGCCGCCTTTTTCCCGTCCGCCCTTAGCAGGAACCATACCAGAAGCAGACTGCGCAATGGATTTCCTTTCTGGCACTTACGGTAGTTACTCCAAAACTGTTTAAACAATTCCGGCAGTACCGCCGGAAGAAGAAAGCCCAATACCAATGGATTTCTGCGCTGACAGGAGGTATTCTCCTGATGTCCTTTAGACAACGCCGACGTTTCCTCTATCGCAAGCGTTTTCTCCCGCAGTAGAACAACCTCTGATTTCTGTACCATATGCGTACCGGAAAGTGTCGCTTCCCTGCCATCCGGCAGTGCTGCTATCCTCCCTGCACCCTCAATATCTGTATAAAAGCATGACACTGTCAGTGCCACTACCATCAGAATACATCTGCACAGCCGCAATAATTGTTTCCGTGTCATGCCCGCTCATTCCTTTCCTTCGTTTTTCCAAAAATTATCTTCTGTATTGTAGCACAACCGGCTGGTTACGGCAACGGGAAATGTGTTATTCCGGGAACTCTATCTCCCCGGCAGACTGTCCGCCACACAAAGTGCGCCCCACCCGACCTGCGGATTCGGATACGTTTGAAACGCCGGGAGCGGTCTTGCACCCTTGATGAGATATGCCTTTAGTTTTTCCCCATACAGATACAAATCATTTCCGTTGACAATCCCCCACTGCATCAAAAGCGCTGCCCCGCCGGTCACAAACGGAGTAGCCATCGACGTACCGCTCCGGGTGGCGTAGCCGCCTCCGGGAGCGCAGGACGTTATCTCAACTCCGGGCGCAACCAAATCTGGTTTTACCTGATTCGTCTCCCTGGTATAACCGCGCCCGGAAAATGCCGCTACCCGGTCAAAATATCCGTCATAAGCCCCGACCGTAATTACCCTTTCTGCGGTTGATGGAATTGTCAGCGTCGTTTCCTCGGATGGCAGCAAAAATCCGGTGCCCGCATTTAAAACTCCGCCAGCCGGCAGCCACATATCATAGTTTCCAACTACTATCTTCTGTGGTACAAGCTGGATTGTCCACACCCCGGCATCAATATAGTCTGCAACCGGAAGAAACTCAAAATAAATCTCCTGATACGGACTGTACGGACTCGGTTCCCCATAATAGAGCAAAATATCCGTTCCTGCAATCTGAAACCGCTGTGGTCCTAACACCTGCCGGATGGGACCTATTCTGGTTCCATTTGGATGAATCAGCGAAACTGCTATCTCATCCGCATAGTTTTTCCAGATTTGAAGATTTAAGGACGGTTCGTAACTACTCACGGCAATCTCTACCTCTTTCATCTCATTTTCCCGCACAATTCCGGACGCATGAACTGCCGCCGCCCCTTCATTTCCACTGCCTGCCGCAATGGATGTCCGCCAGTAGTTTGCCATCGCATTCAAGTAAGATTCCAGCAGGGAATTGCCGGAATGGGAGCCATAATTATTGCCAAAGCTCAAATTTATCGCAACCGGCATCCCATACTCCTGTGCCTTATTCACGCAGTAATCGATTGCCTGCATCAACTCCGTCGTTCTTGGAAAGGAACGTTCTCCCGGCGTTCCTAATTTTACCACCAAAAGGCTGCTCTCATAGGCAACTCCACGGTATCTTCCCTGTGACGCAGCCCCGTTTCCCGCTGCAATTCCTGCGACATGCGTCCCATGCCCGGAAATATCACGGCTGGGACATATTGCAAACCGCTCCTGCTCCGTCAGTTGTTCCAACGCACGGTCTATGACTTCCCTGCGAAACTCTGTCCCGAGGAAATAGCCTGCCGGTGCACCTAAAAAAGCCGGGTTCTCTGAACCAGAAGACAACGGATCTGCCACGCTACCCGCCGGTATCGTCTGATCCCACAGATTTAAAATCCGGGTCGTTCCGTCCGGATTTCGGAAATCCGGGTGACTGTAATCAATTCCCGAATCTATAATTGCTACAAGTACCCCCGTGCCGCTTAGATTTTCTCTTCCCCCGGTCTGTAAAGAATTGATACACGATACCCGCTTGCCATTATTGACCGCAAAAAATAGAAGTTTTGGTTTTTCCATATATTCAATCTCATTAAGGGCTGCCATCCGCTCCACGATATGCTCCGGGAGCACCAGTATCGCATATTCATTCCGAAGATTTGTCAGCCTGATGCTATCGTATTCCTCCGGGAAATTCTGTTGCAGCAACAGCCGCAGTTCTTCTTCTGTTCTACTGAATTTTACAATGACTTCCCAGGTTTTTTCTTCCCTGTCAAACCCGACGTCCAGTTCCAGGGATTTTTCCCGTTCCTCCCCGGACGCATCCAGCGCAAGATTTAATAGATTTTCTATTTTTTCATTGGGCATAAAAAACTCCCGCAACCACATTTCTTTTAAAAAAATGCGGTTGCGGGAAGTTTTATGATTGGTTTTTACATTCATTCTATAATTTTCTTCTATCCGCCCCAGAATTTTTATAGTAGGCGTATTTCTCTTCGTACATCTTCTTTTCCGCTTCGTCTAAAAGCTTATCGGTATTTTGTACGCCCTCTTTTCTCCACACGACACCGACCGCCATTAAAAACGCGTGTTCTGTCATTTCCTGTCTGAGTTCTTCTACCTTTTGTTTGAGGCTTTCCTCTGTCATCCGTGGGCAGAACGCAACCATCTCGTCTCCGCCGATGCGAAAGACCCCATTTCCCTCAAATACCTTCTGTAAGCTGTCTGCAGCCCTGCACAAAAGCTCGTCGCCAGCTTTATGTCCCTCTGTATCATTGACCCGCTTAAGACCTGTTACATCGCAAAATACAACGCCGATGCTCTCTCCATACTGAAGATGTCTGACATACTCTTTCATGGCGTGTCTGTTTCCAATCCCCGTGAGCTGGTCGCTGTAGGAAAGTCTTTGCAGTTCTCTTACGAGATTTCTTCTCTTAAGCGAAGATACAATAAAATGTCCGGCAATCTCAAGCATATTAGAAGCATACTCCAAAGATGTCTCTGATACATTATCAGCTCCATAAAAGCCGATAACTTTCTTTTCATCGCAGAGTGGCACTACAACCAGCGAATGTATATTCTGCCGTTTTAAAATCTCGTACTGCAGCGGCTCGCGTTTCTGGATATCTTCAATATTCTGAATCACAATTCCGCGATTCCTGTCAAATTCCTGATACCAGCTCTCACAAACCTCCGGCGGCAAATCCTGGAGACTGTCTTTTTCAGGGCTGACACCATTTGCAGCCCATTCGTATGTATTGTCATCTCCACCTTTGGCATTTTTCTCAAAAATATACATTCTCTGACCATTTAATGCTTTTCCCAGATACTCTAACAATATCATCAGCGATTCATCCGGTGTCTCCGCCTGAAGTGCCACCCTTAACGCTTCGTTTGTCACCGCTTCGAGATTCTGGTAATTGCTGACAACGCTTTCCTTCTGCATCTGGGCTGTGATATCAATTCCAATCTCGACCCGAAACCGCCTGCCATCCTCGCACAGCATCGTATCTTTTAACAGGACATATCGGTCAATCGTAGGACTGTAATATCCCCATTCTTTAAAGATTCCCGGCTGCAATTCATGATTCGTGCAGATTTTGCACGGCTCGCTGCAGTTTTGAAGTACTTCATAGCATTTCCTGCCTACAAGTTCTTCATTGGATGTAAATCCATAAGTCTCTCTGGTTTTACGGTTCATATAGACTAACTCATAAGTGTCCATATCCGAAACATAGACAAACTCATCTAAATTTTCAAAAAATTCCCATATTTTTTCCACTGTACTTCTGCTCCATATTCGTCCCGGAATTATTGTTAGTCAATTAGTACTATCAAAAAATATATTACTCCCCCACCCAGCTCTTGTCAAGCCGAACGGGGGAGTTGTGTACTCTAAAACAGACATCTGTCAGAAATCGCATTATTTTGCTGTCTACGCAAGCAGATTTTCCATACTCTTTAAACTGATTGCAATCGTTGAAGTGTTATGTAACAGTGCCGAAGTTGTCGGCGGAATCACACTTGCTACACCAAGTGCAATCAATCCTCCATTGAATCCCACGATAAAACGATAATTTCTGTGAATCCGTTTCATCAGAGCATTGCTTAATTTTTTCAGGGTAACAACCTGATACAGATCATCTGCCGCAATTGTAACGTCTGCAATCTCTCTTGCAATTTCTGCACCATCGCTGATTGCAATTCCCACATCTGCCGCAGAAAGTGCCAGTGAATCATTGATACCATCACCGACCATCACAACCTTATGACCAAGCGCTTTTTCCTGCTCTACAAATTTCGCCTTGTCCTCCGGCAATACCTCTGAAAAATAAGTATCCACGCCAACACGTGCCGCAATCGCAGCCGCCGTGCGCTCACTGTCGCCTGTCATCATGACAACCTTGCGGATTCCCGCTTCCTTTAACGCGCGGATAGCGTCTGCCGCCTCCTCACGCAGTGGGTCTTCAATACAGATAACAGCTGCGAGTTTTCCTTCAATGGCAAGATACAGATGCGAATACTCCATTGGAAGTGTTTCAAAAATTTCATGCATCGTTTCCGGAATACTGCAATGCTCGTCCTCCAAAATAAAATGATAACTTCCGATTACCGCACGTTTGCCTTCGATTGTCGTTGCAATTCCATGTGCAACAATATAATCGACCTTAGAGTGCATCTCTTCGTGCACGAGTCCTCTTTTATTTGCTGCGTCTACAACTGCCTTTGCCATGGAATGTGGAAAATGCTCCTCCATACAGGCTGCAATCCGAAGCAGCTCATCCTCACTCATGTCATTAAATGGCACAACCTTCACAACTGACGGTGCTGCCTTTGTCAGCGTTCCGGTCTTGTCAAACACAATCGTGTCCGCCTCAGCCATCGCCTCAAGGTATTTTCCACCTTTGACGGTAATCCGGTGTGTACCAGCCTCTCTGATTGCAGAAAGCACGGAAACCGGCATTGCAAGCTTTAACGCACAGGAGAAATCCACCATGAGAATTGCCAGCGCTTTTGTTGCATTTCTTGTGATAAGATAGGTAAGGGCGGTTCCAAGCAGAGAATACGGCACAAGTTTGTCTGCAAGATGCTCTGCCTTGCTTTCCAGAGAAGATTTTAATTTTTCTGACTCTTCAATCATCGTGACAATCTTTTCGTATTTGCTCGAACCGGCTGTCTGTCTGACACAGATATCAAGCTCGCCTTCCTCCAAGACAGTCCCCGCATAGACATAGCCACCGTTGCTCTTTCTGACTCCTAAGGATTCTCCTGTCAACGAAGACTGATTGACAACCGCCTCTCCATTTACCACTTCTCCGTCAAACGGAATAACATTTCCCATATGGATACGGACGATGTCACCCTGACGGATTTCGCCGGACGGAACTAAAACTTCCTGTCCGTCTGTACCAAGCAGCCAGACTTTTCCAGTCTGCAAAGACATACTTCTCGCAAGATCTCCCACAGACTTCTTGTGTGTCCACTCTTCCAAAATTTCTCCGATTGTTAATAAGAACATGATGGAAGATGCCGTGGAGATATCCGAGCGCAGAATTGAGACACCAATTGCCGTTGCATCAAGAACCGGCACCTCAATCTTTCTTTGCCAGAGAAGCTTTACACCTTTCCAGATATACTTACAGGACTTCATACCAGTCAGCACAAACCGAACCGGATACGGAAGCACAAGGCGTTTTCCATAGTGCACTAAAACGGTTGTTATCAGCTTTTCCTTGTACTCCTCGTTCATCTCACGCCCGGAATTTGCAAGTACATTCTCCGGCACTTCGCAGTCCTCATAATGAAACTGCTGCAATGCACGAAGTACTGTCTCTCTGTCCTTTTTATAGCAGATAACTGCATCCTGCGTCTTCTCGTAAACCTTCGCGCTCTCAACCTCATCTAAATTCTCGAGGTAATAAAGCAGCGTATCGGCTTCTCTGCAGCTCATCCGCGTCTGGCGTAGATGAATCCGAAGACGTCTTTTTCCTTCGTGTTTTATTACAAATCTCATTCAGCTTCGCCTTCTTCGTTCTCTTCTGCGGTCTCTTCCTCTGCGGCTTCTGCTGCTTCCTCAGCTGCTGCATCCTCAAACTCAGCCTTGGCTGCTGCACGGTCCTCATTAATCTGCTGTGCATCTGCATAGATATCTTCGCAGTTCTCCTGTACAGTTGTCACGGTCTTCATCACACACTCTTTTGCACGAAGCACTGCTGCGGTGCAGTTTGTATAGAATTTCTTAGCGTCATCGCTGGAAAGGATTTTAACACCTGCTGTTCCAAGTAATAAACCTGCTGCAAAAATACCTGTTTTCTGTTTGTTGAATTTTAATTTCATTTGTAATCCTCCTTGTTTTGCGAAGCAAAATCCGAGTCCCCTTGGACGAGGAGAGGATTTGCCTCCTTGTTTTGCGAAGCAAAATGCGACCACCCCTGTGGGAGCAGAGGATTTGCCTCTTTGTTAAAATAAAGTGTGCGCCTGACGCACACTTTCGCGTGCGAGCGGATAGCAAAGCTATAAATTCATCTCCGCGAGCTGCGCATTCTGCCCGACAGGGCTTTTTAATTCATAGGATGCAATTTCCTATGAATTAAAAAAGCTATGGTAGCTTTTAGCTATCATAGCACTTCAATTTATGACTTTCTACCCAAAAAAAGTTTATTGAAAATTTTTCTCAACTTCAGGTGAAAACACCACACGATTCACTTTTTGTTTGTCAATATAACCACATGCTTTTAAGCCTTCAAGAATCACGGTATTCCAATTCTGTCTGGACAGGCAGCACACGGAATCATCGTCAAGTTCAATCCTGTACCCTTCCGTCTCCCCCTCTTTCCCCTGTGACGGGCAGGAGACACGATACATATTTTTGCGGCTGATAGCACCGGTCTCTTCTAACAGGTTAATCATCCGGTAAACAGTCGCCACCCCGATTCCGGGGTCTGACTGTACTGCCTTATAATAAATCTCCTTACAGGAGGCACATTCCTCATTTAAAATGATATCAAGAAGGATTTTTCTCTGCTTTGTAATTCTGCAGCCGCTTTCCTTCAAACGCTTAAGGATAATTGTTTTCTCTACGTTTGTTCTGTGATAATTGACTGAATCTTCACATACGCTGTTCTGGTTCACCGGTCTCACTGTGTTCCCCTCCTCATTCAATGTCAATGGTCTCGGAAAAGTTGAGTCCTTCATGTCCGTCTCTTTATTTCTGAAAGTTAGTATATGCTAACCATCAAAACTTGTCAATCCGTTTTTTCCATTTTTTTCTATCACTTTTTTGAAAACTCTGCATATACTAACTACGAATATTTCCAAAGAACGGAGAACTCTATGTGCGGAATTGCCGGTTTTACAAATTTTGACTGCGACCTGACAGTAAAAAAGCCCTTCTGGGAAACCATCCTTACACAAATGCACGAATGTTTAAAGCACCGCGGCGATGACAGCCACGGCATCTTCCTTGCGCCCCACGCGGGGCTCTCTCATGCAAGACTCTCCATCCGCGATATTGCAGGCGGCTCCCAGCCCATGACAAGACGAATTGGCGAACGTGCTTACACAATTGTCTATAATGGAGAAATCTATAATACAGACGAACTTCTCCCGGAACTTAATGCGGCGGGCTATACCTGCACCACCTCTTCTGATACAGAGGTTCTTCTCTATGCGTACATCCACTATGGACCAGCTTTCGTTTCCCGTTTAAACGGTATCTTTGCCTTTGCAATCTGGGATGACAGCGCAAATTCCCTGTTTTTGTGCCGAGACCGCATGGGCGTCAAACCGCTTTTTTACGCCCGCCTGAATGACTTTTTCCTGTTTGGTTCCGAGCCAAAAGCACTTTTCTGCCACCCGGACTGCACCCCCGCTTTAGACGATAACAGTCTGCGTGAAATTCTTGGTGTGGGACCTGCAAGAACGCCCGGAAACGGCGTTTTTTCAAATCTCTTTGAGGTTCTGCCCGGACATACGCTCACCGTGACAAAAGGGGACGTCCGGGATGCCTGTTATTGGGAACTAACCAGTCACGTCCATGAGGATGACTATAAAAAAACCGTGGAAAAGACCTCGTTTCTTGTCCGGGATGCAGTGCGCAGGCAGATGGTTTCCGATGTTCCGGTCTGCACATTTCTTTCAGGTGGCATTGACTCAAGCATCGTGACCGCCCTTGCTGCAAATTTCATGGAAGAACACGGAGAAATTTTAAATACGTTTTCCTTTGATTTCACCGAAAATGACCGGTATTTCCAGTCCAACTCCTTCCAGCCGGAGCGGGACCTTCCTTATGTAAATATCATGCTGTCCCGCTACCACACACACCACACCTACCTCGAGTGCGACCAGCGTACACTTGTGGACGCCCTCGGCTTTGCCGTGGACGCAAAAGACCTTCCAGGGATGACAGATGTAGACGCTTCCCTGCTTTACTTCTGCTCTCTGGTCAAGCAGCACAACAAAGTGACCTTAACCGGCGAATGTGCCGACGAAATTTTTGGCGGCTACCCGTGGTTCTACCGCGAAGAACTTTTAAACCGCGATGGCTTCCCATGGTCTGCAGACATCTCAGCACGCACACCGTTTCTTGCCCCGGATGTCGTAAAACGCTTACAGCTCGCCGAATATTCCCATGCCCGCTATGAAGAAACGCTTGCAAAAACGCCATTTCTCGATGGGGAAAACGAAACAGAACGAAAACGCCGTGCCGTTGCCTATTTGAATATCAAATGGTTTATGCAGACATTGCTCGACCGCATGGACCGCACCAGCATGTATTCGGGGCTTGAAGCACGCGTTCCCTTTGCAGACCACCGCATTGTAGAGTATGTCTTTAACGTTCCATGGGAGATGAAATATCAGAACGGCGTGGAAAAAACACTGCTGCGGGATGCCACTGCCGACCTGCTTCCGCCAGAGCTTTTGCACCGGAAAAAAAGCCCTTACCCGAAGACCTATCACCCCGGCTACGAAAAGCTTCTGACCGAACGCCTTACCGCGATTGTGGAGAATGCTTCCGCCCCCATCCAGCCGCTTATTGACAGAACTTTAGCAAAAAAATTCATTGCTTCGCACAAGGAGCTTGGAAAGCCATGGTTTGGCCAGCTCATGGCAGGTCCTCAGCTCATGGCATACTTTATCCAGATAAATGACTGGATGAAAAAATATCATTTAAGCATCTGAAGAGCAAAAAAGACACAGACTTCACAGTCTGTGCCTTTTTCTGTTAAGGGAATTTTTCCCCTCATTCCGAAACATGATTAATTTTGCTGTGCAAACTTCTTTTTATAAACCGTGCAGACAATGATGGCAATCACAGTTCCGCTTATGACGCCTGTCAGGACGTCTGTCGGATAATGCACGCCCACATACAGTCTCGAAAGTGCAATCAAAAATGCTAACACAAGCGCCGGAACACCATATTTTTTCGGACAAAGCATAAAAATGACGACTGCCGCCGCAAAGGAACTTGCCGAATGTCCCGATGGAAATGAGAAATCCGACTGTGCCTCTATGATTCGCTGCAAGCCGTCCACCGCCTCATACGGTCTGACCCGCGCAACCAGATTTTTTAAAATCAGATTATTGACCACATAGGATGAAAATAGTGACACTGCCGTCACCAGACCAATTTTTCTTGTTTTTTTCACAATCAGTAACACGACTGCAAGTAAAATCCAGCACCATCCGGCGTCTCCGAGATGTGTGATAAATTTCACAACCGGGGATAAGAACTCCTGACGGACATGCTCCTGAATCCACAGAAGAATTGCTCCGTCTAACTGTAACAGAGATTCCAACATATGTAACTTCCTTTCCTTTATCAATCTGTCTGTTACGCTATTTTAGCAAGTATTTTTCACAACTGCAAGTGCTATCTTGTACCGGTCAGCACTTTGTTTAAAATATCTGCAAGCGGCACCATCGCATTTTTTGCCTCCTCAAGCGTATTCGTCTGCGCTCCGACCTCTATCAACATGGTTTTCGGGCAGTACTGCATGTTATAACGATAGCCTTTTAAGTAAATGCGTCTGGTAAAATCCGGGTAATATTCTGCCGCCGCAAGCTGCATCTGCATGGAAAGCGCCAGATTATCCTGTATGTACGGGTTCGGCAGATACGTGATATCTCCCGTCTTTGTCAGCCTGCTTAACCCGTTAAAAAACATAACTTTTGCCATCTCCACCCCATTTTGCGTCGTGATGAGGCGGGTGTTTTCCCCAACCCCGTCCCGGTGCAGGTCAATGACAACCTCAATGCTCGGATTTTCTTCAAGAAGCTTCTCTAACGCCGGACCGGATCTGGAATATGCCGTATCCCGGTCGGTGTCATAAATTCCGGTATGATGAATCACATTTAACCCATACTGGTTTGTCAGAAGTTCCGTGAGATAATCCCCGACCCCGATGATTCCGGTTGAGTAGTCCCCCTCCACCGAATCCACATACCCCTCGTGCCCATGTGTATGATAAATCAGTATCTGCGGCGTAGATGCATCATGGTTTAGCGTCATATTTTTTGCAAGAAGCTCTGTGGCATTCAGTTCACTGCTCGTAATTGTTGTCGAGCTGTCCACCTGGTAAAAATTCTGAATCAGATAATCGTAATCCCCTAATTTTTCTACTGGATAATTCATGACCTTTTCCGTGGCAAGTCCTGCCGTTTCCACCGTCTCTTCTGCCTTCTCTGTTTCCCCGGTTTCTTCCCTCCCGGCTGTCTCCGTCTCTTCCGGTTCTTTCGCTTCCGTCTCCTCTGATTCTGTCCCCTTTGACTCTGCTTCGCTATGAGGTTCCTCATGGCTCGTACCCGTTTCCGCCTCCAAAGAATCTGCACTGTTTTCGTCTGCCGCTTCGAGTGCCAGAATCATCTCATAAGACAGCTCACTCTCCGTCTGCGTCTCATAGGAAAGCTGTGGAAGTGTACGCTCTGTCCCATCAAGTAGAAAAAAACATCCAAGCATTGTGCTGACATCTGTAATCTGTGTATTTTGCTGCAGCGTTAAAAAAAATCCTGTCACAAGCAAAAACATCCAGATTTTTTTTCTATTCTTTTTTCTTCTATAAATCCGATATCTGTAAATTTGCATAATTCATCTTATGCACGGGCAATTCCCATTATGCCGTCTGTACTTCCAGCGGCTTTCCGCCCATAAATGCAATGTTTAACCCCTCCGACACTGTAAAACTTAAGCGTTTGACGGACTCATCGATATCCTTTGGCGTCACAAACATTGCGTTTAAGTTCGGAGATAACAGTTCCCGGATTAGCTCGTATTTCTCTGCGTCGTTTAACTCCCCGAGAGAATTTCCCACATGATTTAAGGCACTGCTCTGGCTCATAGCGCTCACGAGATTAAACATTGTGTCGTTGACAATGGTTGCCGCATCTACAACAGTAGGTACGCCAATTGAAATGACAGGCACACCGAGACTTTTTTCATTCAGCCCATGCCTGTGATTGCCGACCCCGCTGCCAGGATTGATGCCTGTGTCCGTGACCTGAATCGTCCGGTTTAACCGCTTGGTACTTCGTGCAGCAAGGGCATCCACTGCTATGATGAGGTCCGGCTCTGTCTCCTTCATAATTCCCCGGATAATTTCAAGACTTTCCATACCGGTCTGCGCCATAACCCCCGGAACGATACTGCTGATACGGTTGACTTTTCCCGCCCCAAACGCATATTTTCCGTATTCCTTTAAAATGTGTCTCGTAATAAAAAGGTTGTCCACCACCCGGGGGCCTAATGCATCCGGCGTCACATCCCGGTTTCCAAGCCCTACAACGAGCACCGACATCTCCTCTTTGTGCTTGGGAAGCAGCTTTTTGATTACTTTTGCAAGCTGTTCCGAGATTTCTCTGTGATAATCCTCATCCTCCTCGTCCATATTCGAAGCCTCGATGGTAATATACGTTCCCTTTGGCTTTCCCATCGTTTTCGCACCGTTTTCTGTCTCAATCACCACAGTACTGATGATCAGATTCCGGTCAATCCGCTCTTCCATAAACCGAACCCCTTTGAGTTCAACGTGATCCTCCTGCATCTTTTCCTGCGTTTCCAATGCCAGGTCTGTACGTATCTGATACATATGCCCTCCACACTTTCCGAAAATGTATTTTCTGCTAGTTTTCCCAGCAGCCTGACAAAATATCCTCAATTTTTTTGAAATATCTCTTGACAGAATCTGTCAGATGCCCTACAATACATTAGTGCGCTTACATTGAACTGTCCGTGTCCGGCTTTAATGTAACAATCATGAACAATTACCATATGAATTGGAGGTGTACGGATTGGCTAACATTAAATCTGCAAAGAAAAGAATTTTAGTTTCTGAAACAAGAGCTGCTAGAAATAAATCTATCAGATCTGAGGTTAAGACTTCTATTAAGAAGGTTGAGGCTGCTGTAGCTGCTAACGATAAGGCTGCTGCTTCTGCTGCTTTAACAAACGCTATCTCTGTTATCGAGAGCGCTTCTTCCAAGGGAGTTTACCACAAAAACAACGCTGGTAGAAAAGTTTCCCGTTTGACAAAACTTGTCAACACTTTAGCTTAATTATAATAAGAACGCAGCCTTAACCCAGCTGCTAACAGAAAAGACCAGCACCGTCATGCTGGTCTTTTTTTGCGCATCTCGCGGAGAAGAAATTTATGCTTCGCATACCGCATCACGCAACCTGCTAAAGCAGGCGCAAGTATGCGACAAATGCACACTTGATTCGCCTTGCAGCAACTCGGCTCATGCGCTTCTGCTGTATTTCATCAGAAAAATCTCCACCGCCATCTGGTCATTCATTCTGCCGGTCTTGACAGCTTCCTCTAAATCCACACCATCCCGCAATGCCTGTTTTAACTGCTCCATTGAAAATCCCTTCGCCTGGCTTACGTTGCGCCGCACGGCAAACGGCGGAATCCCCGCAAGTTTTGCCATCGATGCCTGATCCATTCCCTTCGCTGACATATCCTTTACATTCAAAAGAATCTGAAACTGTCTTGAAATCAGATACATAATGCGCATCGACGGCTCCTTTAACGTCAAAAGGTCATAATAAAGGTCAAGCGCTTTTCTCTGGTTGTGCTCCGCAATCGCATTGACCATCTCAAATATCTTGTTTTGCGTCTGTTCAGTGGCAATCGCCTCCACATCCGCCGCTTCTATCACAGGGCGTCCCATCGTATAACAGATAAGTTTTTCTAATTCCCTGTCAATATTGCCCATATCGGTTCCGGTCTTCGATAAAAAAAGCTGCATCACAGAACCCGTGATATTTTTTCCCTCTTTCTTTAATCTCGAAAGAATCCAGCGCGTCAGAAGTTCTTCCGTCTGCGTGGCAAATTCCACCACTTTCCCGGTCTTCTGTACCGCCTTGTAGCATTTTGAGCGCTTATCAACCTCATCCTCCACAAAAATAAAATGGGTCGTGGCGGGAGCTTTCGGCAGATATTCCGCCAATCTCTCACAGGAATTTTTAAAAAATCCGCTGTTTTCAATCAGAATCACTCTCTGCTCCGCAAAAAAAGGCAGTGTCTCCGCCAGTTCGATGACCGCCTCCACATCCGTCTCCTTCCCCTCGAATGTGGCAAAATTCATGTTATCATCCGGCGCCACCATTGCATTTTTTAATTTATCCCGATACTGTCTGCGCAGATAAGCTTCCTGCCCGTAAAGCAGATAAGCTGTTTTTAATTGTCCTGTTTTAATATCTTCGTCAATCGTTTTCATAGCCCTTATTTTACCACAGGAGAACGGAAAACATCAAGCGGCTGTAAGTACTTTTCGACGACAAGCTCCTCCCCCTGTCTTGTGATGCGGATTCTGCCGCTCTCCATCGTATAAAACACAGCACTGCCCGTGTCTTCCATGTTCTCTACCGCTTTTGGTGCAGGATGACCATAGGAGTTTTCCTTTGCGCAGGAAATCGCAGAAATCTCCGGTGCCACAGTCCTCAGATATTCTGCAGAATTCGACCCGCCGGAGCCGTGATGCGCCGCCTTGTAAAATTCTGCCTGACGAAGTTTCTTTTGTGAAAGAAGCCATCTCTCCTGCGCTTCCCCGATATCTCCGGTAAACAGTCCGGTAAATCCATTTTCCTCATAATAAAAGACAAGTGAGCTTCCATTCTTATCCAACACAACGCTCTCTGCTTCCGGCGATAACAGTTCTATCTGCGCTTCCCCTAAGTGCAGGATATCTCCCGCTTTCACATAGACAATATTACTTCCCGCCGTTCTCGCAAGCGCACATAAATTTTCAAATGCCTCATCCTGCACAATGTTTTCTGCCATAAGCAGATTGGGAACCGGATAGCCCTCCTCTAAAATTTCCATCAAACCGGAAATATGGTCTGCATCGGTGTGGCTCACTGCCCAAAAGTCAATTTCTCGGATTCCTTTCGCCTTTAAAAACGGCAGAATCCGATACTCCCCAACCTTTGAAATATTGCTGCTTCCACCATCTACAAACATCGTTATTCCTTTTTCTGTCCGCAGAAAGATGCCGTCTCCCTGCCCGACATCGAGCACATCAAGTTCAAATCCACCATTTCTGCGGGATAAAAGGAATAAAAGCAGCACTGCTCCACCTGCAAACAGCCGGACATTTAAGGCTCTCCCGTCATTTTTTACATTCTTTTGCCTATAAAGATACGCTGCAAGAATCAATAACAGCAGATAATATCCCACCATCTTCCAGACAGGCGGCTGCCCGCAGATAAAAACCGCACCCGGCAGACTGCCAATCCCCTTACAGACTGCTTCATACCAGCTTAAAATCACCTGGCAGAAAAAAAGCGGCAGTTTTGCCATATTTGGCAGAAACAATCCCAAAAGTCCACCCGCAATTCCAAGATATAAAAGCAGTGCCATAAACGGCAGCACTACCAGATTGGCAAAAATCCCATATGTCGGCTGTTCATAGTAATACCACGCCACAAGCGGTATCGTTGCAAACTGGATGGCAGCGCTTACACCAAGGGTATCCAAAAAACTACCTGTGATTCTCTTTAAAAACCTTTCTTTTTCACTCTTTCGCTTCTCGAAAAGCCCCCCGAGATACACGACACCAGACACTGCCGCAAAGGAGAGCAGAAATCCGGCATAAAACAAAATTGCAGGATTTTCCAAGGTTAAAACCAGTGCCGCCGCAGAGAGTGCACTGAGCGAGTCATAGCTTCTTCCAAGCACCCCCGCAAATAACATCAGAAAAAACATCAAAAGCGCCCGGCTCACAGAGGTTCCCATTCCAACCATACTTCCATAACCTGCCATAAAAATTGCCGCTCCCATTCCTGCCCCGGCATATCCTGCTCCAAGTTTCCTTAAAATCTGATACAGGCTCATTCCTATGACAGAAATGTGAAGCCCCGATATTGCAAGAATATGTGAAATTCCGGTTTTCTGGTAAAGCTTTTTCTCCTCCTTGTCAAGAAGGCTCCGATCTCCCAAAACCATCGTGGTAAGAACGCCAGCCTGCCCCTCATTTAACGTCTCTGCATACACCGCCGCAATCTTCCTGCGAAGTGAAAGAAGCCACTCTGCCACAGCATCCGCCTTTCCGTGTTCTGACAGAATCTGCACATCTTTTACCTGAAAAGAAATTGCACGCGACCAGTAATACCTTCTGGCATCAAAATTTCCTTCATTTGACGCGCCGTTCCAATATTCTGCTGTTCCATTTAATACAAGGGTTTTGCCGAGCTCATAAGAATCTGTCCCGACACAGACAATCACCTGATTACACGGCACTGTTTTGGTTGATGCAGTGCCCGTTGACACTCCTGCCTCGTCCTGTTTTTGCACGTAGCAGGATGTTAGATAATAAAGATATTGATAATTTTTATATTCCTTGGAAACCAGCCTTCCCTGCACATTCACTCGTGCTCCGTCCGCTATTTCCCGCAAATATGTCTCCTGAAATGTCTCTGCTGCATGATAGCGCAGATTTCCAAAGAAGACTGCCACAATGATTTCCAGAAAAACCACCGCCGCATATCCGCACCTTTTTGTTCCAAGAAATACGGATACCGTGCAGCCCGTCACTAAGACTGCCACCGCTGTCACCAGATACCAGGCGCCCCCATAAACGCCAAGCAGGATTCCAAGCAAAAACCCTGCCGCAATCCGGCACAGCGGTCTTTTCCATACCCCCAAACTCATTCCTCCTCTGTTGCTGTATCTCCTTCCACGGATTCTGTTTCTTTCACGTAGCTTAAATCGCGCTCATACATATCGGACAGTTTATAGCTGTCGCGGTAGACTCCGCTCGTATCCCCATTTACGGAAATTTGCACTTTATTAATATTCGGAATCTCTGTCAGAGAATCCACAATTGCATAAATGACAACTGATTCATTGACGGCATAATCCTGATTCCGGAAGTTATCATCCAGATTCACGTAGCAGACCCCATCCACCACTGAAATATTAACCAGACGTGTTCCCTTTGGAATCACCGACTTTGCACCCGCAATCTGCGGCCCGTCAAGCAATTGCTCCATTACAAGCTTGTCGATCGACATATTACTGCTGTAGTACACATCCTGCCGTACCTCTTTGATGAGTCCGTCTCCGGTCTCATTGGAAAAATAAAGTGTCACATTCGTATTCTGAATTGAGTTAATCTGCTCTCCCGGATTCTCGATAAAGCTGTCCTCATACATCACACCCACGATACCACCATCGCGGTCCGTAAGCGGTACTCCGTCCACATAGAATGTCACACAGTTGATGCCTGCAATCTGGGTCATCGTGCGCACCACAGCGGCACGGCATAACACCTCTTCCACCGCATTCATCGTACTGTAATTGGAGTCAAAATAGATGGTTAAAAGCGAACCCTCCAGACGATAATCCAAAACCTTCACATCTCCCGGAATCGTCTTTCTGCAGTCCACTTCCTCCGGTTCACTGCTTAAGGCATTTAACAGCTCCGGTATCAGCTCCTCGCGGTCCGTACTCTCCGGTTCATACGGCACCTTGACAATCTTTGTCTTTTCTTTATTCAGATATTCAATATGGTAAGCACTGTCCGTGGTTTCTTCGTTACAGCCTGCCACAACTCCGAGAAGAAGCAGAAGGAAACAAACAGACAGCATTTTTTTGAACTGGTTGCCCATGATTTCTCTCCTCTCTTCTATCCGATATATTTTAACGGGATACGCACATTAAAAATCGTGCCCTCTCCCTCTGTGCTGAACGCCTTGATAGCACCTCGGTGCATCAGAACAGCATTTCTGGTAATTGCAAGTCCAAGTCCCGTACCGCCGATTTCTCTGGAATGAGACTTGTCAACCCGGTAGAATCTCTCATAAATATGCTCCAGGGAGCTCTCCGGGATTCCGATTCCGGAATCTTCCACCTTCAGATAAAAATACTGATGATCAGCATTTAAAGAAACATGAACCCATCCCTCCGGTTTGTTGTACTTGATGGCGTTTTCTATCAGGTTGGTAAATGCCAGCGTAATCTTCACCTCGTCTACATCCGCGCTTACCGGTCGAAAACTCTCTAATACCAGCTCCACCTTCTGTTTGTCCGCAATCGGCTTTAAACGTTTTAAAATCTGCTCCAACAGCTCATTGATATTGACATTGGAGAGATTTAAGTCCCCTGCCGACTTGTCCATTTTTACGAGCGAAAGCAGGTCATTGATAATCTTGGTCTCACGATCCACTTCATTTCCGATATCCGCCATAAATTCTTTGTAAAGCTCAATCGGCGCATCTCCCATACTGTTGATGGAATCTGCCAGCACCTTCATGGAGGTAAGCGGCGTCTTTAACTCATGCGACACGTTTGACACAAACTCCTGTCTCGAATCATCGAGTACCTTCATTCTGCCAAGCATCCGGTTGAAGTTCTCGCAAATCTGAATCGTCTCAGTATAGTCATTAATTTCCAACGCATCGTCACCGTATCCGGTCTGAATCATCTCAATCGATTTCGACATCTTATGGAACGGCTTTACAAGCTGCCCCGCAACAAGCACACCAAAAAAGATTACGATGAACGTACAAATCATTTCTACTACAAGTGTATTCGTTGCAAGATAGGACAAATTGAGCTGAATACTGTCCGTGGAAACGCTCACAAGCATCACGCCGAGAATATGCGCATCCTCACCGTTTGGTATGTTCTCTGTCAACGGAATCGCCAGTTCAATATAATGATTCTGTGCATCATACTTCGTAATTTCTTCCCCATAATAGCTCTGAATCACCTTCTCAGAAATAATGGTCTTTCCCTCATCGAGTGAATATGTATCTTTGATAATATGGAATTCATCATCAATAATCATGATACGTCCATCATAAATGGTGGAAAGCTGTTCTAACTGCGCATTGATATTTGCCACCGACATATTGTTCATATAATCATTGGAAACAATCTGATTGGCGAGAATCTTCGCCTGACTTAAGATTTCACTCGTGCGGATGGAAAGTGCACGGTTCTCATAGGAACCGAGCATTCCACTGCGCAGCAATATCCCCGGAATCACTCCGATTAGAATAAACAGAAGCATCAGTCTGAATTTCAGACTTTTTGCAAAATTAGTTATTTTTTTGAACTTATTCATAAATCTGCACCTTACGAATTCTTCGCGTAATAATATCCGACACCCCATTTGGTATGCACATACTTCGGCTCGCTCGGATTGCTCTCAATCTTTTCCCTCAGGCGGCGGACATGAACGTCAACTGTTCGCACATCGCCCGGATACTCGTATCCCCACACCAGATTGAGCAGATTCTCTCTGCTGTAGACCTTGTTCTGGTTCGTCACCAAAAGCTCTAACAAGTCAAATTCCTTTGCAGTCAGATTCACTTCTCTGCCAAGGATAAATAATCTCCGGCTCTCGCAGTCGAGGCGGAGGTCTCCCGACTCAATAACCCTTGAGTTTTCTGCCTTTGGCTGACTTCCCGCCGTGCGCCGCATGATTGCCTTGATTCTTGCCTTGACCTCAAGAATATTAAACGGTTTCGTAATATAATCATCCGCTCCGTATTCAAGCCCAAGGATTTTATCCATATCATCGCCTTTTGCGGTAAGCATCACAATCGGCATATTGGAAAATTCACGAATCTGCTGACACACCTCAAATCCGTCCATTTTCGGCAGCATGACATCCAACAATACCATATCGTAATTATTCTCGGTCGCAAGCTTTAACGCTTCCTCCCCGTCATACGCACAGTCCACTTCCATCCCGTCCTGCTCAAGACTAAAGCGGATTCCCTTTACAATTAATTTTTCATCATCTACAACAAGAACCTTTTTTGCCATCTCACTTCACCTTTATACTGTCTTTGACCCGATTAAATACGCCCTCTTTGATTCCCTCTACATTCATAAGTTCTTCTACGGATGCGAAGCTGCCGTGCTCCGTGCGGTAGGAAACAATCTTCTCCGCCTTGCTCTGACCGATTCCAGGCAGCGTCATAAGCTCCTCTGCTGTGGCAGTATTCAGATTCACCTTTCCGTCTGAAATCTCTGCCGTCTGTGCAGTATCCCCCGCCAAAATACCTTCCGCCGCTTCCTCTTTTGTCGGAATCCAGATCATCTGTCCGTCCGTAATCATTTCCGCCTGGTTTACCGCTGCTCCTTCCGCCTCCAAAAGAAGCCCTCCCGCAGCCGTAAGCGCCTCGTATACGCGGCTTCCCGCTGGCAGATAATAAACTCCCGGCGTATTCACCGCTCCACATACATATACATAACAGCCAGAATCCGTCTCCTCTGTGGGTTCTATCGTCTGGCTTTCCTCTTTCGTACTCTCCCCCGCAGACTGTTCGCTCTCTGTCTCCGGAGTTTCTAAATAAACAGCTTCTTCCCTTCCACATCCTGCCTGCAGCAAAACCGCAGACACCAAAACAACGAGCATCCACCTGATTTGCCCGCTCTTTGTTCTCCTCTGATAGGTTGGAATAAGCCTTTTTAATTTTTTCTGATTCATCTGCATTCTTCTCCACCTTTTCCGGCGAAGAAGTCCTCAATGCCTGTCATTTTTATTTTAACGGACTTTTGGGGTTATGACAAGTGAATTTAAAAATATTTTCGGATATTTTCTTTTAAGGTCATCCAGAAATCTTTTGCATCCATGGAATCCGGTGCTAAAACGGCTGTCTCATACGCCGCATAGGCAGTTTTTTCCGCTTCATCTGCATCCTCTTTCAAAATCACGGAGTAATGACCGCTCTCTTCCCGTAGCAAATTCGCTTCCTCAATTGTTAAAAAATGTGCAAACTCTGCCGCCATATCCCCTTTTTGTGAAAAGTCATTCACCACGACAAGTCTTGTATTCTCACACGTTTTTGATGGCAGATTTTCTTTCAATGCCGGAACCTCCA
Source organism: Roseburia sp. (assembly GCA_050874345.1). Taxonomy (GTDB): domain Bacteria; phylum Bacillota; class Clostridia; order Lachnospirales; family Lachnospiraceae; genus Roseburia. The sequence goes on along the minus strand of JBNMKM010000001.1, from coordinate 6,996 downwards.
TCACACCAAAGGTTTCTCCCGAAAGCCCGGACAGGTAGTCCGAACCAACAATGGCACAAAGTGTCTCTCCCTCTTTAAAGTCAGCTATGACACTCTCCCCCGTCACCTGTTCATAGTCAAGGGAAAACGCACCTAACATTTCCTCAAAAAATGCAAGGTCTTCCTGGTACAGGGTTTCATCATAGGATACGTTCATACTCTCACGTTCTTCCTTATCAAAGCTGACACTGTTTGCCACAAACGGAAAATCATAAAACGGGTCGCTTACCTCCCACTCCATCAGGTATTTCACATTCTCCGGCGGCTCATTTTCCTTTGAATATGCAATAATCTGCTGTATGGACTCCGGCTCCTTATCGAAGTAATCCTCCCTGTAAACAAACACGCAGACATTATAACTGAGTGGATAGCCAAGCAGCCGCTCCTCATAGGATGCGGCAAGCAGTGCCGTACCGGCTGCCTTCTCTTCATACTCTTTTGGGTATTGATTCACGGAAACAAGACCATAAAGGTATGCCTCTTCCAGATTTTCTCCCGAGAGGAGATAAACATCCGGAAATATGCCATCCTGTATGGTCTCATCATATATTTCTCCGATATAGTCAGTCGTAGTCTTATATTCCACGGAAACTTTTCTTCCCGTCTGCGCGTAATAGTCTTCTGCTGCCCGTCTGAAAAAACTGTCGTAAGAAGCATCCGCATACCAGAACAACAGGTCGCTTTCCGCCTCCTCATAAGTTTTTGCGGCACCAGCGCTTTCTTCTGTGGCCTCCTGCGTTTTCTCTGTCTCCGATTCATAAACCGGCTGCCTTGCTGCCATCTGTGCACCGGCAATCAGTAAAATACTGACCGCCAGTGCCGATTGTATCTTTTTTCGCATTCTTTTGGTTCCTGACTATAGATTTTTTAAAACATTATTTAATTTTTCAATCATTTCATCGACATGCTCTTTTTCGATAATAAGCGGCGGCACAAACCGAAGGACATTGCTTCCTGCCGTAATGACAATTAATCCCTCCCCGAGTGCTTTTGCTGCCACCTGTCCGACCGGCTTCTCGCATACAACGCCCTGCATCAGACCAAGTCCACGTCTTGCCGTCAGAAAATCATAGGAAGCAACCAGCTTATCAAGCTGCTTTTCCAGATAAGGCGCGATTTCTTTTACGTGCTCCGTTATTTTGTCGCGCTCCATAATCTCAAGCACCTTATTCACAGCCGCTCCCACAAACGGATTACCGCCGTAGGTTGTTCCGTGGTCTCCCGGTGCAAGCGATTTGTCCGCGACACGCTGTGTCATAAGAAAAGCACCCACTGGAACGCCGCAGCCAAGTGCCTTGGCACTTGTCATAATATCCGGTTTCACGCCGTAATGCTGCCATGCAAACATCTCTCCGGTACGTCCCATTCCACACTGGATTTCATCTAAAATCAGCAGAATATCATGCTCATCGCAGAGTGCACGCACCCCTTTCATAAATTCTTCGGTAGCCGGATAAATTCCACCCTCTCCCTGTACTGTTTCAAACAAAATGGCACAGGTTTTCTCATTGATCAGCGCTTTCACGCTCTCCAAATCATTGAATTTTGCGAACCGGATGCCCGGAATCAATGGCTCAAACGGCTCCTGATAATGGCGGTTTCCAGTCACAGACAGCGCTCCAAGGCTTCTTCCATGAAAGGAATGTTCCATCGCAATGATTTCATGTCCGGCGTGCCCGTCTCTGGTATAAGCATACTTCTTTGCCGCCTTGATAGCGCCCTCGATGGCTTCCGTTCCGCTGTTGGTGAAAAACACACGGTCCATTTCACTGGCACGAAGTACACGCTTTGCCGCATTCATAATCGGCACATTGTAGTAGAGATTCGAGGTATGCATCAGCGCATCCACCTGCTGTTTTAAGGCATCCTTGTATTCCTCATTGCTGTATCCAAGCGCCTCGACGGCGATTCCTGCCGCAAAATCAAGGTATTTTTTTCCATCCGTATCGTAAAGATACACACCCTCTCCATGGTCTAATACCAGCGGGAAACGGTTATAGGTATGAAGCAGGCTCTCCTCTGCTCCGTTGATGTAATCCTGTTTTTCCATACTGTTTATTTCTCCTTATAAATCACCGTGCCGATTCCGCTGTTCGTAAAGATTTCAAGCAGGAGGCAGTGTGCAATTCTTCCATCCAGAATATGTACGCGGGAAACGCCGTTTTCAATCGCATCAATACAGTTATTGAGTTTTGGTAACATGCCTCCGCCGATAAATCCGTCTCCGATTAAACCGCGCGCTTCCTCCACGGAAAGTGCTGTCATTAAGGTGCTCTTATCCTTCGGGTCCTTGTATACACCGTCAATATCCGTTAAAAATGCCAGTTTTTCTGCATTTACCGCTTTTGCAATCGCACAGGCAGCATCATCTGCATTGATATTGTAGCTGTTAAACTCGTCATCCATTCCGACCGGACATACAATCGGAAGAAAATCTTTTTCCAACAGGTCGTATAAAACCTTCGGATTCACTTCCGTAATCTCTCCGACAAATCCGATATCTTCTCCGTTTGAATACTTCTTTTCCACTTTCAAAAGTCCGCCGTCTTTTCCGCTGATTCCGACTGCATTGACACCAATCTGCTGTACCAGCTTTACAAGGGACTTGTTGACCTTGTTGAGCACCATCTCTGCAATTTCCATTGTTGCCGCATCGGTCTTTCTGAGTCCGTTGACAAACACCGGTTCCATGCCGGATTTTTCCACCCATTTGCTGATTTCCTTACCGCCGCCGTGAACGATAATCGGCTTAAATCCAACTAATTTTAACAGCGTTACATCCTGAATGACATGACGCTTTAATTCCTCATCCACCATGGCACTTCCGCCATATTTCACTACAATTATCTTACGGTTGAACCGCTGGATATAAGGGAGTGCTTCAATCAGCACTTCTGCTTTGCGCATTACTTCCTGCATATTCTTCTCTTCCATTTAAACCTCCAATATCATCCCTTAGGAACGGTAATCTGCATTAATTTTTACATAGTCATAGGTAAGGTCACAGCCCCATGCTGTCGCAGAAGCGTCTCCCTCTTTGATATCCGCAATTGCAGTCACTGCTTTCTCCGATAAAATCTTCGTTGCCTGCTCTTCGCTGTAATCAAGCGCCACACCGTTTTCAATAATCTTTAAGCTTCCCGCTGCACTCTCAAAGTACAAATCCACTTTTTCCGGGTCAAACTGTGCACCGGAATATCCCATTGCGCAGAGGATTCTTCCCCAGTTTGCATCGTGTCCGTAAATTGCTGCTTTGGTAAGGCTTGAAGTAATAACGGACTTGCTCAACACCTTCGCCTGCTCCTTCGTTGCAGCATGAATTACTTTTACTTCAAACAGTGCCGTTGCTCCTTCTCCGTCTCCTGCCATCTCTTTTGCCAGCGTCTCGTTGACAAAATTTAACGCCTCACAAAATGCCTTGTAGTCGTCATTCTTTTCGGTAATCTCTGTGTTTCCCGCCTGACCGTTTGCCAGAAGAAGACAGGTGTCGTTTGTGGAAGTATCGCCGTCCACGGAAATCATATTATAGGTATCCTGCACGTCCGCGGAAAGTGCCGCTTGCAACAGTTCCTGCGAAATTGCCGCATCTGTTGTCACAAAGCTAAGCATCGTGCACATATTCGGATGAATCATGCCCGAACCCTTGCACATTCCGCCAATCGTAACGGTTTTTCCGCCAAGTTCAAGTTCCACTGCCACTTCCTTTTCGTGCGTATCTGTTGTCATGATGGCAAGTGCCGCCTCATGGCCACTCTCAATTCCGCCTTTTAACTGCGGTGCCATCTGCTCAATGCCGGCACAGATTTTATCCATCGGAAGCTGCATTCCAATGACACCTGTCGATGCTACTAACACCTGTTCAGCCGGAATTTTTAGCATATCGCCTGCCTTTTGTGCTGTCTTACTGCAGTAACCCATTCCCTCTTCTCCGGTACAGGCATTTGCAATTCCCGCATTGACGACAACTGCCTGTGCCTTTTTCGTCTGGGATACGACTTTCTGGTCCCACTTGACCGGAGCTGCTTTCACCAGATTGGTGGTAAAGGTTCCTGCCACATTACAGGCTGTGTCGCTATACAGTAATGCCATATCCTTTCTGCCTGTTTTATATTTAATTCCTGCTGCCGTACTTGCCGCCTGAAATCCTTTTGCCGCTGTCACGCCGCCTTTGATCTGTCTCATAACGTTCCTCCTGCTTTCTATGGATTATACCGTGTCTGATTTTCTTCATTCAGCACACATTCGTAATAATTGACATCTTCTCTGAAACTCCATCCGAGCCCCTGCCAGAACCGGTTACCGACTTCATTCTTTTTGAAGGCAATCAGATTGACTTTATTGATATGTTCCTCTTTTAATGCCGCAAGACATTTTTCCACCATCTGCTGTCCGATTCCGTTCTTGCGGTAGTCTTCTCTCACGCACACATGATACAGACAGCCGCGTCTGCCATCATGTCCACAGAGAATTGCGCCCACAATGTTCTCCCCTGCGACTGCCACCATGCTGGTGGTTGGATTTCTCTTTATGAAGCGCTCCACGCCTTCCTTCGAGTCATCGATACTGCGGATTCCAAATCCGTGGATGCTCATCCACAGCTTATGTACCTGTTCAAAATCCTCCATTGTCATCACACGGATGACGATTTTTTCATCTTTCATTTTCGTTTCTGCTCCCTTTATGGAAATCCGTTGTCTTATGGAAACATCGGTACCAGTTCGAGTCCCTCTGCCTCATCAAATCCAAAGAGAAGGTTCATATTCTGGACTGCCTGACCTGCAGCTCCCTTCACAAGATTGTCGAGTGCTCCCATCATCACGATGCGTCCCGTGCGCTCGTCAATCTTAAAGTTGACATCCACATAATTGCTTCCTTCCACCCACTTTGTTTCCGGACATACATCCTTTGGAAGCACACGCACGAATTTTTCCTTTTCATAATAGCGGTCATAGACTGCCTTTATCTCCTCATAGGTCGGAAGACTGCCGTCTGACTTCTTCTTTAGGCTTGCATATTCTGTTGCAAGGATTCCGCGGTTCATCGGTACAAGGTGCGGTGTAAAGTTAATTAGAATCTTCTTTCCTGCCGCATAGCCAAGCTGTTCTTCGATTTCAGGCGTATGTCTGTGGCTTGTCACACCGTATGCCTTGATATTTTCATTTACCTCGCAAAACAGGTTTGGAAGCTTTGCCCCGCGTCCTGCGCCGGAGGTTCCCGATTTTGCATCAACAATGAGCGTATCCGGATCGATAAGTCCTTCCTTTACAAGCGGATAGGCGGTCAGAATCGAACACGTCGTGTAACAGCCCGGATTTGCCACCAGCCTTGTTTTTTCTGTAATCTGGTCACGGTTAATCTCACACAGCCCGTACACCGCTTCCTCAATAAACTGTGGACTCTTATGCTCGATTTTGTACCACTCCTCGTAAACGGCCACATCCTTGATGCGGAAATCTGCGCTCAGGTCGATAATTTTGGTCTTTTTTAAGATTTCTTCCGTGAGGACACCCGCCAAAAATCCCTGCGGTGTCGCCGTAAAAATCACATCCACCTGGGATGCCAGTTCTTCCATATTGTCATCCTTGCAGATGTCATCTACAATTGTAAACATATTCTGGTATACATCCGCATACTTTTTATCAATATAGCTTCTTGAGCCATACCACTTAATCTCTACTTCCTTATGTCCCATCAAAAGACGTACCAGTTCATTTCCTGCATATCCGGTCGCCCCGATAATTCCCGCTTTAATCATCCGATTCCTTCCTCCCTGTGTCTGATGCTTTTTATTATAGCACTTTTTTCCAAAAATGAATTTGATTTCTCATAAAATTCACGCCTTATTTTTATTGCATAATTATACATTCACTTATTCATTTATGCAACCCGTTTTTTCTATTTTTTTGAAATTTTCCATTTTGCATATTGTTTTTCTATTCTTTTAACTTAGTTTCTTCCTTTATAATATGGTGCTCATTTCGGTTGCTCCGTCATTTTTACTTATACAGTTGTGTTTTTATAAGTGAAAAATGTATATTTTTTCACTTGCTTTTCAAAGGAAGGTGTTGTATATTTATCCTAGTACCGCAACCGAAGCGGTTGCAGTCAGTACGTAATTCTTACGAAGAAAGGATGTATTCCCATGAAAGAAAAAGTTATTTTAGCTTACTCCGGCGGTCTTGATACCACTGCCATCATTCCCTGGTTAAAGGAAAATTACGATTACGAAGTCATCTGCTGCTGTATCGACTGCGGACAGGAAGAAGAACTTGACGGACTCGAAGAAAGAGCCATCTCCTGTGGTGCTTCCAAATTATACATTGTCGATATCATCGATGAATTCTGTGAAGATTACATTATGCCATGCGTAGAGGCAAATGCAGTTTATGAAAACAAATACTTATTAGGAACCTCCATGGCTCGTCCGTTAATTGCCAAGAAATTAGTAGAAGTTGCAAGAAAAGAAGGCGCAACCGCTATCTGCCACGGTGCAACCGGAAAAGGAAATGACCAGATTCGTTTCGAGCTCGGCATCAAGGCACTTGCTCCTGACCTTAAAATCATCGCTGCATGGCGTGATGACAAGTGGAACATGGATTCCCGTGAAGCAGAAATCGAATACTGCAAGGCACATGGCATCCATCTCCCATTCTCTGCTGACACCAGCTACAGCCGTGACCGCAACATCTGGCATATCAGCCACGAAGGTCTTGAGTTAGAGGACCCGGCAAACGAGCCTGACTATGACCATCTTTTAGTTCTTGGCGTTTCTCCGGAAAAAGCACCGGATGAGGGCGAATATGTTACGATGACCTTCGAAAAAGGTGTTCCGACTTCCGTCAACGGCAAACAGATGAAGGTTTCCGATATCATCCGTGAATTAAACCGTCTCGGTGGCAAACACGGCATCGGCATTGTTGATATCGTAGAGAACCGTGTTGTCGGCATGAAATCCCG